>NZ_JCABYI010000020.1:102732-342281 GCF_059499305.1 Delftia sp.
GGGGGGGGGGGGGGGGGGGGGGGGGGGGGGGGCGGCGCCGGGGCGGGGGGGCCGGGGGGGGGGTCCCCATCGGGCGGCTGGCGGGGCCGCCCGGGGGCCCCCCCACGACCTGCAGCGCGGGCACGTGCCGCCAGCGTCAGCAGCAAGGTGGCCGTGGCCCCTTGCAGCTGCGCCGGTGCCGTATCAGCAGGTGAAGGGATAGGCGTCACCGGTGTTGTTGTAGGAGGTGAGGGCGATGGCCCACAGGTCCTGCTCGGCGGGTGCCACCGGGTAGTTCAGCACGATGCCGTTCTTGATGGCCGTGCCGTCTGCGCGCTGCAGGTTCCACTCGCCGCGCGCGGCGTCCCAGGTGAAGGCCTGTTCGGTCTCGAAGCGGACCTGGAAGTTGAACGGGTTGTTGTAGCCCAGCCATTGGCTCAGCACGGGGGCCTTGTCCTTGCCGTCGTCGCGCGTCAGCTCCGCGTGGAACTCGGGCGACTGCCAGGCCAGGGCGATGGCGCGCAGCACCACGCCGCCGAAGGCCAGCAGCGAGTCGGGGCCGCCGCCGGGGATGCCCAGGCCCGTGGGCAGGGCAGCCCTGAGCATGCCGTTGTTCGGTTCCTCGAACGAGGTGCTCACGCCCATGAAGTTGGGGAACAGCTGGTAGTAGGCGGCCAGGGCCTCGGAGGCATGGGTCTGGGGCGCCTGGGGCAGGACGATGACGAATTCATCGTCGGGACCGATCCAGCCGGCCGTCAGCACGGGCTTCCATTCGGCGCGCTGGGTGGGGTCGTCGCTCAGGCGCAGCGACACATCGACCTGGGGCCACTGGGTCGGCAGGTTGAAGTCGCGGTGCAGCATGGGCTGGATGTCGCGCTGCCCCAGCAGGTCACGGCGGTAGGCGTCATCCTGCCAGGAGCGGGCGATGGCTCGCAGGTAGGCAAGGCGGAATGCGAGCAACGGTTCAGTATTCTGCAGCTGGGTGGTCATGTGACTTCATCCTCGGTTCAAGAAAAATGCGCCTGGCCGGGCAGGGGCCCGGACAGGTGCACGGACAGTTCAGGCCGCAGCGCGGCCAGCTCACTCAGGCGCGCGGCCACGTCCGGCCTGGCGGGTGCCAGGGCCTGCGACAGGGCCAGTGCCTCGGTTTCGGTGCGGTACTTGCCGGCAGTGCGCGCAGTCCCGGCCGCCTGGGCCAGGCTGTCCTGCACGGCCGCGTGGTCGGCGCCCATGGCCAGCAGGAAGCGGGCCTTCTTCAGGTGCAGCTCGCTGCTGTGCAGCCGTTCGTCCAGCACGTCGGCCAGGCGCAGGCATTCGTCGATCTTGTCCAGGGCCTCGGTCCAGCGCCCACTGGCCGCCAGCATTTCGGCGACGAAGGAGCGGTAGTAGGTCTGGCAGTAGCGGCAGCCCATGTCCCAGAGCACCTGCGCCGTTGCGCTGGCGCGCGCTATGCCTTCGCTGTCTTCGCTTGCCGTGCCCTCGCCCAGGGCCCAGCAGCGGATGATGTCCGCATAGCCCGAGAACGCTGGCAGGCCGTAGCGGGCCGTGATGTCCAGCAGCTCGCCCGTGGTGGCCAGCGCGCTGGCCCGGTCGCCGCGCGCCTGGTGGACCAGGCCCTGGTAGAGCAGGGCCATGCTCAGCGAGGGAATGTGCGAGACCTCGTGCGCCAGGCGCACGGCGTCGGCCGCATCGGCCAGCGCGGCCTGGTCGAAGCCGGCGAACCAGCGCACCAGGGCGCGCCCGCAGGTGGCCCAGACACGGGTGTCGAAGCCGAACTCGGCCGCATGATGGGCATGGGCCACGGGGTCGTAGCGGGTGATGGCGTCGGTCAGCGCTTCTTCGGCCTGCTCGAATCGGCCGTCGGAGTAGTGGGCCAGTCCCAGGTAGGTCTGGGCGGCCACCAGCACGCCCGTGTCCTGCTGGCGCACGGCCTGCTCCAGCAGCCGGTGGCTGAGCTGGCGCACTTCCTCGCGGTTGCTGGCCACGTGGTGGTAGGTGATCAGCATCCACAGGTGCTGCACCTGCTTGTAGTCGGCCACGGCGTTGGCGCCCGGGCCGGCCAGCAGCTCCTGCGACAGCGCGATGCTTTCCACCACCTGGGCATGGGCCCAGCCGTGCTTGTTCATCAGCGCCTGGGTCACGTAGCTGTTGACGTCCAGCCGCGCCTCGCGCTGGGCCACGCCCTGGAGCTGTTGCAGCCAGTCGTCGATGTGGCGCGCGTAGGCAATGGTTTCATCGTTGAGCGAGCGCAGCTGCGTGATGCGCAACTGCCGCACCGCAAGCGCCACGGCCTGGGCGTGGTCTCCGGCGTCCGCCCAGTGCTGGGCCACGCCTGCGGGTTCCGCCGCAACGCGCTGCGGCTGGTGCTGCATCAGGGCCAGGGCCACGTCGCGGTGCAGCAGCCGGCGCTGCGATACCAGCATGCATTCGTAGGCCGTGTCGCGGATCAGCGCGTGGCGGAACATGTAGGCGCCCGGGCCCGCGCGTTCGTCGGCAATCACCAGGCCGGCCTGGCCCAGGGCGGCCAGTTCCTGCCCGACTTCGCCCTGCGGGCGTTCCACGCAGGCGCACAGCAGGTCGAAGTCGAAGTGCCGGCCCATGGTGGCGGCCAGCTGCAGCAGGGGCTTGAGCGGGCCGATGCGGTCAAAGCGGCTGACCAGCGAGTCGCGCAGCGTGAGCGGAATGGCGGCCGGCAGTCCGGCATGGCGAAAGTCCCAGACGCCGTCTTCCTCCACCAGGTGGGCATCCAGCAGCATGCGCGCCATTTCCTGGATGAACAGCGGCACGCCGTCCGTGCGTTCCACCACGTGGCGGATCACGGCAGGGCTGAGCCGGCGCGGTGCCAGCGTCTGGCGGGCCAGTTCGGTGGCCTGGGCGTCTTCCAGGCGCCGCACGTCCACGCAGTCGGCCTGCAGGCCTTCGGGCGGTTGCCACTGCGGACGCGCCGTGAGCACCAGCAGCACGCGCCGCCCGGGCAGGCGCGCTACCAGTTGCTCCAGCAGTTCGATGCTGGTGGGATCGGCCCAGTGCACGTCTTCGACGACCAGCAGCAAGGGCTCGGCTTCGGACATGTGCAGCAGCCATTGCGCGGTGGACTGCAGCAGCAGCGCCCTTTGCATGACGGCCGAGATGCGGCTGGGCTCGCAGTCGCCCAGGGGCAGCGAGAGCCAGGCGCACAGAATGGGCAGGGCGGCCTCGGCATCGCAGCCTGCGGCGCGCAGGGCTTCGCGCATCTGCTCGCGGTGGTCCTGCGGGGGATCTGCCGCCTCCAGCCGCTGCCGTATCAGGCCCAGGAAAGGGGTCAGCGCGGTGTTGCGGTGCTCGGGCTGGCATTGCAGCACCACGGTGTTCGCGCCCTGTGTCCTGGCGTGGACGAGCAGCATGTCGGCCAGGCAGGATTTGCCGATGCCCGGCTCGCCGCGAATCCACAGCGCATTGCCCCCGGCTTCGCGGGCCCGCGCCCACGCGTCGTGCAGGCGCTGCAGTTCGGGTTCGCGGCCTATGCACTGCAAGGCTGCATCGGACACAGGTCCCTGCAGTAGCTCGGCTGGCTGCTCCAGCTCCAGGCGATAGGTCTGCATGCCCGCAGGCTGGCCGGGCAGGCGCAGGCTGCCGGCCTTCTCGAAGCGCGCATGACGCGCCAGCAGGCGGTGGCTGCTTTCGCTGGCCAGCAGGGTGCCCGCATCGGCGATGGCCTCCAGCCGCATGGCCACGTTGACGGCATGGCCCGAGGGTGCTTCGCCGCCGACCACCACGGCCATGCCGGTGTGCAGGCCCATGCGGATTCCGAGGTGCAGTCCGTGGACCTGCTCGATGGCAGCCGCGCGGCTGCGGCTGAGCGTCAGCAGCTCCTGCGCCGTCATGCCGGCCTGGCGGGCATCGGTGTCGCTGGTGTGCGGGTAGCCGAAGAGCACCAGCATGCGGTCGCCCAGCGTGCCCGCCAGCATGCCGCCGCGCCGGGTGGCAACGTCGGAGAACAGCGTGAGTTCCTCGCGCTGCAGCAGTTCGATGTCCTCGATGTTCAGCCCCTGCGAGGGCTGGCCTGCGGTGCCTGCCGCGCTGTCCATGGCGTCGGCATCGCTGCCGGGCCACAGCGACACGCTGCAGCACAGCACGGTCAGCTGCCGCACTTCCGAGAAAACGCGCGTGGTGGCCACGGTGCGGGTGAGGTCCGCCTGCTGCACCTGGGCGGCGGCGGGCAACTGGCCCACCAGATCGTCCAGCCGCACGCGCATGAGGTCCCTGAGCAGGGCCGCCGCCGAGTCGCTGCGCTCCGCAGGCCTCTTCTTGAGCGCCTTGCGCAGCAGGGCGGCGATGGGGTGGGTGGAGATGGCCGGCGGCAGCTGCACTTCCTGCGGGCTGAGCTGGCGGTGCACGATCTCGGCCACCGAGGCGCCCTGCACGGCGGGCGTGCCCGTCAGGCATTCGAGGAACATCAGCCCCCAGGCATACAGGTCGGTGCGGGCGCTGGGCGGCTCGCCGCGCAGCTGCTCGGGGGCGCTGTAGGCCGGCGTGCCAAGGCATTCGTCGCCCATGGTGAGCTGCGAGACCTGCGGGCCGGCAAACTGTGGAATGACGGTGCCGATGCCGAAGTCCAGCACCATGGCGTGGCGCACCGCGCCCGTGGAGGTGACCATCACGTTGTCGGGCTTGAGGTCGCGGTGCACGATGCCGGCGGCATGCGCGCAGTCCAGCGCATCGAGCACCTCGGCCATGAGGCGGCCAGCCTCGGCGGCAGTCAGCACGCCCTGGCGGCGGATCAGGCTCTTGAGGGTCTCGCCGGGCACATATTCGAAGACGCCGTAGACGCAGTCGCCTTGCTCGCCCTTGTCCAGCAACTGGACGATGTGCGGATGGTGCAGGGACGCGCACAGCATGGTCTCGCGGTGGAAGCGCTCCACCTGGCGGCCGCCTTCCTGCAGCCTGACGACCTTGATGGCCACCGATGCACCCGTGCGCCGGTGTCGCGCACGGTAGACGGTGCCGTAGCCACCTGATCCCAAGGTTTCCAGCAGTTCGTAATCGGGTATTTCCAGGGGGGCTGGCGCCACCGGGGTCACCGCAGCTTGCGTGGGGTTGGTGATGGCATCGTGCATTTCAGCCTCGGTTGGGTATCCTCCTGGAGGGTATCCAGTCGTCCATTTGTCATACGGCAGACCGTGCTTTTGATACCGTTCGTTACTATAGCGTACGTCCGAATGCAATTGCCTGTTTTTGCCTACGTGCTTGCCCATGGTTGCCGTCGCCGTGGCGTCCGGCGCTCAGGCCCAGCTGGCCGCATTGCGCAGCCGTATGCCGCTGGCATGCAGCGAGCTGTCCCAGACGCCGCGCAGCGGCTGCAGGGAATCGACGATGCGCAGCTCGGTGCCGCATTCCGCTATTGCTTGCGGCAGATCGACCAGCAGGTCCCGGCGCAGGGGCTGCACGGTCTGCCGGCTCACGTACATGCCGGCGTCCTCCAGGCTTTCAAACGTATCGGCCGGCAGCTCGTACCGGTGTATCCGGGCCGCTTGCAGGCGCGCGGCCCAGGCGGTCTCCACATAGGCCACGGCCAGCGCTCCATCGGGCAGGGCGTTCAGCCATTGGGCCCTGTCTTCGCTGGTGCTGTGCTCGTGCGGCCATATGACGATGCGCGGGCATTCGCGCGGAAACAGGTACAGCCGCTGATGCGTCTGTGCGATGGCCCACACCAGGGGGCCGTTGAGCCACTCCTGTCCCTGGCGGCGGGGGGCCGCCTTCAGGACCGGGCGGGGTTGGAACTGCCGGATGTCCCCGTCTTCGCTGAAATGAAAAAGTCGCATGGCGCGCAGTGTAGGGCGCGGCGATTTGCAGGCGGCCCGCCATCCCCTATGATGCGCGACACCTGTGAATAATCCCAGGTACTCGCAACCCACGGAAAGGTCCATGCACCATGAACGGTCACTGTCTTTGCGGCGCTGTCAGCTTTGTCTCTCCCCAGGCCCGGGAAATCGGGGCCTGCCACTGTGGGTACTGCCGGCGCTGGGGCGGTGGCCCCTTGCTGGCGGTGCATTGCGGGCCCGATGTGAAGTTCGAGGGCGGCGAGCACATAGGCACCTATGCCTCCTCCGAATGGGCCGAGCGCGCCTTCTGCAGGCAATGCGGCACGCACCTGTACTACCGGCTGCACGCCACGGGCGAGTACTTTGTGCCGGCCGGCGCCTTCGAGTCGCAGGACTTCGAGCTGGCCACGCAGATCTACATCGACAGAAAGCCCGGCTACTACGACTTCGCCAACCAGACGCCGACCATGACCGAGGCCGAGGTCATCGCCCAGTACGCGCCCCCGCAGGAATGAGGCACAGCACCATGCCCTTGCACGATGACGCCAGCGGCCTGGCAATGGAGCCTGCCGCACGGCCCGGCGATCCGCTCGATCGCATCGACACACCCAGCCTGGCGCTGGACCTGACGGCCTTCGATGCCAACCTGCGCGCCATGCAGGACTGGGCCGACCGCCATGGCGTGGCGCTGCGCCCGCATGCCAAGGCGCACAAGTGCCCCCAGATCGCGCTGCGCCAGCTGGCGCTGGGCGCGCGTGGCATCTGCTGCCAGAAGGTGAGCGAGGCCGTGCCCTTTGTGGCGGCCGGCGTGCGCGACATCCTGATCAGCAACGAGGTGGTGGGACCCGCCAAGCACGCGCTGCTGGCCCGGCTGGCGCGCACGGCGCGCATGGCCGTGTGCGTGGACAACGCGGCCAACCTGGTGCAGCTGTCCGAGGCCATGTCGCAGGCGGGCGTGGAGATCGACGTGCTGGTCGAGGTGGACGTGGGCCAGGGCCGCTGCGGCGTCACGGGCCCCGAGGCCGTGCTGGCCCTGGCGCGGCAGGCGCGTGACCTGCCGGGCCTGAATTTCGCGGGCCTGCAGGCCTACCACGGCGCGGCGCAGCACCGGCGCAGCCGCGAAGAGCGTGCGCAGGCCTGCCAGGAGGCTGCGAGCCGGGCGGCGGCCTGCGCGCAGCTGCTGCGCGACAACGGCCTGGCCTGCCACACCATCACGGGCGGCGGCACGGGCAGCGTGGAGTTCGATGCGGCCAGCGGCGTCTACACCGAGCTGCAGCCGGGCTCCTATGCCTTCATGGATGGCGACTACGGCGCCAACGAATGGGGCGGGGCGCTGGCCTTTCGCCGCAGCCTGTTCCTGCTGTCCACGGTGATGAGCACGCCCGCGCCGGACCGCGTCATCCTCGATGCGGGCCTGAAATCCACCTCGGCCGAATGCGGCCCGCCCGCCGTCTACGGCACGCCGGGCCTGCGCTGCGTGGCCATCAATGACGAGCACAGCGTGGTATGCGTGGAGCCTGGCGCCCAGGCGCCCGCCCTGGGCAGCGTGCTGCAGCTGCTGCCCTCGCACGTGGACCCGACATTCAACCTGCACGACGAGCTGGTGCTGCTGCAGGGCGGCACGGTGCACGCGCTGTGGCCGATTGCGGCGCGCGGGATGTCGCGCTGAAGACGGCATGAAAGAAGCCGCCGGCCTTGCGGCGCGGCGGCTTTTTTGCGTCTGCGGCCTGCTGTGGCCTGTGGCTTACAGCTCGATCTTGGCGCGGCGGATCACGTCGCCAAAGCGCTTGTTCTCTTCGACGATGAAGGCCTTGAACTCTTCGTTCGTGGGGAAGTAGTTCTCGTAGCCGAAGGTCTGGAACTTGGGCTGGATGTCGGGCTCGCGCAGGGCCTTCATGGTGTCCTGGCGGATCTTCTCGACCACGGCCGGCGGCGTGGACTTGGAGACGGCAAAGGCATTCCAGCCGGTGACCACTGCATCGGCCGGGCCGCCGGACTCGGCCACGGTGGGCACGTCTTCATAGCCCTTGAGGCGGTGGGGCGCCAGCACGGCCAGAAAGCGCAGCTTGCCCGAGCGCATCAGCGGGCCGGCCGTGCCCGAGGAGCCCAGCGCAAAGGCCAGCTCGCCCGTGGCCACGCTGGTGTACAGCTGGCTGGTTTCCTTGTAGATGACGTGTTCCATCTTGGTGCCCGTCAGCGACTCCAGCAGGGCCGAGCCCAGGTGCACCGGGTTGCCCACGGACCACGAGCCGTAGTTGAGCTTGCCGGGGCGCGCCTTGGCGTCGGCAATCAGGTCGGCCACGGTCTTGTAGGGGCTGTTGACCGGCACGCAGACGAAGAAGAAGGTGCGAAACAGCGGCAGGACGACTTCGAAGTCCTTGTCGATGCTGTAGGGCAGTTTCTTGAACAGGTGGGGATAGGCGGCCAGGTGGACGTTGTCCAGCTGGATGATGTCCGTGCCGTCGGTGGCGCCGCGCTTGAAGGCCTCGATGGCGATGAAGCCGTTGCCCCCCGGGCGGTTTTCCACGATGACGGGCTGGTTCCACAGGCGCGCCAGCTTGTCGGCCACCAGGCGCGAGGTGCCGTCCGGCCCGCCTCCCACGGGGAAGGGGTTGATGATGCGCACCTGCTTGGTGGGCCAGTTGGCGGCGGCACCCGACTGGGCACGCGCGGGTGCCAGGGCGCCCATGGCCAGGGCGCCAAGGGCGAGGCCCGCCTGGCGGCGATTGATGCGGAAGGCGCTGTCTTTCATGGTTTGTCTCCGAGTCGCTGTTGGGCTTGCTGGGGGGCTTGGTCCTATGCCGGCAAGGCACAGGCTGCTCTTGTTTTTACGCTCTCTTGCGGGAGCGGCTGGATCATCCAGTCGCCGCATTGTGTCAGTTCGTTGCAAAGCACCTAGCCGTGGCTGGCGCTAGCAGCTATAGCAAAATGGCATAAGTGAGGAGGCGAGAGAACATGAATTTGCAGCAGATAGAGACGTTCGTGCATGTGGCCGAGACCGGCAGCTTCAGCAAGGCGGCCGTGCTGCTGGAGACGGCCCAGCCCGCACTGAGCCGCCAGGTGCGGGCGCTGGAGACCGAGCTGCGCGAAACCCTGCTGATTCGCACCGGCCGCGGCGTGACGTTGACCGACGCGGGCCGCCGCCTGCTGGAGCACGGCCACGCCATCATGCAGCGCGTGGCGCTGGCCAAGGAGGATCTGGGCAGCCAGCGCGACGAGCCCGTGGGCCGCATCGTGGTGGGCCTGCCGCCCAGCCTGGCGCGGCGCCTGACGCTGCCGCTGATCGACCTGTTCAGCAAGGACATGCCCAAGGCCCGGCTGGCCGTGGTCGAGGGCTTTTCCATGAACATCGCCGAATGGCTGACCTCGGGCCGCATGGACCTGGGCCTGGTCTATACGCCCGAGCCGCATCCGCACATCGAGGTCACGCCCGTGCTGGAAGAGCGCCTGTGCCTGATCGGCCCGGCGCGCACGCTGGGCGGGCGCAGCAGCGTGCGCTTTGACGAGCTGTCGCAGTTTCCGTTGATCATGCCGCAGCACGGCCAGATCTTCCGCAAGTTGATGGAGGCCCAGGCCACGCTGTCCCAGGTCAAGCTCAACGTGGTCTGGGAAGTGTCCAGCGTGCCGGCCATCCTGGACCTGGTGCGCGGCGGCTACGGCTACGCCGCGTTGACCGACAGCGCCATGCGCAGCCACCTGACCGATGCCGAGCTGGTGGGCATTCCCATCGAATCGCCCCATGTGGTGAGCACGCTGTGCCTGGCGCAGTCGGCCAAGAAAAAGGCCACGCCGCTGATCCGCAAGACTTCTCTGGCCCTGCGCGAACTGAGCCGGCTGGTGTGCGCGCCGCTCTGAGCGGTTGCAGCGACGGCGGCAGTTCAGCCAGGCCTCAGAGCAACGGCCGCAGCTCCCGCGCCGCCTCCTGCAGCAGCGGCAGCAGCTCGGCCACCATGTCGGCCGGCGCCATGCGCTGGGGCGAGGTCACGATGTTGAGCGCGGCCACCGTGCGGCCCTCCATGTTGCGCAGCGGCACGGCCAGGGCCTGCACGGCCAGCTCATGCTCTTCCAGGGCCAGGCAGAAGTCCTGTCGGCGTACTTCGTCCAGCACGCCTTCGAGCGCTGCGCTGTCGGTGACCGTGTGGGCGGTCAGGCGCCGCAGGTCGTGCGAGGCCAGCCATTGCCTGAGCTCGGCCGCAGGCAGGGCGGCCAGCAGCACGCGGCCCGTGGAGGTGGCGTGGGCGGGCAGGCGGCTGCCCAGGTGCAGGCCGTGGGCCATGAGGCGCTGGCCGCGCTCGTGCAGGGCGCTGCGCGCGACGATGACCACCTCGTGGCCATCGCGCACCACGCAGGAAAACGACAGCTGGGTCTGCGCCGCCAGCCGGTAGAGCACGGGCTGGACGATGCGCGGCAGCCGCGCCGAGGCAAGGTAGCTGCCCGACAGCCGCAGCACCTTGGGCGCCAGCCAGAAATGGCTGCCGTCCGTCTCCAGGTAACCCAGGTGCGCCAGCGTCAGCAGATGGCGGCGCGCGGCCGTGCGCGTGATGCCCGAGCGCTCGGCCGCCATGGTGGCGTTCAGGCGCTGGCGCTCGGTGTCGAAGCTCTCCAGCACGGCCAGGCCCTTGGCCAGTCCGGCGATGAAGTCATCGGGGTCGATGGGAAAGGGCTGGTTCATGGGCGGGGAGGGCGGGCATGCAGGTAGTGCGCGATTGTCGCGCAGATTGCGCGATCACCGCGCAACTCATGTGTCAGCCCCTCGTCTTTGCGCTGCCTCAAAACTAGTCTTGGGACCAGGCCATGGCATGAACCGGCCATGACATCGAACAACGCAACGGAGACAGATCAATGCGTACCCAAGTCGCCATCATCGGCGCAGGCCCTGCCGGCCTGCTTCTCGGCCAGCTGCTGTACCGCGCGGGCATAGACAACGTCATCATCGAGCAGCGCAGCGCCGACTACGTGCTGGGCCGCATCCGCGCCGGCGTGCTGGAACAGGTCACGGTGGACCTGCTGGAGCAGGCCGGCGCCGATGCCCGCATGCGCGCAGAAGGCCTGCCGCACGACGGCATCGAGCTGCTGTTCGGCGGCCAGCGCCACCGCATCGACCTGCATGGCCTGACCGGCGGCAAGCGCGTCATGGTCTACGGCCAGACCGAGGTCACGCGCGACCTGATGGAAGTGCGCGCCGCCGAGGGCCTGACCACGGTCTACGAGGCCGCCAACGTGCAGCCCGTGGGCTTCGATGGCGACAGCCCCGTCGTGCGCTATGAGAAGGACGGCCAGGTCCATGAGCTGCAATGCGACTTCATCGCCGGCTGCGACGGCTTTCACGGCATCTGCCGCGCCAGCGTGCCCCAGGACAAGGTGCGCACCTTCGAGAAGGTCTACCCCTTCGGCTGGCTGGGCCTGCTGTCGGACACGCCGCCCGTCTCGCACGAACTGATCTACGCCCAGACCGAGCGCGGCTTTGCACTGTGCAGCCAGCGCAGCGCCACGCGCAGCCGCTACTACCTGCAGGTGCCGCTGACCGAAAAGGTCGAGGACTGGAGCGATGAAGCCTTCTGGAACGAACTGCGCCTGCGCCTGGACCCCGAGGCACGCGAGCGCCTGGTCACCGGCCCCTCGCTGGAAAAGAGCATTGCCCCGCTGCGCAGCTTCGTGACCGAGCCCATGCGCTTCGGCCGCCTGTTCCTGGCCGGCGACGCGGCCCACATCGTGCCGCCCACGGGCGCCAAGGGCCTGAACCTGGCCGCCTCGGACGTGGGCTACCTGTCCAGCGCCTTCGCGCAGTACTACCGCGACAAGGCGCCCGAAGGCATCGACGGCTACTCCGAGCAATGCCTGCGCCGCGTCTGGAAGGCCGAGCGTTTTTCGTGGTGGATGACCTCGCTCATGCACCGCTTCCCCGACGCGGGCGGCTTCGACACCAAGGTGCAGGAGGCGGAACTGGACTACATCGTCAACTCCCGGGCAGGCTCGACCTCGCTGGCGGAGAACTATGTGGGGTTACCGCTGGTGTGAGGGCCGGCGTGAGGCCCCGGGCGCCGCCGAGGCTGCGCCCGCATTGATGCGCGCCTGTCGCCACAGCATTGCGCAAATTTGCAGGCCGCCTCGCCCGGACGGGTGCGGGCGAGGAGTAAGCTTGGCAGGTTATGGCGCACATCACGTTTCCCCCTCCCTATATCGCCCCCCAGAATGCAGCGCAGTCGCTGCGCGACGCAGGCTATGCGGTGCTGCGCCCCGATGAATTCGCGGCCTGGGCGGGCGTGTCCTTGACCGAGCTGCATGCGCTCGATGCCGACTGGGCCCAGCTGCCGCCCGATGCCTTTCTGAAGGACGGCGGGCGCTACCGGCGCCGCCGCCATTCCTGCTTCATCGCGGGGCAGGACGGGCTGCAGCAGGTGGAGCACCGCGCGCACTGGCAGCCGGTGGAGTACAACGCCCTGCATGGCGGCATGCTGCGCATGTTCGAGCCCATGCGCGATGCCACGGCGCAAAGCGCCACCTGGAGCCGGCTGCTGCTGGCGCTGGCGGGCCTGTCCGACCAGGTGTTCTGCGCCCAGGGCGATGATGTGCAGCACGAGCGCTGGTTCATCGAGTCCCACCAGTTCCGCATCGACACCACGGACGGCATTGGCCGGCCCACCCCCGAAGGCGCGCACCGCGACGGCGTGGACCTGGTGGCCGTGATCCTGGTCGGGCGCGAGGGCGTGAAGGGCGGCGAGACGCGCATCTTTGAGGCCACGGGCCCCAGTGGCCAGCGCTTCACGCTGACCGAGCCCTGGTCGGTGATGCTGCTGGACGATGCCCGCATGATCCACGAGACCACGCCCATACAGCCCGAGCAGCCGGGCGGTGTGCGCGATACCCTGGTGCTGACCTATCGCCGCCAGGGTTTCCAGGGCTCGGAGCTGACGCGTCGCCGCAAGGATTGATGCAGCTCAAGACGATGGCGCATGATGGGCGCACACTTTGGTTCATCGACCCGGCCGCCCCCGATTCCTGAGGGCGGCCAAGCACAAAGGAGAAAACGCATGTTCAAGCACATCCTGGTTCCCGTGGACGGCTCCAACAGCTCGATGCTGGCGGTCCACAAGGGCGTGGAGCTGGCCAAGGTCTTTGGCAGCACGCTGACGGCGGTCTACGTGGTGGACCCCTATCCGTTCACGGGCGTGGGCGCCGACTTCGCCTACGGCCAGTCGCAGTACCTGAGCGCGGCCACGGCCGAGGCCAACACCACGCTGGACGCCGTCAAGAAGATCACCGACGAGGCCGGCATCACCGCCACCACCGTGGTGGGCGAAGGCCATGCGGTGCACGAAGGCATCGTGCGCGTGCTCGAGAGCACGGGCGCCGACCTGATCATCATGGGCTCGCAAGGCCGCCGTGGCCTGGAAAAGCTGATGCTGGGCAGCGTGACCCAGCGCGTGCTGGGCGCCGTGCGCGTGCCGGTGCTGGTGGTGCGTGAGTAATCCCCGGGCCGCTCGGCCCTTCGCCGGGTGAAACGTCAACGGCTCCCTCGGGAGCCGTTTTTATTGGTGCGCTGCAGGGGGAGAGGGCGATCAGCGATTGAGCAGCCGTGCCAGCCAGCCCTTTTTCTTGCGCTGCAGTTCCAGTTCCTGCAGCACTTCGTTCTTGAGCCTTTCCTTCTCGGCGGCAGGACTGGACTCGCGCGCCATGCGCAGATAGGCCTTGGCCGAGTCCACGTAGCCGGTGTCTTCGTTGCGGATGTGGTTGAACAGCCAGCGCGAGAGCATGCCGTGCAGCTCGGCGGCCACGTCCTCGCCGGCATCGAAGCGGGTCTGCATCTCGATCACGCGGCGCGTGAACAGCTCGTGCACCTTCTTGTGCGGGCCGGCGAACATGTAGCCGGCGCTCTCGATCAGGCTTTCCTCGAACACGAAGTGAGAGACGGTGTAGTCGATCATCTCGCCGATGACATCGCCCAGGGCCTCGCGGTCGGGCGAGGACCGCAGCTCGTAGAGCTTGTTGATGTAGTCGACGATGCGGCGGTGCTGCCTGTCGATCTCTGCAATTCCGGTGTCCAGCTCGGGGACCCAGACCAGCAATGCCATGGCGTTCTCCAGGAATTCGGTGATTTCCGGAGAAGTATTCACGGGACTGTCACATCGCCCCTTGATGCAGATCAGTCTGATCTGCATCAAGGAGACGCGGCATCACTCGATCTTGGCGCCCGAGGACTCGACGATCTGCTTGGACTGCCTGAAGTCGGCCTGGAACATCTTGTCGAAGTCGGCCACGGTCATGGACTGGGGCTCGGCGCCCTGGGTCTGGATGGCGTCGCGCACTTCGGGCATGGCCAGCAGCTTGTTCACTTCGGCGTTGACCTTGGTCACGATGGCCGTGGGCGTGCCCTTGGGCATGAACAGGCCGTACCAGGTGCTGACGTCAAAGCCCTTGAGGCCCGATTCGGCCAGCGTGGGCGTGTCGGGCAGCGAGGACGAGCGCTTGGCCGAGGTCACGGCGATGGCGCGCAGCTTGCCGGCCTTGATCTGGCCGATGGCCGAGGGCACGGAGGACACCAGCAGGTCCACGTTGCCGGCCAGCGCATCCATCAGGGCCGGATTGGAGCCCTTGTAGGGCACGTGCACCAGCTGGATGCCCGCCGCTTTCTCCAGCAGCACGCCCGAGAGGTGGATGCTGGTGCCATTGCCAGGCGAGCCGTAGGTCACCTTGCCCGGGTGCTGCTTGGCAGCGGCCACGATGTCGGCCAGAGTCTTGTAGGGCGAGTTCACGCTGGTGGCGATCACGATGGGCGTGTAGGCCACGTGGGCCACGGGCACCAGGTCCTTGACCGGGTTCCAGGGCAGGTTCTTGTAGAGGTAGGGGCCCAGGACCACGTTGTCCTTCTGGCCCATGACCATGTCGTAGCCCGTGGGCGCTGCCTTGGCGGCCTCGGTGATGCCGATGGTGCCGCCTGCGCCCGCGCGGTTGTCGGGCACCACGGTCCACTTGCTGACTTCGGTGAGCTTGTTGGACACCACGCGCGCGAGGATGTCGGTGCCGCCGCCGGGCGGGAAGGGCACGATCATGCGCACGGGCTTGTTCGGATAGTCGGCAGCCGCACCTTGGGCGGCTGCGGAAAAGCTCAGGCCCATGGCGGCGGCCACGGCGGTGCAGGTGATCAGTTGGCGGAACATGAAAGAAGAAACTCCAGGGTCTGATGGGGCGGTGCAACCCTCTCGCAGCGGACCGGCAGTGCCGGGCCGCCCATGCGGTGGGTTGTCGATGATCGGGGAGGGTGGTTCCGCCATCTTGCATTGGGAAACCCGCTATTTGGGCGGATTTCCGCAATCTGTGCCACAGGGGCTTCCACCAAGGAGCAGCTTGTGCCTGCTCCAGAGGGAAGCGGGCTATTTTATGCCGCCTTGGTGCCTGGCCGCAGGCCAGGCGCTCAGCCCTGCGCCAACTGCCTGTCCAGCACGCGCACCGTCTCGTACAGAACCCGGGTGCCGTCCAGCAGCTGGGACGACTCTATCCATTCCTCGGGCGCGTGGCTGCGGCCGTGGAGGCAGGGGATGAAGATCATGCCCATGGGGCCGGTGGGCGCCATGTAGACGGCGTCATGGCCGGCGCCGCTGGGCATGCGCATGTGGGCGTAGCCCAGGTTGTCGCAGGCCTGCTCCACGCCCTGCATGACCAGGCCAGCGCAGTCCGTGGGCTGGGAGCGGCTCACGTCGGCCATCTCGGCACGCACGCGCAGGGCGGCCAGGCCGGGCAGGACTTCGGCCAGCAGTTCCTCGGGGAAGCTCTCCAGCACGCCGGCGTGGTCGCTGCGCACTTCCATCATCATCTCGACCAGGCCGGGCACGGCATTGGAGGCATTGGGCGTGAGCGAGAGCCGGCCCACGGTGGCCACCACATAGTGGGGCTGGCCATTGAGCGCAGCGGCCTTGCGGTTGGCCGCATCGATGATGCGCGCCGCGCCCACCAGCGCGTCCTGCCGGATGTCCATGGGCGTGGTGCCTGCGTGGTCGGCCTGGCCGTGCACGGTGAAGCCCACGCGGCGTATGCCCACGATGTTCGTCACCACGCCAATGGGCAGGCCGCGCTGCTCCAGCACCGGGCCCTGCTCTATGTGCAGCTCCACGAAGGCGGACGTGCCGCCGGCGCTGCGCAGCGGGCGGTGCAGCGCCTCGGGCCGTGCGCCGATGCGCCGCATGCCTTCGGCCAGGGTTTCGCCTTGCGGGTTGCGTGCCGCCAGCATGGTGGCGTCCAGCTTGCCCGACAGCGCGCGGCTGCCTATGCAGGAGATGCCGTAGTCGCTGGGCTCCTCGGACAGGAAGTCGATCACCTCGAACGGGTGCTGCAGGGCGATGCCGTTTTCATGCAGGCAGTGCGCCACCTCGATGCCGGCCAGCACGCCGATGATGCCGTCGAAGCGCCCGCCCATCATCACGGTGTCGCAGTGCGAGCCGGTGGAGATGGGGGCGCGTTCTGCGCCGCCCGCAGCGGCCTGGGCAGCCGGCAGGCGGCCGACCAGATTGCCGCCTTCATCCAGATGCACCTGCATGCCCGCGGCCGCGAACTCGGCGCGCAGCCAGGCGCGGGCCTGGTCGAACTCGGGCGAGAAGGCGCGGCGGGTCCAGGGCCGGTCGGGCAGGGTGAAGGTGGACAGGGTCTGGACACGGCGCCAAAGGCGCTCGGCATTGATGGGGGGCAGGGCGGTCATGTGTCTCGGTGAGTTCTGCAGCAGGCGCGCGAGCCGCGCAGGCAGCGCAGGCAGGCTGGGCGAAGCGGGGATTGTCGCGCGCAAAGGCGGTGCTCATGCAGACGTGCGCAGGCTCCTGAGCAGCCGCTCCAGCGTGTCGAAGCTCACGGGCTTGACCAGGTGGTGGTCCATGCCGGCCTCGCGCGATCGTCTCAGGTCATCCTCCTGCCCCCAGCCCGTGAGGGCGATCAGCAGGACCTGGTCGCGGCCCTGCCGGGCGCGGATGCGGCGCGCAACTTCCAGGCCGTCCATGCCGGGCAGGCCGATGTCCAGCAGCACGACGTCGGGCCTGAAGGCGTCGTGCATGGCCAGCGCGCCGTGGCCGTCGCGGGCGATCTCGACCTCGGCTCCCAGCAGCCCTAGCAGCATGGACAGGGTGTCGGCGGCGTCCGTGTTGTCATCGACCACCAGGATGCGGCCGAAGGCTGGCGCATCCCCGGACTGCGCGCCTGCGGCCGGTCCGGGCAGGGAGGGCACATCGGCGGGTGCATGGGCGGATGCATCGGCAGGTGCATGGGCCGGCAAGGGCAGGCGCAGCCGCAATTCGCTGCCCTGGCCCGGACCTTCGCTGAGCGCCTGCACGCTGCCGCCGTGCATCTCCACCAGGCTGCGCACCAGGGTCAGGCCGATGCCCAGGCCCCCCTGGCCCCGGCGGCCGCCGCGGTCCACCTGCATGAACATGTCGAAGATCCTGTCCAGCAGCGCGGCGGGGATGCCTATGCCGTCGTCACGCACGGAGATCACGGCCTGCGCACCCTCTGCCCAGGCCGCCAGCACGACGTGGCCGCCGGGATCGGTGTACTTGGCGGCATTGTTGAGAAGGTTGGTGACCATTTGCGCCAGCCGCACGGGGTCGGCCGGCAGCAGCAGGGTCTCGGCGGGCAGCTCCAGCCGAAGCTGGTGGCCGCCGGATTCCATGACCGCATGGCTGGCCGCCGCCACGCCTTGCAGCACGTTGTTCAGGTCCACCACCTCCTTGCGCAGCTGGACCTTGCCCGTGGTGATGCGCGAGACCTCCAGCAGGTCGTCCACCATGCGCACCATGTGGTTGACCTGGCGCTCCAGCATCTCCTGGCTGCGGCGCGCGCTGTCGTCGCCATGGACGGTGCGCTTGAGGATTTGCAGGCCGTGGCTGATGGGTGCCAGCGGATTGCGCAGCTCGTGGGCCAGGGTTGCCAGGAACTCGTCCTTGCGCCGGTCGGCCTCCCTGAGGTGCTGCTCGGCGCGCTTGAGTTCGGTGATGTCCTGGATGACGGAGCAGGTGCCCACGAGCTGCCCGCCGTCATCGCGCAGCGGAGCGGCGCTGACGCGCATCCACCATTCGCGGCCCTCGTCGTCGGTGTGCAGCATCTCCAGCCCCGGTATGACCACCTCGCCGCGCAGCGCGCGCCTGCCGGGCCAGTTCTCGGGCGGTATGGGCCGGCCCTTGTCGTCCCAGCCGCGCCAGCGCTGCACGCGGTCGGCAAGGGTGGACGGGATGGCGCGCGGGACGAATCGGTCCATGAGCGCATTGCTGAGCACCATGGTGCCGCCCATGTCGGACACGCCCACGCCCGCCGGCATCTGGTCGATGATGGCGCGCAGCCTTCTCTCGTTGGCGCGCAGGGCGGCATGGGCCTGCTCGCGCACGCGCTCGAGCTGCAGCAGCGAGGCGACGCGCGCCAGCAGCTCGCGCGCCGAAAAGGGCTTGACCAGGTAGTCGTCCGCGCCTGCGCGCAGGCCTTCGACCTGGGCCTCCTGGCCTGCACGCGCGGACAGCATGATGACGGGGATGGAGCGCGTGGCCTCGTCGCTGCGCAGCGCATGCAGCAACTCGAAGCCGTCGAGCACGGGCATCATCACGTCGGCAATCACGAGATCGGGCCGCTGGCGCCGGATGCAGTCCAGCGCGGCCCGGCCGTCGCCGGCCACCTCCACCTCGTACAGCGGACGCAGCAACTGGCCGATATAGCCGCGCATGTCGGCGTTGTCGTCGGCGCAGACGATGCGCGGCCGGGGGCCTTGCGGTTCGGCCCCAGCCGGCACGCCGTGCGGGGCGTGCGGGACGTGCGTGGGCGATTCGCCCGGCACCCACTGCCGCGTCTCGTCCACGAGCTGGCGTGCGGCCGGGGCGCCCGCGCCGTGCCCCGGCGGCGGCGGGGTTGACGGTGACGCGATGGGGTTCACCTGTTCGGCCGGCAGGTGCGCGCTACCCTTGGGCAGCCGCACGGTGAAGCGGCTGCCCTCGCCCTCCGTGCTGGTGACCGTGATGGTGCCGCCATGCAGCCGCACCAGTTCCTGCACCAGGGCCAGGCCGATGCCCGTGCCCTCGTGCGTGCGGGCGGGCTTGCCCGGAATGCGGTGAAAGCGCTGGAAAAGATGGGGCAGGTGCTGGGGTGCGATCCCCGAGCCGGTGTCGCTGACGGACAGCTCCACCGCAGGGCCCGCGTCGTGCAGCGCCACGGCGATCTCGCCCTGCAAGGTGAACTTGAAGGCGTTGGACAGCAGGTTGAGCACGATCTTTTCGTACATGTCCTGGTCCACGTAGACCGACCCTTGCAGTGGCGGGCAGTCCACGCGCAGCCGCAGGCCCGCCTGCTCCATGGCCGAGCGGAACACGCTGGCCAGCTCGGCCGTGGCGCGGGCCAGGTCCGTGGGCTCGTAGCTGGCCTGCATGCGCCCGGCCTCAATGCGCGCGAAGTCCAGCAGGGCGTTGACCAGCTTTTGCAGGCGCAGCGCGTTGCGGTGGACCATCTGCGCCTGATCGGGCGGCAGGTGGCCGCCGTGCTCGCGCAGGGCGTCGTCCAGCGGTCCCAGGATCAGCGTCAGCGGCGTGCGCAGCTCGTGGCTGACGTTGGAGAAGAACACGGTCTTGGCACGGTCCACCTCGGCCAGGGCCCGGGCGCGCCGCGCTTCCTGCTCATAGGCCACGGCGTGCGCGACAACGCCGCCCGTGTGGCTTGCCACCATATCGAGGAAGGCGCAGTACTCCGCATCCAGCGGGCGGCGCGGGCTGACGCCCAGCACCAGCACGCCCGAGGCCTGGCCGTCGCCCGACCAGCGAACGGGCACGATGCGCGCCAGGCGCGAGGGTTCGGGCCAGGGGCCGCCAGGCAGGGTCAGGCCCAGCTGCGCCAGGTCCACGTTGGCCGGCTGGCCCGATTGCACGGCCTGGGCCAGCGGCCAGGGCGCGGGGTCGGCCGCCAGGTCGGTGTCCATGCCGGTGGAGCACAGTAGCTGGAAGGCCGGGGGAGCGGTGTCTGCGCTGCCTGCATCCGGGGCGGCCTGACATTCGTAGATGATGGCGAAGGGCACGTCGTAGGGGTTTTCATCCAGCACGGCGCAGACCTTTTCGCCCGCGTCCTTGGCACTGCGCATGTCCAGCGTGCGGATGCCCAGGCGGTGCAGCGTCTCCAGGCGCCGCCGGCTGACGATTTTCTCGGTGGTGTCGGTGCAGGGACAGAACACGCCCTGCACGGTGATGCCGTCATCGGCCAGGATGGGGCCGTAGGTGAAGGTGACGAAGACCTCTTCCTGCGGCAGCTCGCGGTCGAAGAAGTAGCGCGCATCGGTGGACCAGGTGGCCTGGCCCGTGCGCAGCACGCCCTCCAGCATGGGGCCGATGTCGTCCCAGATCTCGCTCCAGCATTGCGCGCCGGCCTGTCCCAGCGCCTTGGGGTGCTTGCTGGTGCCCAGGAAGGGAATGTAGGCGTCGTTGTAGATCAGCCGGAAGTCATCGCCCCACCAGATGATGATGGGAAAGCGCGAGCCCAGCATCAGGCTGGCGGCGTTGCGCAGGCTTTGCGGCCAGCTCTGCGGCGAGCCCAGGGGCGTGCCCTCCCAGTCGTGGGCGCGCACGCGCGCCGCCATTTCGCCGCGCTGCGGCAGGAATCCAAAACTGTCTTCTGAATTCACGGGTTCTCCCACGGGATTGCCGACTTCGCGGGCCGGCCTGTGTCGTTGATCCAGGCGCCGGGGCCGCGGGGGCGGCGCAGCTATCGCGAGGCGGATTGCGCTGCAGGTGCGGCGCCTCGCCTGCGGGCGCCCTTGCGGGCAGCGCAATGCGCTGCTTGCCGGCCCCGGCCGCAGCCCGATTGCCTGCCGCCGCCGCTGTCCTTGTCCACGGTGGCCCACAGGCGCCTTTCGGCCTCTTCATGGCCTGCGCCGCGCGATTCGTGGCTGTGCACTATGTGCCGGGCCTGGCGTTTTCGCTCATGGGTATCGGTGGATTTGTCTCCTCGGGGCATGTCACTCTCCCTTGCGGGTCTGTTCCTGCTCGGGCGCGGGCGGCAATTCTATGGGGGGCGCCGTGGTGGGCGGATCTATCGGCTCGGGTCCGCGCGGGCGGCCGGGCTGGCGGTTGGGATCGTCGGGTGCCACGGGGTCGTTGGGCGTGGTCGGCACCTGGGGAATATTGGGTGCGTGGGGCAGGGGGTGGTTCATGGCTGCTGCTGTCCTGAGGGGAAGGGTTGATACAAGTGCGCAAGCGGGCTCAGCGTGGCGCGGTGGTGGCGGGTGCGGTGGCCGGATCGGCCTGCGGCGGCGTCATGGACGGCGCGGCAGGTGCGGCAGGTGCGGCCGGCGAGGCAGAGGAGGTGGGTTCTGTCGCTGGCGTTCCGGTGGCGCTGGGCGCATCCAGCCGCCCCCTGGGTGCCATGAAGTTGAACATCAGCACCAGGATCAGTGCGACGGCGGCCGTGAGGGCGGCGATGCGCAGCGGCCAGCGGCCATCGCGGATGTGGTTGCTCTCGCTGCGCTGGCGTTCGAGGGGGGCGTGCACTCTGCGGGGAGGGGTGTCCATGGCGGTCTCCTTCAATCCATGAGCCTTCACCTTAGGCCGGACGGCGGCCTGCAACTGTCGGACAAGGCAGGACCTGGGGGAGCGACAAGCCGCTGCACGGCAGTGGGGCTTGGCAGGACACACCGCCACGGGCAGCGGCGCCAAGGGCCATCGCAAGGCCGCGGCCGCGACGGCAGGTGCCGTGTCAGCCGTGGCGCCTGCGCCTGTCGGCCGGCGCTATGCGCAGCAGCTGGCGGTACTTGGTGACGGTGCGGCGGGCCACGACCAGGCCCTGGGCGCCCAGCTGGCGTGCGATATCGACGTCGGACAGGGGCCGGGCATCGGATTCGGCCGCGATGATGTCGCCGATCAGCTCGCGGATGGCCGTGGCCGAGCAGGCGCTGCCGCTGGCACTGAGCATGGGGCGCGAGAAGAAGTGCTTGAGCTCGAACACGCCCGTGGGCGTGGCCATGTACTTGTTGTTGGTCACGCGCGAGACGGTGGATTCGTGCACACCCACTTCCTCGGCAATTTCGCGCAGCACCAGCGGCTTCATGGCCATGGCGCCGAACTCCAGGAACAGCTCCTGCTTTCGCACGATGGCCCGGGCCACGTCCAGGATGGTGGAAAAGCGCTGCTCCACATTGCGCACGGTCCAGCGCGCGTCCTGCAGATGGTCGGCCAGCTGGGCCTGGCCCGTGCAGCGGTGGCGCTGGAACAGCTGCTCGTAGACGCTGTTCAGTCGCACGCGCGGCACGACGGCGGGGTTCAGTTGCACATTCCAGCCGCTCGGTCCCCTGCGCACGATCACGTCGGGAACGATGTAGTCCACGCGCGTGCAGCCGAAGCTCCAGCCAGGCCTGGGGTTGAGGCGCCGTATGGCATCCATGGCCTGCACGATCTGGGCCGCCGGCACCTGCAGCGCCTTGGCCAGCCGCGGCACGTCGCGCGCGGCCAGCGCGTCCATGTGGTGCTGCAGCAGGGTCTGCGACAGCTGGCGCAGCGTGGCGTCGGCCATCTGCGGGCATTGCAGCAACAGGCATTCGCCCACGCTGCGCGCGGCCACGCCCGCCGGATCCAGCGATTGCACCAGTCGCAGGGCGATGAGCATTTCCTGCGCATCGGGCGCCGGGCTGAGCGCCAGCAGGCCGGCCAGCTCCTGCAGGTCCGTGCGCAGATAGCCGTCGTCGTCCAGCGATTCCACGATGGCGCGCGCCATGCACAGGTCGCGCGGCGTCATGGCCGTCACGTTGAGCTGGCCGTGCAGGTGCATGGCCAGCGTGGTTTCGCAGGCAGCCGTGTCCATGGCGGAGCCTTCCGCGTCAACGGCCTGGCGCGCGCCCAGGTGCATGTCGGCCACCCACAGGTCGCGGTCATCTGCGGGCTCGGCATCTTCCAGGAATGGGTTGTCCTCCATCTTGCTGCGCACCATCGCGGCAAAGTCCAGCGAGGACATCTGCAGCATGCGCACCGCGTGCTGCAAGCGCGGGGAAAGCGTCTGGGACTGGCGTATGTCCGCCTTGAGGTGCATGGAACCCATCTCGTCTCCTTGTTGCGATGGCCACAAGGACGCAACGTTCATGCCCCGATCAGCGTGGCGAATCGTCTGGATACACTTTGGGCACGAAACCTGCTGCGTACTTGCTGCGCAGAAGGCACAGGGGCCCGGGGTTCGGCCGTCGCTGCGGGTATCGGCTTTGCAACAGCAGGGCCGCTCAAGGCGCCTGCGGTAAAAATTTCCGCTCGGGCGCAAGGTTTTCTGCAAACTTTGCCATGTACCAATCCACCGGTTTTCACACGGTCCCGCCGCCGGGAACCCTCAATGCAGTCCCGCAAGGCGGGGCGCGCGGCGCCGCACGCGGGCCATCCATGTCCATGCGCCTGAGACGGGTCCTGTTGCTTCTGGCCTTGCTGGTGCTTGTGCTGGCCGCCTCGTCTTGGCTGCTGTTGCGCGCCTATCAATCCGGGCACGCGGCGCAGGAGCAGGCCGTTCGCATCGCCAGCATGGCCGCGGCCCGCCTGCTGGACAGGCAGGAGCCACGCGCTGCCAATGCCGAGCAGGCGCTGGCTGCCGTCCAACCGCTGCTGGAGGCGGGATGGTCCGGCTTTCTGGTGGACAGCGCGGGCCGTGCGGTGCCGGCCGGCACGGCTGCGGCAACGGGTCAGCCTGCCTTGCCCGCTGATTTCAGCGAGCGCCTGGCTTCCAGCCTGGCGCACGGCTGGCTGGATGTGCCTGATGCGCAGGGCGGCACCCTGCGCGTTTTCTTCAGCAGGACGGCCCAGGGCTGGACCTGGGTGAGCTGGGTTCCCTGTTCCGCGCTGGATCCGGCGTGTTCCCCGCTCCTGAGGGGCGTGATCTGGGCGGCGATCGTGTTGTTTGCGCTGGCCGGCCTGGGCCTGGCGGGGCTGGCCTTGCGTGGCAGGGCGGACCCGATGAGGCCGGCCCGGCGCAGCCAGGCCGGCGGCGCACCGGGGGAGCGGGACAACGAAGCCGGCGAGGCCCATATCCAGAACGAGCGCCTGCAGGTGGTCGGCCGGCTGGCAGGCCGCTTCTCCCATGAGTTCAACAACCAGCTCGGCGTTCTGAGCAACAGCGCCTATCTGATTGAGCGTCGTTCGGAGGACCCGAACCTGCGCCTGCCTGCACAGGCCATGCTGCGTTCGGTGGACACGGCCAGCCGGTTGACGCAGCAGCTGCTGCGCTTCGGGCCGCGCCACAGCACGCATGCGCTGGTGGTGGATCTGTACCGCTGGTTGCCGGGCGTGCGGGGCACGCTGGCCGTGGTGCTGGGAAAGCGCGTGGCGCTGGAGGTGGCTGAGCCCGCCGAGGCCAGCCCGCCGGGCCAGCCGGCCGCGCGCCTGGGCGTGTATGTGGACCCTGACGAGCTGGAGCTGGCGCTGATCAGCATTTTCCTGTCCGTGCGCGAGGCCTTGCCCGATGGCGCCCGCGTGCGCATGGCGGCACATCCCGTGGGCGGACATCTTGCGGCATCGGCCGCCAAGGGCGAGCAGGTGGAGATCCGCATCGAGGCCGTGGCCCACTGGCAGGGCGCCGGGCCGGGGCCGGAGGGGGTGGGTCCGGGCGAATCGGGCGTAGCGGGCGTAGTGGCCGCAGCCAGCGCCGAGGCGCCGCAGCGGCCGCAGGAATCCCGCCCCGGCGTGCGCTTGAGCGACGCCGATGCAGATGCCTCCTGCGGCCTGGCCCTGGCGCGCCGGCTGTGCCTGGCTGGCGGTGGCGTGGCGTGGGCCGAGGGCGGCAGCGGGGGAGGCGACGGCGATGGAGACAGCGGCGGCCTGGCCGTCTCTCTGGTGCTGCCGCGCGTGCCCATGGCGGCGCAGGATTGTCTTGCGCAAAGCCTGGACTGAGCTGGCATTCGCGGCCCTGGAAACAGGACTGCGCGCCGGGGCGCGCAGTCAGCAAGCAGGAAAGTCAAAAAAGAGAGGAGGGCCGAGCCCGGTCAGCGTGCGAGGCGCGCGATCAGCAGCCCCGCCGCCAGCGCCGTGGCAATGGAGCGCAGCGGTTTCTTGCACACGGCGCTGCCCTGGCGGGAGAGGTCGGTGCTGCCAGCGGTACTTCTGGTCTGGAAGGGATCTTTGCTCATGGAGGCTCCTTTCCTGCAAGTCAATGGCCCGTGGCCGGGCCGCCTCAGTGGCGCATGCGCGGTTTGCACAGGTTGAAGATGGCCAGCAGCGCAACGGCGCTGGCCATGGAAATGAAGATGGACATGGATGTGGCAGGCACCTGCGCCTGCGCATCCATGGCCGAGGGCGCCAGCAGCGGCGCCAGCAGCCAGCCGCCCAGCAAGGCGCCGATGGCGCCTATTGCCACGTTGAGCAAAATGCCTTGCTGGGCCTGGGTGTTCGTGACCATGCTGGTGATCCAGCCGATCAGCCCGCCCACCATCAGCCAGATGAGGAAATCCATGGCATCGCCTTTGACAAAAGTTGCAGTTGAATATCAATGGCAATCGGCGTGCCTGCCCGTCGCAAGCGACTCAGCGCTCCGGTCGCGGGGTGCCGTTGCCCTGGGCCGGCGCGGGGCGGATTTGTGCCCGCTCGGCTTCGCGGCCTGAAGGTGTCTGGGCGTCCAGGCCCCGGTCGGGCGACTCGCTGACCTGGGGCAGATCGGCGGCGTGTTCTATCAATTCCTCGATGATGAAGCGGCCGTAGAGCTGGGCGCGCTCGGCGCCGGCGGCCTTGAGGGCATCGGCGGCGTTGCGTGCGGCCTCGTCGCTGTCCACCCGTACCACCAGCCAGTGGTAGCCGCGCTCGGCCAGGGCCTGGTGGGCCTTGACCAGATTGAGTTCCTGGCCCACGGCGGCCACGGGACTGGCCTGTCGCAGGTCTTGGTCGATCTGGGCCAGCATTTCCCGGTCGGTGTAGCGCCGTACGTCCTGCTCGGGCAGGTTCAGCGCCTGCAGCGCCGCCATGCCGTCATCGGCCTGCGCAGCCGTGGGAAAAGAGACCACCATGTGGCCCACGGGCTTGAAGACACCGTAGGCGCGGGCAGGAGAGGAGTCCATGGGCTTGTCCTTGGTTGCTCAAAGGTGCTTGCAGGGTGGCAAGCAGCGTGCCCGCAAGGCAACGGCAATAGGTGCTGTGCGCGTCTGCGCACGTGTCAGCCGGGTTCGGGGTCCGTCCTGTCCTTTTTGCCGCCCGCATAGTCCTTGAGCCGGTTGTACAGCGTCTTGAGGCTGATGCCGAGCACGGCGGCCGTGCGTTCCTTCTGGTACTTGCACTGCTTGAGCGTGGCCTGGATCAGCAGCCGCTCGGCCTGCGCCATGGTCATGCCGATGGGCAGCTGTATGGTGGCCGGCTCCATATCGGGCAGGTCGTAGGCGTCGCCTGCCGCGCCGTGGTCGGCGAACGGATGCACGGCGACAGGCGCGGCCTGCGCAGTGGGCGGCAATTGCGGGGCGTTGGCGGCCAGCTGTGCAGGCACGGATGTGTGCACGGATGCGTGCAATGACACCGGCATGGGGGCGGGCTGGGCAATGGCCACCGGTGGGCGTGGCAGCCATTCGGTGCCTACCTGCGGGCCGGGCTCCATGACGTAGGCACGCTGCACGGCATTGCGCAGCTCGCGCACATTGCCGGGCCAGCTGTGCTGCGCCAACTGCCTCAGGGCCGACGCCGTGAACTGCTTGGTCTGGCCCTCTCGCTGCGAGATGGCCTGCAGCAAGTGCTGGGCCAGCAGCGGGACGTCGGACAGG
The DNA here is from genome assembly GCF_059499305.1 of Delftia sp. NCBI lineage: Bacteria > Pseudomonadati > Pseudomonadota > Betaproteobacteria > Burkholderiales > Comamonadaceae > Delftia > Delftia sp. Next base: position 129,214 of record NZ_JCABYI010000020.1, read on the forward strand.
CGCTCGCGCAGCGGCGGCAGCTCGATAGGAAAGACGTTCAGCCGGTACAGCAGGTCCTCGCGCAGCCTGCCGCTGGCCACGGCCTCGAAGGGGCAGCGGTTGGTGGCGGCGATCACGCGCACATCGGTCTGCAGCGTCTGGGTGGAGCCCACGCGCATGAAGCGGCCGGTCTCCAGCACGCGCAGCAGCTTGACCTGCAGCTCCATGGGCATTTCCGTGATCTCGTCCAGGAACAGCGTGCCCGTGGCCGCGCGCTCGAAAAAGCCCTGGTGCTGGCGGTCGGCGCCCGTGAAGCTGCCCTTTTCGTGGCCGAAGATCTCGCTTTCGATGAGATGCGGCGAAATGGCGCCGCAGTTCACGGCAAGAAACGGGCGGCTGCGCCGCTGGCTCAAGTCGTGCAGGGTCTGCGCCACGACCTCCTTGCCGGTGCCGCTCTCCCCCGTGAGGAACACCGTGACCGAGGTGCCCGCCACGCGCTCCATCTGCTGGTACAGGCGCTGCATGGGAGGCGATTGGCCCAGGAGCCGGCCAAAGCGTCCTTCCTGCGCGCAGTAGCTGCCAGCGGGTGCGCAATGGTCTTGTGCCGTGATCTGATCGGAGGCCGGGCCTGCGCCGTTGCGGCTGTCCGCGCCCGACAGGCCCGGCGTGGGGATGAGAAAACGCGAAAGAATGTCCTCGAGCCGGCCTATGCCCACGGGCTTGACCAGATAGTCCATGGCGCCTCGGCGCAGGGCTTCGATGGAGGAGTCCAGGCTGGCATGGCCGGTCACCAGCACGATCTGCGAGTCCTGCGGCACTTGCCGGTCGCCGAACAGGTCCATGCCGTTGCCATCGGGCAGCTGCAGGTCCAGCAGAACCAGGCTGGGCGGCTGCATGGCCATCTGGCGGCGCGCATCGCGCAGGGTGTGGGCCACGGCGACCGAAAAGCGGTCCACGCCCACCAGTTCGCGCATGGTGGCTGCCGAGTCCGCGTCGTCATCGACGATCAGCACGTGGTTCATTCCATGGCCTCCAGAGCTGCCGGCCGCAGCCTGTTTTGACAAAAATTCATGATCCGGCAGTTTAGGGGCTGGGATGTATGCATCTGTGTCAGTCCACAGGCACAGTGCTTGCCGGGTGGTCCGGTCCCCGCCGCCGTCGCCGCAAAGAGGGGATCAAGCGGATCAGGCGGGCCGGCGGCTGGCGCCCTGGGCACGGCGGGGCGGGGTCCGGCGGGGCCGGGGCTGGGGCTCCAGCAGGCCCAGGAACAGGCATTCCTTGGCGCTCAGCCCGCGCGTGCGCCGTGCGGGTGCAGCGGTCGCGGCGGGCGGGCATTGTCCGGGCTGCTCGCACAGGGCCAGTACCTGGGGATGGATGTAGAACTTGCGGCAAACCGTACAGGTATTGCCCAGGCGCCGCGCCACCTCGGCGATGAGGTCCGTGAAGGTGAGCGCGCCTGGATGGCGGGTGCCCGCCGGTGACGCTGCGGCGGCCATGGCCAGCTCCAGCGCGTACACGCTGGCATGCCAGGTACGGAAGTCCTTGGCACTGAAGTCCGGTCCGTCTGCCTCGTCTGCCCCGGCCTTGCTGCAGATCCTGCGGATGTAGTCGTTCACGTGCTCGGAGCGCACATGGTGAACATCCCCCTCGTCGTCCACGAACTGGAAAAGCCGCTGCCCCGGCAGGTCCTGGCAGCGCTTGACGATGCGGGCCACGGCCCGGTCGGACACGCGGGCCTGCTGGGCGACGCCGCTCTTGCCCTTGAAGCTCAGCGTCAGCTCGCCGGCGCGCACCTGGGCGTGGCGGTTCCTGAGCGTGGTCAGGCCGAAGGATCCATTGGCTTCTGAATACTCGTCATTGCCAACGCGCAGCGCCGTGCAGTCCAGCAGCCAGACGATGGTGGCCACCACGGTTTCGAGCTGCGGCCGCCCCGGCCTGAGGTCCCGCGCCACGGCACGCCGAATGGCGGGCAGATGCCGGCCGAACTCGCGCATGCGGTCGAACTTGACCTGCTTGCGCTGCTCCTGCCACTGCGGGTGATAGCGGTATTGCTTGCGCCCGCGGGCATCGCGGCCCGTGGCCTGCAGGTGGCCCCGGGCGTCAGGGCAGATCCATACATCCACATAGGCCGGTGGAATGGCCAATTTGCGGATGCGCTCCAGCGCCTGGGCGTCGCGCACGGGCCTGCCGTCCTGGTCCACATAGGAAAAGCCTTTGCCACGCCGCACGCGGCGCCAGCCGGGCATGCGGTCGTTGACATGGATGAGGTCTGCAGTCAGTGCAACCCCTGCGGCGGCGGAGGTGCGATGGGGGGATCGGAATAGGGTGAAGGCGCCGGAGCCGGCGGAGGATCACCCACGGGTGGCACCAGCGGCTCGGTCGGCGGCGGATTGACCGGCGGAGCGACGGGAGGTGTGGCAGGCGGTGTGGGTGGTGCAGCGATCATGGAACGGTTTCTCCTGTGATGGTGGCGGGCCGCAGCGGCCGTGCAGCCGCTGCAGCAATCGCCATGCCCGGACCCCTGCACGGGGCCGAAGCGTTGACATTTGGTAGCAATGATTCGCGAAAACCGGTGGCCTGCGGCCTCAGGCCAGCGTCCTCAGCGTAGGCTCGCGGTCCCAGAAGCGTTTCTTGGCGCCTTCGACAAAGGGCTTGGGCGTGTCGATGGGAAACACGCCCTCGTCCGGCGTGATGCCCGCGGTCTGCAGGATGTGCCCCGTGGCCTTGCAGGCCGCAATGGCCTTGAGGTGGCCGAAGGCATCGCGGAACCAGTCCTGCGCGGCCGCTTCCCGGGCCAGGGCTTCGCCGCGCTGCGGCGTGAGGATGGACACCACGGCGTCGAACTGCGCCGAGGGCGATCCGGCCAGCTGGCCGTCTGCGGGCAGGTGGCTGCCGTCGTCCAGCGTGGCGCCGCCGATCTTGGGCGCAATGATCTTCACGCTGGCCTTTTGCGCCACCAGGGCCTTGTGGAAGGCGGCAATATGCCGGGCGCTGGAGCCTTCATCCACCAGGATGGCCACGCAGCGGCCCTGCAGTGTGGGCTTCATGCGGTCGATGATGCGCGTGGCCGGGCTGGGCGGCAGCTTTTGCGGGGGCACGGCAGGCTTGGCGGCAGGCGGCAGCTGGGGCAGGCCCAGGCCGTCGGCCACGCGCTTTGCCAAGTCGGCGTCTATCACCTGCAGGTGGCCCACCACGGCCAGTCGCACATGCGGCGTCTGCACCTTGGACAGCTCGAACACCAGGGCGCTGGCGATGTGGGCCTGCTCCACCGCGCTCTGGCTGGCGTAGAACATGCGCGCCTGGCTGTAGTGGTCGGCAAAGCTTTCGGGGCGGATGCGGCCCTTGGCGCCGTCCCCGTCATCCTGGGCAAAGTGCCTGAAGCCGCGCGCCGCCGAGGCGCGCGGACTGTCGGCCTGCAGGCTGGAGGGCTCGTAGGCCACGCGGCCCTTGGGCACCTGGGTCTGCATATGGCCGTCGCGCTGGTCGTGGGCAAACGGGCATTTGGGCGCGTTGATGGGCAGCTGCGTGAAGTTGGGCCCGCCCAGGCGCGACAGCTGGGTGTCCAGGTAGGAGAAAAGGCGGCCCTGCAGCAGCGGATCGTTGCTGAAGTCGATGCCCGGGGGCAGGTTGGCCGGGCAGAAGGCGACCTGCTCGGTCTCGGCAAAGAAGTTGTCGGGCCAGCGGTCCAGCACGAAGCGGCCGATCTTGCGCAGCGGTATTTCCTCTTCCGGAATGATCTTGGTGGGGTCCAGATGGTCATAGGGCAGGGCGTCGGCCTGTTCCTGCGAGAACAGCTGCACGCACAGCTCCCAGGCCGGGTAGTCGCCCGCCTCGATGGCCTCGAACAGGTCGCGGCGGTGGTAGTCGTTGTCGGCGGCCTGCAGCTTCAGGGCCTCGTCCCAGACGGTGGATTGGATGCCCAGCTCAGGCCGCCAGTGGAATTTCACGAAGGTGCTTTTGCCTTGCGCATTGACCAGCCGGAAACTGTGCACGCCAAAGCCCTCGATCATGCGCAGGCTGCGCGCGATGGTGCGGTCGCTCATGATCCACATGACCATGTGCATGGACTCGGGCATGAGGGAGATGAAGTCCCAGAACGTGTCGTGCGCCGTGGCAGCCTGTGGAAAGCCCCGGTCCGGCTCCATCTTCACGGCATGGACCAGGTCGGGAAACTTCATGGCGTCCTGGATGAAGAACACCGGAATGTTGTTGCCGACCAGATCCCAGTTGCCCTCTTCGGTATAGAACTTGATGGCGAAGCCGCGCACGTCCCGCGGGGTGTCCACCGAGCCTGCGCCGCCGGCCACGGTGGAAAAGCGCACGAAGACCGGCACCTGCTTGCCGGTTTCGGTCAGCACCTTGGCGGTGGTGTACTGCTCCAGTGAATCGGTCAGCTGGAAATAACCGTGGACACCTGTGCCGCGTGCATGGACGATCCGCTCCGGAATGCGCTCATGGTCGAAATGCGTGATTTTCTCGCGCAATATGAAATCTTCCAGCAGCGTGGGTCCCCTTGGCCCTTGCTTCAATGAATTCTGGTTGTCCGCAACCGGTATGCCCTGCTGCGTCGTCAATACAGGATGAGAGGCTTCGGCCTGCTGCTGGAGTTCTCCGCCGTGGCCAACGGGGCATTGGGATGGGGATTTCTTTTCAGCTGGGGCTTTCTTTGCCATGATGCACTCCTTGGGAATGAACGCCATGTTCTTTTGACGCGGATATTTCAAGCGGAGCAACGGTATGTTTTTCAGTTGCCGCAATGGGAAAATAAAAAAAGGGCCCGGAGGACCCTTTTTTCAGGTCATGCAACCTGCGGCTCAACGCTGCTGGTGGCTGTCCTGCTTTTGCTGCTGACCCGGCTGGTTGCGCTGGGGGTTGCTCTGCTGTTGCTGATGGTTGGGATTATTGGGATTGCTTTGCTGCTGCTGCCCCGGATTGTTTTGTTGCTGCTGCTGGTTCTGCTTGTTCTTGTCGTTTTGCTGGTTGCTGGCCGTGTTGCCTTGAGGGTTATTGGTCTGTTGCGTCATTTCCATACTCCTTAAGTAAACAGCGATGCCGTCATCACTGCAATTTCATTGTGCTGCCTGAAAAATCCACGGCGTGTAGGAAATTCGGAAGATTACTTTTGGTAAATCATTGGAATTTGCTATGCATATCGTGGAATCCATTTTTGCGGCAAAAATGCATGTATTTTTTATCATGAAATGCCATTTGTAGATTATGCAAAACGGCAATGGTCCGTTTCATTTGGATGTTGAACGTTTTGCAGGCGCCTTGGACGCTGGCTTTCGGGGCTTGGGTGTTGTCCGGGTCGCGGGCGCTTTTGCAGCTTTTGCAGCTTTTGCCGCCGCCCCGGTATTTTTTTCCTTGGCCGCGGAGGCGGTGGCCCCGCTGCCTGCCTTGCCCAGGCTGCTCCTGAGCAGGGCGGTCAGATCCAGCACGGCTGCGTTGGCGGGTGCGGCGGGCGCGTCCTGCTGCCTTTGCACACTTTGCACGTCGCCCGCATGGGCCTTGGCCTGCACCAGCTGGTGGATTTCCTCGCTGAAGGAGTTGCGGAACTGGTCGGCGTCCCAGGCCTGGCTCATGTCCTTGATCAGTGCCAGGGCCATGGTCATTTCGGCGGCCTTGATGCCTGCGGCCCTTGCGTCCAGCGGCGGCAGGTCCAGCTGCTCGAAGGAGCGGATCTCGCCGCCCCAGCGCAGCAGGTTCAGCACCAGCGCCCGGCCGCAGGGGATCAGGATGGCCAGGTGCTGCTTGGCCTGGATGACGACCTTGGCCACGCCCACCTTGTTGCTCTTGCGCAGCGCCTCGCGCAGCAGTGCGTAGACCTTCCCGCCCCGGTGCAGGGGGGCGGTGTAGTAGGGCCGCTCCAGGTAGATGAAGGGGATATCGTCGGCATCGACAAAGGCCTCGATCTCTATGGTCTGCGTGGTCTTGGGAAAGGCGGCAGCAATCTCTTCGGCGCTCAGCACCACGTAGCGGCCTTCTTCGAATTCCACGCCCTTGACGATGTCGGCCGAGGCCACCTCCTTGCCTGTGACCTTGTTGATGCGCTTGTAGCCCACGGGCTGCATGTTGCGCTTGTCCAGCCAGTCGAAGTCGATGTCCGTGCTGGCCGTGGCTGCATACAGGCCTATCGGGATGTGGACCAGGCCAAAGCTGATGGCCCCCTTCCACAGGCTGCGCGAGGAGACGGCCGGGGCCGTGCGGGGAGATGTGGCTTTCCTGGTCATCGTTGTGCTTTCCTCGTTGGCGGCGCTTCGCGGGCCGGTGCCTCGAAGCCCAGCGCCTTCATGGCGCGGCCCAGGCTGGTGGCCGCCGTGCCATAGTGCTCCCAGGGCGAGTTGCCCAGGCGCAGGCGCTGGTACACCGAGCGAATGGTCCAGTGCGCGCCGCCCGTGAGCCTGTCGAGCTCGTTCCAGCCCACGGGCACGGAGATGCCCATGCCGGGCCGCGCACGCGCTGTCCACGCGCAGGCCGTGGTGGCGCCAAAGCCGTTGCGCAGGTAGTCCACGAAGATTTTTCCCACGCGGTTGCGTGGCCCGCTCTTGGCCACGAAGCGCTGGGGCACGGTGCTGGCCAGGTGCTGGACCACGGCCTGGGAGAAGGCCTTGACCGTGTCCCAGTCCAGCAGCCGCTTGATCGGCACGACCACATGCAGGCCCTTGCCGCCGCTGGTTTTGAGGAAGGCCGGCAGCTCCAGCTCCTGCAGCAGCACATGCAGCAAGGTGGCCGCTTCCTGCACCTGCGTCCAGGGCACGCCCTCGCCGGGGTCCAGGTCGAAGGTCATGCGGTCGGGCCGGTCGATGCGGTCCCGGCGGGCATTCCAGGTGTGCCATTCGATGGTGTTCATCTGCGCGGCCGCCACCAGGCCTTCACGCCGCGCCACCTCCATCAGCGGCGCATGGCCGGGATCGAGTTCGGGCGCCAGGGCGGCAATGCCCTGCAGCGGCGTCTGGTCCATGTGTTTCTGGAAGAACAGCTCGCCCTCGATGCCCTCCGGCGCGCGCACCATGGCCACGGGCCGGGCCTTGAGGTGGGTGATCATGAAGGGGGCCACCGTGGCGTAGTAGCGCGCCAGCTCCATCTTGTGAACGGCAGTGAGATAAAGAAAGAGGGAGAGGTGCGATAAATCGGGAAAACCGGGGCAGAAATGGGAAGAGATGGGACGGCACTCTGCAAATCTATTTCCCACTACGAAACACGATGATGTCGGCGCTTCTGGCCCCTCTACGGGGCGACCGCTACTCGTCCAGCAAGTATGAACGCACCAGGTTGACGACGTTGTCTCGGCCGGCCTGGGACATGCCCAGGAATCGCCGAGCAGGGATGTCGCCCCAGGGGATCGGAAAGCTGCCATTGCGGCTTGCGTAGATCCCGAAACCGAGTTCGCCGGACTTGGCGCCGAAGTGGAACGTGCCGGCGTAGACCATAGGGCTACCGATGCCCACCGCGTCCTCCCCCTGCACCTGGTAGTTGATCGTTGTACCCAGCATGCGCGTCTCGCCAGTACCTGGCTTCTTGTTTGCGAGCTTGGCCTGGCTACCTTTGGTCAGCGTACCGTCTTTCTTGCGGGCGAAGAGCGCGCTGTACCGTGCCATCGTGACGGGCTTGTTGGGCGCCCAGGCATTGCCATCTGGATCGGTGGCCGTCGCAAAGCGCTGTTTCGTCTCCTGGGCCTGGTCTTCGCCGATTTCCTTGAGAACGGGCAGCAGGTTGCGGCTGCGTTCGACCAGGCCGTGCAGGTAGTCCAGACCGCTGCGGTCGGTCAGCGTGATGATTTGCGGCATTTCGGCCCCTTCGGTAAAATCTCACTGCCTTGCACAGCATCAACCCCCGGGTCTTCAAACCCGGTCTCGTCCTCGGACGTTCTAGGTTGGGGGGTGCAAGGCTTTTTCATTGGCCGGTCTTGATCACCAAGCTGGTGAGCGACAGCGAGCGATTGCGCCGCCCCGACAGCACCTCCCATACAGCCCGGAACACCTCACCGTTGATCGTCTTGGTCGCCACCAGCGTGGCATTGCCGTGGCGTGAAGGGTTTCCAGCCCGCAACTGGTCGGGCTCGTTGAGCACGCTCTCAAGCAGCGCGAAATCCTCCGGCGACGCCGGGCGCTGTCCAGCGCCGTCGAAGCCATGCGATGACTGCACATGACGTGGTGCATCAGCTGGCAGCAGCGCTGTGTAGCCCCGGGCATCCACACCGATCAAGGGCGCGATCGCGTCGGGCTTTTCCACGAATCCCAGCCACAGGGGGTCTCGGCGCTGGCGATCACCCAGCACCTCGCGCACAAAGTCGGGCACCAGCTGCTCGGCATTGATGTAGCGATTGACGTCGCGCGACAGCGCCGTACTGATCGCAGGGGGGTAGTTGATCAGCTTGTCTTGCACGAAGCTGCGTAAATCGTCGTTGACCCGTGCGCCAGGCGCGTAGTCCCACCCTTCATCAATGCCCGCAGGGGCACCCGTGGCCGCATCGATGTCATCCCATCCGTCGGGCGGCTCGGTCGCATCGTCTGGGCCAGGTGTGGCAGCCGCAACCACGCTGCACTGGCAGCCCCAGCCGTTGGGGCCGAAATGCGTGTCCCAGAACGGGTGGTCATATCGGAGCGTGAGACGAATGTCACCCCAGTGCTTATGCAGCGGCCGGGGATGTGACACGCTGTCGTTGTGCACATAGCGCCAGTAGGGCCGGCGCTTAAGTAGGTCGGGGTCCAGCAGCTGCGCGCGCCGGCCGGCTGCATAGGAGGCCGTGATGTTGGTGCGGTAGATCACCCGCGTGCGCCAAGCCTCGCCTGCCGCGCTGCCCTGGCCGGTCCAGCCGGTCCATCCGTGCTTGGCCACGATCTCTGCAAAAGTCTTGCGGAACTCTCCAATGGAGCCACCCTGCACGGCCTGCTCCACCGCAGTACGCAGATCTGCGAGCAGATCGGCTTTCATTGCGCCGGCCACCATGAACGCCCGATCGTGCGCCGCGCGCTGGATGTCGCGCCATGTTTCGCTGGGCAGGTTCAGCTTTTTGCGCAGGAAATCGATCTGCTCCGCGAACTGCTGGCGCACGCCGTCGACGGTGTTGTCATCAGGCACGGGCGCTCTCCTGTTCGACCTTGTCACGCCCCTGCAGGTGCGCCAGCTCAAACGCCATGCCCATCAGCTCGGTCAGCTCCTGCGTGGGCAGATCGCTATAGGCATCGAGCAGCGCCTTCTGCAGGGCCTGGGGGTCGCTGTGCGTATTGACCAGGCCGTGCAACTGCGCCACCCAGCCGGCCACGGTTGGTGCCGTCCCGGTGCCCAGCGTTTGCGCGGAATCAGGCGGGACTGTGCCTGCTGCTTCGGCAAACTCGGCTGGTGTGTTGACCGTTGCAGGGGGCTGGTCGGCCACAGCCTCCTCAATGTCGCCATCCTGGAGCCTGTAGGTGCGCTTCCAATAGGCCGGTTTGAACTTCACACCCGATTCGGTGAGTGACTTGTCCCGCGCAGCCTGCGCTTGATTGACTTCCTCCTCCTCGTACAGCTCCACCTTGGGCGCCGGAGCCTGGGGGCCTTCGTTGAGGTCTACCACCCAACGCAGCATCTGGTTGAGCGTGGCCTCGACCATGCGTGCATCGCCGTCGCGGATTTCGGCCGCGACTTCCAGACCGGCCACCGCGCTGGCGCGCGTTGAGCTGGCTTCGGTGCTCTGGTTTTGCCCGAGCAGCGCGATCGACACCTCGGAGCGGCAGAACATCAGCAGCTCCTTGTAGAGGTCGGTGCTGCCCGCGCGATCTCCGGCCTCCAGGGTGTCCACGCTCGCGTCGTCAGGGATCACCGCGACGGCGTCCTGGATCATGGATTCCAGACTGTCGAGCAGCTCGTCATTCTGGTGTTTGGGCGTGCCGCGCGGAGTTTTCGCAACCAGCCAAGGCGTGCCGTATTTCTCGGTGAAGGTCACCCAGAACTTGAGGCCTCCGCGCTTGAAGACCGTGGGCCAAAAGCACATGGACAGGTCCGCAAAACCATAAGGGTTGGCGTAGCTCGCCTCCTGGCGCGCCAGCAGGAATTTACGGGCCGGCAGTTCCTCGCCGGTCATGGGCTGCTGGCGGCTACGAAACCGCAGCTGTGCCTCCTGGTCGAACATGAACCACTCGCCCGGCTTTCCCACCACCGACAAAGGCGCCAGGGCACCGCCAAGCATCCCCCAATTGAGCTCCAGCGGCTGCCAGCCGTACAAGACTGCGTCCAAAACCTCATTGAGCAGCGTATCGGTGTCAAGGCTGCTGAAGATGTCGCGGGCCAGTCGAGTGGACCGGGCGCTGGCCTTTTCGCGGTTCACTCGCAGCTCAAGGTTCTTGACTGCTGCCTTGCGGCGCCGGATGCAGCCGCCCACATGGGCGTCGCTGCGCAGGTCGCGGTACACGCTAATGTCCTTGCCCTGCCTCTTGAGGATCGGGTCGGGGTTGGGCAGCAAAAAGCCCAGGCCGAACAGATCGCCCGAGCGGGCGCGCGTCGCGATCTCATCGACCAACGGTGCAGTAGGTTTTTTCGCCTCGGCAAACGAGACGAATTCGGTGGGAGAAACGTAGATTCCGCGAGTCATTTAGTAGCCTTCCAGGGACGCATCGAGGCGGCTGCCGCGCGGGCGGCTGCTGACGTGCACAGGCCCCCACTGCATGCGTGCGGCGGCATGCGAATAAATACAGGCCATGGTCGAGTCGCCATGGCTGCCATCGGTGGTTTTGCCTTCGGGCATGCGCGGCACACCCCGCACAAGCCGGATGGCCCGGTGGCCTTGCAGCAGGCCGTCATGTTGGGGAATCCACAGCGTGCCGTCCTCCAGTGCGGCCTTGTACGCCGGCATGTTGTCGCGGTACCAGCCTTCGGTCGGCATCAGTCGGTGCACCAACGAGCCATATTTGTCATGCGCTGCCTCGCCGACATAGCTGCCGTTGCCTCTGCTGTCGATCACCATGCCGCTCTTTCGAGGCAGTACATCGCCGATGGCGAAAAGCACCTGCAGCTGCTGGTTGTAGGGCACGTTTTTCATTTCCACGAGGAAAGGAATGCGCTGGTGCAGATTGGTGGCGACCTCGTTGGGCGCGATCGACGACAAGTCGCCAGTGCGTGCGAAGTCCATGCCCAGGGCATGGCGCAGGCCCGGGTCGAACTTCAGCAGCGGCTGCAGCTTCTCGACAATCCAGTCCTGCATGACCCGCGCACGCAGATCGGGCGTGGCGTTGTTGAAATCCTGCGTGCCGTTGAAGCGGATCACCGGGTAGGGGCGCATGCGGCTTTCGACCAGGGCGCGCGTAAGCCAAGAGCCGCCGCCCTGGGCTGGAATGCAGAACAGCTCCTCGTCTTCGTTCGGCCGGTAGCGGTCGATTGTGGCCTTGCGCCAAGCAGCCTCCGCCTCGGGCGACCACACGCGCCCCGTGACGGCCGAGATCTTCCGGTACAGGCCATCGCGTAGCGCATCGTCCAGCGTGACACGGTGCAGGCTGTAGTCGTAGCGGCCCGCGCGCACGTCGTTGATCAGCTCGGCAAACGGGTTGTCCGCGCCATCGTGCGTACTGATGATGCGGATCTGCCCGCCCCACATCGTCATGGCCATGGCCGCCTTCAGCAGCTCCTGGATATCGTCCACGAAAGCCGCCTCATCGATCACCAGGCGCTCTCCAGGCCGGCCCTTGGAGCGCAGGTTGCGCGGGTTGCTGGTGAAGGCCTGGATCATGTGACCGGAGTCGAATTTGATCGTGTACGTGAGGATCTGCTTGTCCTCGACTTCTATCAGCGACTCTTCAATCTGGCCCGCAGCCGCATTGAACGCCTTGGCCCAGGTCGCGCAGTCGTTGATGAAGCCGGCCGTCATGTCCTTGTTGTAGGAGATGTAGTAGACGTTCGCCCCCTCGGCGCTGGCGGCATAAAGCACGTCGTCTGCGGCTTCGGCGTAGCTGATGCCGATGCGGCGCGACTTCTCAATGATCTTGACGGGCGACTGGTCCTTGATCCAGTCCACCTGGTACTGCATCAGAATGCCCGAGGCCTTTGCGACGGCGGTCTGCTCCATCACAGGGCTCCCATGATCGCCTCGCGCAGCGCAGCGACGCCATTGGCGGACAGGCCCTGCTGCTTCGCCGACTCCGCTGCCTTCTGGCTCGCATCCTCCAGCGCCTTGCGGCGTGCGGCAGCCTCTATGGCGGCACGGGCCTCCAGGCTGAATTTCTTGTTCGCCGCGCTGGCTTTGCCGATCTCGGCGGCGTTCTTGAACAACTTGTTGACGTCGACATCCTCGGCGTCAATATCCAGGTCCATCAACAAATTGAGGATCTTCTCCTGTGTGATGCGAATGACGGCCGAGCTCAGTTTGTCCTCATCGTCAGGCGCGGCGTCGACCAACGCGCAGGCCTGCTCCGTGGCCATCTTCACCCTCGCCATGGCACGCTCGAAGGGTGAGCCATAGCGCTGCAGGGCGGATTTGGAGATGTCTGCGCCGCGCGCCTTCAGGTCGGCCGCGAGCTGCACATAGTCGCCAAAGCCGCGCTTGACCAGCTCGGAATCCAGCCACTCCTTGAGCTCGGGCGGCAATCCATGGACTTTGCTGCGAGGGGGCATGTCAAACCTGCGTGATCTTGGGCCGAGCGATACCGGGCTGGGCGTCGATCGTGTACTCGACAAAATCGATGCCGGTGCGTGTCAGGTCTACGCTCCAGCGGTCCATCGGGTCCTTGGCGATGCCGACCATCTCGCGGGCTTCCAGATAGTCGAGGTTGACGCGCACCTCCTGGTGCGTGGCGTCTGGATAGACGGCACGGATGATGGCGAGCAGCGGCTCGGTATAGATGCCGGCAGGCCGGCTCAGGTTAACGGCGGACAGAAGATGCCAGCGGATCTCCTCACGACGGATTTTGGCCAGGTCGATGCTCACTTATTCCCCCCTTTCAGAATCTGTTCCAGGTAGCGCTCCATACGCAGCGCGAAGTTGTCGATGCGCGCTTCGATGATCCCGATGTGCCTCACGAAGTCCTCCCGAAGCACGTAGTCGCGTGCTACATCGGCCTGGTGCTTGCGGAACTCCCGCTCCAGTTGCTGGGTCGCCTTGTCCGTGTCCCTTTGCGCGGAAAGCATCGACTCCATGGTTTTTCCCAGGGCATCGAATCGCTCCGCAAGGCGGCGCTCCTGCTGGCCGCTGATCACCTTCATCAGCGCCCACAGGGCGGCAACGAAGAGGGCCAGCACCGTGATCACGTTTCCCAGCGTCAACTCAAAAACCATCTGTGCCTCGCTGCGTTGTTGTGCCAGCGTCTTGGAGGACGCCCACGAAATCCTGCAAGCCTCTCACCTGGACGGCGAGTCCATCAGCGACTGCTGCCACTGCTGTGTATCGGCTGCTGCACTGTCCGAGTGCGTTGCGGGCGGCGGTGGCAGCATCAACGTCGGCGGCGGTGCAGGCACTCGCGGCGCTGCTGGACAAGCGGGCGGCAGCGTCGGCATTGAGCTGGGCGATAGAGGTGTGCAGGCTGCGATTGCGAGCATCGGCAGCAGACACAGCAGTGCGAAGCGTGGCCTCGCGGTTGGCTTGTTCATGGGCAATCCTTTCGGCTTCTCGTTGCTTGGCTTGCTCCTGCTCGCGTGCCTGGCGCTCCCGCAGCGCGTGCTCCAATGTCGCCTTGGCTTCGGCTTTGGCCTGGGCCTGCTCACGCTTCAGGTCGGCGGCCACCCATTGGCCTTTCACGCGCTGTTCTCCCTGGGCATTGCCGAGGGCGACCAGGTGTGCATTCCAGGCGCGCAGGCCCAGCACGGCGGCCATCACCAGGACGGCAGTAATCCAGATCCGCGCACTCATGGCATGGGCTCCCCGAGGCACATGGCACGCAGGCGCTGGCGGTCAGTCCAGACGCCCCTGCATGTGCGGTTGTCGGGATGGCTGCAGCGGTCCTGCGGCTTGCTGACCGGGCCTGCACGGTCATAAAGCAGGATCGCCTCGCAAGCGCCCTTGTGATCACTGGCCTGCAGGCGCCGCACGATGGTGCTGGGGCCGGTGCGCTCGTTGTTCATGCAGACCGAGGTGGCGCCCGCGTTGTGCGCCAGGCCCACGAAGGCATCCCACTCGCGCGGATACAGCCGCACATCGCCGAAGCAGCGGCGCAGCGCAACCTCTTTTTCAGCGGCATCGGCGCGCAGTCGAATCAGCGCGCGCACGGGTGTGGTCTTGTCGCCCACCTTGACGCCCTCGGTGGTGCCAAAGCCCACCGTGGGCACCTTCGCACCATGCACAGGGTCGGGATATGCGACATCGCTGTAGCCCTCGCGCTGGGCTATGTAGACAAGACCAGAGGCCGAGAGCACGACGGCCAGGATGCCAAGACGGCCGTCAATTGCCATAGAGCCTCCGCGCGCCGGGGAGGCCTACACAAAGCTGAAATGGAGTATTCATGCACGGCAGAATGCCGCGCGCGCGTGAAAGGCGCTATTTATGCAACCTATAAGAAAGTGCGTTGAAACAGACTATAGAAGGCTTAGCTTTTGAAGTCCGCAAGCTCAGCGTTGGATGGCACTCACTACTCCGGCGCGAGTGTAGACGTAGCGAATCTCTCTACCTGTGGGATACACAAATTGCTTGGTATCGCCTGCAGTGGTTTTCGTTTCATTCACTGTGTCAGGCTGCACCAAAAGTCCCCAAGTTGTACAGTTTCTAAAGTTGTACTCCGTCATGCCTATAGACGGATATGTTTGCATAGCTCCTCCGCACTTTGCTTGCGCCTCTGCTAGGAGCTCATCATCGGTCTTAAAGCCAGTTGCCTTTTTCTTAACCTCCCAGGCCTTAATTTCGGCATCCACTTTGGCCTTGCGTTGCTCTTGCTGCTGGACTGCTACGCGATCCCTCCGAGCTGCGTCTTCGGCGCCGGTTGACCCTCCTTGGCAGGGAGCATCCTGGAACGCGATTTGTCCGCTCGGGGTGGTGCACTTGTTCACCGCCCAAGTTGGACTGATGGCGAAGGCAAGCAAAAAAATAGCAATATGACTATTCATGCGCTCTCCTTTGATTCATTGTTTAAAACTACTTCGACGTAGCAGCGAAGTCGGTGTACCTGGTTTGGGGCCAGTTCAATGACGAGTGCTGTGTCAAACTCTCGACGCATGAAGTCAAGCACTCGTATACGAGCTTGCTTGTCCAAGCATCTCATAAGGGCAAGAGCTTGCTTTTGAGCCTCAGTTACTTGACGACGTCCTTCATTCGCGGCTGGAGCACCCGCCGTGTCGCCGTAGAAATGTTGGTGCGTTACATGAGTGATATGCACGGCTCCTGCAGCTTGGCCAACCAGGACATTGCCGGAACCATCAAGCACCCGCTGCTGGAGCGAATCTTGTTCGCTGCCTTGGGGCTCAATTAAACCAGTCCGTAGCCCATTTTCAGCTTTAGTGCGGCACCAAGGTGCTGTCCAGATGCTGAACCATTTCCACATTGCCTCCCACATCGCTTGATCCCTCTACTGAAACCCACCCAGCTTTCGGTCGCTATTTTTTGACAGTCACCTTGCCACCAGCGTAGCCAACTTGGACAGTACCGTCCTTGTTGCTCACCTGGCTGATCGAACCTACCCGAGGCCCTGCTTCCAGAGTCTTGCGCGAGGCCTTGCTCTTTGAGGGCACAACTGCGCCCGGTGTGAGCCCAGCGGCAAACAGGGCGGCTGTCTGGATGAGGTTTTGGCGAGCCTCGGGACCGCACAAACGGAAGCCATTTAGGAGCTTTTTCTCCTCCTCAGGTGCTTCGACGACGGCCTGCCGCTGGCCAGTCAGGACAAACAAGACGTCAACACCTTGCCCAGCCAGCGCGGCCAGTTGAAAGCCGTCAGGCGCGGTCCGGCCAGATTCCCAAGAAAAGAGGGTTTGCTTCGTCGTGCCAGCAAGGGCGGCGAAGCTGGGCTGGCTCATCCCCAA
This sequence comes from Delftia sp., assembly GCF_059499305.1. Taxonomy (NCBI): domain Bacteria; kingdom Pseudomonadati; phylum Pseudomonadota; class Betaproteobacteria; order Burkholderiales; family Comamonadaceae; genus Delftia; species Delftia sp. Next base: position 145,102 of record NZ_JCABYI010000020.1, read on the forward strand.
GCGGGTTCTTTCCTCTCGTAGCCGGTCTCCGATGGACATGAAAATTTTCCTTGAATTGCTTGCATGGGAAAGTTTTCTTTCCCATAATGGAGTCCACACAGCAATTCGCTGTTGTCACCTAAACATGTTGAGTCAAAGGGTAACAGACGATGCACCCCGAACAAATCAAAGCGGCTATCCGTATGCGCGGAACAACGCCCACGGCGATAGCGGAGGAACTGAAAGTCTCTCGGTCCATGGTTTCCCATGTGATCAACGGACATGCAAAGTCCGAGCGAATTGCCAAGCGCATAGCCGAAGTCATTGGCGACACAGTTGAGGCGATTTGGCCTGCCAATGAGAACAAGCCTGCGTTGCGTCGTATCCGTGTGAATCACCCCGACAGCGCGAGGGCGCCGGCGTGACACGAGCAACCGACTACACCAACGCAGCGCAGCAGCGCATCTTGCAGCTGACCATCGCTCTATTCGGGGATGTGGTCCACGGCTACCCCCCCAGCAAGCTGGCTGAGCTGCTCCAGCAGCCTGCCAGCACGATCACCAAAGACCTCGACAACCTGCGCACAGCGGGCTGGGCCGAGCGCGACGAGGCCACTGGCCACTGGCGCCTGTCGCCCCGACTGCCGCAGCAGTCCATCAAGGTCTTCAACGCCATTGACGCGGCCAGCCGCCGCGTCGAGGAAGCCCGCAACCGTTACACCCGCAACCCCGACTGAACACCATGGCACGCCCACAAACCACTGACATCGAGAAGAAGATTTCTGCGAAGGACACAGCAAATGCGCCGACGTCGTCGCATTTGCCAACCCATGAAGCAGCGGTCGACCAAGAGCGCTTTGCTGCCGACATGGAGCTGATGCGCCAGCAAGAGGGCGCGCTGACTGTGCAACGCAAGGAACAGAACGAGCGAGTCTTGACGCTGGCGCGCGAGCTGAATTACCAGGGAAGCACTGACCTGGCAGTGCTCGAAAACTCGGCACGTGATGTGATCAAGCGGATCGGGCTGGGCATTTTCGAGCTGGGTGGCTATCTCCTGCTGCTCAAGGAAGGATGCGAACACGGTGAATTCCTGCCGGCATTGGAGCGCCTGGGCCTGGCCCCGCGCGCCGCGCAGAACTACATGAACCTGACCCGCCGCTTTGCAAATGCGTCGACGTCAGCGCATTTGGAAAAGCTCGGCTACTCCAAGATGGTGGAACTCCTCCCCCTGGACGACGGCCAGGTCGACGGTCTCATCACCGAGGGCCAGACCGGCGAACTCGAACTGGACGACGTGTCCCGCATGTCTGTTAAAGAACTGCGCGCCGCCGTGCGCAAGGAACGCGCCGAGGCGGCGAAGCAGAAGAACCGCGCAGAGCGTCAAGAAGCGGTGAACGCCGAGATGCACGAAGAGGTGCGCCAGATCAAGCTGCTGCCCGAGCCTGAACAAGCGAAACGCCTGCACGCCGAGGCCGGGAAAATCCAAGACGAGGTCATGGGCACGGTCCGAGGCAACCTGCGCCGCGCCCTCGAAAAGCTCAATGAGAGCGGCCAGGACCAAAGCCTGTTCATGGCAGGCATGGTGGGCCAGTTGATCGCGGAGCTGACCATGCTGCGCGACGAATTCAACCTGGTCGAAGTGGGCAGCACGCCCGAATGGGAAAAGTGGAGCCAGGCCCAAGGCGCCGCCTCCACATCGACCGCTCCCAACTGATTGAACCAGCATGAGCCCCGCCCTGATTGAAGCACTGCTGGAGGTGCATGCCCGCGCCCAGGCGGCAGGCCATGGCGGCAAGGAAGCCGTCTATGCATCGGCCTGCCAACTCCTGGGCCTGTCTCGCGCCACGCTCATGCGCCGCCTCAAGGAGGTCTCCGTGAAACCCGAACGCAAGCGCCGCACCGACGCCGGCAAGATGAGCCTGGGCCTGGCCGATGCACAGCGGCTGTCGGCCCAGATGATGGAAGGCTACCGCGCCAACGACAAGAGCATCCAGGCGATGCGCCTGTCGCTGCAGCAGCTGCGCGCCGAAAACCCGCTGTTCGCCAGCGTGGTGGACCCAGAAACTGGAGAAACCCGCCAGCTGTCTGAAAGCGCCTGCGCACGGGCGCTGCGCGAGTACGCGCTGCACCCTGAGCAGTTGCGCCGCCCCGAGCCCGTGCAACAGCTCGCCAGCGACCACCCGAACGACGTCTGGCAGTTGGACTTCTCGATCAGCACGCTGTATTACGTCCCGGGCCAGGGCCAGAGTGGCGTTCAGGACATGGCGCCCAGCGAGTTCTATAAGAACAAGCCTGAGAACTTCGAGAAGATCAAGCGCCAGCGCCTGCTGCGTGGCGCCATCACCGACCACACCAGCGGCAGCATCTTTGTGCTCTACCTGGAGGGCGGCGAATCCATGGCGAACATGGCCGAGTTGCTGCTGGCTGCCATCGCCCAACGACCGGATCAGCAGATGTACGGCGTGCCCTTCCACCTGATGGTGGACCCGGGCAGCGGCGCTGGCGGCGCCTTCCGCAACCTGCTGCGCCGCCTGCAGGTCAAGCTGATCGTGAACGAGGCCGGCAACCCGCGCGCCAAGGGCCAGGTCGAGAACGCGCACAACATCATCGAGACATCTTTCGAGAGCGGTTTCAAGTTCACGCATGTCCCCGACATTGCCTGGATCAACGAAAAGGCAATGCAGTGGATGCGCTGGTACAACAGCACGCGCATGCACCGCCGCCATGGTCTGACGCGCTGGGCCAAGTGGATGGAGATCACCCAGGCGCAGCTGCGGCTGGTGGACGCGGCGCTGGCACGCCAGCTCCTCACGCATTCGCCAGAGACGCCCAAGGTGCAGCCGAACCTGACCGTGCGCTTTGCGGGCCGCGAGTGGGATCTGCGCGACGTGCCGGGCGTGCTGATCGGCGAGCGCACCGAGATCACCTACAACCCCTTCGATGCCGCTGTGGCCTATGTGGTCCAGCACGGCGCCGATGGGCAGGAGCTGCTGATCCCGGTGCCCCAGGTCAAGGAAGGCCTGCACGGGTTCCGGGAGGGCGCTGCCCACATCGGGCGCGAACACAAGGCGCTGCCCGATACCGTGGCACTCACCAACCGCAAGGCTGTGGAGCGCCTGGCAACGGGCACGGACACCGACGAGGCAGCAGCGGCGGCGCGCAAGGCCAAGGCGCTGCCTTTCGGCGGCAAGCATGACCCCTATAAGCACCATGAGGAGCTGCCGGCCGCGACCATGCTGCCGCGCCGGGGCACCGAGCTGGAGCCCGCTACCCGTGTCGCCCATGCCGCGCCCGAGCTGCTCACGCACTTCGAGGTCGCCAAAGTCCTGGTGGCTCGCGGCATGCAGATGTCGCCCGAGCTCCTGGCCACGATCAAGCACCTGCACCCCGAGGGCGTACCAGACGACCAGGTCGTCGCCCTTGAGGCGCGGCTGAAGGTCCGCACAGGGCTGCGCGTCGTCGCAGGAGGCCAGTGATGCACGCCTATACCGCCGTCGCCGTCATGCCTCCCCTGCAGCCCGTGCTGGAGGCCCACGAAATCACCCAGAGCGACCTCGCGCGCGCCGTGGGCCTGTCGGCTGCCGCTGCCTGCCGCCTGGTCAAGCACGGCCTGCTGCCCGCGCGCCGGGCCGGCGAGGTGCGCAAGCGCGCCCTGGACTACCTCAAGGGCCGTGGCGTGTCCATGGCCCATCTGCGCAACCTGGTGCTGCCGGTCCTGGCAGCACCTACCAAAGAAGTTGGCCCCGCCGAGTTGCACCTCGGCGAGGCCGTCCCCGAGAGCCCGAATGCCGACCAGGCAGAACCCAAGGAGGAAAGCATGCTACTACGCAACGAGACATTGACCACGGCGGCCAAGCGGCATTTCAAGCTGATGCGCAGCCCGTTCGTTGATGACATCCAGTCGCGGGACGACGTCTTCGCCAGCCAGCACGGCCGCTACGTGCGCGCCGCGCTGATGGACGCCGCGACAAATCACGGCTTCATCGCCGTGGTCGGCGAGAGCGGTAGCGGCAAGTCCACGCTGCGCGAAGACCTGGAAGAGCGCATCCGGGAGGAGCGCAAGCCCATCATCGTCATCAAGCCCTACGTGCTTGCGATGGAGCCCAACGACACACGCGGCAAGGCGATGAAAGCCGGCCAGATCGCGGAGAGCATCGCGCGCACTCTGGCACCCAACATCCAGCTCAAGAGCAGCCCCGATGCCCGGTATCGCCAAGTCCATGATCTGCTCAAGGCCAGCCGGGCAGCGGGCTATTCGCACCTGCTCATGATCGAGGAGGCTCACCGCATGCCCATGCCGACCTTGAAGCACCTGAAGAACTTCATGGAGCTCAAAGACGGCCTGCGCCGCCTCCTGGGCGTGTGCCTGGTCGGCCAGCCCGAGCTGCAGCTGCTGCTGTCCGAGCAGAACCCGGAAGTGCGCGAGATCGTCCAGCGCTGCGAGCAGATCGTCATGGAGCCGCTGGACAACGACCTGGAGGGCTACCTCACGCACAAGCTGGATCGCGCTGGCGCACGCCTGACCGACCTCTTCGAGGCCGATGCCCTGGACGCCATCCGCGCCCGCCTGATCAGCATGCCGCGCGGCGGCAGGGCCAGCGATGCCGTGAGCATGTGCTACCCCCTGGTGGTCAACAACCTGGTCTGCCGCGCCCTCAACGCTGCAGCGGTTGTGGGCTTTCCCAAAGTCGATGCCCAGGTCATCGCGGGGTGCTGACATGACGTTCTCCCTCTCCATCACGATCTGCCTGGGCCAGCGTCCCATCGTGCACATCGGCGACTTCGCCCATGTACAAGCCGCCACGGACTACGCACTCCAGACATGGCCCGGTGCAGCCCTGGTGACCGTCAAGCCGGTCAAGGTCATCAATCTGTGCAAGGAGGCCCTGTAATGCGCCAGCGCACCTACATCGAAATGGAGCGCTACAGCTGCGGCATGGGCCTGGCCGAGCGCATCGCCCTGTGGCTGCTCATCGCGTTCTGCATCTTCGGCAGCGGCGCCGCCGTCGCTCTGGCGTGGGGCTTCATCGAGTACCCGGGGAGCTGGCCGCTATGACCGATCTCTCATGCCCGGCATGCGGCAGCGAGTTCGACCTCGCTACTGCATTCGCCAGCGAGGAGGACCGCCAGGCGCTCGCCCGCCTGGTAGCCGTCAGCGTACCCATGGGCGCCCGCGTGCTGCAGTACGTCGCGCTGCACACGCCGGCAAAGCAGCGCCTGACCTCGGCCAAGAAGATCAAGCTGATCCTGCAGCTGCTGCCCGACTTGGAGCGCCAGGCCGTCGCGCACAAGGGCCGCGACTGGTCGGTGCCGCTGACCGTCTGGGCCGCAGCCATCGACCAGTTGCTCGCCCAGCGCGACGCTGGCCGGCTGGAGCTCCCGCTCAAGGGCCACGGCTATCTCTACGCCGTGCTCGCTGGCATGGCCGACAAGGTTGGTGAGCAGGCCGAGCAGCAACGCGATCAGGACCTGCGCCACGCAGTTCGTCCCAACGCTGCGGCGCCGATGGACTTGGCCCAACTGGCGAACGCCCAAGACCCAGCGCTGGTTGCGCTCCAAGAGCGCGACCGCAAGGCCGCACCGATCCCTGAACACCTGCGTCTACGGATGGCCGCTATCAGCGGCAGGAAAGGAACATGACCATGGCACGGAAAACCAATATGAGCGCCGAGAGCGCTGCCATCGTGGTGTACCTGCGTAAGTTCGGCCCTCAGACCCGCCAGAAATTGACCGAGGTCGTGCCCACCGACACGCCTGGTGGCCTGGCCAAGCGGCTGTCCAACCTGCGCGCCAATGGCTGGGTGCAGATCGAGGAGGCCGAGGGCATGCCTGTCCTGTACGCCATCAAGCCGTGTGTGCGTGGCCTGTTCCCCGAACTGGACGCACGACCGAGCAAGGTCGCGGGCGCCACGGCACAGGATGGCGCCCCGGCCGCTCCTGCCACACAGGCGCTGGAGCCGGCACCTCGGCCTGCACCCGTCGAGCGGTACATCCCCGGCCCAATGGTCATTTCTGCCATCCCTCGGATGGGCACGGCACGTCCTGGTGCCCTGGCTTTTCTCGCTGTCCCCAGCCGGGGCGTCCGTTGCTGATCACCGAAAAGAGAACGCAATCAACATGACCACAGAAACCATCCCCCCAGGCTACTGGCAAGACGCCCGTGGCAACCTGGTCCCCGAGTCCAAGGTCAAGCCCATCGACAAGCTGCGCGACCAGTGCGTGCGCGACCTTTGTGGCATGGCAGAGGCTCAGATGCGTGGCCTGGCGAAATTCAAGCTGCAGGCCATGCAAGACGTGGCCGCTCTCGTCACGGCGAGTCTGGAGCAGTACGGCGTGAAGAGCGGCGGCGACAAGGGCAACGTCACGCTGACCAGCTTTGACGGCGAGTACAAGATCCTGCGCCAGATGCAGGATCAGATCGTCTTCAGCGAGCAGTTGCAGGGAGCCAAGGTATTGATCGACCAGTGCGTCACGCGCTGGGCCGAGGGCGCCAATGACAACATCAAGGTGCTCATCAACGATGCGTTCCAGGTCGACAAGGCCGGCAAGATCAATACCGACCGCGTGCTGGGCTTGCGCCGCCTGGACATCCAGGACGAGGACTGGCTGCAGGCCATGCAGGCGATCTCGGACAGCATCCAGGTGGCCAGCACCAAGCCCTACATACGCTTTTACAAGCGCAATGCCACGGGCGGCTATGACCCGATCACTCTGGATCTTGCAGCTGTATGACGCGCGACGAAGCACTCCTCAAAATCAAGAAGTGCCTGGCTCTGGCAGCGAGTCCAGAACCGCACGAAGCCGCAGCAGCGCTGCGTCAGGCTCAAAAGCTCATGGAGCAATTCGGCTTGTCGGAGACAGAGGTCAGTCTTGCGGATGTATCGGAATCACCTCGGAAGGCACCGAGCGTGCCACTGGTGATATGGGAGGCCGCGTTGGCGCAGGCGGTGGCTGAGGTGTTCGCCTGTGAGTACTTCACCCAGATGCATCCGGTTTTGGCTCCGAATCGAACTTGGCGCAAAGAGCGTCAGTTCGTATTCGTCGGTGTGGGCATGGCTGCAGAAGTCGCCGGCTATGCCTTCGAAGTGCTGGCTCGCCAGTGCGCCAGGGACCGCCGAGCGCATATGGGCCTGCAGTCGAAGAACTGCAAACCGAAGACCAAAGTCGCCCGGGGAGACCTGTATGCCACGGGGTGGGTTTCAGGCGTGCGCGGTCTGCTGCAGGCCTTCGCTGGCAACTCAGACGACCAGGCTCTGGTGACGCGCTATATGGCGCACCAGCATCCCGAGATGAAGAAAGCTAAGTTCAAAGACCGCACCACGGGAAAGAACGTCAAGCACGACGATTTCGAGCGCGGCCACAAGGCTGGCCGAAGCGCTGAACTCAATCACGGTATCCCGGCAAGCGCGGCACTCAAACAAATCGAAGGGCGCCCATGATCAAGAACGCCATCATCTATCGCATCTCCGGGTCCTGGATGCCCGACCTGCAGGCACTCGAAGCCGCCCTCGCCAAGAGCCCGTTTGCCGCGTGCGGCGCCACACAGGAGCGCAGCGCGGGCTGGGTACCGCCGCGTGGTGAGGAGCATGGCCTGCTGGTCGAGTCCGTGGCCGGGCAGTGGGTCATGCGCTTCATGACCGAGGCCAAGGTGCTGCCCGCCAGCGTGCTCAATCGCCGCGTGGAGGAGAAGGCCGATGCCATCGAGAAGAACGAAGGCCGCAGGCCAGGCAAGAAAGAAAAGAAGGAACTCAAGGACGAGGCCAGGCTGGACCTGCTGCCCATGGCCTTCACCAAGCAGGGCGCCATGTGGGTCTGGCTGGACCCCCAGGCCCGCACCCTGGTGCTGGACACGGGCAGCCAGGCGCGTGCCGACGAGGTGGTGAGCGCACTGGTCGATGGCCTGACCGGCTTTGCGCTGGCCCTGCTTGACACGCAGACCAGCCCCCAGGCCGCCATGGCGCATTGGCTTACCACGCAGGAGCCTCCTGCCGACTTCGCCATCGACCGCGAGTGCGAGCTCAAGGCAGCTGACGAATCCAAGGCCGTGGTGCGCTACGGCCGGCACCCTCTGGACATCGCCGAGGTCCGCCAGCACATCGAGCACGGCAAGCTGCCCACCCGCCTGGCGCTGACCTGGGACGACCGGGTGAGCTTCGTGCTGACTGAGCAGTTGCAGGTACGCAAGATCACGCTGCTGGACGCGGTGACCGAGGGCCAGTCTCAGGACGATGGCGGCTTCGATGCTGACGTGGCGATCACAACGGGCGAGCTGTCCCGGCTGATCCCCGACCTGATTGACGCGCTGGACGGCGAGGGACGAACGGGGTTGGGCCGGGTCCTGCCGGCATCGCTGCAAAAAGCTGGCGCGATGACCGGGCCAGGCCATGCACCTGCGGATGCCGATCCTGATAGCGCTCCGTTTTAGGCCTGCGAGGGCCGCAGAGGCCTTCCAATTCATTCCAAAAGAAAAATCCAGGGGGATGCCGCTGTCAGGGCGCTCCCCCGCTCAGATCGCCGGAAATCCAAACATGCCATCCGATGCCGAAAAACACTGCCCGCTGTGCAACGAGAGCTGGCCGGCAGATACGGAGTTCTTCTACCCGGATATCGCCAAGAAAGATGGGCTGTGCTTTTGCTGCAGAGCTTGCTACAAGAGCCGCTATCGCCCGACAGGCAATCGCACCAAGCAGCCGCTGCCTCCCCAAGTCCGCCCCACTGATGCAATCGCCCAAGTCTGGAGCCTGCAATGACCGCCAACCACATCGCCGCAATCCACGCGCTCAAGTCCAAGCTGCAGCTGACCGACGATGACTACCGCGCCCTGCTGCGCAATCTGACGGGCCTGGCCAGCAGCAAGGACATGACGCCCACGCAGCGCGAAGCCGTGCGCGACCACATGCAGGGCCTGGCCGAGCGCGCAGGCGTGGCCAAGCCGACGCGCAGCCGCCGCAACACGTTCGCGCAGTCCAAGGAATCCGCTTCGCCGAGGGAGCGCAAGGTGTGGGCGCTGTGGCACCAGCTCTACCGTGACGGCAAGCTGCGCGACAACAGCGCTGCTTCCCTCAATGCATTCGTGCAGCGCACGGTCAGCGTCTCGGCGCTGCGCTTCGCCACCAGCGCGCAGCTGGACACGGTCATTGAAGCGCTCAAGGCTTGGCAACAGCGAGGAGGTGCCGATGTCTCCTGACACGCGTGATCTGGAGCTGCTGCTGCCCACCGAGTACCCTGGCCTCTGGCGCGACATGGCTGCCGCCATCTATCTGCGGCTGCGCAGCGGGGGCGAGATCCCCGGAGATCCACGCGCGCATGCCCGCCTGGCAATGGCCTTGGCAGAGACCGTCGCCGAGGCCATCGGCGGTGACACGATCTATATTCCTGTCGGCCACTTCTTCCACAACGACACCCGTTCCCGCGCCTTGATTGCAGATTGCACACCGGGCACAAACCTGGCAGAGGTTGCCAGGCGCCACGGCTACACACCGGCCCGTGCCAAGCAGATCCTGCGCGATTGGGCGCGCGAGGATTTCCAGGCCCGCCAGGGCCACCTCTCGCTGGATTGATGCAGAGCGGCGTCCCGCGCCCTGACGCCGCTCCCTAGAAGCTGCCCTTCTAACACCCGCGCGCATGCACTCCGAAGATTCGGGGCATGACGCACACCACGGCTACCCCCAAACCCCTGCACATTTTCAAGCCCGGCCAATGGACCACCACGGCCGGCGAAAAGATCGAGTTCAGCGAAGCCGATCTGCAGGCCAGTGCGCGGGCCTACGACCCCAAGAAATCCAAGGCCCCCATCGTGGTGGGCCACCCCAAGACGGACGACCCAGCGCAGGGTTGGGCCGCTGGTTTGACCGTTGGCGAGCGCGGCCTCTACGCACTCCCCGAAAAGATTGACCCTGAATTCGCCGAGGCGGTCCGCGCTGGCCGCTACGGCACCGTCTCGTCCAAGTTCTACCGGCCCGACGACGCCAACAACCCCGTCCCCGGTGTCTGGTACCTGCGCCACATCGGCTTTCTGGGCGCGCAGCCGCCGGCAGTAAAGGGCCTGGACGCCCCCGAATTCGCTGATAGCGACGACGGATGTGTGTGCTTTCAGGAGGGCATCGCTTTCGGCGAATGGGATGCCATGACCTCCGCCAACCTGTGGCGCGGTCTGCGCGACTGGATCGTCTCCAAGTTCGGCCTGGAGGAGGCAGACAAGGTGCTGCCCAGTTACCAGGTCAGCTCCCTCGAAATCAACGCCAACCAGGACCTGCGCACACAAGGCAATGCCGTGGCGTTCGCAGAAACCTCCGTACTTTCCCGTCCCTCTCATCCACCCAAGGAGTCTGCTGTGAATGAACAAGAAGCCGCGCAGCTGCGCGAACAAAACGCCGCGCTGCAGCGGCAGGTCCAGGACGCGCAACAGCGCGAACACGAGCGCCAGGTCGAAGCCATCCGCCAGGACAACGTGGCTTTCGCCGAATCGCTGGTGGGCCAGGCGCGCATCCCATCCTCCATGAAGGACCAGGTCGCCGCCATCGGCGCCCAGCTGCAGTCCACGCCCGACGTCGAGTTCGGCGAAGGCGACGACAAGAAGCCGCTGCATGCGCTTTTCCGCGAGCTCCTGCAGGCCTTGCCAGCTCAGGTCGAGTTCTCGGAGACCGCCACCCGTGAACGCGCCGCTGCCGAGGCCGCCAGCACAGCCAGCACGCCGGCCGAGTTTGCCGAAGGCGCTGACCCTGAGCGCGTGCAGCAGGACCAGCGCATCCGCGCCTACGCCAAGAAGCACAGCGTGTCCTATGCGACGGCTGCGCACGCAGTGATGCGCCAAAAGTAATCCACCCCCATACCTCAAGGAGAAACACATGGGACGTTTGAGCAAACTGCGCGTGGTGGACCCGGTCCTCAGCGCGCTGGCCTTGGGCTACAGCAATGCCGCCTTCGTGGGCGAGCAGTTGCTGCCCTTCGTGACGCTGGACAAAGAGGGCGGCAAGATTCCAACATTCGGTAAGGATGCCTTCCGCATCTACGCGACCGAGCGTGCATTGCGCGCCAAGTCCAACCGGATCAGCCCCGAGGACGTCGACGGCATTGACATCGCGCTGGACGAGCACGATCTGGAGTATCCGATCGACTACCGCGAAGACGCCGAAGCTGCGTTCCCGCTGCAGGCCCACGCGACCAATCGCGTCGTGGAAGGCATCCGCCTGCGCCACGAAGCCATGGTGGCCAGCATGACGCAGAACCCCAACAACTACCCGGTGGGCAACAAGATCGCGCTGTCGGGCTCCAGCGTGTTCACAGACCCCGACAGCGACCCCGAGGGAGTCGTGGATGACGGCAAAGCTGCTGTCCGCAACAAGATCGTCAAGGAACCGAACACCATGGTGCTCGGCTACAAGACCTGGCGCGCGCTCAAGCGCCATCCCAAGCTCAAGGCGATCCTGAGCGACCAACGCTCCCGCCTGGTGCAACTGGCTGACCTGCGCGAGATCTTCGAGATCGAGAACATCGTGGTGGGCAAGGGCATCTACGCCACCGACAGCGGCGCCGTGATCGACCTGTGGGGCGGCACTCTGGTCATGGCCTACGTGCCCACGGCCGCACCGGCTGCTGCCGGCGATGCCCCCGTGCGCTCCGCCTACGAGCCCAGCTACGGCTACACGCTGCGCAAGCGCGGCAACCCGGTGGTCGACACCCGCACCGAAGACGGCAAGCTGGAAATCATCCGCAACACCGACATCTTCCGCCCCTACATGCTGGGCGCTGAAGCTGGCTACCTCGTGACGGGAGCGGCATGACCATGGCCAAAAGCAATCCACCCCAAAAGCCGGCAGCTGCAGTGTCAGCCGCCACCGATGTGGCCAAGGGCACGCCCGATACCACGGGGCAACTGCAGCAAGACGGCCAGAACACTGCCGGCAGCGCCGCAGACATCGGGCAAGTCACCGCAGCAGAGCCCGGCGCCGGTTCGGCCGGCAACGCTGCTGGCCTCGGCGACAACGCCCAGCTTGTCCCGACAGGCGCCTCCGACCAGACCCCCCTGCTGCATCCCGACCAGGTGCAGCAGGGAGATCCCATAAGGGCCTACATCGTGGACTCCGTCCCGATCCGGCACAACGGCGAGTACTTCGGTCTCGGCGAGCGCATCGAGCTCGCGGAGAGCGATGCATTCCGCCTGGGTGGCTTGGTCACGCTCGCCTCCCCTGACACAAAGGAATGACGTCCATGCAAACCGAACAGATCCTCATGGCCACCAGCGAAAAGGCCACCACAGCTCTCAAGCGCCAGCGCCTGGTGAATTTCCTGGGCGGCCAGGCCGGGGATGGCGAGGCCACGCTGGGAACGGCCAATGCCGACTACTCGCCAGGCGAGCAGGCCGGCGTCAACACCCACGGCTCGTTGCTGGTCGAAGCTGGTGCCGCTATCGCCCGTGGCGCGCAGGTCCAGTCCGACGCCCAGGGCCGCGCCATCACGCTGGCCGCAGGCGTGGCGGCCGGCCGCACCCGCGACGCTGCCACGGCAGCTGGTGAAATCATCCGCATCATGCGCTGACCGCCATGGCCGCCTATGCATCCATCGCCGACCTGGTCAGCGCCGCCACTGGCGGCTGGACCGAGCTGGCGCAGCGCGCCGCGCCCGAGCAGGTGCTCGACGGCGCGCTGCTGCAGATCGTGGCCGCAGACGGCGACACCAGCGAGTGGACGCCCGATGCCGTGGTGGTCGCCACGGCCGCGCTGGCCCGACTGCAGGATGCGCTGGAGCGCGCCAGCAGGCATGCCGACACCTACCTGTTCCCCCGCTACCGCGTTCGCATGCCGCTGTCCCTGGACCTAGTCCAGGGCAGCAGCCTGCCTGCGGCGGTGGCCGCGATCGCGCTCAAGCGCCTCTACGGCACGTCGGTGCCCGAGGATCTGCGCCGTGGTTCCGCCTGGGCGGATGACTACCTGGCCGGGTTGTCGAAGGGTACGGTCAGCCTGGGCGGTGGAGATGCCGACGTCGCGCAGCCGCCCGGCCGAATGGTTACACGTGCCCCGTCCAGTGCCTTCGATTGGGGAGCGTACTGATGTCTACGACCACCGCAGCCGCCACGGCGCACCCCAACAACTTCCTGGAGCCCGAGCCTCATATCGTCGCGCGCATCAAGTCGCTCCTGCCAGGCGTGCATGTCCTGACCGGCGCGGATCTGGCCGCAACGAAAGAGGAGTCGCAGCCGGTCCCTGCTGTGCATGTGATCTGGAACGGCTTTCGGGTACTGGAGACGCGGATTGACGGGCGAGTTTCTCGCCTCGATCACGAATGGCTGATCGTGTCGGCCGTTCGCAATGTGCGCGGGCTCAAGTCCGGCGCCGATGCGCGCGTCGAAGCCGGCGAACTGTCAGCCCGGGCTGGCGCCGCCGTGATGGGGTTTCGTCCGCCGAACGTCGCCGGGCCGATGCGCCTGGCGCCGTCGCCCGGCTCGGGCTACAGCCAGGCCGGCTATCTCTACCTGCCGCTCGCCTTCCTGGTGGAGTCGGTTTTCCAAAGCGCTGAATATTTCAAAGGAGCCTGACATGGCCGTCGAAGTCACCAAGCAAATCTACAAACCGTCCATGACCGTGGGGCAAGTCTATGCACGCGTCTATGGCTCTGCCGGACTGCCGCTGCCGATCGGCAACGTCCTGGAGCTGGCCCTGGAGCATTCCGAGGATGTTCAGACGCAGGAAGACATGACGCGCCTGGGCGGCGGCACGCACGCCGAAGTGCGCCGCGTCAAAGAAGTGAAGCTCAAGGCCAAGCTGGCGGACCTGAACGTCGTCAACATGGCTCGCAGTGTCTTCGGCACCGTGGAAGCGATCGGCGCCGGCACGGTGCAGGCTGCGCCCTACATCGCCACGCGCGGCGGCCTGCTGCCGATCGCCCACATCAGCCCCACGGCCGTGGAGGTCAAGAAAGGCACCGATGCGGCCAGTGCGACTCCCGTGCCCATGGCCGGCAACTACGAAGTCCGACCTGAGGGCATCTTCCTGCTCGCAGATGCGCCGGGCATCGCCGACTCGGACAAGCTCTGGGTGGACTACAGCTATGGGGCATATGCGGCGATCGAGGCCCTGACAACCAAGGCCGTGGAGCTGAACCTGGTGTTCGGCGGCTTGAACGAGGCCGACAGTGGCAATCCGCAGGTCGTGGACATCTTCCGCGCCAGCCAGGGCATCACCAAGGCCCTGACCCTCATCGGCAAGGGCTTCAACGCGCTCGACGTCGAGGGGACCGTGCTCATGGACCCGACGAAATCGGGGGACGGCGTCAGCCGCTACTACCGCACCCGCATGGGCTGATCACCACCGTCCGGCACCCGGGCCGCCGCCGCTGCATAGGCGGTGTGCGGCCCATCTTCTTTTTCTTGTTCGCCTTTCCCCATGTCCAACGACAACAAGCTCGAATTCCAAGTCAGCATCAAGCGCGACGGCGTGGGCGAGCTCGCGCAGGACCTGACAAAAGTCGAGTCGAGTGCTGAGGGCGCAGGCAAGGCTGGCGCGCAAGCCGGTACCGCGCTCGACAGGCTTGAGGACGCGGCCAAGCAAGCAGGGACTGGGCTGGACCAACTGGCCGCAGCAGAGGGCAAGGCAGAGCAGCAAGGCGCGCAGCTCAGCGCGGGAGCGAGCACAGCAGGCCAAGGCATGGCCGCGATGGGCCAGACTGCGGCTCAAGCCGGCCAGGGCCTGGCAGAAGTGGGTGGTGCGGCAAATAATGCCGAAGGCGAATTGGCCGGACTGCGTAAAGCGGTGGATGCCAAGACGCAGGCCATCAAGGCGGGACTGCAGGTCGAGCAAAGCGAGATCGAGCTGCAGCGGCAGCACCTGGCTGCCACCCGTGCCGAGCAGCAGGCGCGCCTACAGGCGGCCCAGGCCCAGGGCGATGAGGCTGCGGCAACGCAGGCGGGCAATGCCCTGCGCCAGATCGAGTCCGATCAGCTGGCGCTTGTGGCTCGGGCCAAGCGCGCAGAAGCCACGGCCATCCAGCAGGCCACAGATGCGCGGCGCGAGGAGCTTGGCGCTGTAGGTCCGTTGACAGCGGCACAAGACAAGGAGCTCCAGGCTGCCGAGAACCTAGCCAAGGCTCTGCGTGTAGAGGCAGCCGCAGCTGATCAAGCATCCCAACGTGCACGAGAGCTGGGCACAGCACACCAACGCAGCGCCTCGGCAGCCGATCAGTTGAACGGCCGGATCGCGAACCTCACCCAGATGCTGGGCCAGATGGCAGCGGCTCTGGGTGCTGCATTCACGTTCCGTGAGATGGTCACCGCCGCAGCGCAAATGGAGCAGTTGCGCAGCGGCCTGGCGGCAGTCACAGGTGATGCCGAGAAGGCCGGGAAAGAGCTGGAGTTCGTCCGCGTCGTGGCGTCGCGTATTGGCTCCGATGTCACCGAGGTTGGTAAAGCGTTCCTGGGGCTTTCTGCCGCAACGCGTGGCACAGCGGTCGAAGGAGAGCCGACGCGGCAAGTGTTTGAAGCCGTGGCAGCAGCTATGGGCAAGGCGGGCAAGTCGAGCGCAGAAACTGGCAACGCGCTCATGGCACTGTCGCAGATGGCAAGCAAGGGCGTTGTGCAGTCCGAAGAGCTGCGCGGCCAGCTCGGCGAAGCTCTGCCTGGCGCGCTGAATGCCGCAGCCAAGGGGCTGGGCCTGACAACGGCCGAGATGATGAAGCTGGTGGAAGAGGGCAAGATCACCGCTCAGGACATCTTCCCGGCTCTGGCACAAGGCCTAAACGAGCTGTATGGCGGCGCCCCGCAAGCGCAGACGCTGAGCCAAGAGTTCGTGAACGTCAAGAACGCCGCTGTCGATATGTCCGACCGTATTGGCCAAGCGGGCGGCCTGCGTGTGCTGAAGGTGGGCGCGGAGTTGGCACAAACGGCCATCCTTTTGCTGGGCGAGGGATTGGTCTCCACAGGTCAGCGCATTGGCGTGCTCATGGGCGCCCTGGCAACGCTGGACTTCAAGGGCGTCAAGCAGGCCTTTGCAGACATCGAAGCCGAGAGCCGCGACAAGCTGCTCAAGGCAGCCCAACACAACGGTGTGCTGCGAGACGCGATCATGGTGCTGGGGTCGGATGCAGAGAAGACCGCGCTCGCTCAACGGGAGCAGGCCCAGGCAACGATTTCTTCGGCCGCTGCTGCCAACCAGGCGAGTCCATCCTGGGTGAAGCTGCAGAGCGACTACGGCAAGGTCACGGAGTCCATCCGCGAGCAAATTGCCGAGACCGACAAGAGCGTCATTGCCCGCAATGCTGAAGGCAAGGCAGCGGTTGCGCTCGCAGATGCCTTTGGAACAGAACGCGAGCAGCGGGTCGCGCAAGTCAAAGCATCCGAGGACAACGCGGCCGCTCTGAACAAACTGGCAGCCCTCAAGGCGACAGAGCTGGCTGTGATGAAAGCAGAGCTTGAAGCCTTGCAGATGCTCTACAAGGAGAAAGCCAACCAATCGCCAGAACGCAAGAAAGAGCTGGAGGAACTGCAAAAGAAGATCGACCTGCGGCAGCAGGACACGGACAAAGCCGTTGCACAGGCTCAGGCATCGCGCCTGGCTGTCGAGCAGTCGAAGGCCGAAGCCGAGGCGAACAAAGACAACAGCAAACGCGTCATCGAGCTACGTGAAGCCTGGGAGCGTGCTCGGCAGGAGCTGGATCGTGTCCGTGCTGCGAAAGCTGCGGGCAAAGCCACCACAGAAGAACTAGAAAAGGCCGAGCTGGCGGCGGGCAAGGCTGCGTATGTCTACCGCGATGCCCTGCAGGACCAGCTCAAGACCATTGAGGCCAAGCGCAACCTGGCGCAGGCCGACATCGATGTCCAGTCGGCAACTGTGCGCGTCGCCATCGAACATCAGCGCGCAATCTATGAAGTCGCCAAGGCCCGAGGTGATGAGCAGACCGCCATGGCCGCTCAGAACGAGATCCGCCGCTTGGAGATCGAGTTGCTCACACTCACGGCACAGGCCAAGCGCCTGGAGGCGGATGCGGCCATCGCCGCCGCCGAAGCCAAGAAGGCCGAGCTGATCGCCTCGGGCGAGTACACGGGCGCCAAGAAACTGGAGATCGAAGCCGCAATCAAGGCCGCAGAAGTGAAACGCAAGGAGGGTGACATTGCCGAGATCACCGCCAACAAGCTGCGAAATCTTGCTCGCGTGCAAGACGATGTCAAAAACTCGGCGGACAAATCGACAGATTCCATCAACAAGCAGGCTGATGCCATGGAGCGCCTGGGCGACGGCGTGGAGAAAGTCGGTTCCGGATACCGCAACAAAGATGGCTTCACTTCGGATGCCAAGGGCAACGTCCAGTCCCAGTTCGTCTGGACGCGCGCCATGATCATCGACTACCTCAAGCAGGCTGGGCTCGACGAAAAGGTCGCCGCCGAGTTGTCCAAGCAGTTTGTGGATGCCAACGGCAATGTGCCCTACGAAGCCTCGGATGTGCAAAAGAAATGGGGCGGCAACTACGGCACGCTTGCGACAGCACTGGGCAAGATGGCCGAGTACTACAAGTACGACGACTCCGGCAAGCACGAAGCCGCGTACATGCTTGAGCAAGCCAACGGCAAAGACAAGCCCACGAAGCCCGCACCTGGTCCATCGCCAGCCCCCGGCCCGGCACCCGCACCTGGCCCAGCACCAGCCCCTGGCCAGGGCGGCAACACCTACGTCAACAACATCACGATCAACGGCGTGGAGCCCTGGGGCTTCTTGAGCGGCACGACGAGCCACACCAGCAAGCAGAGTGCAGACACCGAGGTCGATCTCATGCGCAAGCTGGCACAGGCGAAGGGAGTGGCCCAATGATCACGCTCACCCGCGCCGGAACGACGCTGGACCTGTCTGACCGCCTGATCTGGACGGACGAGTACGCCTGGAGCCCGGCCGTCACCGAGACACGCTACAGCACTAGCGGCGCGCTGCATGTGCATGTAGGGCTGCGCCAGGCCGGGCGGCCGATCACGCTCGATGGCCGCGATTCTCAGGCCTGGATCTCCCGTGCGCTGTGCGACCAGCTCAGGGCCTGGCAAGCCCTGCCCGGCGAGACGTTCCGGCTTGTGGTGCGGGGCGCACCGCGCACGGTGCTGTTCATGGAGTTTCTGGCCAATCCTATTTGGCGCCTGCTCGACGCCGAGCACACGGCCGAACTGCAGTACGTGCCGTCCTTTAAGTTCATGGAGATTTGATATGCCGCTACTCGCAGGCGATATCCGTTTTGCGCGCTCGGCGAATATGGCCGACGTCCCCGAGGGAGGAGGTCCGCCGTCCGCGCGGCTGCTCACATCGGGCAAATCGAATGAGATATTCCCCGACATTTCCGAAGAGACCCGGACCACGGGCCGGGTCGAGATCTATCAAATCTTCGGCGTGTTGCGCAATACGGATCGCACGCAATTCCTGGGCAGCAACGTGATTCTTGCGGAGCCACCTGCAGACCCGAATGTGTCGGTCACCCTGTTGTCGCTCAAGAACCCCTTTGCGACACGCGCTGATATCGCACGGCGCATTGAGTCCGGCATGGCAGCTGGCAGTGAGTTCGCGGGCTACTTGCTCGAAAACCACTACACGACGATGCGCAGCATCCAGATTTTTCAACGTCCCGGCATGCCGCCTCCGGCTATCGGACGCACCTTCGTGCTGGTCTATAACGAAGGGCTTGCTGGCGAGCGCCGGCAGCGCATCCGCGTGAAGGCCACGGACACGGTGATCCGCATGTTCACCGAACTGGTGGGTGGGCAACTGGTGGATTTCCAGGCCCAGGTGACCACATGTGAGCTGTTCGATGGGCTCCTATTTGACTTCCCCGGCTCCCCTGCAACGCGCACTTTCGCCCGTGCTGCAGGCAAGACGCTGTTGCGCGAGACCGTCTATAGCGACTCTGGACTGTTTTACAGCGCTACGCGCCTGACGGCCGCGACCGGTATCAATGACGCATGGCTCCAGCTGGCAAGCATCTACACGCAAGTGGTGCCCAACAGCCGCAGCGAAGTGGCCTCCGTCGACCAGATGCCAGCGGCACGGCGCAGCATCGTGCTTGCCGAGGCCCCCCGGCGCGTGGAAGTCGGTATCACGCCGCACACGCAAAGGTATGTGATCGACGAGGCGAGCGCTGGGCTGACATTCGTCTGGCAGTGCAACCCCTTGCCGGAGCCGGGCACGGTCTTCATCGACTTCTGGGCGCTGGGACAGCGCTACACATTGACTGATGACGGCGCGGGAAAGCTCGTAGGAGCAGGCGGCGGCGCGGTCAACTACCTGACCGGCAGCATCAGCGCCACGCTCAAATCCATCCCTGACATCGGCAGTTCGATCGCGCTGACCCATGGCGCCCGCGTGTCGTACACCTCGCGTGCAAACCAGGGCGCTGCGATCCGCCCCCCGGAGTATTGCTGGGTGGTCGGAGGGCAGGACGAAGCAACAAAGCACGACCGCATTGTTCCCGGCACGTTGGTGGTCAAGTACCCAAGTGCCGGCGTGGTGCGGACTGTCTCCGAGGCCGGCGCGGGCAAGCTGGCGGGCGATGCTGCAGGCGTTGTCGACTACCACAGCCGCACCGTGTTGCTGCGGCCGAACTTCATGCCCGACCCGGGCGCGGAGTTGCAGGTCGACTGCAAGCTGGAGACGATGGTGACCGAGATCATTCCCGGGGTCGGTCCTGATGCCGCCGGTTTCGCCGCATTTGGCCTGGCGCAACAACCGGCGGCCGGCACGCTGCAAATCGAGTGGTGCGTCGCGCGTGCGGTGAGCCAGACCGCAGGCGGAAGTTTGACAACCACCACAGCGAGCAAGACCGCAGACACCTCTTATGTGTTCAAGGCGGTCCCCGAGTGGCAGGAGCCGCAGTCACCGGGCCAGAACATCGCCATCAGAGCCGCATACGCATAGGACACCCCAATGGCTTACGAAATGATTTCTCGGCCTTTTGCCGTGACGACCACAAACGCCAGCAGCGCGAGTCTGACAGAACAAAGCGGCACCACCGCTGACAACCGTCTGGTCTCAATCAAGACCGTCACCGATGACGGCGCCGGCCGATTTGCCGCGGGCCTGGGCACTGTGGATTACGTGGGCAAACAGGTCTCGCTCAAGATGATCGAGTTCGACCGCAGAACTGAGGCCTACCGAAGCGACTATGAGGATGCAAAGCAGTTCTCGCGTGCCGTGAGCGATGGTGCGGGCGCGTGGCAGGACAACGGCCGCAAGGGCGGCACCTATGGCACGGCCGGGGTGGGCGAGGAAATGCTTGGAGGCTCCAGCATCGTCGCGCGCTACCGTGTCGGCGCCAGCGCACCACGCAACCACAGCGAAACATACAAGCCCGCCGAGGTCACGATGGACTTGTGCCCTTACACGTCGCAGCGCATCGTCGCGGGTAGCGTGCAGTTCAGGTGGATGGGCCAGGTCTACACGGACTTCGACGGCCTGATCTATCGAGGGCGCACCGCCATCGACCCGGGCATTGCAAGCGGCAAGATCGATTACGAGGCCGGCACCGTGGGCATGTACGACTATGTCGTGGGCGGAAGCGGTGCAACGGACTTCCAGCTGCAGAGCCTTTGGACGCAGGCGGGCCAATGGTCCACCGCCAGCGTGTTTTTCAACACAGATGCTGCGCCGCTACGGGCAGGAGCAGGCGGCTTCGTCCTGACCGTTGTAGACACGCGAGGCAACACGCTGACGGCCAACGTCGACGGGCAAGGCAATGTCACAGGCTCGCATATGTGGGGCCGCGTCGATTTCTCGCGCGGCGGTGTGCAGTTGATGTTCGGCGACTTCGTGTTCGACGCGGACCTCAGTGCCGAGGAAAAGGCCGAGTGGTGGTACAACGCGGCCGACGTAGGCGCGGTCCAACCTGGCCGGATCTGGCGGCCGTGGCCGGTCGACCCGACGACGCTGCGCTACAGCGCAGTGAGCTACATCTATCTGCCCGTCGACGTGACGCTGATGGGCATCGACCCGGCCGCGCTGCCATCGGACGGCCGAGTCGCGTTTGCCCGGCCTGGTGACACGTGCGTCATTGGCGTCACCCACGGCGGCGTCCAGTTCGCTCCCCAGGTCGGACAGACTTTCAGCCTTGGACACGAGCGCCTCTCGTTCGTCCAGGTGCTTGATGCGTCCACTGGCGCTGAGATCCGCACGGGCTACACCGCCGACCTGGATGCCGGCACCGTCAAGTTTGTGGACCTGACCGGCTACCCCGCAGCGGTCAAGGTCATCGGCCGTACCGAGGTCTATCGCCAGATCGCCGAGGTGCGGATCGACGGCAAGGTGAAGCTCACGCAGCCTGTGGGCTATGCCTTCCCGGCAGGAGCCGTCTTCTCGACAGCGCTGCGCTTCGGTGACCGCTTCTCGCGCGTGTCCCGGACCTACGACCAAGCTTCTTGGAGTGGCACGACCTGGTATGACGGCGTTGACCCGGCCAAAGGGGAAGCGGCCGCAACGTACAACGCGGCGGGTTTCCCAATTGAGGTCTCCAACCTTGGCGCGATCACCGAGCGCTGGGCCCTGCGCTTGCGCAGCGACAACATCACATTCGATCTCATAGGCCAACACCTTGGGCAGATCGCCAGCGGCACGATCAATGCTGACTTCAGCCCGCTGAACACTGCGGCTGGCGCGCCCTACATGACCGTGCGCGCGGCAGGCTGGGGCGCGGGTTGGGTGTCTGGCAATGTTCTGTTCGTTGACACGGTAGGCACCGAGGCTGCGATTGACGTGATCCGTTGCACGCAGCCGTCGAGCCCGGCTGGCATTGACGACAGCTGCTGGTTGGTGCAGCGCGGCGACGTGGGCCGCGCGCCCGAATCCGACTTTTAACCCCTCACTCAATACACCTGGTCATCATGATCTATCACTACGACTCGACCATGCCGGGCGCGCTGTCCTTGAGCGGCACGGCGGGCTCCTTGAAGGCTTTACTCAAGACCTACCTGGTGGACGGCGCGGGCACTGGTCCGGTCGCCTCGCTCACCGTGAGCGCGGGCGTTGCGTTGGCGTCCTACTCGTCCGGGCACCCCTTCCGTGCGGGACGCATTGCGCAGTTTGCTGGCGCCACGCCTGTGGCGCTCAATGGCCTCAAGATGGTATTGAGCACCACAGCGAACTCCGTGACTTTTGCGGCTGCAGGTGTGCCGGATGGCCCGGCTGCGGGCACCATCACCAGCAAGCTGGCGCCAGCAGGCTGGACGGAGCTGTATCCTGGCACCGCAAACGTGCTCGCACTCAGGCCGAGTTCCCCAGCAGCCTCCGGCTGTGTCTTGCGCGTCGACGACACGGGGACATTGACAGCACGGGTCCGGGGCTATGAGTCCATGACGGATGTGTCCACCGGGATGGGGCCAATACCGTTGGAGTCTCAAGCCAGTGGCGGCCTGCGCTGGCTCAAGAGCGCTGCTGCAAGCGCCGACGCTCGGGGCTGGACGCTGATTGCTGACGAGCGTGCGTTCTACCTGGCTGTCGACGCAGCAGGCAACGGGCGCTGCACGGTGTACCTGTGCGGAGACATCCAGAGCGTTAAATCGGGCGATGCTTGGCCCTGGGTGCTGACAGGGAACACCACTGAAGGCAGCACCACCTCATCGCCCCTCACAGGCTGCGTTGGCTATGCAGGACGCTCTGCCAGAGATGGTGCATACATTGCCAGGGCGCACACGGGCATCGGTGCTGCAATGCTGGCTCAGCGCATCGGACAGGCCCAAAACGGTACGGCCAGCGAGGCCTACAGCGGCACTGCCAATTACTCGATGCTGGGGCTTGGCCCCAATGGTCCCAACAATGGTCTGATCACATGTCCCGTGGAGTTGATCGTGCTGGGTCAGCGTGGCACCCTCCCTGGCTTGCATCACCTGCGCTCAGACTGGTCTGGTGCCATCGGCAATGGGTCGGTGATCGAAGGGACCGACGACCTGGCGGGGCGCAAGCTACTTTCTATCGCCGCTGGCCCCCCGGCCGGAAACGTCACACCAGGCGTCGTGATGGTCGACATCACCGGACCGTGGAGGTAGCCGTGGCAGTCTCCGCGCGCTTTTGGCGCCTGCTGTTCACTTCGGGCAACGGCAACGATATCTGGCTGGCCGAAGTCGAGTTTCTTGATGCCGCTGCATCTCTTGTCTCTCCAGCTGGCGCCGCTGTGATCAGTGGGGGCGACTGGGGTGCAGGCTACGAAAAGGAAAACGCCTTCGACGGGGTCAAGAGCGCCAGCAACAACGGCTGGGCGTCCAAGCCGGCTTTTCCGGCATGGATCGGGCTTGCATTTCCCTCACCAGTAGCTGTCTCCACCGCAAAAATCTACCTCTCGCCCATTGCAAGCGCATGGGACGAACTGCCAGTGCCAGGGCACGTTCATCTGCAGCACAGCGACGATGGGTGGCGTTGGGGCAACACGTTCCAGCGATTTAACGGGGACTATGTGGTCGGCGGCATTCTGTTGTCTCAGCCAGGAGGCCCCCTCACCATGTCCAACAACCATGCCCTGCTTGCCGCCAGCGCAGCGTTGGGCAGCACGCATGTCATGGGCTCACGCGCATTGCTCGCACGGGATATGGAGTTCGGGGGCGCGGGCCGTGTGTGGGGCACCAATCAGATCGAGCTGACAGGCGGCGCGCTGGTCCCTGCAGGTGGGCGTGTGGTGCTGCTGCGCCAGCGCGACAAGCTGGTCGTGCGCGAAACATGGGCAGACCCCATCACTGGCGCCTGGGAGTTCAGGGGCCTGGACACTCGGCAGGATTTCCTGGCCCTGGCGGAGGATCTGGCGGGCAACTATCGGCCCGTGGCGGCGAGCAGGCTCACTCCGGAGGTGCCATGAGTGTCAGCGGTGACTGGGAAATCAGCGCCGTCACTGCGTTGGCGCAACTGGCTGCGATCGTCGTGCGTGCGGACGTGGGCCCTGCCAACGCCCGACTGGCGCTCTACACGACAACGCGGCCGACGCTCATCACCGACATCCACGCAGACCCGGCACAGGCGCAGATCGTGCTGGCCAAGCCCTGCGGTGCCATCGTTGACGGCGCCTTGATCCTGCACGTGCGCGACCTGGCCGGCGCCCTGGTGCAGTTCAATGGTCAGCCTCGTTGGGCGGAGTGGATCGCGGCGGACGGCGCCGTGCTGACGCGCTGCGATGTCTCGGACATGGATAGCGGAGGCGGCATACGCATCATCGGCGGCACCACACCCGAGGGCCAGACATCGCCCATGCTGTACGCGGGCGGGCTGGTGCAGCTCGGCTTGGTTGCCCTGACTTGATAGACCCATGGCACAAGTACAGCTTGTCTTCAACCAGCAGGGCCAGCCCATCACTGGCGGCCCCGTGCGCCTGGTGTTCGGCGCCAGCGGCGGCGGGCCACAGCGGCCTGTGGTCGCGGAGGGCAGCGGCCGCATTACCGGGCTGCGTGGTCACCTGCGCATGCGTGTGGGCGTGCAGGCGTCAGCCGCAGCGCGCATCACCGGGCTGCGCGGCCATCTTCGCACTCGTTGGGACTCGAACGTCAGCCGGACCACTCGCGCAGTACTTGGCACAGGTTGGCAGACGGCTACGCCTGCAGCTGCCGCTTTGCACACGGCCTGGCAGGAGACAGCGGTGCTGCGCGTCGTGACTGCGAACCGATGGCAGCAGGCGCGTCCCCAGCACGGTGGCCTGCAGCCTCTATGGCACGAAGCGCTGCGCGAACGCGGAGCCGTCGTGAGCCAGTGGCAGCAGGGCGAGCCGGGCCGGGCCGGGCTGGACCTTTCCTGGCAAGAGGCCCAGCGACTGCGAGCTGTGAGTCTGATGGCCTGGCAGCAGGCTGACCTGCGCCGGGGCGCCTTGACCACGGCGTGGCAAGAGACCTTGCATCTTCGTGCCGCTATTCGTCGCCACTGGCAAGAGGCCGAGCAACTGCGGGCGTCCATTCGCAGCAGCTATGGCGATGGACAGCAGCTGCGCATCACGCTGCTGTCACGCTGGCAAGAGGCCATTCGGCCCGCCTCCGGCCAAAGCATCATCGTGTTGCCACCCGTGCGCCCGTGCTACGAGCCCACGCTGCCGGCGCGCCTGGTGTTCAAGCTACCGGCCAGCGGCGGGCTACCGGCGCGCCTGGTGTTTGTGTGTGATGGACATGGCAACCCCAACCCCCAGCCCGGCATCGTGGTGCCGGCGCGTAGGACCTACATCATGATCAACTCCGTCGAGATCCGGCGCGCGGACGCCCTGGCCGGCGACCCGCTGCCCAGCGAGAGCTTTCAGATGTCGCTCAACCGGCAATCATGGACATGGACTTTCTCGGCGAGCTTCCACGCCGCTGCGCGCGATGCGCTCATGCCCGGCCCAGGTGGTCAGCCCGTCGAGCTGGAGGTGCGCGTAAACGGTCAGCCGTTTCGGATGCAGGGCGAGCGTATCGGCCGCAGCAAGCGATTTCCCGAGCACCTGGTCACCGTGTCGGGCCGGGGCAAGGCCGCGCTGCTGGACGCGCCGCACGCTCCCGTGCAGACGTTCACGCACACGCTGGACCGCACGGCGCAGCAGCTCATGAGCGAGGTGCTGACGGTCAACGGTGTGGGCTTCGGATGGAGCGTGGATTTCCAACTGACGGATTGGCTGGTGCCGGGGGGGATCTGGATGCACCAGGGCACCTACATCAGCGCGTTGACCGATATCGCAACCAGCGTGGGCGGCTACCTGCAGCCGCACGACACGGCCCCCGTCCTACATGCGCTGCCGGCGTGGCCGCTGCCCTGGTGGCGGTGGAGCGAACTGGTGCCCGACATCGATCTGCCGGAGGGCATTGCCGAGGTGGACGAGACCGAGGTGATCGATGTGCCCGAGTACAACCGCATCTTCGTCGCAGGCGAGGCGGGCGGCGTCATGGGCGACCTGACCCGCACCGGCACCGCTGGCGACGTGCTCAAGCAGCCGATGGCCGTGCATCCACTCATTACGACCATCGGCGCCGCAAGGGCCCGCGCAATTGCCGAGTTGGCTGAATCCGGTCGACAGCTCAAACACAAGATGACGCTGCCCGTGCTTGCAGAAACGGGCGTGATCAAGCCAGGCCGCGTGCTGCGCTACTACGACGACTCAGGCACGCGGCGCCTGGGCATCGTGCGCGGCACGTCGATCTCGCAGCAGTACCCGGTTTTGACGCAGGCGCTGGAGGTCGACAGCCATGTCTAACCTCTACCTGCAGCTCAAAGAAATCCTCGCGCCTGGCCGCGTACAGATTGGCAAGGTCGTGGCCGTCGCCGATGGCGCGGTCACTGTGGAGCTGCCTGGCGCGGGCCGGGTTCGCGTCAAGGGCCAGGCCACCGAGGGGACCAGTGTTTTTGTTTTGGAAGGAGTGATCCAGGGGCCGGCGCCCGACCTGCCTGTTTATATAGACGTGATCTGAAAAAAGACGGGCGACCCGGCCAGGTGCGGTAACACCAGGTCGAACCCCGAACCTGCAGAACGTGCCTGCAAGCCCGGCCAGGCCCGCCACCCTCGCGAGAGCGGCGCCAGCATACCGGATTTTCCGTATAGGAAAGATGCTTGCAATGGAAGAAATACGCTGCGGCTCCTGCCGCCGCAAGCTCGCGGAGGGTGAGTACACCCGCCTGAGCATCAAATGCCCCCGCTGTGGAGCATTCAATCAACTGAGCGCCGAGAGCGCCCCCTCTGAACGCCCCTTGAGCGTCAAACAAAACCTAAGCTCAAATGACAGACGTTCAATTCCCGACTTTCACACAGCCCAACGATGACGCCGCCGTCAGCCTCGGCCGGGCACCTTCACTCGCAGACCGCTATCTTGCTGCCCCGTTCTCACTGCTGGACGCGCGCGCAGGCTGGTGGCGTGAGCGCAAGGCGGCCTGGTTATCTACCGGCATTCAATCAGAGTTGGGGCGCGCGGGTGGCCTTCTGTTCTCTACGTCAGCGCAGCCCCCTGCAACCTACGCTGCCAAGAATGCCTTCGAATCAACCCTCGGCCGCAAGGCGACTTGGTCAGAGTTCTCCCAAGCCCACCCCGACCAGATCAAACAACATGGCACGAGCGTTTTTGACCCCGTGCTGTGTGAGCTGATCTATCGCTGGTTCTCGGCGCCTGGGCACCAAGTGCTCGACCCGTTCGCAGGCGGCAGTGTTCGCGGCATCGTGGCCGCAGCCACCGGGCGGCACTACGCTGGCGTTGATCTGCGGGGTGAGCAGGTCGAGGCCAACCGAGCTCAATGGCAGATTCTTGGTCGGTCGAACATGCCGGCGCCGGAATGGGTTCAGGGCGATGCGCTGGAAGTGCGCCAGGCGTTGCCGGGTCTGCAGGCGGATCTACTGTTCTCGTGCCCTCCCTATGGCAATCTGGAGCGCTACAGTGACGACAAGGCCGATCTCTCGACCATGCGCTACCCGCGCTTCTTGCAGACATACCGATCCATCATCAAGGAGTCGGTGTCAATGCTTCGTCAGGACAGGTTCGCCTGTTTCGTCGTGGGTGACCTGCGTGACGGTCAGGGCCTCTATCGGGGCTTCGTCAGCGACACCATCGCAGCTTTCCGCGACGCGGGAGCTCACCTCTACAACGATGCCATCCTGGTGACTCAAGCGGGCTCTCTGCCGATCCGCATGGGGCGAGGCTTCGAGCTGTCGCGCAAGCTGGGCAAGACGCACCAGCATGTCCTCGTCTTCGTCAAGGGCGATCCAAGGCGTGCGACCGCTGCATGTGGTCCTGTCCGCTGAGGGCTTGGCTCTCCCCTGAAATGAAAACGCGCCAGGTTCATCTGGCGCGTTCTTTTTTGGGAAAGCTCATTCAAATTAGGTGAACCGCTCTCTCAACGCGGCATGCCCGGCCTCCTTGGCCGAGTCTGGATCGATGCCAAGCTGCTGGAGCCATCGGGGGTTCGTGTAGGCTGTGCGTGCGTCAAGGATGGCCGTGCGGTGCTTGTCCAGTTGACCGAACGCGGCAGCCATCCGTATGGCTTCAGCCCAGCGGCCGGCCGCCATGTGCTCACGGACTTGCGAGGCCTTGGATTGCGGGGGGGTGGTTTTCATCTCGGGCTCCTAAAGTCGGTCGGACTCTAGATGCAAGCCCCGCAAGGTGCGAGTCCGGAGAACTGCGGACGTGCCCCGTGATGTAGCGGCCGGACGGCGCTGGTTTGCAATTTGTTTTCTCAGTGCGCAACACAGCGGATCATGCATTTATTGCGCTGATGGCGGCGCATTTATCGCGGCGCGCTTCAATCTTGGTGATGCCGGTGGAGGGGTCGATGACACGCTCGGCATGGGTGATGGCGATCGTGGCGGGCAGGCGCGCCGCCTTGGCCATGCGGGGCGGGGCGGCTTTGTGGCGGGTTGCGGTGCGGGGTGAAGATGCGGTCGATGGCACGTGCTGTGGCTCCTCTTTTGCGATGCGGCGCGCAGGCTTGTCCGTGCGCAGGCCCTGGAATACGGCGTGGCGGATGCGGCCGTCCGCGGTCCATTGCGCGAACGAGACTTCGGCCAGCAGGGTGGGGCGCACCCAGTGCACCTGGCTGCCAAGGCCCCGGGTGTCTGCCAGCGGGGATGTGCCGGTGGCCAGGCCGTCCAGGCGCTGGCGCAGGTCGGCCAGGGTGCGTGCGTTGAAACCCGTGCCGACCTTGCCGGCCGCGTGCAGCTGCCCGTCCTCGCCATGCACGGCGAGGACCAGGGCCCCCAGGCCGGTGCGCGAGCCCTGGGGATCGGTATAGCCGGCGATCACGAACTCCTGGCGGTGGCCGCACTTGAGCTTGATCCAGTCCATGCTGCGCCGCGAGACGTAGGCGCTGCCGCGCCGCTTGCCGATCACGCCCTCCAGGCCCAGCCGGCAGGCGGCGGCCATCAGGTCGGCGGGCGGGGCGTCAAAGGCCTGGCTGAACCGAACGCGGTCCGACGGCGCCTTGTGCAGCAGCTCCTGCAACCGCTGGCGGCGCTGTTCCACGGGCTGCTGGCGCAGGTCCTGGCCGTCGTGCCACAGCAGGTCGAAGGCGAAGAAGACCAGCAGGTCGGTGTGCTCGCCGTCGAAGGCATTTTGCAGGGCCTGGAAGTCGGGGCGGTCGTCGCTGTCCAGCATCAGCACCTCGCCGTCGATCCAGCCTGTTTGCAAGGGCAGGGCCGCCAAGGCGCGGGCCAGGGCAGGCATTCTGGCGGTCCAGTCCTTGCCGTTGCGCGTGACAAGCCGCACGGTACCGCTGTCGATGCGGGCCAGCAGGCGGTAGCCGTCGAACTTGCTCTCGAAGATCCATTGCCCGGCCTCCGTGGGCGGGCGGTCCACCAAGGTCGCCAGCTGGGGGGCGATCTCCTGCGGCATGGTCGCGGTGCCAGCGTGCTGCTTTCGTGCTGCCGCTGGCGCTGTTGCTGTTGCTGTTGTTGTTTCTGTCGTTGCCGCTGCTGCAGGTTCCAGGGGAAGGCCGGCCACGCTGTCGGGCATGTCCTCGACCACGCTGAATTCGCCGGCGGCGCGTTCCAGCCCGTCATGCTCCTTGATCAGCAGCCACGCGGGTTTTTTGGCATCGTCCTTGCCGCGCATGCGCACCAGGGTCCAGCGGCCCTGCAGCTTGTGGCCGCGCAGCTCGAACTTGAGCTTGCCCTTGCGAAGGCCCTCGGCGGCGTCGCCTTGTGGCCACCAGGTGCCCCGGTCCCAGATGATGACCTTGCCCGCGCCGTACTGGCCCGGCGGAATCTGGCCTTCGAAGCGGTTGTAGGCCATGGGGTGGTCTTCCACCTGCACGGCCATGCGCTTGTCGGCCGGGTCGTAGCTGGGGCCCTTGGGCACGGCCCAGCTTTTCATGCTGCCGTCCAGCTCCAGCCGGAAGTCGTAGTGCAGATGGCTGGCCCAGTGCTTTTGAATGACGAATTGCAGGGCGCCCGCGCCGGGCTGCCCTGCAATCGCGTCGCTGGAAGGTTCTGCCGAGGGCTCCGGCGTGCGCGTGAAGTCGCGCTTTTGCCGGTAGGCCGCCAGCGAAGCGGCAGCCTTGTCCTGCCCGCCGGCCGCAGCAGCCCGCCGCGGCTGCTGCGTGACCGGGTGGCTGCGGCGCGGTGCGGGCATGCGGCGCTCCTTCAGAACATCAGTGCAATCAAAATGATGATGGGAATGGGCACGCCCAGAAGAAAAAGCAGTATGGATCGCATGAATGGCCTCCGTTCAATGAATGGTTGGATGGTGTTGACTGCGATGCAAAATCAAATGGCATCGCGTTGGCGGCCACCCCAGGTGGCGCACAGGCTGCCCACAAAGGCGCCCAGCATCAGGGAAACAAACAGCCAGAGCATGGAATGGGCGGTGGCCTTTCGCGTTTCTTCAGCGGCCTGCTTGGCCTTTTGCTTGGCCTCTTCTGCCTTTTGCTCGGCCTGCTTTATCTGCATCTGTACGGAATCAAAGGTGCTTCGCACTTTCTTTTGCGCTTCTTCCACCGGAATATCGGAATTGCGCGCAATCAGCTGGGCCAGATATTGCTCATCGGCCGCAGAAAGCTGGCCGGTGCGCAGCGACTGGGCAAAGATCACGCCGGCCTCCCGCGTGGCGCTGGCCATGTCGGCAGGCGTTGTGCTGCCGGAGGTTGCCGCGGAATTGCGGAACAGGCTGCCGGTCCAGTAGGCCAGGCCCTGGGGCGAGGCATCGGCGCCCGAGACACCGGCCATGGCTGCGGCACCGCCAGCAGCCGCACCGCCGGCGGCGCCGATCGCGCCGCCCACCACGCTGGAGGCGCTGGTGGCCACGGTCTGCGCCGCCTTGAAGGCGCCGGACACCGCACCACCGGCCGCAGCGCCCATCAGGGCCACCATGGCCAGCGTGGCCAGCGCCCAGGACAGAAAGCCGTGGGCCGTGTCGCGGAAGTAGACCTCGTCCGTATGCACGCCTTGCCAGCGGGTGCGCAGCCGCCCGGCCAGGTACCCGCCCACGCCGGCGGAGGCCAGCTGGGTGAAGGCGATCCAGGCTACGGCCGTCCACCCCAGGGCGCCGGCATCCATGCCTTGGCCGGTCCATACCGAGACAGACGACAGGCCCAGGCCCGTGCCCAGAATGAACAGCAGCAGCGACAGCGAGGCCGCCGCCATGGCGCCCGCGAATATCGCCGCCCATGAAACACCGCTGACGGATGTATTGGCCGCAGGGACCACTGGCGTTGCCAGGGGATCGGAATAGGCAATGGACATGGCTGGATTTCCTGGAGTTGAGTGCCCCATTCTTGCCAGCCGCAATAAATGCCACTGTAGGAGGATTGGAAAAGCGGGACTGGCAAACGCAGACGAAAAACGTCATCCTTTGCCAGATGACGGTTTCCAAGGCAATGCGCGGCCTGGATATGGGAAATGATTCCTGCAACCGGTAAAACTTGCGGAATATTTTCCAGGGCGAATGGCTGGATTGTTTCCGGCAGCACGGCGATATGTTTCTGTCTGCTGCCGGGGTTTTCATTTCTGCATCGGGCCTGCCAGACCCGTACGTTCAGGGCTGGCGCACGTCGGCCACGACCTGCTCGCCAAAATCCGCGCGCTGCAGCCAGCCCAGCACCAGGGTGGCGGCCTGCTCGGGCGTGGACAGCTTGCCGCCCTCCTTGAGCTGGGCGAAGTTGCCTGCGTCGGGAAAGGCTGCGGCATCGGCGCTGCGCAGCTGCACCTGCATGTCGGTGTCGATGACGCCGGGCGCCAGCGAGCAGATGCGCGCGCCGTGGGGCTTGAGCGCCTCGTCCAGCGCCACGCTGCGGCTGAAATGGTCCATGCCGGCCTTGGCCGCGCAGTAGGAGGCCTGCGAGGCAATGGCGCGCCGCCCCAGGCCGGAAGAGATGTTGAGCACCTTGCGCGGCACGGCCGTCCAGCCTTCGGTGGCGGCCAGGAAGGCGGCCGTCAGCAGCATGGGCGCCTCCAGTCCCACGCGCATGGCCTGGGCGATGTCGGCGGGCCGCAGCTGCGACAGCGGCGCGATCTGCGGAATCACGCCCGCGTTGTTGATCAGGGTGACGCTGGCGTAGCGCGTGGCGTCCAGCCCGGCGAGCCATTCGCCCAGCCTGCGGGCCGCTGCCTCGGGATCGCCCAGGTCCACGCTCCACTGCTGCAGCGGGGCGCCTGCCGTGGCGGCGGCCCGGTTCAGGTCTTCGCTGGTGGAGCGCGACAGCGTGACCAGCTCATGGCCGGCATCGAGCAGTTGCCGGGCCATGGCCAGGCCCATGCCGCGCGAAGCGCCCGTGAGAATCGTCAGGGAAAGGAGAGGCGATGCATTGTTCATGCGGGCGATGGTATCGCTTGTGCCCGTGCTGCCGGTGCTGCCTGCGCGGTCATTGCCCGGGCGGCGACGGGGTCCGAGGGCAGCAGCAGCTCGGCGCTGCGCGCCTGCCGCGTGCGCTCCAGCGCCTGCACGATGCGTTCGCAGGCGCGCTCGGCCGCCTCGCGCAGGCTGGCGCCCTGCAGCCAGTGGCCGGTGAGCGCGGCGCTGAACAAGTCGCCCGTTCCCTTGGGCACCGCATCCACGCGCGCGTGGGTGATCACATGCACGTCCTCGCGCGTGACCAGCGCCACGCGCATGCGCAGTGCATGCTCGCCGCCCAGCTCGGGCGCCGCGCTGGTCACGGCCACCCACTGCGTGCGGCCGGTCAGCAGGCTGCGCGCGGCCTGGACCACATCGTCCATGCCGTGCACAGGGCGCGCGGTCAGCCGTTCCAGCTCGAAATGGTTGGGTGTCAGCCCGTCGGCCAGGGGCAGCAGGTGGCGCTGGTAGGCCTCGACCATGGCGGGGTCCACATAGATGCCGCTGTCGTGGTCGCCGATCACCGGGTCCACCACCACGCGCAGGCCGGGGCGCTGCTGCAGCAGGCCCGCCACCCAGTCCGCCAGCAGCCCGGCCTGTTCCGGCCCGCCCAGGTAGCCGGCCAGCACGGCCTGCAGTTGCCTGAGCGCGCCGCGCGCGCCCAGGTCCTGCAGATAGCCCGCAAACCACTCGGCGGCAATTGCTCCGCCGTGGATGCTGGGATAGTGCGGCGTATTGCTGAACACCACCGTGGGCACGGCTGCCGCCGCCAGTCCCAGGGCCTGCAGCGTGGGCATGGCCACGTTGTTGCCAACGCGGCCGTAGACGACCTGGGACTGCACGGACACCACGTCGATGGCCAGGGGGTGCAGCATGTCATGGGGGGCGGGGGCGTTCATGGGCGTGGGGGAGCAATGAGAGGCAGGGACGTGTTTTATAACGCCTGCGCCCAGGCCGCAGACCCCACAATCGGCCGCGCAGGACCAGACCACTGTGCGATCTGCGCGTGAAAAGAAAAAAGCCCGCCAAAGGGCGGGCCCGTGGAGCGACAGGCGCCTGTGCGTTGTCAGGCGCCCAGGTAGGCGCGGCGCACGGCGTCGTTGGTCAGCAGGTTGGCGCCGGTGTCCTCCAGCACCACCTTGCCGGTCTCCAGCACATAGCCGCGGTCGGCGATCTGCAGGGCGCGGTTGGCGTTCTGCTCGACCAGGAAGACCGTGACGCCAGCGGCGCGGATGGTCTGGATGATCTCGAAGATCTGCGCAATGATCAGCGGCGCCAGGCCCAGCGTGGGCTCGTCCAGCAGCAGCAGGCGGGGCTTGCTCATCAGCGCGCGGCCGATGGCCAGCATCTGCTGCTCGCCGCCCGACATGGTGCCGGCGCGCTGGTGGGCGCGCTCGCGCAGGCGCGGGAAGAGGCCGAACACATGTTCGATGCCGGCCTCGATCTGCGGCTTGTCCAGGAAGAATCCGCCCATCTTCAGGTTGTCGGTGACCGTGAGGTCCGAGAAGATGCGCCGCCCTTCTGGCGAGACCGCAATGCCCTTGCGCATGATGTGGTGCGAAGGAAGCTGGGTGATGTCCTCGCCCTCGAACGAGATGCGACCCGAGCTGGCGCGCGGGTTGCCGCACACCGTCATCAGCAGCGAGGTCTTGCCGGCGCCGTTGGAGCCGATCAGCGAGACGATCTCGCCCTGGTTGACGTGCAGGCTGACGCTGTCGACCGCGCAGATGGCGCCGTAGTGGGTGGAGATGTTCTCCAGTTGCAGCATGGCAGGCATCAGGCTTCTCCCAGATAGGCCTTGATGACCCGTTCATCGTTGCGAATGGCATCCGGCAGGCCCATGGCGATGGGTTTGCCGTACTCCATGACCAGGATGCGCTCGGACACGCCCATGACCAGGCCCATGTCGTGCTCGATCAGCAGCACGGCAATGCCGTACTGGCGGCGCAGCTGGTCGATCAGGCCCTGCAGGTCCTTTTTCTCCTGCGGGTTCAGGCCGGCGGCGGGTTCGTCAAGCATGAGCACGCGCGGCTTGGTGATCATGCAGCGCGCGATCTCCAGGCGGCGCTGGTGGCCGTAGGCCAGGTTGCCGGCCTCGCGGTTGACGAACTCGCGCAGGCCCATCACGTCCAGCCAGTGCAGGGCGCTCTCGATCTTTTCCTCTTCGCTGCGGCGGTAGCCCGCCGTGTTGAACAGGCCCGACAGCAGGTTGACGCCGGAGCGGCGGTGCTGTGCCACCAGCAGGTTTTCCAGCACCGTCATGGACTTGAACAGGCGCACGTTCTGGAAGGTGCGCACCACGCCGTGGTTGGCCACGTGGTGGCTGCTGCGCCCCTCGATGGCGCTGCCGTCCAGCGCGATGGAGCCGCTGCTGGGCTGGTAGAAACCGCTGATGCAGTTGAACACCGTGGTCTTGCCGGCGCCGTTGGGGCCGATGATGGCAAACACTTCCTGCGGACGCACGTTGAAGCCCACGTGGTCCACGGCCAGCAGGCCGCCGAAGCGCATGCACAGGTCTTTGACTTCTAGCAAATACTCGCTCATTGCCGGCCCTTGCTGCTATCTGTTGTCCCAAAAATCATGGTGTCGGCATGCCTCATGAGCGCACCTCCACATGGCGACGGCGCATGGGCAGCAGGCCCTGCGGGCGCCAGACCATCATCAGCACCATCACCAGGCCGAAGATCAGCATGCGGTACTCGGAGAACTCGCGCGCCAGCTCGGGCAGCACCGTCAGCAAGATGGCCGCGATGATCACGCCCAGCTGCGAGCCCATGCCGCCCAGCACCACGATGGACAGGATCAGCGCCGACTCGATGAAGGTGAAGGACTCGGGGTTGACGATGCCCTGGCGCGCCGCGAAGAAGGCGCCGCCGAAGCCGGCGAACATGGCGCCCAGCGTGAAGGCCGACAGCTTGATCTTCATGGGGTTCAGGCCCAGCGAGCGGCAGGCGATCTCGTCCTCGCGCAGTGCCTCCCAGGCGCGGCCTATGGGCATGCGCACCAGGCGGTTGGAGATCCACAGCGTGACCACGGCCAGCAGCAGCGCCATCAGGTACAGGAAGATCACCATGTGCAGCGAGCTGAACTCCAGCCCCAGGAACTGGTGGAACGTCGTGCCGCCCTCGGTGGAGGGGGTGCGCGTCATCTCCAGGCCCAGCACCGTGGGCTTGGGGATGCTGGAGATGCCGTCCGGCCCGCCCGTGATGCTGGTCAGGTTGACCAGCAGCAGGCGGATGATCTCGCCAAAGCCCAGGGTCACGATGGCCAGGTAGTCACCGCGCAGCCGCAGCACCGGAAAGCCCAGCACGAAGCCGAACATCGCGGCAGCGGCACCGGCCAGCGGCAGCGCTTCCCAGAAGGACCAGCCGGCCCAGTGGAAGAGCAGCGCATAGGTGTAGGCGCCCACGGCGTAGAAGCCCACGAAGCCCAGGTCCAGCAGGCCGGCAAAGCCCACGACGATGTTCAGGCCCAGGCCCAGCATCACGTAGATCATGGCCAGCGTGGCGATGTCCACCGCGTTGCGGCCCGCAAAGAAGGGCCAGGACACGGCGATCAGCAGGGCCGCCAGCATCAGGCCGTTGCGGTGGCTGGGGCGCGCCTGCGGCAGCGAGGGCAGCGAGACCTTGGGCATCTTCGCCGCGATCAGCGGGCGCAGCAGCTGCACCAGGAAGACCAGGGCGCAGGCCCAGGCCACCACCGTCCAGTCGGGGTTGATGATGGTGCGGGTGCCGGCGCGTTCCAGGTGCAGGCCGAAGATGGGCGTGACGACCACGGCCGTCATCACCGTGGCGATCAGGGCGTCGCGCAGGTTCAAAGTGGGTTTGGTTTTCATCAGACCTTCTCCACTTCAGGTTTGCCCAGCAGGCCCGTGGGGCGGAACAGCAGGATCAGCACCAGCAGGCCGAAGGCCACGATGTCCTTGTACTCGGACGAGATGTAGGCTGCCGCAAAGGTCTCGGCCACGCCCAGCAGCACGCCGCCCAGCATGGCGCCGGGGATGGAGCCGATGCCGCCCAGCACCGCGGCCGTGAAGGCCTTGATGCCGGCCAGAAAGCCGATGAACGGGTTGAGCTTGCCCACGGCCAGCGCGATCAGCACCCCGCCCACGGCCGCCAGCATGGCGCCGAGCACGAAGGTGAACGAGATCACTCGGTTGGTGTCGATGCCCAGCAGGCTGGCCATGTGCATGTCCTGGGCGCAGGCGCGCGAGGCGCGGCCCATGCGCGAGTGGCGGATGTACAGCGTCAGCAGCACCATGAGCACGATGGCCACCACGATGATCAGGATGCGCGAGTAGGGCACATAGATCTCGAAGCCGCCTTCGGCACCGAAGCGCAGCGCGCCCGGCAGCAGCGAGGGCACGGCCATGTCGCGCGCACCCTGGCCCAGGGCCACCCAGTTCTGCAGGAAGATGGACATGCCGATGGCCGAGATCAGGGCCACCAGGCGGGGACTGCGGCGCAGCGGCTTGTAGGCCACCTGCTCCACCACCAGGCCATAGACGCCGGTGACGAAGACCGAGACCACCAGCATCAGGCCGATGATGGCCCACACCGGCAGGCCGCTTTGCGTGCCTATGGCCGACAGCGTGACCAGGCCGATGTAGGCCCCGATCATGTAGATGTCGCCGTGGGCGAAGTTGATCATCCCGATGATGCCGTAGACCATCGTGTAGCCGATGGCGATCAGGGCATAGATGGCGCCCAGGGACAGTCCGTTGAACAGCTGCTGTATCAGCTGAGGTAAGAGTTCTGACATGGTGTAATGCCGCCCCAAAACAGGAAAAGGCCTAAAAGGCCAGGATGCAGACGACCGGGACACGCCGAATGCGTGCCCCGGTCAGTCAGACGGAGGGGGATTACTTGGCAGCGACCGACTTGCTGCCGTCCTTGTGCCATTCGAACACCTGGAAGTCGAAGGACTTCAGGTCGCCCTGCTTGTTCCAGCCCACCGAGCCCAGAACGGTCTCGAAGTTGGACTTGTGCAGGTGGTCAGCCACCTTGGCGGGGCTGTCGCCCACGGCCTTGATGCTGTCCAGCAGCACTTGCGTGGCGGCAAATGCGGTCAGCTGGAAGGCACCCGAAGGATTGCGCTTCTTGTCCTTGAAGGCCTTGACCACGGCGGCGTTCTTGGGGTTGGCCGAGAAGTCTGCGGGCAGGGTCACCAGCATGCCTTCGACGGCGTTGCCGGCGATGGCGTTGACTTCGGGGTTGCCCACGCCTTCGGGGCCCATCATGCGGACCTTCAGGCCCTGCTCGGAAGCCTGGCGCAGCAGCAGGCCCATTTCGGGGTGGTA
Source organism: Delftia sp. (assembly GCF_059499305.1). Lineage (NCBI taxonomy): Bacteria > Pseudomonadati > Pseudomonadota > Betaproteobacteria > Burkholderiales > Comamonadaceae > Delftia > Delftia sp. The sequence continues at coordinate 182,567 of NZ_JCABYI010000020.1, forward strand.
GCCGCCGTAGTAGATGAAGTCCACGCCGGCGCTCTTGAGCTTGGTGATGACGGCGGAGTAGTCGCTGTCGCCGGCGTTGATGCCTTCGAACAGGGCCACTTCCACGCCGGCCTTCTTCAGGTCGTCGCGCACGGAGGATGCAATGCCCTGGCCATACGACTGCTTGTCGTGCAGCACGGCAACCTTCTTGGGCTTGGCCTTTTCCAGGATGAACTTGGCGGCGGCCGGGCCCTGCTGGTCATCGCGGCCGATGGTGCGGAAGATGAAGTGGTAGTTCTTGCCGTCGGTCAGGGCGGGGGACGTCGCCGAGGGGGTCACCACGACCACGCCTTCGTTGTTGTAGATCGGGGCTGCGGCAATCGATGCGCCCGAGCAGACGGGGCCGATCACGTAGCCGATCTTGGCGTTGACCACGCGGTTGGCGGCCACGGGACCTTGCTTGGGTTCGCAGGCGTCATCGACGGACACCAGCTCGATCTTCTTGCCGTTGACGCCGCCGGCCGCATTGGCCATTTCCACGGCGGTGTTCACGCCTTCCTTGACCATGTCGCCGTACTGCGTCAGCGGGCCGGTGGTGGGAACCACCATGGCGATCTTGATTTGCGCATGCGCTGTGGAGAACAGGGCGGCGCCAGCCAAACCCAGGGCGGCGACGACGGTGTGCATGCGGAACGGAATGCTCATGAGTACTTCCTTCAACTTTGGGTAAAGCGTTCTGAAAAACGCGGTGGCTCCTGTAGGGGCTAGCCGCGCAAAGAAGCACAGGTTAATCGCCTGGTTACCAATGGCAACAGGGTATCCCGGGGCTGGCGCGGCAACAGGCTTTTCGCTAAGGCTCCCATCGCGGCCTGCGCCGTCGGGCGGGGGCTGTTTTGGCCGAAGAAAACGGCTGATGCCGACGATGCACCCTGACGGTGCTTCATGAAGTCAATATGACCAACTGCAAGAAGGGGAAACACGTACGCTGAATGTTGCATTGCAGCAACGTACGCGGTGGCGATGATTTGCGTGTTCCTGCGATGGATCAGAACGGCGCGGCGGATTCGAAACGCAGCGTCTCGCCAGACAGGGGATGCGCCAGCTCCAGCAGCTGCGCATGCAGCAGCAGGCGCGGCGACAGCGCCTGCACGGCGGCATCGGCATAGAGCGCATCGCCCAGGATGGGATGGCCCAGCGCGGCCATGTGCACGCGCAGCTGGTGGGTGCGCCCCGTCACGGGCTGCAGCTGCACCCGCGTGGTGATTGCATCCCGGACTTCGGTGGCTTGCGCGCCTGGCAGGGCGCGCCACAGGGTCTGGCTGGGCTTGCCCTGCACGGCATCGATGATGCGCAGCGGGCGCCGCTCCCAGTCGGCTGCAATCGGCAGGTCGATGCTCTGCCATGCGCCGGCTTGCCGCGCGGTGGGGCTGCCTGCCACCACGGCCACATAGCGCTTGTGCACGCGGCGCTGCGCAAAGGCCTCGCTCAGCAGGCGCTGGCTGGCCAGGCTGCGCGCCATGATCACCAGGCCCGAGGTGGCCTGGTCCAGCCGGTGCACGACCAGCGCATCGGGCCAGCGCTGCAGGGCGCGGGCGCTCAGGCAGTCCTGCTTGTCTGGGCCGCGCCCGGGCACGCACAGCAGGCCGCTGGGCTTGTCCAGCACCAGCAGTTCGGCATCCTCGTGCAGGCAGATGACGCCTGCGCCGTCACCTGCACTGGCGCCGCCATCGCGTTGCTCAGGGGTCAAGCCGTTCCCCGCTCATTCAGCAGCCTGTGCACCGTGGCGCACAGCTCTTCCACGTCGTTGGGCTTGTGGACCAGGGCCCTGGCGCCTGCAGCCAATGCGGCCTGCTCGATCTCGGTGGTGATGTAGCCCGAGGCCAGCGCGATGGGCAGCTGCGGCTGGATGGACAGGGCCTCGTGCACCAGGTCGATGCCGCTGTAGCCGGGCATGTTGTAGTCGGTGACCAGCAGGTCGCAGTCCTGGGGCGCGGCGCGCAGCGCCTCGATGGCCTCGTGCGGATCGGTGAAGCCGCTGACCTGGTAGCCGCGCCGGCGCAGCAGGCGCTGCACCAGAAAGACCAGGGCCTGGTCATCGTCCACGTACATCACATGCTGCTGCGCGGCCTGCGGGTCGGGCAGCAGGGCGAACTGCGGGCCGGTCGGGGTTTCCGCGGCCGCCAGGGGCTCGGGTGCGCTGGGCAGCGCCTGGGCGGCGAGGGGCTCGGCCGGTGCAGAGTCGGCCGGCGTCAGGGGGTCGGCCGGAGGAAAGTACAGCGTGAAGCGGCTGCCCTGGCCGGGGATGCTGTACACGTCCACGGCGCCGCCGTGGTTGCGCATGACACCGTGCACCACGGGCAGGCCCAGGCCCGTTCCCTGGCCCACGGGCTTGGTGGTGAAGAAGGGCTCGAAGATGCGCTGCAGCGTGCGTGCGTCCATGCCGGGGCCGTTGTCCTGCACCGACAGCGCCACGTAGCTGACGGGCGGCAGGCCCAGGCGTTCGCACAGGCGCTGGTCCGGGCGCACCAGGTCGGCATCCATCTGGATCAGGCCGCGCCGCTCGCCCAGGGCGTGCATGGCATTGGTGCACAGGTTGAAAAGGGCCTGCTCCACCTGCATGGCGTCGGCCAGCATGGGCGGCATCTGCGGCGGCACGTGCACCTGCAGCTCCACGGCGGGCGGCAGGGTCACGCGCAGCAGCCGCGCCGTGTCGCCCATGACCTCGCGCGCCTGCACGGGCTTGCGCTGCGGCGGTTCATTGCGGCTGAACGTCAGGATCTGGCGCACCAGATCGCGCGCGCGGCGGCCGGCCTTTTCGATCTCCTGCAGGCTTTCGATGGCTGCGGCATTGCCGCCGCAGTCGGCCTTGGCCAGCTCCACATTGCCCAGGATGGCGCCCACGATGTTGTTGAAGTCGTGGGCAATGCCGCCTGCCATGGTGCCCAGGGCCTGCATCTTGTGCGATTCGCGCAGCTGCTCTTCCAGCTCGTTGCGCTGGGCCTCGGCCTTCTTGCGGCTGGTGAGGTCGCGCGCGAACACGGTGGTGGTCTCGCCGCCGCTGTGGTGCTCGAAGGAGACGCTGACCTCGACCGGGATTTCGCGGCCGCTGGCCGTGCGTGCCGTCATCTCGCCCAGCACGGCCTGCGTGGTCAGCGGCGCAAAGGACAGGGCCTGGGCCGCATCGGGCAGGAAACGCTCCAGCGGACTGCCCAGCGCGTCGTGCGGCGGACACAGAAACAGGGCGGCAGCCGTGGGATTGAAGACGGTGATGCGCTGCTCGTGGTCCAGGCAGATGATGGCGTCCAGGGCCGAGTTGATGACCGATTCGAGCCGCCGCTCGCTCAGGAACAGCTGGTGGTTGCGCTGCTGCAGCGCCAGGCGCTCGGCCAGCAGCGGACCCTGGTCGACCACGGCGCACAGGTACTGCGCAATGGGCGGGCCGCTTTGCTGCGGGATGGCGATGCAGGCCACATGCAGGTCGGCGCGCAGCTGGTGCTGCTCGGTGATGTCGAAGCAGACCTCGTGGGCCTCGGTGCGGCCCAGCTCGCGTGCCGCAACGAAGGTCTCGCGCACGCGCTCGGCGTCGTCAGGGTGCACGAAGGGCGCGAAATTGACCAGCAGCCGGTCATGCTCGGTGGGCTGGAAGGCGCTGTGCGCCATGGCGTTGGCCTGCACCACCATGTCGTGCTCGTCCACCACCAGCAGGGGCAGGGGAATGCTGGCAAACAGGGCTTCGAAGCGCTCGGAGGCGCTTTCGGCCACGGCCTGGCTGTAGTCCAGCACGCGGTTCTGGATCTCCAGCTCGCGCTGGTAGTTGCGCAGCTCGGCGACCAGGGCCTGCAGCGGATCGTCTTCGGGCTGGAAGGGGGGGAAACGTTCGACGGGGGGCAGGTCGGCGCCGGGCGCCAGCAAGGCATGCAGGGGCAGGTGCTCGTCGTCGCGAGGCTGGTCGGAAGGGTCTTGGCTGCTCATCGCGTGCTGGCGCTGGGGAAAGCGGCATCTGCCGCACAAATCCTGGTCGCCCGCGCCTGGCGCCCGGCAGATGGACCGGGGCCCGGCGCGGGCAGGGCCGCAGTGTACGCGCGCCGGGCGGGGCGCCACAAGCGCCCCTTTGGGTGGCAGGTGCTTCAGCTCAGGTAAGCGTCGACCGGGATGCAGCTGCAGTAGAGGTTGCGGTCGCCGTAGACGTTGTCCACCCGGCCCACGGGGCACCAGTACTTGGACTGGCGCAGGGCAGCCACGGGGTAGGCGGCGGCCTCGCGGCTGTACGGGTGGGTCCATTCCGAAGCCAGCAGGGTCTCGGCCGTGTGCGGCGCGTTCTTGAGCGGGTTGTCGTCCTGGGGCAGGCGGCCCTGCTCGATGGCGCGGATTTCCTCGCGGATGGCGATCATGGCGTCCACGAAGCGGTCCAGCTCGTACAGGCTTTCGCTTTCGGTGGGCTCCACCATCAGCGTGTTGGGCACGGGGAAGGACAGCGTGGGCGCATGGAAGCCGTAGTCGATCAGGCGCTTGGCCACGTCCTCGGCCATGACGCCCGTGCTTTCCTTGAACTGGCGCAGGTCCAGGATGCACTCGTGCGCCACATGGCCGTGCTCGCCCGCGTACAGCGTGGGGTAGTGGTCGCGCAGCCGGGCGCTGATGTAGTTGGCGCTGAGGATGGCGGTCTCGGTGGCCAGGGTCAGGCCCTGGGCGCCCATCATGCGGATGTACATCCAGCTGATGGGCAGCACGGCCGCATTGCCCAGCGGCGCGGCACTGATGGCGCCCGTGCCGCCCGCAAGGCCCGTGGTGGCATGGCCGGGCAGGAAGGGCACGAGATCCTCGACCACGCAGACGGGGCCCACGCCCGGGCCGCCGCCGCCGTGCGGGATGCAGAAGGTCTTGTGCAGGTTCAGGTGGCTGACATCGCCGCCGAAGCTGCCCGGCGCGGCCAGGCCCACCAGGGCGTTCATGTTGGCGCCGTCCACGTAGACGCGGCCGCCGTGGTCATGCACCAGCTTGCACAGCTCCTTGACCTGGGTCTCGAACACGCCGTGCGTGCTGGGGTAGGTGATCATGATGCAGGCCAGGTTGGCACTGTGCTGCTCGCACTTGGCCGCCAGGTCCGCCATGTCGACGTTGCCGTTGGCGTCGCAGGCGGTGACCACCACCTGCATGCCCGCCATCTGCGCGCTGGCGGGGTTGGTGCCGTGGGCGCTGCTGGGAATCAGGCAGACGTTGCGGTGCGACTGGCCCCGGCTCGCATGCCAGCCCTTGATGGCCAGCAGGCCCGCGTACTCGCCCTGGCTGCCGGCATTGGGCTGCAGGCTGATGCCGGCGTAGCCCGTGGCCTGGCACAGCCAGTCGCGCAGCTGCTTGTCCAGTTCCGCATAGCCCTGCTGCTGGTCGGCCGGGGCAAAGGGGTGCACCTGGGCGAATTCGGGCCAGGTGATGGGAATCATCTCGCTGGTGGCGTTGAGCTTCATGGTGCAGGAGCCCAGCGGGATCATGCTGCGGTCCAGCGCCAAGTCCTTGTCCGACAGCTGGCGGATGTAGCGCAGCATGGCGGTCTCGGAGCGGTGGGTGTTGAACACCGGGTGCGTGAGGAAGGCGCTGCTGCGGCGCAGTCCGTCGGGAATCAGCGGCTCCACGCCCTTTTCGAAGGCGGTGAAGCAGGGCAGGGCCTGGCCGTCCCGGGCGAAGATCTTCCACAGCAGCTCGACATCGGCGCGCGTGGTGGTCTCGTCCAGCGAGATGCACAGGTATTCCTTGAAATACACGCGCAGGTTGGCGCCCAGGGACACGGCACGCTCCACGATGGCCTGGGTGGCCGCGCCCGTGTGCAGGCTCAGCGTGTCGAAGCTGGGCGCCTCGCGCAGCGGCGCGCCCAGCTCGGCCAGGCCGCGCGCCAGGATGGCCGTGTACGAGGCCACGCGGCGGGCGATGCGCTCCAGGCCCTCGGGGCCGTGATAGACGGCGTACATGCTGGCCACCACGGCGGGCAGCACCTGGGCCGTGCAAATGTTGGAGGTGGCCTTTTCGCGGCGGATGTGCTGCTCGCGCGTCTGCAGTGCCAGGCGGTAGGCGGGCTTGCCGTGCACGTCCACGCTCACGCCGACCAGGCGGCCGGGCAGGGAGCGCTTGAACTCGTCGCGGCAGGCCATGAAGGCGGCGTGCGGGCCGCCGGCGCCCATGGGCATGCCAAAGCGCTGGGTGGTGCCCACCACGATGTCGGCACCCCATTCGCCGGGCGGCGTGATCAGGGTCAGCGCCAGCAGGTCGGTGGCCACGATGAAGGCGGCCTGCTTTGCATGGGCCTTGTCCACGTCGGCGCGCAGATCGTCGATGCGGCCGCTGGTGGCAGGGTACTGGGCCAGCACGGCGAAGTAGTCGCCCTCCATCAGCTGGTTCCATTCCTCCAGCGAGTTGGCCAGCAGCACCTCGATGCCCAGCGGCGCAGCGCGCGTCTGGATGACTTCGATGGTCTGGGGGTGGGCATCGCCGGCCACCACGAAACGGTTGCTCTTGCTTTTGACGGAGCGCTTGGCCAGCGTCATGGCCTCGGCGGCCGCCGTGGCCTCGTCCAGCATGGAGGCGTTGGCAATCGGCATGGCCGTCAGGTCGCAGACCATGGTCTGGAAGTTGACCAGGGCCTCCATGCGGCCTTGCGAGATCTCGGCCTGGTAGGGCGTGTAGGCCGTGTACCAGGCGGGGTTCTCCAGAATGTTGCGCAGGATGACGCCGGGCGTGTGCGTGCCGTAGTAGCCCTGGCCGATGAAGCTTTTGAGCAGCTGGTTGCGGCCTGCCAGCGCCTTGAGTTCGGCCAGCGCCTGGGCCTCGGTGGCCGCTGGCGGCAGCGCCATGGGCTGGTGGCGCCGGATGGAGGGCGGGACGATGGCGTCGATCAGCGCATCGCGCGATGCCGCGCCGATGGCGCTGAGCATGTGGGCCTCGTCTTCGGGCGCGATGCCGATATGGCGGGCCACGAATTCGGTGGCGTTCTCGAGGGCGGCAAGGGGCTGGGTGGAGGACATCAGCATGGAGGGACCTGTCTCAAAAGCTGAAAAGCGCCAGGGCGGGCCCTGGCGCCCGTCCTGGCCGGAAAGTGGCGTCAGTTGCTCTGGGCAAAGGCCGTGTAGGCGGCTTCGTCGAGCAGCGCGGCCAGCTGGCCTGCGTCGCTGAGCTTGACCTTGAAGAACCAGCCTTCGCCCAGCGGGTCGCTGTTGGCCAGGGAGGGGTCGTCGCGCAGGGCCTCGTTGACTTCGACGATCTCGCCGCTGACGGGCATGTAGACATCGGCGGCGGCCTTGACGGACTCGACCACGCCGGCCACATCGCCCTGGTTGAAGCTGGTGCCCACGGCGGGCAGGTCGACGAACACCACGTCGCCCAGCGCGTCCTGCGCGTGGAGGGTGATGCCGACGATGGCCGCGTCAGGGTTGGCGGCGTTGATCCACTCGTGGTCCTTGGAATACTGGATGCTCATGGCTTGCTCCGATAGAAACTGAAAAGAAACCTGTGAAAGGCGGTTTGAGAAAGGTCAGTGCGCACTGTAGCGGCATGCGATGGCAGGAAAAACGAATCCGCCGAACTCGATCCACGCCAAGCGCGCAGGCTGTCCTCAACCGCGGTGATAGCGGGGCGCCACGAAGGGCGTGGCCTGCACCTGCATGGGCACGGCCTTGCCGCGCACCATGGCCTGCAGCGTGGTGCCGATGGCGGCGCTGCCCGGCTCCACATAGGCCAGTGCCACGGGCTGGTTCAGCGTGGGCGACAGCAGGCCGCTGGTGACCTGGCCGACCTTGCGGCCGCCGGCATCCAGCAGTTCCGTGCCTTCGCGCACGGGCACGCGCTCCAGGGCCACCAGGCCCACGCGCTTGCGCGTGAGCAGCTCGGGCGATTGCAGCTGGGCCAGCACGGTGGCCGCGCCGGGAAAGCCGCCTTCGCGCTCGCCACCTGCGCGGCGGACCTTCTGCACGGCCCAGTTCAGGGCGGCCTCGGCCGGGGTGGTGGTCGTGTCCAGATCGTTGCCGTACAGGCACAGGCCGGCTTCCAGGCGCAGCGAATTGCGCGCGCCCAGGCCCACGGGCCTGACTTCGGGCTGGGCCAGCAGGGCACGGGCAAAGGCCTCGGCGTGGCTGGCGGGCAAGGAGATCTCGAAGCCGTCCTCGCCGGTATAGCCGCTGCGCGCGATGTACAGCTCGGCCCCCTCCCAGTCGAAGTGGCCGCCTGTCATGAACACCAGGCCGGCCGTGTCGGGCAGCAGGCGCTCCATGGCGGCTGCGGCCTGCGGGCCCTGCAGCGCCAGCAGGCCCCGGTCGAACTGGGGCTCGATTTCACAGCGCTGGCCGATGCGGGCCTGGATGTGCGCCAGGTCTTCATGCTTGCAGGCGCCGTTGACGATCAGGAACAGGTCGTCCTCGCGGCGCACGAACATCAGGTCGTCCAGAATGCCGCCCGCCTCATTGAGCAGCAGGCCGTAGCGCTGGCGGTGTTCGCCCAGGCCCAGCACGTCCATGGGCATCAGCGACTCCAGCGCGGCCCCGGCGTCGGCACCGCGCAGGCTGATCTGGCCCATGTGCGAGACATCGAACAGGCCTGCCGCCTCGCGGGTGTGCAGGTGCTCGGCCATCAGCCCCTGCGGGTATTGCACGGGCATGGAGTAGCCGGCAAACGGCACCATGCGCGCGCCCAGTTCCTGGTGCAGGTCGAACAGCGGGGTCCTGAGCAGATCGGTGGTGGAGGCAGCGGACAAGGAGGGCTCTCTTTCAGGCAAGGAACAAGGCATAACGCCATCCCGGTCCTCCGGGATGTGCTGCCCTGCTGTCCGCTTTACCTGAGAGATTCACCCGCACCTTCCATGCGTGGGGCTTGCTCCTTCGGTGGATGGGGCACACCGCCGTGCCCTGCATCTCTCTCCAGCTAGGAACGCCTGCGGCCGTGGCGGCAGGCGGTGCCAGTCCTTTTGCCTGAGCGTTCGGGGCGAACCCTGCGCCTTCGGCGGTGCCGCTGCCTGCGACCGTTGCGGCCGGGCGGGCACTCTCTCCTGACCGGCGCATTCTAGCTGCGGCCAGCGTCCGCGCGGCTTCGGGATTTCCGCGGGCCGGCTGCAACTCCATGCGCTTGCCTGCATGGATGCATTTGCAAATTGCATAACTGTCTAAAAAATCTCCTACATTGAGGTGCATCGATATATGAAATCTCGTGAGCGAGAAGGAAGAAGCGCACATGCAGCAGACGCTGGGAGACACATTGGCCTGGCCGGCACGTTACCTGCCGAACAAGGAAGCCCTGGTCGCGTGGGAGGGCGGCGAGCGCCGCGCCTGGACCTACGCCCAGCTCGATGCCGAAGTCAACCGCCACGCCCATGGCCTGGCCGAGCTGGGCATAGGCCATGGCGACGTGGTCGCCGCCTTCCTCTACAACACGCCGGCCTTTGTCTTCACCATGCTGGCGGCCGCGCGCCTGGGCGCCATCTTCAACCCCATCAACTACCGGCTGGCGGCGCAGGAGCTGGCCTTCATCCTCAAGGACGGCGCAGCGCGCGCCCTGGTCTTCGAGCACGAGGGCGGCGAGGTGGCCGCACGCGCCCAGGCCCTGCTCAAGGCCGAAGGCGGCGGCACTGGCGCAGGCATCGAGCACTGGATCTTTGCCGACGATGCCCCGGCCGACCCGCTGCCGGTCTGGGCCACGCAGCGCCTGTCCGCCCTGGCCAGGGGCCGCAGCAGCGCGCCGCCCCAGGCCCATGTGCGCGAGAGCGACCCCTGCATCCTCATGTACACCAGCGGCACCACGGGCCGGCCCAAGGGCGTGCTGCATACGCACCGCAGCAAGCTGGCGCACAACGCCCTCATGCACCAGACCATGCAGTTCACGCGCGACGACGTGGGCCTGGCCATGGCGCCGCTCAACCACACGGCCGAGCTGCACACCAGCTTTCTGCCGCGCCTGCAGGCCGGCGCCACCCAGGTGCTGCTGCGCCGCTTCGACGTGGCCGAGGCCTGGCGCCTGATCCGCGAAGAGCGCGTGAGCTTCTTCTTCGCGGCGCCCACCATGATCACCATGCTGCTGGCCGACCCCATCGCCTCGCCTGAGCAGGCGCCCGCGCTGAGGCTGGTGGAGTACGGCGGCGCCTCCATGGCGCCGCACCTGATCCGCGAATGGACGCGCAAGGTCGGCAGCGACCTGGTCCAGGTCTACGGCACCACGGAAATGGGCCCCTGCATGTCCGTCCTGCTGCCGCGCGAGCAACTCTCGCACGCGGGCTCGGCCGGGCTGCCCTCCATGGGCCATGACCTCATCGTGGCCCGCTTGCGCGAAGACAACGCCCCCACCGACCCGGCCGAGGCCTGCCTGCCCGGCGAGGTGGGCGAAATCCTCGTGCGCGGCCCCTGCATGATGGCCGGCTACCTCAACCGCCCCGACGCCAACACCCGCGCCCTGGCGCACGGCTGGTACCACACGGGCGACCTGGGCCACATCGACGACGACGGCTACCTCTGGATCCGCGACCGCATCGACTACATGATCAATTCGGGCGCCGAGAACGTCTATCCCCGCGAAGTGGAAGACGCCCTGGTCGAGCATGCCGATGTGCTCGAGGTCGCCGTCATCGGCGAGGCCGACGAGCGCTGGGGCCAGATCGTCGCCGCCCACGTGGTCGCCAAGCCGGGCGCCACGCCCACGGCCGAGGCGCTGGACGCCTTCCTGGTCCACGGCGACCGCCTGGCTGCCTACAAGCGCCCGCGCCGCTACCACTTCCGCGAAGCCCTGCCCAAGACGGCCAGCGGGAAGATACAGAAGCAGTTGCTGAGGGTGGTGGTGGCAGCCTGAGGCTGCGGCCTGCGCTTACTTCTGTGTTTGCCCCTGCGCAGTGCAGCACTGCGCCATCGAGTTGCGCAGCCACCGATGCATGGCATCCCCCTGCTTGCGCACATGCCAGGCCTGCTGGTAGGCAAACCGGGGCAGCTCCAGCGGCGGAGCGAAACGGCGCAGCGTTTTGTGGCGGCGCAGGTCACCGATGGCGCGGCTGCCCACGGTCAGCACGAGGTCGGTGCCTGCCAGCACCTCCAGCGCCGCGCTCCAGTGGGGCAGGGCCAGCACCACGCGGCGGCTCAGGCCTTGGGCGGCCAGCGCCCGTTCGATCTCCTCGCTGGCGTCGGGCCGCATGGCCAGCATGACGTGCGGGCGCTGCAGCCAGTCCTGCAGTGACAGCCCGCCGCGTGCCGGCAGCACGGCCTGGTCGGCCACGCTCACGAACTGTTCCTGGAACAGATCCTGCACCTCGATGCCCTCGGGCAGGTCGGGTGCGTCGGGGAAGGGGCCCAGGGCCAGGTCCAGTTCGCCATCGGCCAGCTGGGCCAGCATCACCTCGCGCGTGGACTGGCTGATGGCCAGGTCCAGCCCGGGTGCGTGCTGGCGCAGATGCCGCATCAGCGGCGGCAGCACGATGCGTGATGCGTAGTCCGACAGCGCCAGCCGCAGCCGTCCGCGTGCGTGGGCCGGGTCGAACTCCGCCTGTGCCAGCAAGCCGTTGAGGCTGCCCAGCGCATCCGCCAGCGGTTGCACCAGGCCTTGCGCGCGTGCCGTCAGCGCCATGCGGCCACCGCGCCGCACCAGCAACGGGTCGCCCAGGTGCTCGCGCAGCTGCGCCAGCGAATGGCTCATGGCCGGCTGGCTCTTGTGCAGCCGCAGGGCCGCGCGCGTCACATGTTTTTCGGCCAGCAGGGCGTGCAGGGCCAGCAGCAGGTTGAGGTCGATACGGCGCAGTTCATCCATGCCATGAATATAGACCGTGCACACAAATGATTTCCATCAACGTGCTGGATGCGAGAGCATGCAGGCATCGATTGACAGAAGAAGAAAGGTCTTGCCGCATGACAGGTAAAAGCACATTCACCGCCCTTGCTCCCGTGGCCCTGGCGCTGCTGGCGGGGGCTATCCTGCCATTCCAGGCTGCCAGCAATGCCCTGGTGGGCCGCCTGCTGGGCCACCCGCTGTGGGGCGCGCTGGTCTCGCTGGCCGTGAGCGTCATGGTCGTGGTGCCTGCACTGTGGGTGCTGCGCGCGCCCGCTCCGGCCATGGCCCAGGCGGCAGCGGGGCCATGGTGGCTATGGATAGGCGGTGTGCTGGGTGCCATCTATGTGGCCAGTGCGGCGGCCGTGACACCCAAGCTGGGCGCAGGCGGCTTCCTGGTCTGCGTGGTGGCGGGGCAGATCGTGGTCTCGGTGCTGGTGGACCATTTCGGCCTGATGGGCCTGGGCGCCAGGCCGGTCAATTGGTCGCGGCTGGCAGGGGTGGCGCTGATCCTGGGCGGCGTGTTCCTGGTGGTGCAGGGCGGGACGGCCCGTGCAGCGGCGGCCCCATGAGCGCCGCGAGCACGCCCTGCTTCAGGGGCGAAGGCCCCGGCCTTGCCCGCGTCAGGCGGGCATGCCCGGCGGCACGGCGGCCGGCCTTGCCGCTGGCGGACGTTCCTGGCGGGCATCTGCCGTGCCGGGCAGGAACCGGCCCAGCCGGATGACAAAGCAGGCCCCGCCTCCGGCAGCCGGCTGGAAGAACGCGTCGCCTGCGTGCAGCCTGGCGATGCGCCTGACCACGGACAGGCCCAGGCCATGCCCGTTGACGTGCCGGGTGGCGCTTGCGCGTTCATAGGGCTCGAAAACCTGTCTTGCCGCTTCGGGCGCAAGGCCCGGTCCCTGGTCGCTGACGGAAATCAGCAGGCCACCGGACGCATCGCAGCGGGCGGCCAGGGTGATGTCGCCCGCCTTGGCATATTTGATGGCGTTGCCGACAAGGTTGGAGATGGCGATGCGCACCAGGACAGGGTCGCATTGCCATTGCTGCGGGCCTTGTTCCAGATCCAGTTTCAGGCGATGCCGCCGGGACCAGCCGACGAGCTCTGCAGACTCCTCCAGGAGTTCATCCAATGGCGTCTGCTCCAGTTGCAGCCGGAACGCGCCCGCGTCCAGCCGGTCGTTGATCAGGCAGGTGTCCACCAGGGTCATCAGCCGGCGCGAAGCCCTGCGTATCTGCGACGCCTGCTCGATGAGGGAGTCCGCGTCCGTCGTCGGGAACGTCTGCAGCTCGGTCGCGGCGCCGTCCACGATGGTGAGCGGGGTGCGGAACTCGTGGTTGATCATGTTGAAGAACTGGCGCTGTTCCAGCCGCATCTCCCGCTCGCTGTGCAAGGCCGTCTGCAGGGCCTGCTGGGCCGTTTGCAGCTGTGCGGTGCGCTGCAGCACCTTGGACTCCAGCTCGCGCTCGGCCGCCTGGGCGCGTGACAGGGCCTGCATCCGCTCACTGCGCAGGGCGCGCTCCGCCACCCGCGTGCGGTTGGTCACCGCCATTCCCAGCAGGATGGCCTCGGAAACACGCCCGGCAAACCACAGCATCTGGGCCGATGGCAGCGCGACATCGGGCAGCAGGCCCTGGGTTCTCAGCAGGTTCAGGATGCCCAGGGCGGATGGCACGGCAAACGCCAGCGCGCCCGGCAGGTATTGCCACTGCCTTCGGACCACCAGCAGGTACAGCACGAAGACGGCGCCGAATGATGTGGACACCAGGGCCGTGAACACCACGGCACGCGAGATCTGCGCATAGCCACCCAACAGTGCCAGGCCCAGTGCGATGGCATTCAGCCAGGCCACCACGCTGAAGAGGTGCGCAGCCCAGATCCAATGGCGGCGGAACTCGAACAATTGGCTGAAAAACACCGTCGCCACCACACAGAAGCTGCAGTAGGCGATGGACAGCGCATGCTGGGGCTCGTCGGCGCCGGGCAGCCACAGGCCTTCGGGCCGGTAACGGAAAGCAGCGTAGGCAAAACCGGCTGCCAGGAGCGCGGCGCAAAGAATGTAGAGCCTTTCCCTGAGCCAGCACCACAGGATCAGGCTCATCAGCGTGATGGCCAGGGCCGAGCCCATGTACGCGTAAAGCAGCATGGCGGCCGGCGCCATGCTCCTGCCGGGAAAGACCGCGATGCCCTGGGCTGCCTGGGGGTTGGGCAGCCAGCGGGTGAGCAGTGCCAGAAGCGCTGCGGCTGCCAGGGCTTGCGCCAGCCATCGCATTGCAGAATCCGTTGGCCAGTGCCTCCGGCGGCCTTCGGTGGGATTGTCTTGGGTGTGGATCAAGGGGCCGATTGGTTGATGTGGCGAGCGCCCATGCATGCCCGACGTCAGGGTCAGTGCATGGGCGTGCACGTTTGCGGGAGGCATTGTGCACCGGCCGCCGTTGCGGGAAAGCGCTGCCGGGTGTCTGCGGATGCCTGCCGGGTGCCCCAATGCAACAGGCCGCCCCACTGCGGATAAGCGGGGCGGCCTGTAACGGGTTCCTGAGGGGATCACGCATCCGGGCGCTGGCGGTAGTCGGCGGGGCTGGGTGAATGGTTTTGCTGCGCCGGTAAGCGTGCTCCCATGCAGACAAGTGTGCGCGTTTGGCCTCAGAAAATGCTGCTTTATTTCTTCAAAACAGGCGTTGCTACAGAAAATTATTCTGCACCTGCCTGTTTTGCAGTAGATTGCCGGCCATGGACATCCTCGACAGAAAGATTCTTTCCGCCCTGCAGGCCAACGCGCGCGCCAGCCTGCAGGAAATCGGCGCGGCCGTGGGCCTGAGCGCCTCGCCCTGCTGGGCACGCATCAAGAAGCTGGAAGAGGCGGGGGTGATCGAGGGCTATACCGTGCGCCTGAACCCGCTGGCGCTGGGCCTGGGCGATACGGTGCTGGTGCAGGTCACGCTGGACAGCCATTCGGACAACACGCTGGAGAAATTCGGCGAGATGCTGGCGACCATTCCCGAGGTGGTGGAGGCGCACCTGGTCTCGGGCGAGTACGACTACCTGCTGCGCGTCGTCGTCAAGGACACGCGCGACTACGAGCGCCTGCTGCGCGAGAAGCTCTACAAGATCAAGGGCATACGCCACAGCCAGTCCAGCTTTGTGCTGCGCACGCTGAAGAAGGCGGACCTGCCGCTGGGGGTCTGAAGTCCATGCCCTCTGGCCAGGCGCCGCCGCCCGCTCCCTACCGCGAACACTCCCCGCCGCCCGCCTTGCAGCCGCACTTCCAGTGCCTGTGGAGCAGCACCGTGGCCCCGGACTATGCCGGCGGTTTTCTCGTGGTGCCCGATGGCTGCGTGGACATCGTCTGCAAAGGCGGGCGGCTGCTGGCCGTGGGGCCTGACAGGGTGGCTGCGCGGCCTGCGCTGGTGCCGGGGTCCGAGGTATGGGGGGCGCGCTTCGGCCCCGGTGCGGCCAGCGCCTGGCTGGGCCTGCCCATGGACGAGATCGTGGGGCAGGCGGTGGAACTGGGCGATCTGCTGGGGCCGCGCGCGCGGGAGTGGTTGCATCGCATCAACGATGCGCAGCCGGGCGCAGGGCAGGCCGTGTTCATCCATGGACTGGTGCAAATGGGCCGCGACGCCCCGGAGCCCGACCGGCAGGCCATGCAGCTGTTCGGTGTGGCGGCTGCAGCCGGGCGGGACGAATCCGGTGTGCTGGCCGCCATGCGCGCGCAGCTGGACATGTCCGAGCGCAGCCTGCGCCGCCTGTGCCACGCGCAGTTTGGCTACGGCCCCAAGACGCTGGAACGCGTGCTGCGCTTTCAGCGCCTGCTGGCCCTGGCACGGTCTGACCGGCAGGCAGGTCTTGCGGCCCTGGCGGCGGAGGCCGGCTATGCGGACCAGGCGCATCTGTCGCGCGAGGTGAGGGCGCTGTGCGGCATCACGCCCCGCGCTGCCCTGCAGCAACTGCTGGATTGAGCGGCCCGGCTGGCCGTTTTGTTCAAGATGCCATGCCCCTGCGTGGCCGATGATGGCGGCCTACCGACATTCAATGGAGCATCACATGGGCATCAGGGGCAACAACCACCAGATCGACAACATCGAATTCAACGTGGCCGACATCGCACGCAGCAAGGCGTTCTACGGCGAGGCCTTCGGCTGGACCTTCACAGACTATGGGCCGAGCTACACCGAGTTCAGCGACGGCCGGCTGACGGGCGGCTTCACCACGGGCGAGGAGGTGCGGCCCGGCGGCCCGCTGGTCATCCTCTACGCCGACGATCTGGCCGAGGCGCAGCGTCGCGTGCAGGCGGCCGGGGCCGTAATCAGCCGCGCGGCGTTCGCGTTCCCGGGTGGCCGCAGGTTCCACTTCACCGATCCGGACGGCTACGAGCTGGCCGTGTGGTCGGCCGATGCCTGAAAGACGACAGCCCGCATCTGCGGGCTGTTTTCATGGGGACTGGGAGGGCGTCAGTCGACGTTGGAGCCCAGCTGCATGTCCTTGTACTGCACGATGTGCGTGCCCTTGACCAGGCGGTAGCCGCCCCAGATCAGCAGGAACAACGGCAGGCCGATATAGGTGGCGACCACGCCGGTCCAGTCGATGCGGTCTGCCATGAAGGCCTCGTAGTTCTGGCCCAGCGTGATCACCATGCACAGCACGAAGGCGAAGATGGGGCCGAACGGGAACCACGATGCACGGTAGGGCAGCCGGTTCAGGTCCAGGCCCTGGGCCTCGTAGCCCTTGCGGAAGCGGTAGTGGCTGATGGCGATGCCCAGCCAGGCGATGAAGCCCGTCATGCCCGACAGATTCAGCAGCCAGATGTAGACCAGCTGGGGGCTGAAGATGTTGGTCAGAAAGCACAGCGCAGCCACGACCGTGGTGGCCAGCAGGGCCATCGTGGGCACGCCGCGCTTGTTGACGTACGAGAACATGCGCGGCGCCATGCGCTGGCAGGCCAGCGTGTAGAGCATGCGCGTGGAGGCGTACATGCCGGAGTTGCCGGCCGACAGCACCGAGGTCAGCACCACGGCGTTCATCACGGCGGCGGCCGACAGCAGGCCCGCGCGCTCGAAGACCAGGGTGAAGGGGCTGACGCTGATGTCGCCCAGGTCGTTCTTGAGCAGTTGCGGATCGGTGTAGGGGATCAGCAGGCTGATGACCAGGATGGCCAGGACGTAGAACAGCAAAATGCGCCAGAACACCTGGCGCACGGCGCGGGGCACGTTCTTGGCGGGGTTCTCGGATTCGCCAGCGGCAATGCCGATCAGCTCCGTGCCCTGGAAGGAAAAGCCCACGATCATGGCCACGCCGATCAGCGCCGAGAAACCGCCTGCAAAGGGCGCATCGCCCTGGCTCCACAGGGCAAAGTTGCCCCAGATGCCTTCAGGCGCGCCGCCCCGCACGATGCCCAGGATCATGAGCACGCCCACGCCGATGAAGAGGATGACGGTGGTCACCTTGATGGCGGCGAACCAGTACTCGGCCTCGCCGAAGCCTTTGACCGAGATGGCGTTGAGGCCGAACATGATGGCCAGGAACAGGGCGCTCCACAGCATGCCGTTGCCGTCGGGGAACCAGTAGGCCATGACCAGCTGGGCGGCCACCAGGTCCACGGCAATGGTGACGGCCCAGTTGTACCAGTAGTTCCAGCCCAGCGCGAAGCCGAAGCCTTCGTCCACGTAGCGCGCGCCGTAGGTGGCGAACGAGCCCGAGACGGGCAGGTTCGCGGCCATTTCGCCGAGGCTGGTCATGAGGAAGTAGACCATCAGGCCCACGATCATGTAGGCCAGCAGGGCGCCGCCGGGGCCGGCCTGCGAGATGGTGGCGCCCGAGGCAACGAAGAGGCCGGTGCCGATGGAGCCGCCGATGGCGATCATGGACAGATGCCGCGCCTTGAGTTCGCGCCTGAGTGCGGTGGGAGCGGCGTTCTTGGAGTTGTCTGCTGCCATGGATGTGTCGATGGTTGGATCAGATCCCGCGTGGCCGCTGGCCGGCGCGGGGGCAGGAATGCAAAACAGGTAAAAACAAAAGAGCCGCGCTGTCGCGGCCCCATCAAGGTGCATGCACCACGAAAAGGCGTGATTGTCCGAGAACGCAGCCATCGTGGAAAGGCAGCAGTTTAATCTCCCTTCACCCGCATAAGCCGATCTGAATCAGCACCCACTGTGTGTGCGGCGCCACGCCAGCTCGGCTGGCCGCTGCCGCCTCACCACTGTGTCTGCGCCAGCAGCAGTTGTGCCAGTGCCTTGATGCGCGGCGAAGCCTGGCGCGTGCGCGGGTAGACCAGGGACAGCTCGCGGGCGCGGCCTTCGTGCTGGGGCAGCAGCCGCACCAGCCTGCCCGCCTGCAGGTGCTCGCGCACCGCGAACTCCATGACCTGGGCCACGCCCAGGCCGCCCAGCGAGCCTTCCACCAGCGGATCGCCGCTGTCGAAGGTCACGGTCTGCGGCGCCGGCCAGTCCAGCATCTCGCCGTTGCCCGCCAGGAACTGCCAGGGCACGCGCCGGCCCAGGTAGTGGTTGTAGACGGCCATGCAGCTGTGCTGTGCCAGCTCCTGCAGCGTCTGCGGCGTGCCGCGCGCCGCCAGGTAGGCGGGCGAGGCCACGGTCACCCAGCGCAGCGGCGGCAGGGCGCGGGCGATCATGCGGCTGTCTGCCAGCGGGCCGATGCGCACGGCCGCGTCAAAGCCTTCTTCCACCATGTCCACCATGCGGTCGGTGAAGCTGGTGTCGATCTGCAATTGCGGATGCTCGCGCAGCAACTGCCCCAGCAGCGGCACCAGCACGATGCGGCCCAGCATGGACGGCGCCGTCATGCGCAGCACGCCGCTGGGCGCGCAGCGCCGGTCGCTGACCAGCTGGCGCGCCTCCTCCAGCCCGGCGATCAGCGGGGCACAGCGGTCCACCAGCGCGCAGCCGTCTGGCGTGAGCGACACGCTGCGCGTATTGCGGTGCAGCAGCCGCGTGCCCAGGTCTTTCTCCAGCTGCGCCACGGCGCGCGATATGCGGGACTGGCTGGTGCCCAGCAGGCTTGCCGCCTGGGTGAAGCTGCGGCTTTCGGCCACCTTGATGAGCAATTGAACGGCGTTGAGGTCCATGGCGATGGCAGGTTTGATTGATTCGATTTTGCATAAGAAAAATGAATATCTGATGTTTATCTTCAGAAATGCATTAATTAGGATCGCTCCCATGCTTGTGAACGACTCCCCCGCTGGCGCCCTGCGCCACCCGCGCGCCGCGCTGGCGCTGCTGTCCCTGTCCCAGTTGCTGATTGCGCTGGATGCCACCATCGTCTTCGTCGCGCTCGACGCCATGGGCCAGCAGCTGCAGATGGATGCGCACCACCTGCAATGGGTGGTCAGTGCCTACAGCGTGGCCTTTGGCGGCTGCCTGCTGCTGGGCGGGCGCTGTGCGGACCTGCTGGGCAAGCGGCGCATGTATGTGGCGGGGATGGCGCTGTTCGGCCTGGCCTCGCTGGTCGGCGGCTTCGCCTCCCAGCCCTGGCAACTGGTGCTGGGCCGCGCAGGGCAGGGCGTGGCCGGGGCGCTGCTGTTTCCGGCCACGCTGTCGCTGATCAACACCTTGTATGCGGCCGGGCCCGAGCGCAATCGCGCCCTGGCCGTGTGGAGCATGGCGTCGGCCGGCGGGCTGGCGGCCGGCGCGCTGCTGGGCGGCGTGCTCACGCAGACGCTGGGCTGGAACTGGGTGCTGTGGGTGCTGGTGCCCGTGGCCTGGCCGTGTGCCATGGCGGCGCTGCGCTTTCTGCCGCCCTCGGCCCAGACCGGGCGCGCCGCGCCGGGCCAGGGCTTTGATCTGGCCGGCTGCCTTAGCGTGACCGTGGGCAGCAGCCTGCTGGTGACGGCCCTGGTGCAAGGCCCTGAATGGGGCTTTGCCAGCGCCGCCACTCTGGGGACGCTGGCCGTGGCGATCGCGGCGTTGGCGCTGTTCTGGCGCATCGAGGCCCGCATCGCCTCGCCGCTGATGCCGCTGTCCCTGCTGCGCGTGCCCAGCCTGCGCTCGGCCATGCTGCTGACCATGATCTTCATGAGCAGCTTTGGCGTGCAGTACTACTTTCTGGCGCTGTACTTCCAGCAGATCTACGGCTGGAGCCCGCTGCAGGCCGGCCTGGCCTTCCTGCTGCCCACGGCGGTCTGCACGCTGGGCATCCGCTGGGCCGAACACTGGCTGCACCGCTCCACGCCGCGCACCGTGCTCATGGGCGGCTGGGCCGCAGGCACCCTCGGCCTGGCCTACATGGCCTGGGCGCTGCCGCTGGGTGGCAGCTATGTCTGGCTGGTGCCCGGCTTCGTGGTGCTCAGCCTGGGCCAGGGCGCGTGCTGGACCGCCATGTGGGTGGTGGCCGGCCAGGGCGTGGTGGCTGCGCAGCAGGGCGTGGCCTCGGGCATTGCGGCCACGGCCCAGCAGGTGGGCGCAGCAATGGGGCTGGCCTTGCTGGTGATGGTGGCCACGGCGCCGCTGGCCGGCATCACGGCGCCCGATGCGCTGCGCGAGGCCACGGCCCGGGGGCTGCAGCAGGCCGAATGGGGTGCCGCGCTGATCGCGCTGCTGGGGTGGGTGGTGTCGGCGGCCATGCGCCGCTCACCGGCAATCCAGTCCGTGCCGGGCGCGGAGCAGCCTGCCTGCTCGCCTTGAGGTCACTGGCCCGCAGTTACCATCTGCGGCGGCTTTGCACACCCCTCACCACCAACCCACATGGCAGAAACGAGCATCTCCAGCGACTGGGTCCGGCATTCGCAGCTGGGCGCAGGCCTGGAGCGCATCGAGGCCTACTTCGGCGGGCACGGCTATGCGCCCCACAGGCACGACACCTACGCGCTGGGCCTGACGCTGTCCGGCGTGCAAAGCTTTGCCTACCGCCGCAGCCAGCGGCACAGCCTGCCCGGTGGCGCCATGGTGCTGCACCCTGACGAATTGCATGACGGCCACGCGGGCACCGACGCGGGCTTTCGCTACCGCATGGTCTATGTGGAGCCGGCCCTGATCCAGCAGGTGCTGGGCGGCAGGCCCTTGCCTTTCGTCGAGGGAGGACTTTCGGCTGATCCCCGGCTCAAGGCTGCGCTGCTGCCCTTGCTGCAATGCCTGGACGAGGACCTTGAGCCGCTGGCACGCGACGATTCCCTCTACGACCTGGCGCTGGCCCTGGAGGCCGTGGCCGGGCGGCGCAAGCTCAGGCGTCTGCCGGACCTGGTGGCCGTGGAGCGGGCACGCGCCTGCATCCATGATTCGCTGGAGCAGGGCGTAACCCTGGAGGCGCTGTCCCAGGCCAGCGGCCTGGACCACTGGCGGCTGTGCCGGGATTTCCGCGCGCTCTACGGCACCAGCCCCTACCGCTACCTGAGCATGCGCCGGCTGGACACCGTGCGGCGCCTGCTGCTGGCGGGGCAGCCCGTGGCCGAGGCTGCCCTGCAGGCCGGGTTCTTCGACCAGAGCCACATGGCACGCCAGTTCGCCATGGCCTATGGCGTGCCGCCCGCACGCTGGCTCAGGCGCCTGGGCGCGGCCTGAGCTGCACGATTGTGCAAGACCGCAGGGAAGGCGCTTCCTAGCATGGAGGCTTCACACGCTTTCATAAGGTCTGCCCATGACGTTCCCCGTTGAAAACCGCCCCTGCGAGGCCATCAACTTCCCCGACAAATTCAGCCGCTTCACCGGCCAGTGGAGCCCCCGCGTCGTTGCCGAAATGAACGACTACCAGTTCAAGATCGTGCGCGTGCAGGGCGAGTTCATCTGGCACTCGCATGCCGAAACGGATGAAGCCTTCCTGGTGCTGGACGGCGAGCTGCGCATCGACTTCCGTGATGGTCATGTGCTGCTGCGCCAGGGCGAGCTCTACGTGGTCCCCAAAGGCACGGAGCACAAGCCCAGCGCCGAGCGGGAAGCCCGCCTCATGCTGATCGAGCCGCGCGGCGTGCTGAACACCGGGGAGGAAGGCGGCGAGAGGACGGCGTCCAACGATGTGTGGGTTTAGCGGGCTGGCGGTTGGCTGTCGCCGGGATGGCCGGCCAGCTAGAGAATGTCGCGCTCCCACTTCTGCGTTCCGTGCAGGCGGCGCGCCAGGCTGTCGATGCGCCACTGTCCCGCCTTGCGATGTACGGAGAAACGGTGTTCGTATGCCATGGACTCGTTGGCGCGAAGAACGATGAGTTCCATTCTCGATGCGGATTGCTGGGTCACCGACAGCAGCAGGTCTTGCGCGGAGTGGTGGGTGGGTGTGCCAAAAGAGCTGTGGGCGTAGGCGCGCGGCTTGGAGGTGCAGTACTTGGCCACGATGTCCAGTTGCTCTGCCCAGAACTCAGGCGCGGATGCGGATGCTGCGTGCCTGGCGGCGCCTTTGCGTTCCCAGGCTTCCATGGCCAGGATGTAGGCGCGAACCACTCGTTCAGGCGTCTGCGTTTCGGTGCCCGGTGGTGTCTCTGGCCAATCCTGAGCCTGCGGTGCTACAGGCGGCGGCGGGCTGGCGCTGCCAGACCTCTCCAGCAGTGCCATGACCTGCGTATGTCCCTTGGCCCGGGCCAGCGCCCAGGCGTTTTCCTGGCGGAAATCCAGCGGTGCGGGATCGGCACCTGCCTCCAGAAGCAAGGCCACCAGTTCCGTATGGCCGGCCTGCGCGGCGCTCATCAGTGCCGTGCGGCCCAGCTCGGGCGAGGCGATTTCGATGTCGGCATTGTGCGAGAGCAGCATTGCAGCGATGGCCGCATCGCCCAGGCTCGCCGCCCAGGCCAATGCCGTGCTTCCAAGCGCCTTGCATTGCAGGTTGAGCGATGCTCCGTGGCGCAGCAGGGCGGCCACGGCCTGCGGCTGCCGCTGGATGCTGGCCTCGATCAGTGCCGTCCTGCCGGTTCCCTTGTGGCGCCAATCTATGTCTGCGCCGCGGGCCAGCTGGGCATCGATTGCCGCGACATCACCGGCACTTGCGGCCTTGAAAAGGAGATGGGACATGGGGGATCGGCTTTCTGAAGTCAAAAGGCCAGGGCAGGGGCCGTGAAAAAGGGCGCCGCAGCGCCCTTTTATCTTATGCGGGCTGTTTCAGCCCAGTTCAGCTCAGCCCAGCAGCAGCGCGTCGTCTGCCAGCTTTTCGCCGCGCACCTTCTCGAACATTTGCAGCAGGTCGGGCACGTCCATGCGGGCGCGTTCTTCGCCGCTGACGTCGAGCACCACCTGGCCCTGGTGCAGCATCACCGTGCGCTCGCCCACGTCCAGCGCCTGGCGCATGCTGTGGGTGACCATCATGGTGGTGAGCTTGGCCTCGGAGACGATGCGCGCCGTCAGCTGCAGCACGAAGTCGGCCGTGCGCGGGTCGAGCGCGGCGGTGTGCTCGTCCAGCAGCAGGATGCGCGAAGGCTGCAGCGCCGCCATCAGCAGGCTCACGGCCTGGCGCTGGCCGCCCGACAGCAGGCCGATGCGGTCGGTCAGGCGGTTTTCCAGGCCCAGGCCCAGGATGGACAGGCGCTCGCGGAAGTTGTCGCGCATCTCGGCCTTGAC
Organism: Delftia sp.; assembly: GCF_059499305.1. NCBI lineage: Bacteria > Pseudomonadati > Pseudomonadota > Betaproteobacteria > Burkholderiales > Comamonadaceae > Delftia > Delftia sp. The sequence continues at coordinate 205,805 of NZ_JCABYI010000020.1, forward strand.
GGCGCGGCTCAGGCGGCGGAAGGTGCCGCGGCGCTGGGCCAGGGCCATGTTTTCCTCGATGGTCAGGTCCTCGCAGGTGCCCGCCATGGGGTCCTGGAAGACGCGGGCCACTCGCTCGGAACGTGCCCACACGGGCAGGCGCGTCATGTCCTGGCCGGCGATCTCGATGCGGCCCTTGTCCACGGACAGGTCGCCCGAGACGGCGTTCAGGAAGGTGGACTTGCCGGCGCCGTTGGAGCCGATGACGGTGACGAACTGGCCGTCGGGAATGTCCAGCGACATGCCGCGCAGCGCCCGCGTTTCGATGGGCGTGCCGGGGTTGAAGGTGATTTCGAGTTGTTGTGCGCTCAGCATGAGTGCAATCTCCGGTATTTCTTCGTTCAGTCGCTCAATGCGTGGTGCTTGAACTGACGCGGTCCAAACTCAGGGACGCCGAGCAAGGGCCGCCCCGCAGCGATGGCGTCGTTCCCCTCCCTCGCGCAGCGAGTAGAGAGGGGGAAGCGGCATAGCCGCTCAGGGGGTGTCATTTCCTTTGCGCAAATTTGCGCTTCAGTTGGGGGATCACCAGGGCGACGGTCACCAGCAGCGCGGTGACAAGGTTCAGATCCTGGGCCTTGAGGCCGATGAAATCGCTGTTGAGGGCCGCTGCAATGAAGAAGCGGTACACGATGGCGCCCACCACCACGGCCAGCGTGGCCCAGACGATGCGGCGCGAGGGCAGGATGGACTCGCCCACGATCACGGCAGCCAGGCCGATGACGATGGTGCCGATGCCCATGGAAATGTCCGAGCCGCCCTGGGTCTGCACGAACAGCGCGCCGGCCAGGCCGACCAGGCCGTTGGAGATCGCCATGCCCAGCAGGATCATGGCGCCGGTGTTCACGCCCTGCGAGCGTGCCATGCGGGCGTTGGAGCCCGTGGCGCGGATGGCCAGGCCCCGCTCGGTGGCGAAGAACCAGTCCAGGCCCAGCTTGGCCAGCACGACGATGACGAACAGGATCAGCGGGCGCATCACATAGTCGGCCACGCTGTCGGGCTGCAGCAGGGTGAACAGCGTGGTCTCGTTGATCAGCGGCACGTTGGGGCCGCCCATGATGCGCAGGTTGACCGAGTACAGCCCGATCATCATCAGGATGGAGGCCAGCAGGTCCATGATCTTCAGGCGCACATTGAGCCAGCCCGTGATCAGGCCCGCGACGGCGCCAGCGGCCGTGCCGGCCAGCGTGGCCAGCCAGGGATTGGTGCCCGTGGAAATCAGGATGGCGCAGACGGCGCCGCCCAGCGGAAAGCTGCCGTCCACCGTGAGGTCGGGAAAGCGCAGCAGTCTGAACGAGATGAAGACGCCCAGCGCCACCAGGCTGAAGATCAGGCCGATCTCGACGGCACCGAGCAATGAAAAGAGGGACATAGGAAGAGCGACAGGCGCGTGGGAACGGAAAACGACTTAAAAAAAGGGCAGGGCCATGTTGCCATGGCGCCTGCCACCGTGGGCGCACTGCCCGGGTTGGTCCCGGGCAGGCAAACCCCGGGTATTACTTGATCACCTGGGCGGCCGACTTGACCAGTGCGTCGGACAGCTTGACGCCTTGCTTCTCGGCGGCGCCCGGATTCACGAACAGCTCCATCTTGGTGCTGACTTCGGTCTTGAGGTCGCCGGGCTTCTCGCCCTTGAGGATGCGCACCACCATGCGGCCGGTCTGCTCGCCCAGATCGCGGTAGTTGATGCCCAGGGCCGCCACGGCGCCGCGCTTGACGGAGTCGGTGTCCGAGGCCACCAGCGGGATCTTGGCGTCCTGGCCGACCTTGACCAGCGACTCGTAGGCCGAGACCACGTTGTTGTCGGTATTGGTATAGATCACATCGACCTTGCCGACCAGGCTGCGCGCAGCGCTGCTGACGTCCACGGAGCGGGGAGCGGCGGCTTCCACCAGGGTCATGCCCAGCTTGGGCAGCAGGGTCTTGAGTTCCTTGACCACCACGGCGGAATTGGCCTCGCCGGGGTTGTAGACCATGCCCACGCGCTTGGCGTTGGGCACGACCTGCTTGACCAGCTCCATCTGCTTGTCCAGGGCCAGCAGGTCGGACACGCCGGTCACGTTGTTCTTGGAAGGCTCCCAGCTGGGCACCAGCTTGGCGGCCACGGGGTCGGTCACGGCGGAGAACACCACGGGCACGGTCTTGGTGGCGGCGACCACGGCCTGGGCCGAGGGCGTGGCGATGGCGACGATGGCATCAGGCTTGTCGCCCACGAACTTGCGAGCGATCTGCGCGGCCGTGCCGGTGTTGCCCTGGGCACTTTGGTATTGCCACTTGAGGTTCTTGCCGGCTTCGTAGCCTGCTTCCTTGAGCGCGGCCTGCACGCCGTCGCGCACGGCGTCGAGTGCAGGATGCTCGACGATGGCGGTCACTGCGACCGACTTCTCGTCAGCGGCGTGGGCGCCGCCCGCAATGGCGGAAATTGCCAGGGCCAGCGCGCCCAGGGGCGCCCAAGACAAGTGCTTCATACGTGTATCTCCAACGTGCTTGTGGTTGTTCCTGTTTGCTCAGCAGAAGGCCGCACAGGACGGTCGCGGCGCTTCGCGGCAAAGTCTACTGCAGCCGCCCTGTACGCCTTGGCGTTTGGACGACCCGGTTTTCACCTATAGGTTTGTATCTAAAAATTGGCATGAAATCTGCGGGGAATGCCCTAGGTGCAACTTTTTCATGCGTCTTGGACAGGTTTGGCGATGCAGGTTTGCGTCTTCAAGGGCCTGTTTTTGGCTTTGCCGTGCATTTTTATTGCGTGCGATGGCATTTCGGATGGCCTTCTATGCTTTCTGCACCGATGTTGCTTTGACGAGGCTCAAAGAAAAAGCCTGCACAAGCAGGCTTGGGCAGGCTTCAGGGAAGGGCCGGTGTGGCGTGCGGATCACATGCCCGCGTAGTTCGGCCCGCCGCCGCCTTCGGGCGTGACCCAGACGATGTTCTGCGTGGGGTCCTTGATGTCGCAGGTCTTGCAGTGCACGCAGTTCTGGGCGTTGATCTGCAGGCGCTTGCCGCCCTGGGCCGTGTCGTCCACGAACTCATAGACGCCGGCCGGGCAGTAGCGCTGCTCGGGGCCTGCGTACTTGGCCAGGTTGATGGCCACGGGCACCGAGGCGTCCTTGAGCGTCAGGTGGGCGGGCTGGTCTTCGGCGTGGTTGGTGTTGCTGATGAAGACGCTGGACAGTCGGTCGAAGGTCAGCTTGCCATCGGGCTTGGGGTAGTCGATGGGCTTGCACTCGGCCGCAGGCTTCAGGTAGGCGTGGTCGGGCTTGTCGCGGTGCAGCGTCCAGGGGATGTTGCCCTTGAGCACGAACTGCTCGATGCCGTTCATCAGCGTGGCCGTGGTCAGGCCCTTCTTGAACCAGGCCTTGAAGTTGCGCGACTTGTTCAGCTCTTCGTACAGCCAGCTGTTCTCGAAGGCCTGGACATAGGCGCCCAGCTCGTCGCCCTGGCGGCCCGCGACGATGGCGTCATAGGCGGCCTCGGCTGCCAGCATGCCGGTCTTGATGGCGGCATGGCTGCCCTTGATGCGGCTGACGTTCAGGAAACCTGCGTCGCAGCCCACGAGCGCGCCACCCGGGAACACGAACTTGGGCAGGGACAGCAGGCCGCCGGCCGTGATGGCACGCGCGCCGTAGCCCAGGCGCTTGGCCGGCTTGATGCCCTTGGACTCGTCGCCTTCCAGGTAGTAGCGGATGTTGGGATGGGTCTTCCAGCGCTGGAATTCCTCGAAGGGGCTCAGGTAGGGGTTGGCATAGTCCAGGCCCGTGATGAAGCCCAGCGTGACCTTGTTGTCGTCCAGGTGGTAGAGGAAGGCGCCGCCGTAGGTCTTGCTGTCCATGGGCCAGCCGGCCGTGTGCATCACGAAGCCGGGCTTGTGGCGTGCCGGGTCGATTTCCCACAGCTCCTTGATGCCCAGGCCGTAGCTTTGCGGGTCCTTGCCGGCGTCCAGCTGGTACTTGGCGATGATCTGCTTGCCCAGATGGCCGCGTGAGCCTTCGGCAAAGATCGTGTACTTGGCGTGCAGCTCCATGCCCAGCTGGAACTCGCCCGTGGGCTCGCCGTCCTTGCCGATGCCCATGTTGCCGGTGGCCACGCCCTTGACCGAACCGTCCTCGTTGTAGAGCACTTCGGCAGCGGCAAAGCCCGGGAAGATTTCAACGCCCAGTGCCTCGGCCTGCTCGCCCAGCCACTTGACCACGTAGCCCAGGCGAACGATGTAGTTGCCATGGTTCTGGAAGCAGGCCGGCAGCAGGAAGTTGGGCGTGCGCAGGGCGGATTTCTCGCCCAGGAAGACCATGGCGTCATCGGTGACGGGCTGGGTCAGGGGCGCGCCCTTTTCCTTCCAGTCAGGGATCAGCTCGGTCAGCGCACGCGGGTCCATGATGGCGCCCGACAGGATGTGGGCACCGGGCTCCGACCCCTTTTCCAGCACGACGACGGAGACATCCTGGCCTTTTTCGGCCGCCAGCTGCTTGAGGCGGATGGCCGTGGCCAGCCCGCCGGGGCCGCCGCCGACCACCACCACGTCGTATTCCATGGCTTCGCGCGGCCCGTACTGGGCCAGGATTTCTTCGTTCGTCATCGGGGTGTCTCGCTTGGATATTGAAAAACAGGATGGTCGGCAGACCGAACGTTTGTTCGGTTGCAGCGCAAAAGCCGCAATGCGGTGGATTCTATGACGTGCTTGGACCCTGCCGTTGCTGATAGGTGACAGCGCGGGAATCCGCCCTGCTGCACAGTGACCGGGGGCTGCGGGGCATGGTGCCTTGCGGTGGCGCTACAACAAGGAGACTGCAGGCATGCGCATAGAGATTCCAGAATATAAAAAATGGGTTCACGAGATGCGATTCAAAGTGCGCTGGGGCGACATGGACGCCATGGGCCATGTCAACAACGCCATGTACTTCCGCTATCTGGAGACTGCCCGCATCGACTGGATGGTCGAAGCGGGCATGGCGCCTACGCCGGGCGGGCAGGGGCCGGTCATCGTCAATGCTTTTTGCAACTTCCACCAGCAGCTGGCCTATCCCGACGAAGTACTGCTCAAGATGTACGTCAGCGACCCCGGCCGCACCACCTTCGAGACCTGGGGAACCATGGAACGCGTCTCCGAACCCGGCGTGATCTGCGCGGCCGGTGGCGGCACCGTTATCTGGGTGGACTTTCCCAGGCAGAAGGCCGTCGAGTTGCCGGGCTGGGTGCGGGAGATGGTGGGCGGCACGGCTGGCCCAGGTTGACTCAGGCTCGCCCGCTGTACCAGCCGACGTGTAGCCAGCAATGGCTGGCGGGGCTGGCCCGGTCCGGACGAACAAGCCCTTTGATGCAGGGTGCGCTGGGGTTTTTGTTCTGCCGCATTGCAGATCCATCGCAGCCCTGGGTAGCCCGGCGTGGCGGCCGGGCGCGACTTACGCAGCGGCCAACCGCTCCTTTGCCAGCCGCGTGCCTTCTGCCAGCGCTTGCAGCTTGCGCCACGCCACGTCGCGGCCCATGGGTGCGAGGCCGCAGTTCGTGCAGGGGAACAGCCGCTCCTTCGGCACGAACTCCAGCGCCCGGCCGATGGTGTCGGCCACCTCTTCGGGGGTCTCGACAACGTCGCTGGCCACGTCGATCACGCCGACCATCACGTCCTTGCCGGCCAGCAGCCTCATCAGGTCGGGCGGCACGTGGGAGTGGATGCACTCCAGGCTCACCTGGTCGATGCGGCTCTTGGCCAGCGCGGGGAACACCGTCTCGTACTGGCGCCATTCATCGCCCAGGGTGCTTTTCCAGTCCGTATTGGCCTTGATCCCGTAGCCGTAGCAGATATGCACGGCCGTCGTGCAGGTCAGGCCCTGCGCCGCACGTTCCAGCGCCTGCACGCCCCAGTCGGCGGCGTCCTTCATGTAGACGTTGAAAGCGGGCTCGTCGAACTGGATGATGTCCACGCCGTCGGCCTGCAGCGCCAGGGCCTCCTGATTGAGCAGCTCGGCGAAGGCGAAGGCCATCTTCACCCTGTCGCCATAGAAGCGGTCCGCCACGGTGTCGACGATGGTCATGGGGCCGGGCAGCGTGAACTTCAGCTTCTTCCTGGTGTGCGCGCGTGCCAGTTGCGCCTCGAAGGCATGCACGCGGCCCTTCAGGCGCAGGGCCGACACCACCTGCGGCACCATCGCGTCGTAGCGGTTGTCGCGGATGCCCATCTTCACCTTGTTCTCGAAGTCGATGCCCTCGACCTGCTCCAGGAAGCCGTGCACGAAGTGCTGGCGTGACTGCTCGCCGTCGCACACGATGTCCAGGCCTGCGTCTTCCTGGGCCTTGATCCACAGCAGGGTTGCATCGGCCTTGGCCTGGCGAAGCGCATCGCCTTCGGCCTTCCACTGGGGCCAGAGCTTGTTGGTTTCAGCCAGCCAGGCGGGCTTGGGCAGGCTGCCGGCGATCGAGGTTTCGAACATCTGGGAATTCCTTCAAATCAAACAGGGGTATGGCGGGCGTGCTCAGGGACGGTTTTCCCGGCCCGCCACGGATTGGGTGCCATGGCAGGCATGGCGGCGGATGCTACAGGGCGAAATCGGCAGCCCATTGCTCAAGCACATTCTTGTACGGCTTGATGAAGTGCTGCTCTGCAAACTTGCCCTGCTTGACAGCCAACTGGCTGCGCTCTTCCCGGTCATAGACAATCTGCGTCGACGAGTAATCGTGATTCTTCAGGCTGGGTTGATAGAGCATCCCGGCTGCAGAATTCGCGTTGTAGATTTCGGGGCGATAAATCTTCTGGAAGGTCTCCATGGTGCTGATCGTGCCGATCAGCTCGATATTCGTATAGTCGTTCAGCAGGTCGCCGTGAAAGTAGAATGCCAGTGGCGCAACGCCATTTGGAGGCATGAAGAAGCGAACCTGCATTCCCATCTTCTCGAAATACCGGTCGGTCGAGGAGAACTCGCTCTGCCGATACTCGATGCCCAGTATGGGGTGCCGGTTTCCGGTGCGCTGGTAGGTCTTGCTGGTGGACACGCTGATACAGATGACGGGCGGCTTGTCGAAGTGCTGCCTGTAGGTGCCTGAACTGGAAAATTGCCTGAACAGCTTTCCATGCAAGTCGCCAAAATCATCGGGGGTGCCGAATTCGGATCGGTTGGCGTTGTACTGCGCAAGCACAACGCTGAAATCGTAGTCGCGCACGTAGGAGGAGAAATTGTTCCCTGCGATGCCGTCTATGCGCTTGTGGTTCTTCTTGTCGAGGATGCTGGTCTTCAATATCTCGATCAACGGAAACGCACCAAGGCCGTTTCTGGCGCCAATTCCCATTTCGACCGAGATGATCTCGAGCTCCACCGAGTAGCGATCTCCCGTGGGATTGTCCCAGTGGGCCAGGTCGTTGAAGCGGTTGTCAATCATCCTCAGCGTGTTGCGCAGGTTCTGCTGCCGGCAATCGCCACGGGCCAGATTGGCAAAGTTGGTGGTAATTCGCGTGCTGTCCGATGGTTGATAGTCTTCATCGAAACGAATGCGCTTGAGATGGAAGCTGAGTTCTTGGTTCATTGTGATCTGCGACCTGATTCATGCCCTTGCCGAAAACTGCGGGCAAGCAATAGGTGCGGATGTTATGGACGGCAATCGATGAAGTAAAGTGGTCTTATCTCATGAAACCATGAGCCTGGTTCATCAAAAGCCGGCAGGCCAGAGCGCATCCCGCTCAGCGCGGTGGAGCCAGTCGGTATCCGGGCCAGTTCCGACCGCGCCGCGGTCTTCAGGCTGACTGGCGCAGCACCAGCTTGGGCCTGGCCAACAACTGCTGGCGGGGCTGGCCCGGATGGGCCATGCGTGCCAGCAGCAAGGTGGCAGCCTGTTCGCCAAGCTCGGCGGGGCGCACGTCCACCGTGCTCAGGGGGGGATGGGAATGCGCGGCATCGAACACGTTGTCGAAGCCCATGAGCGCGAAGTCTTTGCCTGCGCGCAGTCCGTTTTCGTCCAGGGCAGACAGTGCGCCAAAGGCCACCAGATCGTTGTAGCAGATGGCCGCCTTGATGGCTGGCTGCGCGGCCAGCAGGCTGCGCATGGCGTCATGCCCTCCCGTGCGCGTGGGGCTGGCGGAGAAAACCAGGTCTTCATCGAAAGCCAGGCCCGCATCGGCAAAGGCGGCCCTGCAGCCGCTCAGGCGCTGCTCCAGCATCAGGCCGTCCAGCCCTCCCAGAAAACCGATGCGGCGATGCCCGGCCGCCAGCAGGTGGCGCGTGGCCGCCATCACGCCGTGGGCGTTGTCGGCGCCTGCGAAGTCGTAGCTTCCCTCGCCCAGCGTGCGGATCATGACCACCAGGGGAATGCCCCATGACTGCAGGTCCTGCGCCAGCGAGGCCGGCGTGTCCAGCGCCGGGCACAGCGCAATGCCGGCCGCGTTGTGCTCGCGCATGGTGGTCAGCACTTTTTGCTGGCGCTCCAGGCTTTCGCTGGTGTGGGCCATGAGCGTGATGAAGCCGGCATCGGCCAGCCTGCGCTCCAGCCCCGCCAGCACCTCGGCAAAGAAGGGGTTCATCAGGTCGTTGATCACGACACCGACCATGTTGGACGACTGGCGCCGCAGCTCTCCGGCGCGGCGGTTGTAGACGTAGCCGAGCTGCGCTGCCGCTGCACGCACGCGCTCCGATGTCTCGGCCGGAATCAGGGGGCTGCCCTTGAGCACCAGCGACACCGTTGATTTGGAGACCTGGGCCGCAGCCGCCACGTCAAGGATGGTCACGGCGCGCACGGAAGGGGGCTTGTTCATCATGGTTCGGTGTTTTCCCTGGGTCGGCGCGATTGTGCTTGATCTTCTTTTGGAACGTTCCAATAATCAATTAGAACGTTCCAATAGAAATTATCAATACATGGAGGGAGATCATGAGCGAGGTCGGTTGGGGATTGATAGGGGCCAGCACCATTGCTGCCGATCACATGATCGGTGCCATCCGCGCGCAGCGCGGGCACACGGTGGCGGCGGTCGCCAGCCGCAGTGCAAAGCGCGCGGCGCAGTTTGCTGCCGGGCAGGGCATTGCCCGCGCCTACGACTCGGTGCCCGCCCTGCTGGCCGACCCGTCAGTCCAGGTGGTCTACGTCAGCTCCGACAACGAACTGCGCCACGCCCAGGTCCTTGCTGCGGCAGCGGCCGGCAAGCATGTTCTGTGCGAGAAGCCATTGGCGCTGACCGTGGAGCATGCGCTGGACATGGTGAGGGCATGCCGGGCCGCAGGCGTGGTGCTGGGCACCAACCACCACCTGCGCAACGCGGCAACGCACCGCAGGATGCGCGAGCTGGTGCGCGATGGCGCCGTGGGCCAGCCGCTGTTTGCGCGCGTCTTCCACGCCATCGAACTGCCGCCCTCTGTGCAGGGCTGGCGGCTGGAGCGGCCCGAGGCCGGTGGCGTGATCCTCGACATCGGCGTGCATGACGTGGATGCACTGCGCTTCATCCTGGGGGCTGAGCCGGTGGAGGCGGTGGCGCTGGAGCAGCAAGGACCGCTGTCTCGCAACGGCGTGGCGGACGGCGTGATGGCCGTGCTGCGGCTGGACAACGGCGTGCTGGCGCAACTGCATGCGGCATTCACCGTGGCGCATGCGGGAACCGGCATCGAGATCCATGGCACCTCGGGCTCGCTCATCGGGCGCGATGTGATGACGCAGCGGCCGGGCGGCGAGGTGCTGCTGCGCAATGGGGCCGGCGAGCAGGCCATTGCCGTGGAGCACCACGGTCTCTACGCGCATGGGGTGGCCGCGTTCTGCGCCGCGCTGCGTGGCGAAGGCCTGCCTGCCGCCACCGGCGAGGACGGCGTGCGCTCGCTGGCGGCGGCGGTGGCCATGGCCCAGGCCTGCCGCACGGGCCGGGCCGTGCCCATAGCCAATCCCCTGGCACGGGAACGGGGGGCAGCCGCATGAGCAAGCACATCACCGCCGCACAGGCTGCAGCCTTGCTGCGCGACGGCGACATCGTCAGCGTGAGCTCGTCCAGCGGGCTGGGCTGCCCCGACAAGGTGCTGGCCGCCATTGGCGAGCGCTTCGAACGCGAGGGTGCTCCGCGCAACCTGACCACGCTGCACCCGATTGCGGCCGGCGATATGTACGGCATCAAGGGAATGGACCATCTGGCCCGGCCCGGGCTGCTGTCGCGTGTCCTGGCCGGCTCGTATCCCAGCGGCCCGTCCTCGCTGCCCATGCCTGCGATCTGGCGCATGGTGGTGGACAACCAGATCCAGGCCTACAACATCCCCAGCGGCATCCTGTTCGATATGCACCGCGAGGCGGCTGCGCGGCGCCCGGGCGTGCTGACCCAGGCGGGCATGGGCACCTTTGTCGATCCCGCACAGCAGGGCTGCGCGATGAACGAGCCGGCCAGCCGCCATCCGGTAGTGCGCCTGCAGCATTTCGACGGGCGCGACTGGCTGTTCTTTCCCGCTGTGGCGCCCGACGTGACCGTCCTGCGCGCCACCACGGCCGATGAGCGCGGCAACCTGGGCTATGAGCACGAAGGCGCGCTGCTGGGTGCGCTGGAGCAGGCGATGGCCGCACGCAACAACGGCGGCATCGTCATCGCCCAGGTCAAGCGCATCGTCAGGGCCGGCCACCTGAGGCCGCACGATGTCCACGTCCCCTGCCATCTGGTGGACCATGTGGTGGTCGATGCCGATCAGTGGCAGACCACGCAGACGGTGTATGACCCGGCCATCAGCGGAGAGGTTGCGCAACCGCTGTCCGGCTTCGAGCCCCAGGCCTGGGGGCCCGAGAAGGTGATTGCGCGCCGCGCCGCCATGGAACTGGCGCACGGGCATGCCGCCAACCTGGGCTTTGGCATTGCGGCCAATGTGCCGCGCATCCTGCTCGAGGAGGGCCTGCATGGCGAGGTGACCTGGGTGATAGAGCAGGGCGCCGTCGGCGGCATGCCGCTGCTGGGCTTTGCCTTTGGCTGCGCGGCCAATGCCGATGCCATCGTGGCCTCGCCCCAGCAGTTCACCTATTTCCAGGGCGGGGGCTTCGATGTGACGCTGCTGTCCTTCCTGCAGGTGGATGGCGATGGCAGCGTCAATGTCTCGCGGCTGGGGGCCAGGCCCTATCTGACGGCCGGCTGCGGCGGCTTTGTGGATATCACGGCCCATGCGCGGCGCATCGTCTTCTGCGGACTTTTCACGGCCGGCGCCAGGCTGCGCGTGGGAGACGGGCGGCTGGACATCCTCGAGGAGGGCGGCACGCGCAAGTTCGTCGGCACGGCCGAGCACATCAGCTTCAGCGGCCTGGTCGGGCGCCAGCGCGGGCAGCGGGTGCGCTATGTGACCGAGCGCTGCGTCATCGACCTCGAAGACCAGGGCCTGGTCGTGCGCGAGATCGCGCCCGGCGTGGACCTGCAGCGCGATGTGCTGGAGCAGGCCGGCATGGCGCTGCAGGTGGCGCCCGACCTGCGGCGTATGGATGAGTGCCTGTTCCACGATGCGCCCTTTGGCCTGGCCCTGCAGGCCCGGGAGGTCCGCCGTGGCTGAGACCCTGGTTCAACTGGTGCGCCAGGGCCCCGTGGCCCAGGTCACGATAGACCGGCCCGCACGGCTGAACGCGCTGACCCCCTGCATGCTCGACGCACTGGAGCACATGGCGCGCGAGATCGAGGCCGATGGCGCCATCCGTGCCGTGGTGCTGACCGGCCGTGGCGACAGGGCCTTTTGCGCGGGCGCCGACATCCATGCCTGGGCCGCGCTGCAGCCGCTGGACATGTGGCGGCAGTGGGTGCGCCGTGGCCACCAGGTGTTCGACCGGTGGGCGCGGCTGCGCCAGCCCGTGATTGCGGCGCTCAACGGCCATGCGTTCGGCGGCGGGCTGGAGCTGGCCATCACCAGCGATGTGCGCATCGCCGTCGATACGGCCCAGTTCGCGCTGCCAGAGGCATCGATCGCCACCTGTCCCGGCTGGTCCGGCTCGCAGCGGCTGGTGCGGCTGATCGGCCCCGGCCACGCGAAGTACCTGGCCCTGGGCGGCGTGCGGCTGTCCGCCGATCAGGCGCTGGCCTGCGGGCTGGTGCATGAACGGGTGCCGGCCAGCGAACTGGGCCTGCGCGCTGCTGCGTTGGCCCACGACATGGCAGGCCAGGCGCCCGTGGCACTGCAGCTGACCAAGCAACTGATCAATGCCGCCGCCGGCGAAGACGCTCCCGCCGCACTGGAAGCCATGGCCGCAGCCCTGGCCGCGAGCACGGCCGATGCAGCCGAAGGCCTGCTCAGCTTCAAGGAAAAGCGCGTGCCGCGCTACCTGGGCCGCTGAATCTGCGCCGACCTGCCGACCTGCCGACCTGCCGACCTGCCGACCTGCCGATTCGCCGTTCCGCCCTTGCCCCCTGAACCACCCAAGGAGACCGCCACCATGACTGCCGCGAACCCGCCTCCAGCCCATGCAACTGCAGTGAATGCAGGGGCCACGGCCGGCCTCATCCACAGGCCCCCGTTCCATGGCCGGCTGCTCATCGATGGCGCCTGGGCCGATGCGGCCGACGGCGCGACGCTGGAACGCCGCTCCCCGGCCCACGGCACCGTGGCCAGCATCCATGCGCGGGCCGGCCGGGCCGATGCCGCGCGTGCCATTGCCGCAGCACGCCGCGCTGCGGACCACGGGCCCTGGCCCCGCATGAAGGGTGCGCAGCGCGCCAGCGTGCTGCGTGCCGTGGCCGAACGCCTGCTGGACCGCAGGCAGGAATTGGCGCGTATGGAGACGCTGGAGACCGGCAAGCCGCTGGCCCAGTCGCTGGACGAGGTGGGCGCGGCAGCCGACCTGTGGCACTACGCCGCCGCACTGGCGCGCAACCTGCATGGCGACAGCTATGACACGCTGGGCGAGCAGACGCTGGGTGTGGTGCTGCGCGAGCCGCTGGGCGTGGTCGGCATCGTCACGCCCTGGAACTTTCCCCTGCTCATCGTCAGCCAGAAGCTGCCCTTTGCGCTGGCCGCCGGCTGCACGGCCGTGGTCAAGCCGGCCGAGGAAACATCGGCCACCACGCTGATGCTGGGCGAGATCCTCATGAACGCCGGCCTGCCGCCCGGTGCCGTCAACATCCTGCCAGGCGGCGGTGGCGCTGTCGGCGAGGTCCTGGCCGCGCACCCGGACATCGACATGCTGTCCTTCACGGGCTCCACGGAAACAGGCCGGAAGGTGGCCGCAGCTTCGGCGCAGACGCTCAAGAAGCTGTCCCTGGAGCTGGGCGGCAAGAATCCCCAGATCGTCTTTGCCGACTGCGACTTCGAGGCGGCCGTCGATGCCACGGTGCTGGGCATGCACTTCAATGCCGGCCAGTGCTGCAACAGCGGCAGCCGCGTGCTGGTGCAGGCGGCCATCGCCGAGCGCTTCGTGGTCGCCGTGGCCGAGCGCGCTCGGCAGGTGCGCGTGGGCGATCCGCTGGACCAGGGCGTGCAGGTGGGCGCCATCACCACGCAGCGCCAGCTGGACGCCATCCTCACCCACATCGAGGCCGCGCGCCAGGCCGGCGCCCGCGTGGTGCTGGGCGGCGGCCGCATGGCGCGCCCGGGCCTGTATGTGGAGCCCACGGTGCTGGCCGGCGTGACGCCGGACATGGCCATTGCCAGGCAGGAGGTCTTCGGGCCCGTGCTCGCGGTGCTGGTCTTCGAGGACCTGGACGATGCCATCGACCTGGCCAACGCCACGCTCTACGGCCTGTCGGCCGCCGTCTGGAGCCGTGACTTCAGCACCTGCCTGGCGGCGGCGCGGCGCATCAAGGCCGGCACGGTATGGGTCAATACCTTCCTCGAAGGCCATGCCGAGCTGCCTTTCGGCGGCTACCGCCAAAGCGGCCTGGGCCGAGAGCTGGGCCGCCGTGCCGCCGAGGACTACACCCAGGCCAAGACCCTGCACATGCACCTGGGGGCGCGCAGCCACTGGTATCTGCCCATCCACGAAGGAGACACGGCATGAAGCGGCCACTGACTGCCATGGCGCTGGCCATGGCCCTTGCCACACCGCCGGCCGCCATGGCCGGGCAGAGCGTCGAGGTCCTGCACTGGTGGACCGCTGGCGGCGAGGCCGCCGCGCTGAACCTGCTCAAGAGCGGGCTGGAAAAGCAGGGCGTGCGCTGGAACGACATGCCCGTGGCCGGTGGCGGCGGCGAGGCGGCCATGACGGCGGTGCGCGCCCGCGTGACCTCGGGCAACCCGCCCACGGCGGTGCAGATGCTGGGCTTCGACATCCTGGACTGGGGCGGCCAGGGCGTGGTCGCCGACCTGGATGCCCTGGCCGCGCGCGAGGGCTGGGACAAGAGCGTGCCGCAGGAGGTGCAGAAATTCTCGCGCTACCAGGGCCGCTGGATCGCGGCGCCGGTCAACATCCATTCGACCAACTGGCTGTGGGCCAACCGGCAGGTGCTGGCCCAGGCGGGCGTGACGGCCGAGCCAGCGAGCTTTGACGAATTCATCGCGGCGGCGCGCAAGGTGCGCCAGGCCGGTTTCATCGCCATCGCCCATGGCGGCCAGCCCTGGCAGGAGGCCATCGTGTTCGACAGCGTGGCCCTGTCCACGGGCGGCGCCGACTACTACCGCAAGGCCTTCATCGAGCGCGATCCGGCCACCATCCGGTCGGCGACCACGCGCAAGGTATTCCAGCGCATGGCGCAGATCCGCAGCCTGGTGGACAAGGATTTTTCGGGGCGCGACTGGAACGTGGCCTCGGGCATGGTCATCGCCGGCAAGGCGGGCTTCCAGATCATGGGCGACTGGGCCAAGGGCGAGTTCCTCAACGCCGGCAAGCAGCCCGGCAAGGACTTTGCCTGCTACCGCTTCCCGGGCACCCAGGGCATGGTGGCCTTCAGTACCGACCAGTTCGTGATGTTCAGGCTGTCCGACGCGGGCAAGGCGGCCGCTCAGCGCAAGCTGGCGGCCGCCATCATGGAGCCGGCCTTTCAGTCGGCGTTCAATGTCGTCAAGGGTGCGGCGCCTGCGCGCCTGGACGTGGCGGATACGGCCTTCGACGAATGCGGCAAAAAGGCCATCCGCGACGTGGCCGAGGCCGATGGCCGGCGCAGCATGCTGGGCTCCATTGCGCTGGGCCATGCGACGGCCGCATCGGCCAAGAACGCCATCTATGACGTGGTCACGCGCCACTTCAACGGCCAGATCGACGATGCCAGGGCCGTGACCGAGCTGGCCTCGGCCCTGGCCGACTGATGGAGGACCCTGCCATGAAGGCCGGCTGGCTCCCCAGGCTGCTGCTCAGCCCCAGCGTGCTGCTCACGCTGGTGTGCGTGTACGGATGCATTCTGTTCACGGTCTATCTGTCGTTCACGGCATCGACCCTGCTGCCGCGCCATGAATGGGCCGGCACCGCTGCCTACACGCGGCTGCTGGGGCTGGAGAACTGGAAGATCTCGGCGAACAACCTCGCGGTGTTCGCCAGCCTCTACATCGCCATTGCCATGGCGCTGGGCCTGGTATTGGCCATCCTGATCGACCAGAAGATCCGCGCCGAGGCCGTGCTGCGCTCCATCTTCCTGTACCCCATGGCCCTGTCCTTCATCGTCACGGGAACGGCGTGGAAATGGCTGCTCGACCCCGGCGTGGGCCTGGAAAAATCCATGCACCTGCTGGGCTGGCAGGGTTTTGCGTTCGGCTGGATCAAGGACGGCGACATGGCCATCTACTGCGTGGTCATCGCCGCCGTGTGGCAGACCAGCGGCTTTGCCATGGCCCTGTTCCTGGCGGGCCTGCGCGGGGTGGACTCCGAGCAGATCCATGCGGCGCGGCTCGATGGCGCGCGCACCTGGCAGGTCTACTGGCGCATCGTCCTGCCGCAATTGGGGCCGGTTTTCGTATCGGCCTTCGTGATCCTGGCGCACATGGCCATCAAGTCCTATGACCTGGTGATTGCGCTGACCAATGGCGGGCCCGGCCGCTCGACCTGGCTGCCCTCGGTGTTCATGTACCAGTACTCGTTCACCCGCAACGAGATGGCCGTGGGCGCGGCCAGCTCGGTGCTGATGCTGCTGGCCGTGGGCGCCATCGTCCTGCCCTATCTCTGGGGCGCCATGCGCAGCGCAGGAGGTCGCCATGACTGAGCTGCGCACACCCTGGTCCGTGACACGGCGGCTTCAGCCCTGGCGCGTGCTGCTGTATGCGGCGCTGGTCCTGCTGGCGGCGGTCTTCCTGCTGCCGGTCTATGTGATGCTGGCCAATTCGTTCAAGCCGCTCGACGAGATCCGCAGCGGCCACCTGCTGGCGCTGCCCGGCCAGTGGACGCTGGCGCCCTGGCGCAGCGCCTGGAGCACGGCGCAGATCGGCGTGCAGGCCACGGGGCTGCGGCCGTTCTTCCTCAATTCCTTCCTGGTGGCCGTGCCATCCGTGCTGCTGTCCACGGCCCTGGGCGCGCTCAACGGCTGCATCCTGACCCAGTTCCGTTTCCGGGGGGCGGACCTGCTGTTCGGCGCCATCTTGCTGTCGGTCTTCATTCCATTCCAGATCGTGCTGATCCCCATGGCCAAGATGCTGGGGGCGCTGGGCCTGGCGGGCAGCCTCAAGGGCCTGGTCTTCGTCAACACGGTGTACGGCATAGGCTTCACCACGCTGTTCTTTCGCAACTACTACGCGGCCTTCCCGGCCGAGCTGGTGCGCTCGGCGCGCATGGATGGCGCGGGGTTCTTCGGGCTGCTGTGGCGCGTGCTGCTGCCCAACAGCCTGCCCATCGTCGTGGTGGCCGCGATATGGCAGTTCACCAGCATCTGGAACGAGTTCCTGTTCGGCGCCTCGTTCAGCGATTTCAGCTCCTACCCGCTGACCGTGGCGCTGAACAACCTGGTCAACAGCAGCACCGGCGTCAAGGAATACAACGTCCACTTCGCGGGGGCGTTCATTGCGGCCTTGCCGACGCTGGCCGTGTACCTGGTGTCGGGCCGGTTCTTCGTGCGCGGGCTGATGGCCGGCGCCGTCAAAGGCTGATGCCCAGCATCTTGCAGTGAGGCATTCCATGGCATTCCTTGATCTCGACCGCATCCACAAGCGCTTCGGCGCGGCCAGCATCCTGCAGGACATCAGCATTGCCGTGCAGGAGGGCGAATTCCTGGTCCTCGTCGGCCCGTCGGGCTGTGGCAAGAGCACGCTGATGAACATCATCGCGGGCCTGGAGCCGCCCAGCGGCGGCCGTCTGGCGCTGGGCGGCCGCGACATCACCCACGCGGCGCCGGCCGAGCGCGACATCTCCATGGTGTTCCAGTCGTATGCGCTGTACCCCAACATGACCGTGGCGGGCAACATCGGCTTTCCGCTGGAGATGCGCAAGGTGGACAAGTCGCGGCGCCTTGCGCGGGTGCAGGATGTGTCCAGGCTGCTGCAGATAGAGCACCTGCTGGGGCGCAAGCCGCGCCAGCTGTCGGGCGGCCAGCGCCAGCGCGTGGCCATAGGGCGGGCGCTGGCGCGCGAGCCGCAGCTCTACCTGTTCGACGAGCCGCTGTCCAACCTCGATGCCCAGCTGCGCGTGGACATGCGCGCCGAGATCAAGAAGCTGCATCAGCGCCTGGGCGCCACCATCATCTATGTCACGCACGACCAGATCGAGGCCATGACCCTGGCCACGCGCATCGCCGTCATGAAGGGCGGGGTGCTGCAGCAGCTGGGCACGCCGCAGCAGGTCTACAACCGGCCGGCCAACACCTTTGTGGCGGGCTTCATGGGGTCGCCGCGCATGAACCTGCTGCCTGCGCGCGTGGGTGAGTGGGCGGGTGAGGGGCAGGGCGGTCCCGTCCTCGATATCGGCGGCCAATCCCTGCCCCTGCCGCAGCCGCTGGCCACCGCGCTGCAGGGCCATGCGGGCCGCGAAGTCATTGCCGGCATACGTGCCGAGGCCGTGGGCCTGGCGCCCGAAGGCGTGCCGGCCGCCCCCGGCCAGGGCCTGGCCGAGGCCCGCGTCGAACTGCTGGAGCCCACCGGATCGGACACGCTGGCCCTGCTGGAGCTCGGTGGCCATGCGTTCACCGCGCGGCTGCCGCCCGATGCGCCGTTGCGCGCCGGGGACAGGGCACGCCTGCTGATCGACCTGTCTCGGCTGGTCTGCTTCGATGCCGCCACCCAGGCGCTGATCGCATGACCGCCATGGCGCACAACGGGCTGGACTGCGATGTGCTCATCATCGGCTCGGGCGTGGGCGGCTCGGCCGTGGCCCTGCAACTGGCGGGCAGCGGTGCGAACGTATGGGTGCTGGAGCGCGGCCCGGTGCTGCCGCGCGAGGCGCAGAACTGGGACATCGAGGCCGTCTTCGCCGAAAGACGCTACCAGACCGACGAGGTCTGGTACGCCAGCGGGCGGGCGTTTCGGCCCGGCATGTTCTATTTCGTGGGCGGGCACACCAAGTTCTACGGCACGGCCATGCTGCGCTTTCGGCAGCGCGATTTCGAGGCGGTGGAGCATGAGGAGGGCATCTCGCCCGCCTGGCCGCTGCGCTATGCCGATCTCGAACCCTGGTATGCCCTGGCCGAGCAGCTGTTCGGCGTGCGTGGCCAGGGCGGCACCGACCCCACGGAGCCGCCGCGCAGCACGGCCTATGCCCATCCCCCGGTGCCGCACGAGCCGCTGCTTTCGCGCATCGAGCAGCGCTTGCGTGCCCAGGGCCTGCGGCCGTTTCCCATGCCCTGCGCCATCGACCTGGGACCGGGCGGGCACTGCCGGCGCTGCGCCAATTGCGACGCTGTGCCCTGCATGGTGGGGGCCAAGGGCGATGCCGAAACCTGCCTGCTGCGGCCTGCGCTGGCGCACCGCAATGTGCGGCTGCATACCGGCGTGCGCGTTCAGCGCCTGCTCACCGATGCGGGCGGGCGGCGCGTCGTCGCGGCGGAGGTGGTGGACCGCGGCGTGGCGCGCCGCATCACGGCGGGGCTGTTCGTGCTCAGTGCCGGCGCCATCAACTCGGCGGCCCTGCTGCTGCGCTCGGCCAACGCGCGGCATCCGCGCGGTCTGGCCAATGGCAGCGACGTGGTGGGTCGCCACTACATGACGCACAACACCACGGCCCTGATGGCATGGCACCCGTTCAGGCGCAACCGCACGCGCTTTCCCAAGACGCTGGCACTGCACGACTTCTATTTTGGCGACGGCGCGGGCGGCCCGCCGCTGGGCAGCCTGCAACTGCTGGGAAAGATCCGCGAGCCCATGCTGCGTGCCGCCCTGCCGGGCAGCCCGAGGTGGCTGCGCAGCGCGCTGGCCGAGCGCAGTGTGGACTGGTACGCGCAAAGCGAGGACCTGCCCCACCCCAGCAGCCGCGTCACGTTGCGCGCAGACGGAGCCATCGACCTGCACTGGCACCGCACCAACCTGCGCGCCCACCAGCGTTGGGTGGCGCGCTGCGCCCAGATACTGCGCGGCACCGGCTACCCGCTGGTGCTGTCGCGCGGCTTCGGCACCGAGGTGATGTCGCACCAGTGCGGAACGGTGCGCCTTGGGAGTGATCCGGCCACCTCGGCGCTGGACCCGCAGTGCAAGGCCTGGGAGCTGGACAACCTGTATGTGGTCGATGCGGGATTCTTCCCGTCCTCGGCCGCAGTCAACCCCGCGCTGACCGTGGCTGCCCAGGCCCTGCGCGTGGGCAGTCACCTGCGTCACCACCTTCAGGAGCTGCTGCCATGAATCCGCAATCGACGGCACGGCGCCCCGTGGCCCTGGTCACCGGCGGCAGCCAGGGCATAGGCGCCGCCATTGCGCTGCAACTGGCGCACGACGGCTTTGACGTGGCCATCACCACGCTGCAGGACGATGGTGCCAGTGACGGCGCCAGCGTCGCGCAGATCCAGGCCTGCGGCGCGCGTGCGCTGCGTGTGCGCGGCGACCTGGCCGACGTGCACGACCACGCTCGTGTGCTCGATGCGGTCTGCACCTGGGGCGGTGTGCCGTCCTGCCTGGTCAACAACGCAGGCATGGGATCGCCGCGCCGCGGCGATCTGCTGGACATCCGCGCCGAGGACTTCGACCGGGTGATGGCCACCAACCTGCGCGGCAGCTTCTTTTTCACGCAGGCCGTGGCGCAGCGCATGCTGGCTGCGCCTTCGGGCGCTGCGCGGTCCATCGTCACCGTGTCCTCGGTCAGCGGCGAGATGGCGTCGGTGGAGCGCGGCGAGTATTGCCTGTCCAAGGCCGGCCTGGGCATGCTGACGCGCCTGTTCGCGCTGCGCCTGGCGGCGCACGGCATTGGCGTGTTCGAGCTGCGCCCCGGCATCGTCCGCACGGCCATGACGGCGGGTGCTGCCGATCGGTACGACGGCCTGATCGCTGCGGGCCTTGTGCCCATGGGCCGCTGGGGCCGGCCCGAGGACGTGGCGCAGGCCGCCAGCGCGCTGGCAAGCGGCAGGCTGGCGTTTGCGACGGGGTCGGTGCTGCATGTGGATGGCGCGCTCTCCATCGCGCGGCTGTGAGGAGGATGACCATGGACAGCTATGACTACATCATCACGGGCGCGGGCTCGGCCGGCTGCGTGCTGGCCAACCGGCTGAGCGCCGACCCCTCGGTGCGCGTGCTGCTGCTGGAGGCCGGGGGCTGGGACTCGCATCTTCTGTACCACTGGCCTGCGGGCTTTGCGCGCATGACCCGGGGCCGGGGCTCCTGGGGATGGCAGACCGTGCCGCAGCGGCATCTGAACCAGCGCGTGCTGCGCTACACGCAGGCCAAGGTCATCGGTGGCGGTTCGACCATCAACGCCCAGCTGTACACGCGCGGCGCGCCGGCAGACTATGACGACTGGGAGCGCCTGGGCGGCGCCACGGGCTGGTCCTGGCGCGACGTGCTGCCGTACTTCAAGCGTTCGGAGAACAACCAGCGCTTTGCCAACGAGTACCACGGCTACGGCGGCCCGCTGGGCGTGTCCTGCCCCGTCAGCCCGCTGCCCATCTGCGAGGCCTTCTTCCAGGCCGGCCAGGAAATGGGCATGCCCTTCAACCCCGACTTCAACGGTGCCGCGCAGCAGGGCCTGGGCTACTACCAGCTCACGCAGTGGAATGCGCGCCGTGCGTCGGCCGCCACGGGCTTCATCGATCCGGTGCGCATGCGCCGCCCCAATCTGACCGTCCAGCTGCAGACCCAGGCGCTGCGCGTGCTGGTGCAGGGCCGGCGCGCGGTTGGCGTGGAGGCGGTCTCGGGCACCAGCCGCACGCCTTTCAGCGTGCACGCCAGCCGCGAAGTCATCGTCTGCTCGGGCGCCATAGGCTCGCCCAGGCTGCTGATGCACTCCGGCATAGGCCCTGCCGACCATCTGCGCAGCGTGGGGCTGGCGCCTGTGCATGACCTCCCTGGTGTCGGCTCCAACCTGCAGGACCACCTGGACCTGTTCGTGATCGCCGAATGCACGGGCGACCATACCTACGACAAATACCAGCGCCCTTGGCACGCGGCCTGGGCGGGCCTGCAGTACCTGCTGCTCAAGAAAGGGCCGGCCGCCTCCAGCCTCTTCGAGACCGGGGGCTTCTGGTATGCCGACCCCGATGCGCTCGCGCGCTCGCCCGACATCCAGTTCCATCTGGGGCTGGGCTCGGGCCTAGAAGCCGGAATGACCGGGCTGGAGAACGCGGGCGTGACGCTGAACACGGCCTACCTGCGCCCCCGCTCGCGCGGCACGGTCCGGCTCGCGGATGCAGACCCGGCGTCGGCGCCATTGATCGATCCCAACTACTGGGCCGACCCCCATGACCGGGCCATGTCCATCAAGGGCCTGCGCCTTGCGCGCAAGCTGCTGTGCCAGCCAGCGCTGCGGCGCTACGTGCACGGCGAGGTATTGCCGGGCGGACATCGGGACAGCGATGCCGAACTGTCTGACTACGCCTGCGCCCATGCCAAGACCGACCACCATCCCGTGGGCACCTGCCGCATGGGCCCCGAGCACGACCCGTACAGCGTGGTGACGCCGCAACTGCAGCTCATCGGCATGGAGGGGCTGCGCGTGGCCGATGCGTCCGTGATGCCCTTCATCCCCTCGTGCAACACCAACGCTCCCACCATCATGGTGGCCGAGAAGGCTGCCGACCACATCCTCGGCCAACGGGCTTGAGGCAGGAGACCCCCATGCAGATCCTCCTTCCCCGAGGCGACGGCCGTCTCGTGCCACTGGCCATGAAGGCCAGTCCCATCGCTCCCGCGGGCCCGGCCCCTGCCTTCAACCGCAGCGTCTATGCAGCGGCCCATGTGGTGATCGACCCGTTGGCAACCACGCATCCCTGGGATGGCCCGCCTGCCATCGACTGGGAGGCAACGCTGGCCTTCCGCGAGCATCTGTACCGCCTGGGCTTCAAGGTCGCCGAAGCCATGGACACGGCCCAGCGCGGCATGGGCCTGGACTGGCCATCGTCACGCGAACTCATCCAGCGCAGCGCGCGCCATGCGCGGGCAGTGGGCGGCCAGCTGGCCTGCGGCGCGGGCACCGACCAGCTGGCGGCGCAACCCGGGGTCACGCTGGCACAGGTCGAGGGGGCCTACCGCGAGCAGATGGATGTGGTGCAGGCCGAAGGCTGCCCCGTGGTCCTCATGGCCAGCCGCGCCCTGGTCCAGGCCGCGCGCGGCCCGCAGGACTATCTGCAACTCTATGACCGGCTGCTGGACGCTGCCGACCAGCCCGTGGTGCTGCACTGGCTGGGCGAGATGTTCGACCCTGCGCTGCGCGGCTACTGGGGAAGTACGGACCTGGCGCAGGCCCTCGATACCGTCGCCGCGCTGATCGCAGCGAAGGCGCCCAAGGTCGAAGGCATCAAGGTATCGCTGCTCGATGCGCAATGGGAGAGGGCGCTGCGCCGCAGGCTGCCTGCGGGCGTGAAGATGTACACGGGTGACGATTTCCACTACGCCGAACTCATGGCCGGCGATGGGACGGCAGCCGGTGAGGGCGGCCACTCCCACGGCCTGCTGGGCATCTTCGACCCCATCGCCCCGGTGGCGGCCGTGGCGCTGGCCGAACTGGCCCAGGGCCGCAGCGGACGCTTCCGGGAACTGCTGGATCCCACGGTGGCGCTGTCGCGCGAGCTTTTTTGCGCGCCTACGCGGCATTACAAGGCAGGCATCGTGTTCCTGGCCTGGCTCAATGGCCACCAGAAGCACTTCTCCATGGCCGGCGGAATGCAGTCTGCACGCGGGGCCGCGCACTTTGCCAAGGTGTTCGAGCTGGCCGACGCCTGCGGTGCGCTGGCCGACCCGGAGCGGGCCAGCGCGCGCATGAAAAGCTATCTGTCGGTGGCCTGTGGCGTGGAGGCTTGAAGCAGGATTGCCCGGATCTTGCCCCGTCTTCCCCAGGCCGGCAGCTCACACCGCACTCACTCCACGCTCACACCAGGCTCACACCAGGCTCAGGGATTCATCGCATCCTGGCTGCAGCATCGGCTGCAGCCCGAGTATCAGATCAAGGTTCTGCACCGCCGCGCCGGCGGCGCCCTTGCCCAGGTTGTCGAACACGGCGGTCAGCAGTACCTGCTGCTCCTGCGGCTGTCCGAACACCGCCAGCCGCATCCGGTTGCTGCCATTGAGCGCGCGCGGATCGAGCCGCTGCGCATCGGCGTCCTCCTCCAGGGGTTGCAGCTCGATGCAGGGCTGGCCCTGGTACCGCGCATGCAGGGCAGTGTGCAGGCTGCGGGCGGTCACACCAGCGGGCAGCAGCCGCAGATGCAGGGCGATGGTCAGCACGATGCCTTGCCGGTAGTGGCCATAGGCCGGCACGAACACCGGCGCATGGGCCAGGCCGGCATGCTGCTGGATCTCGGGTACGTGCTTGTGGTGCAGACCCAGGCCATAGACCTGCAGGGGCACGGCAGTGGCGGCGGCAGCGCCCTCATGGTCCAGCAGCCCTGCGCGGCCCCGTCCCGAGTAGCCCGATACCGCGTGAATGGCCAGCGGGTAGTCGGGGGGCAGCAGGCCCGCGTCGATCAAGGGCCTGAGCAGTGCCAGAGCACCTGTCGGATAGCAGCCGGGATTGCTGACGCGCCGGGCATGGGCGATGCGTTCAGCCTGGCCTGCCTCCAGTTCCGGCAGGCCATAGACCCAGCCCGGCGCGGTGCGATGCGCAGAACTCGCATCGATCACGCGCACGCCGGGCCGGCGCACCAGCGCCACCGCCTCGCGCGCAGCCTCGTCCGGCAGGCACAGCAAGGCGATGTCGCAGTCGTTGAGCGCCTCGGCGCGGTGCGCCGTGCTTTTGCGCTGGTCGGCCGGCAGTTGCAGCAGGCGCAGGTCGGTCCGATCCGCCAGCCATTCGCGCACCTGCAGGCCGGTGGTGCCCTGGTCGCCATCGATGAAAACAAGAGAGGTCATGGGTTGCTCCGATTGGGTGTGGAGCGCATGGTGCAGCGCCTGCCGCATGCAGGCCAGTTGAATCTGACAAACTACGGATTCATGATTCCTGAATTGCTGGCAACCTGGGACACCGCACCATGCGCGAAATCAATCTGGACCGTCTGCGCACCCTGCTGACGGTGGCCGACCTGGGCTCGTTCGCCGCCGCCGCCAAGGTGCTGCACCTGGCGCCGCCCACGGTGACGCTGCATGTGGCGCAGCTCGAAGAGCGTCTGGGAACACGTCTATTGCACCGCGCACCAGCCGGCGTCACCGCCACATCGGCGGGCAGCCTGCTGATAGACAAGGCGCGCCAGCTCCTGGCCGAGGCCGACGATCTCCTGCAGACCGTGCAGCGCCAGATCGCCACGCGCGGGGGCCGCGTGCGCCTGGGCGCCTCCACCGGCGCACTCGCGCACCTCTTGCCCCAGGCACTGGAAACCCTGGCCGCCCGGCATCCCGAGATCGACGTGCAAGTGGCGGTGATGACCAGCGAGGAAGCCCTGGCGCGCCTGGCGGCCGGCAGCCTGGACATCGGCATCGTTGCCTTGCCGCAGCCCGTGCTGCGCGGGCTGCAGGTGCAGGCCTGGCGCCAGGACCCGGTGCTGGCCTTCATCCCGGCCGCCTGGAAGCCGCCGCGGCACATCACGCCCGCCTGGCTTGCGGCCCGCCCCCTGATCGCCAACGACCGTGGCACCCGGCTGTCGCGCCAGACCGCCGAATGGTTTGCCGCAGGCGGCGCCCGGCCGCAGGCACGCATCGAGCTGAACTACAACGACGCAATGAAGAGCCTGGTGGCAGCGGGCTACGGCGCCGCGCTGCTGCCCCACGAGGCCGGCGCACCGCAGCCTGACCCCCGCATCACCACGCGACCCCTGCGGCCAGCACTGTCAAGGGCGTTGGGCATCGCGCATCGCAAAAGGCCGGATGACGACGCGACGACGGTGACGATTGAGGTTTTGATGGGGATGCGGGGGCGTTGACTTTGCTGATTGATGCCTGATTGACAGCAGGAATCCATAGAGCCGATGAGCGGACTGGAATAAACCTCGGCTTCATCCCAGTCCGTTTCGGTGTCTTGTTGATGCGATGGCACCATCACCGGCTTGACACTACGCTGGAATGAAAACGCCTATCGCGTCAACATTTGTGCCGGAACGACCAAAGAATCCACCCGCTGCTTCAGCAGGAATGGGGCCGAAGGGTTTCCCTCCGTCGCCTCCGTAGGGGCCGTAGGACTTCTTGTTGGTGGTAATGGTCAGGGAATCAATTCGACTTCCGCTTCGCCCTTGTATCGTAACGATGTGCTCGTTGCTGCCAAACTCGATCACAGTTTCTTCGCCGCCACCGCCACCATGGCGTGCACCAGTGAGTTGTGTTCCGTCTGTCAGAAGCCATGTGGTTTGGATGGCATCGACTCTGGCTCCATGCCTGATCGAAATCCTCACAATTCGAACCACTTGGGTCAGATCATCGGAAAATTCGTCTCCACCCTGACCGCCGACTTGTTGACTTTTCTTGTAAGGCATATAAATCTCCGTTGTCAATCGCCCTTGGTTTTTTGGCTTCTACGGGGCGATGTTCATAGAAGCATAAGGCTCGAAAGCCAGAAGCTGGATTCAATGATTGGCCGAATGGCGACAATGGTCGTAGTGCGCTTCCAATGCAAATGAGGTGCGGGCGACAAGAGCACGCTCTGACGTTCATTGACCAAACGATCCCTCAGAAATGCGCGAAGTCAACACGATTTGATTTCTGGATCTCAATAGCGGTACATCCAGTTTTTCGCCCTGTCATTGCGATCGCCATGGCAATATTTGCCACTGCCATCATCAGAGGTCTTCAGGCCATTCATTGCTGGCGTTTCATTCTGTCACATTGAATAAGCGGCGTCCATCGGAAGTTGTCAATTCAATCATTGGATTGAGAATGGCTTCTTCTTTTCAATGGTGGTGGTGCATTCTGATCGCATCAAATAGCTGCTGTACACACATTGCTGCCATTGCTCTCATTGCACCCATTGCACCCATTGCAGCAATTGATGCCGGTGTGCGGTGGCAGTCTCGATAAAGCCGACAAGTTCGGACCACAGATGAGCAACCGCAAAGAGGCAAGTCCGCCATCGCGGCTCATGCACAGGCGCTGCCGACCCGAACCGGGCCTTCACCAGGTGCACCAAAGCAGGCCGCAGTGTCCAGGCTCCAGGCTCCCCGACATGATGGAAGTGCCGGGTTTCTTCAGACAGCCAGCGAGTCGGCAGGGGGCTTCGACCTGATATCAGGGACCTGCAGTTTTGCCGCTTGACCTTCAACTCAAGTTGAAGCTTAAGCTCCTTATCCTCTCATCACACAAGATGCTGCAAGGATCGATATGCAAACCATTTTGGGCGCCAATGGCCAGATCGCTGTGGAGCTGGCGCGCGAGCTCCACCGCAACTACACGCAAAACCTGCGCCTGGTCAGCCGCAAGCCGCGCAAGGTGAACGATACGGACGAGCTGGTGTCCGCCGACCTGATGAATTCCGCGCAAACCCTGGAGGCCGTGCGTGGCAGCGAGGTCGTGTACTTCACCGCTGGCCTGCCACCAGACACCGAGTTATGGGAGGGGCAATTTCCTGCCATGCTGCGCAACGCGCTCGATGCCACGCGGGCAGCGGGGGCCAAGTTTGTCTACTTCGACAACACCTACATGTACCCGCAAACCGCGCAGCGGCAGACCGAGGAAACCGCCTTTGCCCCGGTGGGCCGCAAGGGGCGCGTGCGCGCCTTGATGGCCGAGATGGTGCTGGCCGAGATGCAGCGCGGCGATATCCCCGTCGCCATTGCCCGCGCGCCAGAGTTCTACGGCCCCGGCAAAACCCAAAGCATCACCAACACCCTGGTGATCGGCCCGCTCAAGGCGGGCCAGAAGGCCAAAGTGCCGGTGCGTGACGACAAGCTGCGCACCCTGATCTGGACGCCCGATGCAAGCCGCGCCATGGCAGCCATTGGCAATGCGCAAGATGCGTATGGCCAGACCTGGCATCTGCCTTGCTGGGACGAGCGGCTGACCTATCAGGCCTTTGTGAACCTGGCGGCTGCAACCTTTGGGGTTGAGCCGCGCTACAAGGTACTGAGCCACCTGGCCATGGTGCTTGCTGGCTGGGTCTCCAAGCCCGTGCGCGAACTGCGTGAACTGCTGCCACGCTACGCGCACGACAATGTGTTTGATTCGTCCAAGTTCAAGCGCCGCTTTCCCGACTTTGCTGTCACCAGCTACGCACAGGGCCTCAAGCACATCGCGCAGGAGTCATCATGAGTACGCCACGTATCTTGCATGTCGTCACCAATGTCGCTCATTACGACGACCCTGCGCACGCCACAGGGCTGTGGCTGTCGGAGCTGACCCATGCCTGGGATGTGTTTGCTGCGCAAGGGTATCTGCAGCAACTGGTGAGCCCGCTGGGTGGCGCCGTACCGCTGGAGCCGCGCGCACTCCAATGGCCGCACTTCGATGCTTCGGCCAAAGCCTGGCTCGATGATCCCGCGCGCATGGCCCTGCTGGCGAACACTGCGGCACCTGCCGATATCGATGCGAACGATTTCGATGCCATCTACTTCACCGGAGGGCATGCGGTGATGTGGGATTTTCCCGATAGTGCGGGGCTGCAGCGCATCACACGCAGCATCTGGGAGCGAAGTGGCATCGTTGCATCGGTTTGCCACGGCTACTGCGGCCTGCTCAATACGCAGCTCAGCGACGGCTCTTTGCTGGTCGCGGGCAAACGGGTCACGGGTTTTTCATGGACGGAAGAAATCCTGGCCGGAGTGGCCCGGTCCATGCCCTACAACGCCGAGCAGGAGATGAAGATGCGCGGTGCGCGCTATCAGAAAGCCTTGCTGCCTTTTATGTCGTATGTGGTGGCCGATGGCCGCCTCATCACCGGGCAAAACCCGGGGTCGGCCAAAGCGACTGCAAAGCAGGTGGTGCAGGCTTTGGCAACGCGCTAGGGCCGCGTTCCAAACTGGTGCAGGCCTATGCCGCGCTTGCCCGCTTCTTGTGTCCGGTGCGCATGAGCTTGCTCATTTTTTCTTCGGCCGCTGCTTCAGAGGCCAGGGATTCGGATTGCTGGGCCAGTACATGGGAGAGCACGCGGCGTGCGTTGTCATGGCAATCCATGTTGTCTGGCCGCGCTTCAATATCGGACAACAAAGCCTGCAACTGCTTTTTGCTGGTTTGCAGCTTTTTCTCCATGGCCTTGATATCGGCAATTTTTTGGCGCAGCGCGCCTACGACGGCCTCATGGTCCCAGCCTTGCAGGCCGGGCGGCAAGAGTGCACGGATTTCATCCAGGCTGAAGCCCACCCCTTGCGCAATCGCAATCAGCTCCAGCATCTGCACCATCTCAGGCGGATAGCTGCGGTAGCCATTCGCGCCACGCTCAGCCGCTTGCAGCAGGCCGCTTTGCTCATAAAAACGAATGCGTGATGTGGACAGGCCTGTGCGTTTGCTCAGTTCGCCAATGTTCATACGTGACCTCGGCAGGGATGCCTTGACCTTCAATAAGACTTGAAGCTTATCGCATTCGCAAGCCCTTCGCTCCAGCGGCAATTTGCGGCGAGCGCAACGTGCAAGCGAGGCAACCTGACGCAGCTCGGTCAGCCGCTGACCAGCCTGCACGCCTGCTTTGACTGCCGTGGCTACCGTATCTGCCGGGTGTCATGGCCCCGTGGAAGCCGCCGCTTGCGCAATAGACCCCTGCGCGCGAACTGTATGGATGGACAGTAGAATTTCGGGCTCGATAGTTTCCACAAGGGAAGGGTCTGGACATGTCCGCAGAACTCGAACAAGAAGTCGTCTCAATCTTCGAAGACCGCCTTTGGCATCACAACGGCTGGGAGGCCCGCGTCATCAAGAATGAAGACGACGATGGCTGGGCCGTTGCCATGACCCAGGACGGCCAGGCGGAGCCAAGCCTGGTCGGCCCGTGGACCATGGGCCGCGACAAGAAAAATCCCAAGCCGCTGGACGTTTCCGCCTTCAACACGCTCGTGAAGACGGCGCACGAGGTGATGCGCCGGCATGAGCAGCATCTGGCAGCGCAGTTGCACAAGGATGTGCAGATCGTGGTGGGCGGGTCACGCGTGACCGTCTCTCTGGATATCGAGCCCGATGAAGACAATCCCAGCGCCACGCTCACCGCCACTGCCGCCGACGGCAGCGAGCTGGCCAAGGTGGGAGTCAGGCCGGACCATCAGCTCACCCGGACGTCTGCGCAAGCGTGGGCAGAGGCAGGCTACCCCCGTCCCAGCGAGGACTGAGCCGCGGGCAAGGCCGGGGAATCAGGGGGCTGTTTCACAGCTGCCTTCCAAGGCGGATATGCGGCTTTGCGGCTTTGCCACACGCTCTAGATGTGCAGCATGGCCAGCCCGCCCACGCCAAGGCCCAGCGCTGCCACGCCGAGCATGGCGTATTCCAGCCATTTCTTCTTGGTCAGCAGCGCGATGGCTGCAAGGGCAATGGCGACCTGCAGCGCGGTGGTGGCCTGCGCCCAGCGGTGATGCAGGTGCATCTGCATCTCTGACTTCTCGTCCCATTGCCGGGCCTCTGCTTCCAGGCGGTCGGCATCGCGCTTGATGTCGTCCTTTTCCTTTTCGTAGCGCTCCACCTTGGCCTGGTAGGCCGCCCGCCTGTCCTCCGTGGTCGCCAGATCACGCGCGAACTCGGACAGCGATTGCTTGGTGCTCTTGGCCTGGAAGAAGGCCCACTGGTTGGCCGCTTCGGTCTTCTTGATGGCTGCGTCGTTCTTGTACAGCCCGGCATTGGCCTGGGTGGCGCCGCCCATGTACGCGAAGATGGCGCCCACCGTGGCGATGACTGCCGTGCACATGGCGATCTGGTTGGTCAGGCTGCCGCCGCCGATGCCGTGGTGGGCGGTTTGGCCATGCTCGCCCTGGGCAGCATGTTCGAGTTCGTGATCGTGTGGGCCGTGGACGTGAAAGCCGCCGGAAGACATAGGTGCCAATTCCTTGATGCAATGGGGTGGCGCATTATGGGGCCGGCCTGGCGGCAATCCAGGGCTCCAGAATGTGCGGGGCGCATGGCCTGCTTGGAGGTCAGCGCCTTGGCTGACGGCCTGCAGATGGGGGAGTGGGATCAGGCGGCAGTCGCGCGGTGCGGCAGCGCTGCGAGCAGTATTTGACCTCGTCCCAATCACGTGCCCATTTTTTGCGCCATGTGAACGCAAGACCGCAGCACGCACACAGCTTGGAGGGCAGGTGGGGCTTCTTGTGCATGGCGCGGGCGTTCCTGCAGTTCAGCGCGTCAGCGTGGCCAGGGCGCGCCGGGCCAGCGCCCGTCCGCTGAGCCAGGCGCCTTCGACGCCTGCGCCGCACATCCAGTCGCCGCACAGGCCCAGGCCCGCAGGCGCGTCCCACCAGCAGCGGTTGACCAGGTGGGGTGCCGGCAGCGCATAGCGCCAGCGGTGGGCAGTGACGCGCAGGCCGCCTGGCAGAGAGTCGGACAGAGAGCCGGCCAGGGCCTCGAATGCCTGCAGCAGTTGCCCGGCCACGGATTCAGCGTCCGACTCGATGTGATCCTGGCTCCACCGTGCACTGGCATGCAGTACCCAGGTCTGCTGCCCTTGTTGCCCTTGCCGTCCTGGCTTGGCGCTGTCGCGTGCCACCCAGCACAGCGGGCCATCCGTGATTTCTGCCGCATCCCAGTCCAGCGGCAGGGGGGCGTCGGTGCGCAGCATGGCCACCCAGCAAGGCTGCATGCGTGCGCTGGCGGCCAGTGCCGCAGCATAGGGCGAGACCGGCTCCAGCAAGGCTGCCGCCTGCGGTGCAGGCACTGCCAGCACCAGGGCGCAGTATTCCGGCCCCATCTGCCCTTGTTCGGCACAGTGCACTGTCCAGCGGGCAGGCCCGTGCTGCAAATGCTGCACCGTGGCCTGCAGGTGCAGCCGTACGCCATGCCCCTGCTGTCCAAGCCGCTGGACAAGAAATGCTGCGGGAGAGGTCATGCGCGGCACGCCCACCCAGCGGTCGGGGCCTGCCTCTGCGGGCACCGCGTCTGTGCCCTGCAGGCGCACTGCGCGCGGACGCCAGGCGGCGACAACGCCGTGCTGCTCCCACTGGCGCACCTCCTGCACAAACTCCGGGTCCTGGGCTGCAAACGATGGGGCGCCGTGATCGCACTGCCACGCACCCTGCGGATCCTGCGCGCGCCGTGTGCTCATGCGCCCGGATGGGCCTCGGCTTTTCTCGAAGATATCCACGCGGCAGCCAGCCTCGGCCAGCAACTGTGCGCAGGCCAAACCCGCCATTCCTGCGCCGATCACCGCGACGGGGGGCAGGCTGTTCACAAGGCCTCCTGGCTGCGCGCTTCCTGGTTGCGCTCATGGCTGACCCAGATCAGCGCGCCGGTATCGACGCCCAGTTCCGCGGCCTTGGCGACGATGGATTGCAGGGTCTGCGGGGGCAGTTTCGGCTCCCTGGCCAGTATCCAGCAGTACTGCGTGTCCGGCCCGAGGACCAGCGCCCAGCGGTAGTCAGGGTCCAGGGCGGCCACATGGTAGCCGCCGTAGAACGGGCCGAAGAAGGAGACCTTGAGCGAAGCCGTGTCCGGCTTGCCCGTGAACAGGGCCTTGCCGACGGCGCGCTGCCACTGGCCCCGGGGCACGGAAAACCCCCGGTTCACCACCTTCACGCTGCCGTCTGCCTGCGGCGTGTACTCGGCGGTCACATCGGTCATGCCCCGCTCGAAACCATGGTCCAGCCGTGCCAGTTCATACCACAGGCCCTGGTAGCGCTGCAGGTCGAACGGTGAGACGGGCGTGACCGAGCCTGGCGGGCGCATGCTGGCGCAACCGCTGGCCAGCAGGCCGGCGCCAAGGGTCGCTGCCAGCAGGGTGCGCCGCCTGGCCATGAAGACGGGGCGGGGGGCGGGAAAGTTCATGCGTATGTCCTTGATGTTCTTGTCGTCTGCCGCCATCGGGCGACCAGCGGTTGCAGATCCCTGAGATGGCGCACCGGCGTGATGCCCGCGACAGGGCTGGAATAGAGCGCCGGGCATGCTCCACCGGCCCACAACTCGATGGCCGGCGGCAGGTGGCTGCGCAGCTCGCCCAGGCAAGCCTGCGCCATCGCTCCGTTGTGCGCGCTGCTGAAGCTCAGCCCCACGATGTCGGCGCGATGCGCCCGCGCGGCCTGTGCCACGTCGCCGATGGGCGTCTGGGTGCCCAGCGATACGCAGTTGCAGCCTTCCAGGGCCAGCAGGGCTTCGACCATGAGCAGCCCAAGTCCATGCATCTCCTGCGGCAGCGTGGTCAGCAACACCTTGGGCGCGGGCGGCGGGGAAGGCGGGACGAGCGAGGCGATCGCCTGCCTCAAGACGCCGGTGAGCACCTCGGTGTACAGGTGCTCTTCGAACACTTCAAAACGCCCCTGTGCCCAGAATTCGCCGACCGCCGTGGTCAGCGGGGCCACGAGCGTGGTCACGAAACCGGCCAGGCCCATGCGCGACTGGGCCAGGCTCAGGCAATGCCTGAGCTGGGCGGG
Organism: Delftia sp.; assembly: GCF_059499305.1. Lineage (NCBI taxonomy): Bacteria > Pseudomonadati > Pseudomonadota > Betaproteobacteria > Burkholderiales > Comamonadaceae > Delftia > Delftia sp. Next base: position 238,635 of record NZ_JCABYI010000020.1, read on the forward strand.
ATCATGTGCGGCAATGGCGTTGAGCATGGGTGCGAAGCGTTCAGAGTCTGCTGCATTCTCTGAATTTGTCCTGGACAAATCCATGGCTGGCGAGGTGTCGGCGCGGGCCAGCAGCGCCTGCAGGCCGTCCAGGTCCACCCCCATCAGCTTGCTGGGGCGCAGCCCCGTATCCATGAGCCGCCGGATCAGGGTCAGTTGTCGAACCTGGTCTGCCGGGTAGCGGCGATCGCCTGCCGAATCCCGTTCAGGCCTTGGAAAGCCGTAGCGTCTTTCCCAGACACGCAGGGTGTCCTTGGCAAGTCCGGTCTCGCGTTCGACGGCCGAGATGGGCAGCCCGGGGCCAGGCGCCAAAGGCAGGGGGTCAGAAAGTGGCGTCATTGATCTGAAGGGAACAAAACGTCCGGCCATGGCCGGGATGTTTTGAGGGATTTTCTGAATTGTCTAGGACAAAAATATGTTTTGTCCAATATATTACATAGAGAAACAAAGCGCGGGCCCGCTGGCCGCCACCCGGCAGGCCGCTGGCGCGATTGCTTTGTAGATCCCGGCCAGGAGATGACTGCCCCAGGCGCAGGCGAGGCTTGACATCGTGATCGCCGCGCCCGTGTGCAGTCTTTCCGGCCACGCAGTCCGTACCGATGATCATCATGAATTTGTCCAACTGGCCACTGGCCCGCCGTCTCGCAGCTGCCTTCGCATGCGTCATCGCCATTTTTCTTCTTGTCATCGCGCTGGCCGTGAGCAGCCAGGCCCGGCTCAAGGAGGCCCAGCAATGGAACGAGCACACCTTCAAGGTGATGTCCCAGGGACAGCGCATGCTCACGGGCATGGTCAACATGGAGACGGCCTCGCGGGGCTATCTCCTGTCGGGCGACTCCCGTTTTCTGGCCCCCTGGGATGAAGGACTCAAGGAGTTCGAGGCCTCCTGGCAGGAGGCCGTACGCCTGACCGAGGACAACCCCGCACAGCAGCGCCGGCTCGACGGAATCCGGCTGCGCCACCGTGAATTCGTGCAGGCGGTGCAGCCGCTGCAGGCGCTGCGGCGGCAAGTTCAGGATGGCACGGCGACGGTCGAGGATCTGGTTCGCGAGTTCTCCCTGGGGCGCGAGAAGGCGGCCATGGATGGGCTGCGCGCACTGCAGGCGGACCTGGTGCGGGAGGAGGAGGGGCTCATGGCCGAGCGCCTGACGCGCACCGAGTCGCTGGCGGCAATGACGCTGGCGTTCGAGCTGGGGGGCGCGCTGGTGGCCGTCGTGCTGGCCGCCTTGCTGGGCACCTGGGTCACGCGCTCCATCACCGGCCCCATCGGCCGGGCCATCCAGGTGGCACGCGCGGTGGCCTGCGGGGATCTGACGCAGCGGGTGGAGGCCACCACCCACGATGAAGTGGGGACCCTGCTGCGCAGCCTCGGCGAGATGAGTGATGCGCTATCGCAGGTCGTGGCCGTCGTGCGCAGCGGCAGCGAATCCGTGGCAAGTGCAAGCACGCAGATTGCCCAGGGCAACACCGACCTGTCCTCGCGAACCGAGAGCCAGGCCAGCGCGCTTGAACAGACGGCGGCCTCCATGGAGCAGCTCGGAGCGACCGTGACCCAGAACGCGGATGGCGCGGGCAAGGCCAACGCGCTCGCGCAGCAGGCCAGCGGCGTGGCCGGGCAGGCGGGCGAGGTGGTCACCCAGGTCGTGGACACGATGAAGGGCATCAGTGAAAGTTCGCGCCGCATCGCCGACATCATCAACGTCATTGACGGCATCGCGTTCCAGACCAACATCCTGGCGCTGAACGCTGCGGTGGAGGCTGCGCGTGCCGGTGAACAGGGCCGCGGCTTCGCTGTGGTGGCCTCCGAGGTCCGCAGCCTGGCCGGCCGCAGCGCGGCGGCGGCCAAGGAGATCAAGGCCCTGATCTCCGACAGCGTCGAGCGGGTCGAGCAGGGCTCTGTGCTGGCCGACCGCGCGGGGGGCACCATGGCTGAAGTGGTGATGAGCATACGCAGCGTCACCGACCTCATGGGCGAGATCAGCGCGGCTTCTGCCGAACAACGCAGCGGCGTGGCACAAGTGGGTGAGGCGGTCACGCAGATGGACCAGGCGACGCAGCAAAACGCGGCCCTGGTGGAGGAAATGGCGGCGGCAGCCACGAGCCTGCGCCAGCAGGCGCATGACCTTGTGCAGTCCGTGAGCGTTTTTCGCCTGGGGCCCCAGACGCAGGGTTGAGGCAGGGATGGCGCAGGGTGTGATGCACCTGGTGAAGACGCGGTGCGGGACTTTGGGAGAGCGGGCCTCTCTACAGGCGCCGGAGCATCAGCCGCTGCTGCCGTCCTGCCCGGGCACCGGCCGGCGTTCAAACAGTTGCGCCATGGCCCGGGAGGGCCGGAGCCCGCAGATCGCGCCATCCGGTTTTCCGAACGGAGCCTGCATTTCATTGTTCGGATTTCCGTTCCACCTTATGCATAAAAGTAAGGTCGATATAGGCGAATCAAGCAGTTAGCGCGTGGCGCAGGTGCCGGATGCGGCTGGCACGGTCTGTGCACTGTCAGGCGCAGGCCACGTGCGTCGTGGTTGTGTGTGCAGGGAGACAAGCCCGTCTTCGCAATGGCATCCGGCAGAGGCCCGGGGGCTGCGGCGGACCGGGCTCGCTTGCAAGACCGAAATACGTCCAACGAAAAAATCCGCATGAAATTCAATCGCTTGACCACCATGGTGCTCGTGGCCATGGTCCTCGGCGTGCTGGTGGGCTATGCCTGCAACAGCTACGCGCCCACGCCCGAGGCCGCCAAGGAAATCGCCAGCTACTTCGGCATCCTCACCGATGTCTTCCTGCGCATGATCAAGATGATCATCGCGCCCCTGGTGTTCGCCACCCTGGTGTCGGGCCTGGCCAACATGGGCGACGCCAAGGCCGTGGGCCGCATCGGCGGCCGCGCGCTGGGCTGGTTCATCGTGGCCTCGTTCTGCTCGCTGGCCATCGGCCTGATCTATGCGAACGTGCTGCAGCCCGGCCATGGCCTGAGCGTGGCCCTGCCGTCGTCGGCCGAAGGGCTGAACCTCAAGACCTCGGCGCTGAACCTCAAGGACTTCATCGCCCACGTGTTCCCCAAGAACATCTTCGAGGCCATGGCGACCAACGAGGTGCTGCAGATCCTGGTGTTCGCGCTGTTCTTCGGCATTGCGCTGGGCAACCTGCACAACCAGGCCGCGCGTTCCATGGTGGGCCTGATGGACGAAGTGGTCCACATCATGCTCAAGGTCACCGACTACGTGATGCGCTTCGCCCCCGTGGGCGTGTTCGGCGCCGTGGCCGGCACCATCACCATCCATGGCCTGGGCATGCTGTCGGTGTTCGGCAAGTTCATGCTGTGCTTCTACCTGGCCCTGGCCACGCTGTGGGTGCTGCTGATCGTGGCCGGCTACGTCGTGCTGGGCCGTGACATCTTCCGCCTGCTGAACCTGATCCGCGGCCCGCTGCTGGTGGGCTTTTCCACGGCCAGCAGCGAATCGACCTATCCCAAGCTGATGGAGCAGCTGGAGAAGTTCGGCATCAAGCCGCGCATCATCGGCTTCGTGCTGCCGCTGGGCTACTCGTTCAATCTCGATGGCTCCATGGTCTACACCACCTTCCTGGCCATCTTCATCGCCCAGGCCTACGGCATCGACATGACGCTGACGGCCCAGATCACCATGCTGCTGGTGCTGATGGTCTCCAGCAAGGGCATTGCCGGCGTGCCGCGCGCCTCGCTGGTGGTGGTGGCCGCCGTGCTGCCCATGTTCGGCCTGCCCGAGGCCGGCATCCTGCTGATCCTGGGCATCGACCATTTCCTGGACATGGGCCGCACGCTGACCAATGTGCTGGGCAATGCCATTGCCACGGCCGTGGTGGCCAAGTGGGAAGGCGCGGTCGATCCGAATGCCACCACGGACGACGACGAGTCGCTGCTGCCCATGGAGCACTCCCAGGAAGGGCGGCCCGCTGTCTCGGCCTGAGGCCCAGGCGGCGCTGGGGGGCACTGATAACATTGGTGCCTTCACCATGCCCGCCCGCCGCCCCCTGCGCCAGCTCATCCTGCTTTTGCTGTGGCTTGCCCTGAGCGGGCTGAGCGGCTGGGGTGCGTACCTGATGGCGCAGCGGCTGGGCATCGCCGATCTGCGTGCCACGGGCATGCACCGGCTGGAGTTGTACGGCGCCAGCCTGCAGCGCGAGATCGGCAAGTACGCCTTCCTGCCCGACGTGCTGGCACTGGAAGGCAATGTGCAAAGGCTGCTGGCCGAGCCCGGCGACGAGCAGCTCACCAACCGCGTCAACGCCTACCTGGAGCAGCTCAACGACCGCGCGGGCACGCTGACAGCCTACCTGGTCGATGCGCGCGGCCACGTCGTGGCATCCAGCAACTGGCGGCGCTCCGACAGCTACCTGGGCGAGGACCTGAGCTTTCGCCCCTACTACCGCACGGCCATGGCCACGGGCAGCGCGCGCTTCTTCGGCATTGGCACCACGCGCGGCGAGCCCGGCTACTACCTGGCCTCCACCCTGGGCGACGACACCCACACGCTGGGCGTGGCCGTGGTCAAGGTCAGCCTGGACCAGCTGGAGCAATCGTGGTCCACGGTGGAGGCGCCCGTGCTGGTGGGCGACGAGAACGGCGTCGTCATCCTGGGCACGGTCTCCGACTGGAAATTCACCACCTTGCGCACGCTGGACGAGGGCACGCGCGCCGCCTTCGACCACACGCGCCAGTACAACCGCCGCGCGCTGGAGCCGCTGGGCCTGCAGGTGCTGCGCGACCTGGGCCAGGGCGCGCGCCTGGTGCGCATTGCCCGCCATGGCGAGGAATCGCCAGGCTCGGTCTACCCGGTCAGCGGCCGCTTCCTGGCCCAGTCGCGCCAGCTGCCGGGCACGCCCTGGACGATCACCGTGCTCTCGCACCTGGAGCAGGTCGACCAGCTGGCCCAGAGCCGCGCGCTGGCCGCGGCCGTGGGCGCGGCCTTTGTGCTGCTGCTGGCCATGATGGTCAACGAGCGCCGCCGCCACCTGCGCGACCGGCTGGCCGCGCGCGAGGCGCTGCAGGCCGCGCACGACGAGCTCGAGCGCAAGGTGGAGCAGCGCACGGCCGACCTGTCGGCCGCCAACGAGGCGCTGCAGGCCGAGGTGGCCGAGCGCACCCACGCCGAGGCCACGCTGCGCGCCGCCCAGGACGAACTGGTGCAGGCCGGCAAGCTGGCCGTGATAGGCCAGCTGTCCACGGGCGTGGCCCATGAACTCAACCAGCCGCTGACGGCGCTGCGCACCCTGGCCGGCAACAGCCAGCGCTTTCTGGAGCGCGGCGATACCGAAACCACGCGCGTGAACCTGGAGCGCATGGCGCAGCTGGCCGACCGCATGGGCCGCATCACCGGCCAGCTGCGCAACTTTGCGCGCAAGTCCAGCGGCGCCAGCCAGGCCGTGCCGCTGGCGCGTGCCCTGGACAATGCGCTGGCCGTGCTGGAGTCGCGCGTGGCCGAGACCGGCGCCCGCATCCTGCGCGATGACGGCGTGCCCGAGGCCGTGGCCTGGTGCGACCGCAACCGCATCGAGCAGGTGCTGATCAACCTGATCAACAACTCCCTGGACGCCATGCGCGGCCAGCCCGCGCCCTGCCTGGAGCTGGCCTGCGCCGTGGCCGATGGCCGCGCCCAGGTCACCGTGCGCGACCACGGGCCGGGCCTGAGCGAAGCGGCGCAGGCCCATCTGTTCCAGCCGTTTTTCACCACCAAGGAAGAGGGCGTGGGCCTGGGCCTGGGGCTGGCGCTGTCGGCCGGCATCGTGCGTGAATGCGGCGGCACGCTGACGGGCAGCAACCATCCGGGCGGCGGCGCCGTCTTCACGCTGAGCCTGGCCCTGGCTCCCTCCACACCCTCTGCCGACACACCATGACCGACGCCCTCAAAGTCCTGATCATCGAGGATGACCCCGACATCGTGCTCGGCTGCGAGCAGGCGCTGCAGCTCGAAGGCATCGCCTGTGAAAGCGTGGGCAGCGCCGAGCAGGCGCGCCGGCGCCTGTCGCGCGACTTCGCGGGCATCGTGGTCAGCGACATCCGGCTGCCGCGCATGGACGGCATGGCCTTCCTGCGCGAGCTGGTGGCCATGGATGCCGAGCTGCCCGTGGTGCTGATCACCGGCCACGGCGACATCTCCATGGCCGTGCAGGCCATGAAGGACGGTGCCCAGGACTTCATCCAGAAACCCTTCGCCCCCGAAACCCTGGTCGGCGCCGTGCGCCGCGCCCTGGAGCGCCGCCGCCTGGTGCTGGAGGTGCGCGCGCTGCGCCAGCAACTGCAGCAGCGCGACAGCCTGGAGCACCGGCTGATAGGGCGCGCGCCCAACATGCGCCAGCTGCGCCAGATGCTCACGGGGCTGGCGCAAAGCGCGGCCGATGTGCTGATCCAGGGCGAGACCGGCACGGGCAAGGAACTGGTGGCGCGCTGCCTGCACGAAGCCAGCGCGCGGCGCGATGGCAATTTCGTGGCCGTCAACTGCGGCGGCCTGCCCGACACGCTGTTCGACAGCGAAATGTTCGGCAGCGAGGCCGGCGCCTATACCGGCGCGGGCAAGAAGCGCATCGGCAAGCTGGAGCACGCCAGCGGCGGCACGCTGTTCCTGGACGAGATCGAGAGCATGCCCGTGCCCATGCAGATCAAGCTGCTGCGCGTGCTGCAGGAACGCGTGCTGGAGCGCCTGGGCTCCAATACCCTGATCCCCATCGACTGCCGTGTGATCGCGGCCACCAAGGTGGATTTGCTCGAACTCAGCAGGCAGGGCCTGTTCCGCGCCGACCTCTACTACCGCCTGAACGTGGCCACCGTCTCGTTGCCGCCGCTGCGCGAGCGGCGCGAGGACGTGCCGCTGCTGTTCGAGCATTTCGCGCTGCAGGGCGCGGCGCGCCACCAGCGGCCCGTGCCCGAGCTGACCACCGCGCGCGTGCAGCAGTTGCTGGGCTATGACTGGCCCGGCAACGTGCGCGAGCTGCGCAACGTGGCCGAGCGCACGGTGCTGGGCATCGAGGCCGGCTCGCCCCCCTTCGGCCAGCCGGCCGGCACCACCGCGCAGGACACCGCGCCCCGGCCGCTGTCCGCCACCGTCGAGGCCTTCGAGCGCGCCCTCATCGCCGACGCCCTGCGCCGCCACGGCGGCAGCCTGGCACGCACGGCCGAAGCCCTGGGCAGCCCCAAGACCACGCTGCACGACAAGATCCGCAAGTACGGGCTGGATGGGTAGGCACCCTCAACCCTGCTCCCCGAACTCCACGCTTTCGCGCGTCCAGTGCCGTGCCTGCTCGCTCAGGCTCAGTCCCAGGCCGGGGCGGGTGGGCACGAGCATGCGGCCATTGGCGATTTCCAGGCGTTCGTTGAACAGCGGCTCCAGCCAGTCGAAGTGTTCCACCCAGGGCTCGTTGGCGCAGGTGGCGGCCAGGTGCACGTGCAGCTCCATGGCGAAGTGGGGCGCCAGGCTCAGGTGGGCCAGTTCGGCCTGGGCCGCGATCTGCAGGAAGGGCGTGATGCCGCCCACGCGCGGCGCGTCGGGCATGAGGAAGTCGGCGCTGCGGTGGCGTATGAGATCGCCGTGCTCGGCGGCGCTGGTCAGCATCTCGCCGGTGGCGATCGGCGTGTCGAAGCGCGCGGCCAGCGCGGCATGGCCTTCGTGGTCGTAGGCGTCCAGCGGCTCCTCGATCCAGACCAGGTTGAATTCCTCGAAGACACGGCACATGCGCTGGGCCGTGGGGCGGTCCCATTGCTGGTTGGCATCGACCATGATGGGCGCGTCATCGCCCAGGTGGGCGCGCATGGCCTCCACGCGCCGTATGTCCAGCGCGCAGTCGGGCTGGCCCACCTTGAGCTTGATGCCGCCAATGCCGCGCTCCAGCGAGGCGCTGGCGTTGCGCTTGAGCTCATCGAGCGGCGTGTGCAGAAAGCCGCCCGAGGTGTTGTAGCAGCGCACGGATTCGCGCTGCGAGCCCAGCAGCTTGGACAGCGACAGGCCCGCGCGGCGCGCCTTGATGTCGTACAGCGCCACGTCGACGGCCGCGATGGCCTGCACGGCCAGCCCGCTGCGGCCCACGGAGGCGCCGGCCCAGCACATGCGCGTCCACAGCCGTGCGATGTCGCTGGGGTCTTCGCCCAGCAGGGTGGGCGCGATCTCGCTGGCATGGGCGAACTGGCCGGGGCCGCCTGCGCGCTTGGCGTAGCTCAGGCCCAGGCCCCGGTGGCCGTCGCGGGTCTGGATCTCGGCGAACAGCATGGCTACCTCGGTCATGGGCTTTTGGCGGCCCGTGAGCACCTTGGCATCGCTGATGGGCCGGGCCAGGGGGAGGTAGCAGGACGACAGGCGTATCCACTGGATGCGGTCCTGGCTGGTGGTTTCGGAGAGCGCGGAAGAGGTCATGGCTGCGGGAGTGCGGTGGTTGGAAAAAGGACAGGGGCAGGCATCAGTCGATGCTGATCTTTCCGGCCTCGATGACCGACTTCCAGCGCGCGTATTCCTGGCGCTGGAACTCGGCGAACTGCTGGGGCGTGCCGGCCACCATCTCGTAGCCGATGGAGACGAACTGCTCGCGCACCCGGGGATCGTTGAGCGCCTCGACAAAGGCCGCATGCGCCTTGTCGCGCAGCGCAGGCGGCAGGCCCTTGGGCGCGACGATGGCCTGCCAGGAGGCGACCTCCACGTTCTTCACCCCGGCCTCGGCCAGCGTGGGCAGGTCCGGCAGCACGGGCGAGCGGCGCGGGCTGGTCACGGCCAGGGCGCGCATCTTGCCGGCCCGGATGTGCTGGATCACGGCATTGATGTTCTGGAACGAGGCATCGACCTGGCCGCCGATCAGGTCGGCATGGGCGGGCGCGCCACCCTTGTAGGGGATGTGCACGCCCTGGGTGCCCGTTTGCTGCCAGAACAGTTCGGCCGTCAGGTGGTCGCTGGAGCCGTGGCCGGCCGAGGCAAAGCTCATCTTGCCCGGATGGGCCTTGAGGTGGGCGACCACGTCGGCCACGCTGTTGTGCCGCGAGGCGGCAGGCACGACCAGCACGTTGGGCGACTGCACGGCCACGGTGATCAGGTCGAAGTCCTTGAGCGCGTCGTAGGGCAGGTTCTTGATCAGGTGGGGCACGATGACCAGCGGGCCCAGCGAGGTGACGAGAAAGGTCTGCCCGTCCGCCGCCGCGCGCTGCACGAAGGCTGCGCCGATGGTGCCCGTGGCGCCGGCCTTGTTTTCCACCACGAAGGACTGCCTGAGCTTGTCGCCCAGCCTGGGCGCCACGGCGCGCGCGACCTGGTCGGTGGAGCCGCCGGCGGGGAAGGGCACGACCAGGGTGACCGGCCTGTCGGGCCAGGCCTGGGCCGACGCAGAAAAGGCAGCGAGTGCGGCCAGGGCCAGCGCCATGGCACGAAGAATGTGATTCATCTTGTCTCCTGATTTGTGAATGACATCGTTGTCATTTCCGGGGAAATGAAAAAGCGCCGATGCCATTTTGTAGATGCAAGGATTTGCGCTTTCAGCAAAATGATATCGTTGTCATTTTGGCTGTCAATCACGATTTCTGCGATGCAGGGCAGGCTTGGCGCCCGTGCGTGGAGGGCGGTCTGCTATCTTCAGGCCCGTCCCCGATACCAGCCCGCGATCGCGCTTGCCCATGAACACACCCACACCACCCAGGCCCGCCACGCTGCACGACGTGGCCGAGGCGGCCGGCGTCTCGCTGATCACGGCCTCGCGCGCACTGGGCAATCCTTCCATCGTTTCGGAGAAGACGCGCGAGCGCGTGCGCCAGGCCGTGGAGGCCACGGGCTACATCCCCAACCTGCTGGCCGGCGGGCTCAAGTCCCGCCGCAGCCGCATGGTGGCCGGCGTGGTGCCCGCGCTGTCGGTGTCGCAGTTCCTGCCCACGGTGCAGTCATTGACGGCCACGCTGGCGCAGGAGGGCTATCAGCTGCTGCTGGGCCAGACCTTCTACGACGAGCAGCGCGAGGAGGAGGTGCTCAACGCCATGATCGGGCGCCAGCCCGACGGCATTGTGATGATGGGCCTGGTGCAGTCCGGCAAGGCGCGCGAGCGGCTGCGCAGGACCGGCATTCCCGTGGTGGAAACCTGGGACTTCAGCGACCGGCCGCTGGACATGGTGGTGGGCTTTTCCCACCTGAAGGTGGGCAGCGCGCTGGCCGGCTATTTCCTTTCGCGCGGCCTGCAGCGCGTGGGCATGGCCACGGGCAGCGACCACCGGGCCCAGCAGCGGCGCGAGGGCTTTCTTGCAGCCTGGGGCCGCGAGGTGCCCACGGTCACCGTGTCCGCGCCCGGCAGCCTGGAGCTGGGCCGGCAGGCGCTGGGCCAGTTGCTGGCGCAGCAGCCTGATCTGCAGGCCGTGGTCTGCAGCTCGGACATGCTGGCCCACGGCATTTTGGTGGAAGCCCAGGCGCGCGGCCTGCGCGTGCCCGTGGATCTGGCCGTCTCGGGCTTCGGCAATGCCGATTTCGCGGCCCATCTGCTGCCGTCGCTGACCACCGTGCATGTGGACGGGCCGGGCATAGGCCGCCTGGCCGCCGAACTCGTGCTGGCACGCTGCAAGGGCCACAGTGCCGGGCGCTCGGCGTTCGACCTGGGGTTCGAGCTGATCGAGCGGGATTCGACCCGCCGAGCTTAGAGGGTCAGCACACGGCAGCTGCCTGGCGCTCGGTCGCCAGCCCGAACAGGCTGCCCAGCGCGTGCTGGATTTCATCAGGCGCCAGCTGCCTGGTCTCGGTGCCGCTGGCCGTGATGGTCTTGAGCGCGTCGCCCACCAGGATCATGCGGCCGGCCGGCTGGTGCAGCACCACCACCCGCTTTTGCACGAAGATGGCGTCCGGGTGCGTGGAGTTCAGGTAGTTGGCAGGGGCGAAATCCACCCATTCCTGGGGCGACAGGTTGAAGGCGTACTGGTTGGCCCATTCACCGTCCACGCGGGCCTGCAGCAGGTACTCGCCCTGGTCGTCCAGGCTCAGGCGGAAGGTGTCGCCGTCCTGGCGGACCTCGGTGTCCAGCACGTCCAGGGCCATGGGGGCGCGTATGCCGTAGCTGCCAAAGCCCAGGTCGCACAGCCAGCGCCGTCCCTCGACCTCGGCCACCAGGGCCATGTGGGTGCGGGGGCGGCGTGCCGGATAGAACATGGGCCGCGCCGCCACAAAGCGGTAGGCAATGCCCAGGGCCTGCAGCGCCATGGCGAACAGGCCGTTCACCTCGTAGCAGTAGCCGCCCCGGGCGCCGCCGAGGATCTTGCCCGCAATGTCTTCGGGCACCAGAGAGACGATCTTGCCGGCCTGCACGTCCAGGTTCTCGAAAGGCACGGAAAAAAGCTGCTGGCGCATCAGCGCATGCAGGGTGGCGGCATCTGCCTGGGCGGAGTCCCCGGCACTGAAGCCGATGCGGCGGAAATAGGCCTGGAGATCGAAATTGCTGGCTTGCATGGGTTTCCTCGGGTTGCTTGATGGCTGCAACGATAAATCCGGGCAGCCAATGCCTGTATAAGCAGAATCCAAGAAAACTGACCTGTACAGATTGGCATGCCCACCAACAACGAACCCTTGCCCCACTACCGCCGCATTGCCCAGGCCCTGCGCCAGACGCTGGCCTGCGGCGCACTGCGCCCCGGCGACAGGCTGATCTCCGCCCGCAGCCTGGCCGAGCGCGAACAGGTCAGCCTGCCCACCGCATTGGAGGCACTGCGCTGCCTGGAGGCCGAGGGCCTGATCGTCGCGCGTCCGCGCTCGGGCTACTTTGTGCGGCAGGCAACCGGCGGCGCGGCGCTGCAGGCATCCCGCCCGTCGTCGCGCCCCGTGCCCGTGACCCTGTCGGCCCTGGCGCGCTCGCTGTTCAGCAGTCCCGACACGCGCCTGATCCCGCTGGGTGCGGCATTGCCCGATCCGGCCTGGCTGCCCACGGCCCGGCTGCAGCGCGCGCTGCAGACCGCCGGGCGCCGCCTGGACGCGCACGGGCAGACCTACAGCATGCCGCCGGGCCGCGCCGACCTGCGCGGCCAGATCGCGGCCCGGGCTGCGCAATGGGGTGCGCGCTTCGGCCCCGACGACCTGGTCCTGACGGCAGGCGCGACCCAGGCCGTGCGGCTGGCCCTGCGCGCCGTGTGCAAGCCCGGCGATGTCGTGGCCGTAGAGCGGCCCGCCTATTTCGGCAGCCTGCTGCTGCTGGAGGACCTGGGCCTGAAGGCGTTGGAGATTGCCACCGATCCCCGCGAAGGCCTGCTGCTGGAGCCGCTGGCCGAGGCCATTGCCCGCCACCGGCCGGCTGCCGTGCTGGCATCGCCCACCGTGCAGAACCCGCTGGGCGCCAGCATGCCGGTGGAGCGCAAGCAGGCCCTGCTGGCGCTGCTGGAGCGGGCAGGCATTCCCTTGATCGAAGACGATGTCTATGGCGACCTTGCAGGCGACGGACAGCGCCCGCCGGCCTGCAAGGCCTTCGACGGCAGCGGCAACGTGCTGTATTGCGGCTCGGTGTCCAAGACCCTGGCGCCGGGCTGGCGCGTGGGCTGGATTGCGGCGGGTCGCTTCCATGCCCAGGTGCTGCAGGTGCGCCTGGCGGGCGACTGGGCCGGTGCGCCGCTGCTGGAGGCCGCCGTGAGCGAGGTGCTGGCCAGCGGCGACTACGACCGGCACCTGCGCCGTCTCAAGTCCCGCGTGCAGGCCGGGGTGCAGGCCGTCACGGCCAGGGTCGAGGCCAGCTTTCCGCCCGGCACCCGCGTCTCGGCCCCGCGCGCGGGCTTTCTGCTGTGGGTGGAACTGCCGCGCCAGGTCAATGCACTGGAGGTGCACCGCCGCGCGCTGGAGCTGGGCATTGGCGTCAGCCCCGGCCCGCTGTTCTCATCGCGCTCGGACCTGCCCAACCACCTGCGCCTGAACTGCGCCAACGAGCCCACGCCGCGCCTGCTGGGGGCCGTGGGGCAGGTGGGGGAGATATGCCGGGGTTTGGTCGAGGGTGCTGCTGCGCGGCAGGGGGCACAGGTCGGCCAGCCTACTTCTTCTCGCGCGGCACGCGCCCCATGAGGAAGAACTCGGGATTGGGCTGCATGCCGGCAAAGCTGGCCATGCGGTTGGACAGGCCGAAGAAGGCGGTGATCGCGGCGATGTCCCAGATGTCCTCGTCGTCGAAGCCATGGGCGTGCAGCGCCTCGAAGTCGGCCTCGCAGATTTCATGGCTGCGTTCGCAGACCTTCATGGCGAAGTCCAGCATGGCGCGCTGGCGGGCGCTGATGTCGGCCTTGCGGTAGTTGACCGCCACCTGGTCGGCCACGTAGGGCTGCTTTTCGTAGATGCGCAGGATGGCGCCGTGGGCCACCACGCAGTACAGGCACTGGTTGGCCGCGCTGGTGGTGGTGACGATCATCTCGCGCTCGCCCTTGGTCAGGCTGCCTTCTTCCTTGAGCATGAGGGCATCGTGGTAGGCGAAGAAGGCACGCCACTCGGCAGGGCGGCGCGCAAAGGCCAGGAAGACGTTGGGGATGAAACCGGCCTTTTCCTGCACTTCAAGGATGCGGGTGCGGATGTCCTCGGGCAGGCTGGACAGTTCGGGCTGGGGGTAGCGGGCGGTGGCCATGTGTCTTGTCTCCTGGGTGTGGTGGTTGTCGTTGCGGTCCATGTTCGCATGGCCTGCGCTGCGCGGGGTGAACGCGCATGACAGCCTGCCTGCCGCCGAGGTTGCAGATTGCGCCCGGGCTCAGGCGGGCGCCATCTCCGGCTCAGGCCGTTGTGCAAACCAGTCGCCCAGAAAGCCGGTGAGCGCGCGGATCCGGGCCGACATCTCGCTGCGCGTGGCGTGCACCAGGTAGATGTCGGCCGCAGGCAGCTGCCATTGGGGCAGGACCTCACGCAGGGCGCCTGCGGCCAGCGGCGCGGCCACGTCCCACAGCGAGCGCTGCAGGATGCCGTGGCCGTCCAGTGCCCAGGTCAGGGCTGCAGCGCCATCGTTGGTGCTCATCACGCCGTTGACCTTGATGTTGTGCTCGCTCAGGCCCTGGCGCGTGCGGCGGCTCAGGCGCCAGCTGCCATAGGTTTCGTCGCTCTCGCGGATCACGATGCAGCGGTGGGCCTGCAGGTCCGCAGGCTGGCGTGGCTCGCCATGGGCGTTGAGGTAGGAGGGCGCGGCGCACAGCACGCGGCGGTTGGGCAGCAGCAGGCGGGCGGTGAGGCCGGAGTCGGGCAGGGCGCCAAAGCGCACCACGGCGTCAAAGCCCTGCTCGACCAGGTTGACGGGCCTGTCCGTCAGGTGCAGCTGCACTTGCACCTCGGGATAGGCGCGCGCAAAGGCCGACAGCGCGGGCGCCAGCCGCTGGCGGCCAAAGCCCAGCGTGCAGGCGATGGACAGCGGGCCGCGCGCCGTGGCGCGCGTGCCCGAGATGCTGCGCTCCAGCGCCTCCAGGTCGGCCAGGATGCGCGCACCGTCCAGCAGGTAGGCTTCGCCCTCGGGCGTCAGGTGGATGCGCCGTGTCGTGCGCTGCAGCAGGCGCACGCCCAGGCGCCGCTCCAGCAAGGACAGGCGGCGGCTGACGGCGGGCGGCGTCACGCCCATCTGCTGGGCCGCAGCGGCCAGGCTGCCTTCGCGGATCAGCAGCGAGAAGAAACGCAGGTCGGAAAAGCCGTCCATGGTGGATGCGGTGGATGGTTGATTCGTAAATTGAACTGATGGATCAATGCAATATTTTGCTATTTATGCAGCCTGGTTTACTGATTAGCATGGCAGGCTGACAGTCATGAACAACGTAGAAGGAATCTCCGGGATGCACACAGATCCATGGATGCCGGGCCTGCGCCAGCAGCGCATCACGGTCGATGACGGGGTGGAGATCAACGCCTGGGTGGGCGGCCAGGGGCCGGCCCTGCTGCTGGTGCACGGCCACCCGCAGACCAGCGCCATCTGGCACCGCGTCGCGCCCCGGCTGGCGCAGCAGTTCACCGTGGTGCTGGCCGACCTGCGCGGCTATGGCGACTCCTCGCGCCCCGCCGGCGACCCCGAGCATGTGAACTACAGCAAGCGCACCATGGCCCGCGACCTGCTGCGGCTGATGGCGCGGCTGGGCCATGAGCATTTCAGCGTGCTGGCGCATGACCGGGGCGCGCGCGTGGCGCACCGGCTGGCCATGGACTATCCCGCCAGCGTGCAGCGCCTGGTGCTGCTGGACATTGCGCCCACGCTGGCCATGTACGAGCAGACCGGCGAGGCCTTTGCGCGCGCCTACTGGCACTGGTTCTTCCTGATCCAGCCCGCGCCGCTGCCCGAGCGCCTGATCGAGGCCGACCCCGCCGCCTATGTGCGCGAGATCATGGGCCGGCGCAGCGCCGGCCTGGCGCCCTTCGATCCCCGGGCGCTGGCCGAGTACCAGCGCTGCCTGGCGCTGCCGGGCAGCGCGCACGGCATGTGCGAGGACTACCGCGCCTCGGCCGGCATCGACCTGAATCATGACCGCGAGGACCGCCGGCTGGGGCGCAGGCTGTCCATGCCGCTGCTGGTGCTCTGGGGCGAGGAGGGCGTGGTGCACCGCTGCTTCGATCCGCTGCGCGAGTGGCAGCTCGTGGCCGACGATGTGCGCGGCTGGCCGCTGGCCTGCGGGCACTACATTGCCGAGGAGGCGCCCGATGCACTGCTGGACGCGGCCCTGCCATTTCTGTTGCAGGCCGGGTGAGTGCGGTCATTGCTGGCTTTCGGGACTGCATTCAGGCAAGCCGACAAAAAAGGGCAAAGAGGGCAAAGGTGCATTCGCACCATATCTGGGGAGACATAGCGTTCTCCATGGATTCAATTGGTATGCCAATCGTGTCCGGAAAAGGTAAGCAATTGAAAAAACCGCATGCCTGCTGCCCGCATGCAATGCCCAGGTCCCAATCCTTGAAAGCCGCTGGAGACAAGGCCTGGCAAGGGCTGGGCAACGCCTTGCGCCCATAGGGAACCACCGCACAAGGTGCAGGCGGGCCAATGCGCGGCCCATTGCCGATGCATGGTGAAACGCCGAACTGATACAGTCGCGCGGCCCGCCCGAGGGGGAGGGTCTTATTCATCACGGGATATTCACAATGAGCAACAAGAAAACCGCAGTGGCTGCTGCCGTGGCATTGGCCGTCGTGGCCTATGGAGGAACCACCTGGTATACGGGCCAAAGGGCCGAGTCCGGCTACAAGGATGCCGTGGCCGAATTGCGCAAGGTGCTGGGCGAGAAGGCCGTCGTGACCGACGAATACCACAAGGGATTCCTGTCGTCCCAGGCCAAGCTGGTGCTGCAGTGGCCTGCGGCTGGCGAGGCCGATGCGCCCGCCGCTGCAGACGCCGGCGCAGAAGCCGCCCCCAAGCCCGTGCGCCTGGTGGTGGACACCACGGTGCGCCACGGCCCGCTGGCCGGTGGCCGCCTGGCGGCAGCGGTGTCGGAGACGCGCTTTGCGCTCGACGGCCTGGACGAAAAGAGCCGCCAGACCCTGGCCAAGGCTGTCGCTCCCACGCTGACCAGCGTGCACCACTTCACGGGCGGCCAGGATGTGCGCCTGCTGCTGCCTGCAGGCGAGATGGGCGACAACGAAGTCACCATGCGCTGGCAGGAAATGGTGCTGGACACGGCCCTGGGCGGTGGCAGCGTCAAGGGCACCTGGCGCTGGCCCGAGGTGGCCCTGCTGGGCCTGCCCAGCCGCGACAAGTCCATGGGCGTGGAAGAGGAAGAGGGCGAGGAGGAGGAGGAATCCGACAACGACGAGGCCATCGCCGCCCAGCCGGCCGCAGCGCCGGTGGAGCGCACCAGCATCGTGCTCACGGGCCTGGAAAGCAGCTTCGAGAACAAGGTCATCGACGGCCTGTGGGGCCTGGGCCCCGGCAAGGCCAGCGTGCGCATCGCCCGCTTCGGCATGAGCAGCACGCCCGCCGAAGGCGGCGAGGCCAAGACGCTGCTGGACCTCAAGAACGTGGACGGCAGCTCGGTCATCGAGTCCGACAAGACCACGCTGGGCATGACCACCCAGGTCAAGGGCACGGGCCGTATCGGCCCCATCGATTTCGAGTCCGTGGGCTACGAGGAAAAGATCCAGCGCCTGGACATCGAGGCGCTGCGCGGCTTCCAGCGCGTCATGGTCGAGGGCTATCGCAAGGAGGGCCTGGCCAAGGCACTGGAATCGCTGGAAGAGCAGGGCATGGGCGTGCTGATGCAGAACGCCCCGCGCCTGGTGGCGGCCCTGCCGGCCTACTCCATGAAGCTGCAGGCCACCTACCAGGGCCAGACCGGCCACCTGGAGTACGGCGCCGAAGTGCAAAGCGCGCCCACGCAGGAGCAGGTCGCCCAGGCCGGCTGGATGCCGGCGCTGCTCAAGACCTCGGCACTGCAGGCCAATGCCAGCCTGCCCAAGGCCTGGCTGGAGCCGCTGATCAAGGCATCGGGCAAGCCCGATGTCTCGGCCGAGGATGTGGAAGGCATGCTGGGCATGGCCCAGGCCACGGGCTATGCCCGCCTGGAAGGCGACAAGCTGGTCAGCGCGCTCAAGATGCAGGCCGGCCAGGTCACGCTCAACGGCAAGCCCATCGCCCTGCCCATGGGCGCGCTGCAGTAAGCGGCCTTCCACCTTCCGGGCGTCGCCCCGGAAGGGGTTCTCAGGGATGCCACTGGCTGGCGCGCACCACAGGGGCCTGTGTGCTGGCGCTGCCCGCCAGCGCATAGGACAGCTGGTTGGCCGCCGCCACCACCGTCTGCGCCATGGCTTCCAGCCGGGCCTCGGGCAGGCGCGATGCCGGCCCCGAGATGCACACCGATCCCATCAGCCGCCAGTGCATGCCGAACACCGGCGCCGACACCGTGGCCACGCCCTGTTCGCGCTCGCCGATGGACCAGTGGTAGCCGCGCTGGCGGATCTGTTCGTACACCGGCCCTGGCTCGCCTGAAAACGCCAGGATCACGCGCCCTGGCGAGCCCTGGTCCAGCGGCAGCCCCTCGCCCATGCGCGCATGGTGGCGCAGGGCCTGCGGCCCTTCCACGCGCACGAGGCAGGTGCGCACATTGCCTTCGCGCACATAGAAGGCCGCGCTCTCGCCGCTGGCCTGCGTGAGCGCGCGCAGCGCGGGCTCCAGCACGTTCTGCACATCGAAGCCCGCCTGGTAGCGCGCACCCAGCCAGCCAGCGGCCGGGCCCAGGCGCCAGTCCCCATCGTCCCTTTGCACCATGAAGCCCGACTGCGCCAGCGTGCGCGCCAGCCGCAGCACCGTGGTCTTGTGCAGCGCGCAGCGCCGGCTCAGTTCCGCCAGGGACAGGTGCGACTCCCCGAGGGCGAAGGCGCCAAGCAGCTGCAAGGCACGCGTGACGGCGATGACGCCGCCGTCCTTGGCCGCGCTGGCCTTGTCATCGGGTGGCTGCGCCGGGGAAGGGGTGCTGGGGGGCTTGTTCATGGTGCAAGGCATGCAATTGGTTGCGCTGTATGAAACGGCATTGTATGGGTTGAAACGTTTTCATAAAGTTCGTCCCACGCACCGCAGCCATGCGGGCGTTGGACACAACAAACGGAGACAAACCGCCATGCCGATTCCCTCGCTTTCGCGTTGCCTCAACGCACGCCTTCTTGCCGTCCTGGTCGGCGTTGCCGCCATCGTGCCCATGGGCGCTGCCCAGGCCCAGGACGCCTATCCCCGCAAGCCCATCCGCCTGGTCGTGCCGTTTCCGCCCGGTGGCGGCACGGACATGATCGCGCGCACCGTGGCCCAGCGGCTGGCGGACCACAACAAGTGGACCGTGGTGGTGGACAACCGGCCCGGCGCCGGCGGCAACCTGGGCGTGGACGCCGTGGCCAAGGCCGCGCCGGACGGCCATACCCTGGTCATGGGCCAGACCAGCAACCTGGCCATCAACCCCTCGCTGTACGCCAGGCTGCCCTATGACCCGCTGAAGGATCTGGTGCCCGTGGCGCTGGTGGCTTCCGCGCCCATCGTCATGGCCGCGCCGGCCAACTCGCCCTACAAGACCTTTGCCGACCTGGTCAAGGCCGCCAAGGCCAAGCCCGACGGCCTCACGCTGGGCTACCCGGGCAACGGCACGGTGGCGCACCTGGCCGGCGAACTGGCCGAGAACGCGGCCGGCATCAAGCTGCGCCATGTGCCCTACAAGGGCGCAGCACAGGCCATGACCGACCTGGTGGGCGGGCAGATCGATTTCTACATGTCCGCCGTGCCCACGCTGCTGGGCCAGGTGCGCAACGGCAAGCTGCGCGCAGTGATGGTCACCTCGCTCAAGCGCTCCGCCCAGCTGCCGCAGACGCCCACGCTGGCCGAGTCCGGCTACCAGGATTTCGAGGCCGTCACCTGGTTCGGGGTGCTGGCGCCGGCCGGGACGCCCCAGGCCATCGTGCAGCAGCTGAACAAGGCCATCAACGATGCGCTGCTGGTGCCCGAGGTGGCCGAGAAGCTGCGCTCCGAAGGCGGCGAGGTGCTGGGCGGCTCGTCCGAGAAGTTCGCCGCGCTGCTGCGCGCCGAGGTGCCGCGCTGGGCACGCATCGTCAAGGACTCGGGCGCCAGCCTGGACTGAGCCCGGGGCAGGGGCGCCAGCCCTTTCGCTTCCTTCTCGCTCCCACCTCCCTTCCTTTCCTCCATCGAGATCTCGCCATGGACTGCGACAGCCTTGCCGTGCCCGTCCGTTTCTCGCAGGGCAGCGCCCGGCCCCGTGCCGTGCTGCCCCCGGATGCCTGCGACTGCCATGTGCATGTCTATGACGGCCGCTACCCGGCAACCCCGGGCGCGCGGCTGCTGCCGCCCGACGCCTCGGCCGGCGACTACCGCGCGCTGCAGCGGCGCCTGGGCACCTCGCGCTGCGTGCTGGTCACGCCGTCCACCTACGGCAGCGACAACCGCTGCATGTTGGACGGGCTGGCCGCCCTCGGCCCGCAGGCGCGGGGCGTGGCCGTGATCGATGGCAGCGAAAGCGATGACCAGCTGCAGCGCCTGCACGGCCTGGGCGTGCGCGGCGTGCGGCTGAACCTGTCGCTGGGCGTGACGGGCACGGCCGAGCTGCTGGTGCCGCTGGCCCGCCGCATCGCGCCGCTGGGCTGGCATCTGCAACTGCTGATGGCGCCGGACCTGCTGGCGTCGCTGGCCGGCGTGCTGCGGCAATTGCCGGTGCCGCTGGTGTTCGACCACTTCGGCCGCATTGCCCCCGAGCAGGCGGGGCGCCATGCGGGCCATGCGCTGCTGCTGGAGCTGCTGGAGGGCGGCAGGGCCTGGGTCAAGTTGTCCGGCGGCTACATCGTCAGCGCGCTGCAGTCGGTCGAAGACCCGGCGCTGGACGCCCTGGCCGCCAGCTATCTGCGCTGCGCGCCCGAGCGTGTGCTCTGGGGCAGCGACTGGCCGCATGTCAGCGCCTCGGCAGGCATGCAGCCCCTGCCTGATGACGCCCGCCAGATCGACCGCCTGGCCGACTGGACCGCCCATGCCGGCGGTGCCGCCACGCTGCGGCGCGTGCTGGTGGACAACCCCCGGGCGCTGTACGGCTTCGAGACCGCAGCGCCGCCATTGCATTGCACACAAGCAGGAGACAAACCATGAACACCTTCCATCCCACGCGCCGCACCCTGCTGGCCGCAGGGGGCGCCGCCCTGCTGGGGCCGCTGTGCAGCGCCGCCGTCCACGCGCAGCCCGCATGGCCGGCAGGCAAGCTCATCACCTGGGTCGTGCCCTATCCGCCCGGCGGCAGCACCGATGTGCTGGGCCGCCAGGTGGCACTGCACCTGGGCAAGGCCCTGGGCAGCACCGTGATCGTGGACAACCGCGCGGGCGCCACGGGCACCATCGGCGCGGCCTACGTGGCCAAGGCGGCGCCGGACGGCCACACGCTGCTGGGCACCTCCATCGGTCCGCAGGCGATCGCGCCCCACCTCATGGGCAAGCTGCCCTATGACCCGATTGCGGGCTTCGAGCCCGTCATCACCATAGGCACCATTCCCCATTTGCTGGTGGTGGGCGCGGCCCAGCCCTTCCAGTCGGTGGCCGATCTGCTGGCCGCCGCCAAGGCGCAGCCGGGCCAGCTGGCCTTTGCCTCGGGCGGCAGCGGAACCATCTTGCAGATGCAGGGCGAGCTGCTGCAAAGAAAGGGCGGCGTGCGCTTCATCCATGCGCCCTACAAGGGCGACACGCCCGCGCTGCAGGACACGCTGGCGGGGCAGGTGCAGTTCATGTTCGCCCCCGTGGCCGCCGCGCTGCCCCATGTGCAGGGCGGCAAGCTGCGCGCGCTGGCCGTGACCTCGGCGGCGCGCCTGAAGGCCCTGCCTGACGTGCCCACCATGGCCGAGGCCGGCATCGGCGACTTCGTGGTCGAGCAGTGGCAGGCCGTCTTTGCGCCGGCCAGGACGCCGGCCGCCATCGTGCAGCGGCTGAACCAGGAGATCGGCCAGGCGCTCAGGGACCCGGCCGTCGTGGCACTGGCCGAGCGGCTGGGCGTGACCCTGGTCGGCGGCACGCCACGGCAATTGGGCGAGCTGCAGAAATCCGACTCCGCCAAGTGGGCCCAACTCATCCGCGAGGCCGGTATCAAGGCCGACTGACGCGCGCACATCTTTCTGTTTTCCTTCACCTCATCTCACTGGACCATCATGAGCCAACTCCCAGAAATCATCCGTGACATAGAGCGCGTGGACGCCCAAGTCGTGCAGCGCGCAGCCGGCTTTCAGGCCGCCATCCTGGCCGACGTGGCGGGCCGCCGCGGCACCATGCATTCGCGCGTGGCGCCCGTGCACCAGGGCATGAAAGTGGCCGGCCCGGCCTTCACCGTCGAGGTGCGTCCCGGCGACAACCTCATGATCCACGCCGCCATCGCGCTGGCCCGGCCCGGCGACGTGCTGGTCATCGACGGCAAGGGCGACCAGACCGCCGCGCTGATGGGCACGCTGATGCTCAGCGCCTGCAAGAAGCTGGGCCTGGCCGGCGTCATCGTGGACGGCGCCATCCGCGACCGCCTGGAGCTGCTGGAGCTGGACTTCCCCGTGTTCAGCGCAGGCTTCAATCCCGCAGGCCCGACCAAGTTCGTGCCGGGCCGCATCAACCACGCCATCTGCGCTGGTGGCACGACGGTTCACCCGGGCGACCTGGTGGTGGGCGATGCCGATGGCGTGGTCGTCATCGAGCGCGCCAAGGCACCCGCCATGCTGGAGCTGGCCGTGAAGAAGGTGGCCGACGAGGCCGCCCGCATCGAGGCCATTGCGCGCGGCGACACGGCATCGAAGTGGCTGCCCGCGGCCCTGCGCGCGGCCGGCGTGCTCAAGGAAGGGGAATCGCTGTGAGCACCATCATCGTCACCGGCGCCGATCTGGCGCCACAGGCCCTGGACCTGCTGGCCCGGCACGACATCGTCTATGCGGGCAAGACGCCCACCGAAGAGGACCTGGTCGCGCTGTGCCGCGCCCATGATCCCGTGGCCATCATCGTGCGCTACGGCAAGGTGGGCGCGGCCGTGATGGACGCGGCGCCCTCGCTGCGCGTGATCTCCAAGCACGGCAGCGGCACGGACACCATCGACAAGGCGGCCGCCGCCGAACGCGGCATTGCCGTGGTGGCTGCGGCTGGCGCCAACGCGGCGGCCGTGGCCGAGCAGGCACTCGCGCTGCTGCTGGCCTGCGCCAAGTCGGTGGTGGCGCTGGATGCCCGCATGCACGCAGGCCACTGGGACAAGGCCACGCACAAGAGCCTGGAGCTGGGCGGGCGCACCGTGGGCCTGGTGGGGCTGGGCGCCATCGGGCTGCGCTTTGCGCGCATGGCCGATGCGCTGGGCATGCGCGTGATCGGCTTCGATCCCTTCGCAAAGAACCTGCCCGCCTACGTGCAGCCCGTGGACCTGGAAACCATCTGGCGCGAGTCCGACGCGATTTCGCTGCACTGCCCGCTGACCGAGGAAAACCGGGGCATGCTCGGCGCCTCCACGCTGGCGGCCTGCAGGCGCGGTGTGATCGTGGTCAACACCGCACGCGGCGGCCTGATCGACGAGGCCGCGCTGCTGGCCGCCGTGCGCTCGGGCCAGGTGGCGGCCGCAGGGCTGGACAGCTTTGCGGTGGAGCCCATGGTGGCCGGCCACCCGTTCCAGGGCGAAAGGAACTTCGTGCTCAGCCCCCATATCGGCGGCGTGACCGGCGATGCCTACGTGAACATGGGCGTGGGCGCGGCCCGCAATGTGCTGGAGGTGCTGGCCCGCGTGCCTGCGGTGGCCGGCGCCTGAGCCAGGGCAGGGGCGCCGTGTGCGCCCTTGGCCCATGCATGTGCATGCATGTGATTTGAGGAGACAAGCGATGTCGAGGAATTTCCAAGAGGTCCGCCGCCTGGCCTTGCGCGGCGGCCTGCTGGCCGCCGTGGGGCTGGCCGTGCTGGGCGCCCAGCCCGCGCTGGCGCAGAAGGACTATCCGGCCAAGCCCGTGCGGCTGGTCGTGGGCTTTGCGGCGGGCGGCCCCACCGACGTGGTGGCGCGCGCCTTTGCCGACCATGCGGGCAAGGCGCTGGGCCAGCCCTTCGTGGTGGACAACAAGCCCGGGGCCAACACCATACTGGCCGCGCAGGCCGTGGCTGGCGCGCCGGCCGATGGCTATACGCTGCTGTTCGGCGCCACCAACCACAGCATGATCCCGGCGCTGTACCAGGGCCGCGTGAAGTTCGAGGTGGTGCGCTCGTTCCGGCCGCTGTGCACGGTGGCCAGCAGCCCCACGGTGCTGGTCGTGGGGCCGGGCATGCCGGCGCGCAACCTGCAGGATTACATGGACCAGGCACGCAGCCGGCCCGGCAGCGTCACGGCCGGCACGGCGGGCATGGGCAGTTCGGGCCATTTCGCCACCGAGATGTTTGCGCGGGCCAAGGGCCTGAAGCTCAACCACGTGCCCTACAAGGGCGCGGCGCCCGTGGTCACGGATCTCATGGGCGGCCAGCTCGACAGCTCCTTCGCCACGCTGGGCTCGGTGCTGCCCCAGGTGCGCAGCGGCAAGCTCACGGCGCTGGCCGTGGCTTCGCCCAGACGCGCGTCCCTGCTGCCCCAGGTGCCCACCTTTGCCGAAGCGGGTGGCGGCGACTACTCGGCCGATGTCTGGTACGGCGTGCTCGCGCCGGCCGGCATTCCCGACGGCGCGGCCCAGGCGCTGGAGCGCGTGGCCGTGGAGTTTGCCAAGAGTGCATCGGCCGCGGACAAGCTGCACGGCCTGGGCATGGATGCCGAGTCCAGCTGCGGCAGCGCCTTCGCGCAGCGCGTGGCCAGCGAAGCGGCCTCCTATGCGCAGATCGCCCGCGAACTGAACCTGAAGGCGGATTGATTCGGCCGCCGCCCCCTCTAAAAAATGTGGAGACAAGCCATGAAATTCCTTGCCAGAACCCTGATCGCGGCCTGCGCCCTGGCCGCCGCCGTGGCCCAGGCCGCCTTTCCCGAGCGTCCCATCACCCTGGTCGTGCCCTATGCGCCCGGCGGCGGCGCCGACGCGGCCGCGCGCCTGCTGGCCACGCGCATGGGCGCGCGGCTGGGCACCAGCATCATCGTGGACAACCGGCCCGGCGCCAGCGGCACCATTGGCGCCAGCCAGGTGGCCAAGGCGCGCGCCGACGGGTACACGGTGCTCTACGACGCCACGCCGTTTTCCATCAACCCGCATCTGTTTGCCAAGCTGCCCTATGCGCGCAGCGCGCTGCAGCCGCTGTCGCTGGTGCTGCTCATGCCCAATGTGGTCGTGGTCAAGGCCGACTCGCCCGTGCGCAGCGTGGCCGACCTGGCGGCCAGGGCCAAGGCGCAGCCGGGCAAGATCAACTTCGCCTCGGGCGGCAGCGGCACGGTGCAGCGCCTGGCGGCCGAGCTGTTCCGCCAGCGGCTGGAGCTGGACATGGTCCATGTGCCCTACAAGAGCGGCGGGCCGGCCATTGCCGATGTGATGGGCGGGCAGGTGGACTTCATGTTCGGCACCATGGCGGCCACCTATCCGCTGGTCACGGGCGGCAAGCTGCGCGCCCTGGCCGTGGCGGCGCCCCAGCGCTCGGCGCGCCTGCCCGATGTGCCCACCGTGTCCGAGACCGTGATTCCCGGCTACGAGGCCTATGAGTGGAACGGCATCTTCCTGCCCACGGGCACGCCCGAGCCCGTGGCCGCGCGCCTGCACCAGGCGCTGTCCGAGGTGCTGCAGGAAGCCGAGGTGCGCCAGCGCCTGAGCGACCTGGGCGCCCAGCCCATGGCATCGACGCCGGCCGAGTTCGCCGCCTTCCTCCAGAAGGAAGACGCCAAGTGGGGCGAGGTGGTGCGCAAGGGCGCCATCGTGCTGGACTGAGCGCATGGGCATGACCGACATCGCCATGGCCGTGCCGCACTCGGCCGGCACGAGCAGGCCTGCGCGCACGCTGCCGCCCCTGGCTTGCGACAGCCACATGCACATCTTCGATGCGCGCTTTGCGCCGTCGCCGCACTGGCCGCGCACGCCTCCGCAGGCCGACGTGGCCATGTACCGTCAACTGCAGCAGCGCCTGGGCACCTCGCGCGCCGTGGTGGTCACGCCCTCGACCTATGGCACGGACAACGCCTGCACGCTGGATGCGCTGGAGCGCCTGGGCGATGATGCGCGCGGCGTGGCCGTGGTCGCCCACGATGTGGCCGATGCCGAGCTGGACCGGCTGGCCGCGCACCGTGTCTGCGGGCTGCGCGTGAACTTTGTCTCGCCGCAGTCCTGGGGCGAGACCACGGCCCACATGCTGGTCACGCTGGCGCACCGGGTCGCACGGCTGGGTTGGCATGTGCAGGTCTTCATGCAGCCCGAACAGCTGGTGGCGCTGGAGCCCGTGCTGGGCGCGCTGCCCGTGCCCCTGGTCGTGGACCACCTGGGTCGCATCGACCCGGCCGCGGGCATGCAGGGCGTGGAGGGCGCGGCCCATGCCGCGCTGCGCCGGCTGCTCGATGGCGGCAATACCTGGGTCAAGCTCTCCGGCGCCTATATGCGTTCATCGGTGGGCGGCCCCTCCTATGCCGACACGCTGCCGCTGGGCCGCGACCTGGTGCGCGCCGCACCCGAGCGCCTGGTCTGGGGCAGCGACTGGCCGCACACCACCGAGGCGCCGGGCTCCGTCGACGATGCCGATCTGGTCGATCTGCTGCAGGCCTGGGCGGGCACGGACGAGGCCATGGACCGCATCCTGGTCGACAATCCAGCGCGCCTGTACGGTTTCAGCGCCATCCCCTGAAATCCCGAGAAAGACAAGCACCATGTTCCTGCTGCAAGCCCCCCAGGTCTGCGAACTCGAATCGTTCACCGCCATGCCCGACGCCCTGCGCCGCCCCGAGCGCAGCGACTGGGCCGATGCCAACCGGGGCGGCGCCGTCACCGACTCCTTCCTCGAGGGGCCGGTGTTCGACGGCGCCGGCAACCTGTACGTGGCCGACATTCCCTGGGGCCGCGTCTTCCGCATCGATCCGCAAGGCGCCTGGACCCTGGTGGCCGAGTACGACGGCGAGCCCAACGGCATGAAGTTCCTTGACGAGCGCACGCTGCTGATCACCGACTACAAGAACGGCCTGATGTGCCTGGAGGTGGCCACGGGGCGCGTCAGCCCCTATCTGCAGCGGCGCAACAGCGAGCGCTTCAAGGGCGTGAACGATCTGGTCTTCGATGCCGAAGGCAACCTCTACTTCACCGACCAGGGCCAGAGCGGCCTGCACGATCCCAGCGGCCGCCTGTACCGCCTGCGGCCGGACGGCCGGCTGGACCTGCTGCTGGCCAACGTGCCCAGCCCCAACGGCGTGGCGCTGTCGCCCGATGGCCGCGTGCTCTACCTGGCCGTGACGCGCGGCAACTGCGTCTGGCGCGTGCCCCTGCTGCCCGATGGCAGCGTGGCCAAGGTGGGGCAGTTCTTCACCTCCTACGGCCCCAGCGGTCCCGATGGGCTGGCCGTGGATGACCAGGGCCGGCTGCTGGTGGCCAACCCGGGCCTGGGCCTGGTGTGGGTGCTCAACCATCGGGCCGAGCCCGTGCAGGTGCTGCGTGGCGTGCCGGGAAGCTCGCTCACCAACCTGGCCTTTGGCGGCGCGGACCGCCGCACGCTGTATGTGACGGACTCCACGCACGGGCGCATTCTGCGTGCCCGGCTGGAGGCGCCGGGGCTGGCGCTGCACGGCTTGAGCAAGGGCTGAGGCGGCCGTCGCGACCTTCTCAGCCGTCTCGGCAGTCTCAGTCGTCGCAACCGTTCCTCAGGGCCTGGCCGGCATGTCCAGGATCTCCCGGGCTTCCTGCAGCAGGCCTATCCACAGCTGCTCCTGCTGTATGCCGGCCTTGAGCACCAGATGCTGCAGCCGCCGCTCGCGCGTGGGCGGCTTGTCCAGGAAGTCGCGCTGCTCCAGGCGCTGGTAGACGTCCAGCTGCGCCTGGTGCAGTGCCAGCAGCCGTTGCACTTCGTCCTGCAGTCCGCAGGGTCCCACCACCGCCTCGGCACGCAGGCGCACCATCCATTCCTCGCGCAGCGGCTTGGGGTCTTCCTGCTCGGCCACCCAGCGCTTGAGCTCCTTGCGGCCCGTGGGCAGGATGCGGTACTGGCGCTTGCGGCCCCGGCCGGATTCGGCGGGCAGGGCCTCGATCCATTGCGCCTCCTCCAGTCGTGCGAGTTCGCGGTAGATCTGCTGGTGCGTGGCGTTCCAGAAGTAGCCGATGGAGCGGTCGAAGCGCTCGGCAAGTTCCGAGCCCGAGCAGGGGTGCTCGACCAAGGCGGTGAGAAGGGCGTGTGGCAGGGACATCGGCAACAAAGGGACTGGCGCTGGGCGCCATCTTACGGGCCTGCATGGAGGCGCGGCCAAGCGCTGCAGTCATTTCTGCAATTTTTTGCGCAACCAGTTGCATAAATAAAGGAGGCTGACTACATTCATGCAATCAGTTGCATAAAAAAGCGAGACAGGCATGACCCACTACCCCCACCTGAATGCCGAACTGGACCTGGGCTTCACCACGCTCAGAAACCGCGTGCTCATGGGCTCCATGCACGTGGGCCTGGAAGAGGCGCCCAACGGCTTCGAGCGCATGGCCGCCTTCTACGCCGAGCGCGCGCGCGGCGAGGTGGGCTTGATCGTCACGGGCGGCATCGCCCCCAATGAGCGCGGCCGGCCCATGAAGGGCGGCGCCATGATGGTCAACGAACACGAGGCGGACCAGCACCGCATCGTCACGCAGGCCGTCCATGCCGAGGGCGGCAAGATCGCCATGCAGATCCTGCACTTCGGCCGCTACGCCTACCAGCCCGGGCTGGTGGCGCCCAGCGCGCTGCAGGCGCCCATCAACCCCTTCGTGCCGCATGCGCTGACGGGCGACGAGGTGGAGCAGACCATCGAGGACTTCGTGCGCTGCGCAGCCCTGGCCCGGCATGCGGGCTACGACGGCGTGGAGATCATGGGCTCCGAGGGCTATCTGATCAACGAGTTCATCGCCGCACGCACCAACCACCGCGATGACGAATGGGGCGGCAGCTACGCGGGCCGCATGCGCTTTGCGGTGGAGATCGTGCGGCGCACGCGCCAGCGTGTGGGGCGGGACTTCATCATCATCTACCGCCTGTCCATGCTGGACCTGGTGGAGGGCGGCTCCACGCTGGAGGAAGTGATCGCGCTGGCCCAGGCCATCGAGGCCGCGGGCGCCACGCTGCTGAACACGGGCATAGGCTGGCACGAGGCGCGCATCCCCACCATCGCCACCAAGGTGCCGCGCGCCGCCTATGCCTGGGTCACGCAGCGCGTGATGGGGCAGGTGGGCATCCCGCTGATCACCTCCAACCGCATCAACACGCCCGAAGTGGCCGAGCGCCTGCTGGCCGAGGGCTATGCCGACATGGTCTCCATGGCCCGGCCGCTGCTGGCCGATGGCGACTTCGTGCGCAAGGCGCGCCAGGGCCGTGCCGACGAGATCAACACCTGCATTGCCTGCAACCAGGCCTGCCTGGACCATACCTTTGGCGGCAAGATCACCTCCTGCCTGGTCAACCCGCGCGCCTGCCACGAGACCGAGCTGGTGATTGCGCCCGCGCCCGCCGCCAAGCGCATCGCTGTGGTGGGTGCCGGCCCGGCGGGCCTGAGCTTTGCCGTCACCGCCGCGCAGCGCGGCCATGCGGTGACGCTGTTCGATGCGGCCAGCGAGATCGGCGGGCAGTTCAACATTGCCAAGAAGGTGCCTGGCAAGGAGGAGTTCCACGAGACGCTGCGCTACTTCCGCCGCCAGCTGGAGCTGGGCGGCGTGGCGCTGCGACTGGGCCACCGCGTGGAGGCAGCCCAGCTCATCGAGGGCGGCTATGACGAGATCGTGCTGGCCACGGGCATACGGCCGCGCGTTCCCGCCATCGACGGCGTGGACCATCCCAAGGTGCTCGGCTACCTGGACGTGCTGCAGGGCGACAGGCCCGTGGGCGAGCGCGTGGCCATCATCGGCGCGGGCGGCATCGGCTTCGATGTGGCCGAGTACCTGACCCATGCCGGCGACAGCGGCGCCGTGGCGCCCCGCAAGTTCTATGCGGAGTGGGGCATAGACACGGACTACGCCCAGGCCGGCGGCCTGGCGCAGCCGCAGGCCCAGCCCTCGCCGCGCCGCGTGCACCTGCTGCAGCGCAAGTCCACCAAGGTGGGCGACCAACTGGGCAAGACCACGGGCTGGATACACCGCACCTCGCTGAAGGCACGCAGCGTGGCCATGGGCTCGGGCGTGGCCTATGAGCGCATCGACGACGCCGGGCTGCACATCACCGTGGACGGCCAGCCGCAACTGCTGGAGGTGGACAACGTCGTGCTCTGCGCGGGCCAGGAGCCGCAGCGCGAGCTGCATGCGGCCCTGAGCGCGGCGGGCTGCAGCGTGCACCTGATCGGCGGCGCCGACGTGGCGGCCGAACTCGACGCCAAGCGCGCCATCGTGCAAGGCACCACGCTGGCGGCCAGCCTTTGAGGGCGCCGCCCGATTCCGTTTTCCACCTCAACCACCAGGAGACAAGCATGTCCCAGCCCCCGAAGAACGCCCATCCCGCAGTCGCCCGCTCCCTGGAGCTGTGGCATCGCATGGTTGCCGCCAGCGACCTGGGCGAGCTGCACACCATCGTCCATCCCGATGCGGTGTTCCGCTCGCCCATGGCCAACACGCCCTATGCCTCGGCAGCCGCGCTGATGCTGGCGCTGTCCACCGTGGTCCAGGTCTTCGAGAACTTCACCTACCACCGCCAGATGGCCAGCGATGACGGCCTGGACGTGGTGCTGGAGTTCAGCGCCAGCGTGGGTGGCAAGAACCTCAAGGGAATCGACTTCATCCGCTTCGACGAGCAGGGGCTGATCCGGGAATTCGAGGTCATGGTGCGCCCCATGAGCGGCCTGCAGGCCCTGGGCACGGAGATGGGCAAGCGGCTGGGCGACAAGCTTCCCGCCTTCAAGGCCGTGGCCTGAGGGCAGGGCGTGCCATGAAAAACGCCCCCGAAGTTTCGGGGGCGTTTTGCCGTGGGCGTCAGCCGGTCAGAGCGTGCCGGCCTTCTGGCGGGCGATGGCATCGGCCACGCCCTTGCCGTAGGCCGGGTCGGCCTGGGTGCAGTGCGCTATGTGCTTTTGCACGATGTGCTCGGACACACCGGCGATGTTGCGCGCCGTGTTCTCGAACAGGCGCTGCTGCGCATCGGGCGTGAGCAGGCGGAACAGGTCGCCGGGCTGGGTGAAGTAGTCGGCATCGTCCTCGCGGTAGTTCCAGCGGTCGGCCGCGCCGTTGAGGGCCAGCGGCGGCTCGGCGAAGGCCGGCTGCTCCTGCCACTCGCCCTTGGTGTTGGGCTCGTAGGCGATGGTGCCGCCGTAGTTGCCGTCCACGCGCATGGCGCCGTCCCGGTGGTAGGCGTGGTAGGGGCAGCGCGGCGCGTTCACGGGGATCTGGTGGTGGTTCACGCCCAGGCGGTAGCGCGCGGCATCGCCATACGAGAACAGGCGCGACTGCAGCATGCGGTCGGGCGAGGGGCCGATGCCCGGCACCAGGTTGGCCGGCGTGAACGAGGCCTGCTCCACATCGGCGTGGTAGTTGCGCGGGTTGCGGTTGAGCTCCATCACGCCCACTTCGATCAGCGGGTAGTCCTTCTTGCTCCAGACCTTGGTCAGGTCGAAGGGGTGGAAGCGGTAGGTCTCGGCTTCATGCTCGGGCATGATCTGCACGCACAGCTTCCAGCGCGGGAACTCGCCGCGGTCGATGGCCTCGAGCAGGTCGCGCTGGCTGCTTTCACGGTCGGAGGCGACGACGGAGGCCGCCTCGGAATCGGTGAAGTTCTCGATGCCCTGCTGGCAGACCCAGTGGAACTTGACCCAGTGGCGCTCGTTGCTGGCGTTGATGAAGCTGTAGGTATGCGAGCCGAAGCCATGCATGTGGCGGTAGCCGCGCGGAATGCCCCGGTCGCTCATGACGATGGTGATCTGGTGCAGCGCCTCGGGCAGGCCGGTCCAGAAGTCCCAGTTGTTCTCGGGCGAGCGCAGGTTGGTGTAGGGGTCGCGCTTGACGGCCTTGTTCAGGTCCGGGAACTTGAGCGGGTCGCGGAAGAAGAACACCGGCGTGTTGTTGCCCACCAGGTCCCAGTTGCCTTCCTCGGTATAGAGCTTGACGGCGAAGCCGCGGATATCGCGCTCGGCGTCGGCCGCGCCGCGCTCGCCGGCCACGGTGGAAAAGCGCGCGAACACTTCGGTCTGCTTGCCGATGTCGGAGAACACCTTGGCGCGGGTGTAGCGCGTGATGTCACCCGTCACGGTGAAGGTGCCGAAGGCGCCCGAGCCCTTGGCGTGCATGCGGCGCTCGGGAATCACTTCGCGGTTGAAGTGGGCCATTTTTTCCAGATGCCACAGGTCCTGCAGCAGCATCGGGCCACGCGGGCCGGCCGTGAGCGAGTCCTGGTTGTTGGCAACCGGGGCACCTGCGGCGGTGGTGAGCTTGTGGGTCATGGTCTCTCCTTGATCGAGGGGTGGTAGCGGCGCCGGCTTGCACGCAGGCAGCGCGGCGCTTGGAAAATCAATAGCTGCGTGCTATCGAATTGCTTTTATTGTTGTTTCGTTCTATGGATGCGGCAAGGCTTTGGCGATTGGCAAATCTCAACTGCGCCATAGCCAAAAAATTTCACCGCACCCCGCCTGCGTCGTGCCGGGCATGCTTTTTGCCAAGGCATTGTGTTGCGCGGGCGGATACGGCCCGTGTAGGCCGTCGCCCTGTCAGCCAGAGACCAGCTTGTGGACCAGATCGGCGGCCGTGGAGGCGCCGTACTTGCGCATCAGCCGTGCGCGGTAGATCTCCACCGTGCGGTGGCTGATGGCCAGGGCACGGCCGATTTCCTTGGAGGTCAGGCCTTCCAGCAGGCGGGCGGCCACCTCGCGCTCGCGCCCCGTGAGTTCGGCCTTGACGGGGCGCTGGGCGCTGAGGTCCTCGAAGCTCCAGATGCCCGAGGCATGCGGGTCGCTGCGGTCCAGCGTGCGGCCCGTGACATGGCACCAGAACGTTTCGCCGTTGGCGCGCTTCATGATGCGGTTGTCCGAATAAAAGCCCCTTGCATTGAGAATGGGCGCGATGCGCGCGCCCAGCCGCTCATACTCGTCGGCGCTGGGGTAGAGGATCTGGAAGGTCTGGCCGATCAGCACCTCGCGCGAGGCCTCGAACATCTCGCAGACCTGGCGATTGCAGTCGATCATGGTGCGGTTGCGCGAGATCACGAGACCGACGGGGGCGGCCTCGAACGCCAGCCTGTAATCTATATCCATGGGCAAATCTTTACGAAAAACTACCTATGCAAGTACGTAGTATCGTAGCGCATCCAATCTGAAGGAGACATGTGTGAAAAAGCTCTACCCCTCTGCGGAGCAGGCGCTCCAGGGCGTCGTGGCCGACGGGCAATTGCTGGCTGTGGGAGGCTTCGGCCTGTGCGGCATTCCCGAGGCCCTGATCGACGCGCTGCGTGACAGCGGCGTCAAGGGCCTGACGGTGATTTCCAACAACGCGGGCGTGGACGGCTTCGGCCTGGGCAAGCTGCTGGAGACGCGCCAGATCAAGAAGATGATCTCGTCGTATGTGGGCGAGAACAAGGAGTTCGAGCGCCAGTACCTGGCCGGCGAGCTGGAGCTGGAATTCACGCCCCAGGGCACGCTGGCCGAGAAGCTGCGCGCAGGCGGCGCCGGCATTCCCGCCTTCTTCACCAAGACCGGCGTGGGCACCATGGTGGCCGAGGGCAAGGAGCTGCGCGAGTTCGACGGCGAGACCTATGTGATGGAGCGCTCGCTCGTGCCCGATGTCTCCCTGGTCAAGGCCCACCGTGCCGACAAGAGCGGCAACCTGCAGTTCCGCCTGACGGCGCGCAACTTCAACCCTGCCGCCGCCACGGCCGGCAAGGTCTGCATCGTGGAAGTGGAGGAGGTGGTCGAGGTCGGCGAGATCGCACCGGACGACATCCACCTGCCCGGCATCTACGTGCACCGCATCGTGCACAACCCGAACCCCGAAAAGCGCATCGAAAAGCGCACCATCACAGAAAAACAAGGAGCCTGACCATGCCGTGGACCCAAGACCAGATGGCCGCCCGCGCGGCCCAAGAACTCGAAGACGGCTTCTACGTCAACCTGGGCATCGGCATTCCCACCCTGGTGGCCAACCACACGGGTGACAAGGAAGTGTGGCTGCAGTCCGAGAACGGCATGCTGGGCATCGGCCCCTTCCCGACCGAGGATGCCGTGGACGCCGACCTGATCAACGCCGGCAAGCAGACCGTGACGACGATTGCCGGCTCGTCCATCTTCGGCAGCGACCAGTCGTTCGCCATGATCCGCGGCGGCAAGATCAACCTGTCCATCCTGGGCGCCATGCAGGTGTCCGAGAAGGGCGACCTGGCCAACTGGATGATCCCCGGCAAGATGGTCAAGGGCATGGGCGGCGCCATGGACCTGGTGGCGGGCGTCAAGCGCGTCATCGTGCTCATGGAGCATGTGGCAAAGAAGAAGGACGGCACGACCGACCTCAAAATTCTTCCCGCCTGCACTCTGCCTTTGACCGGCGTGGGCGTGGTGGACCGTATCATCACCGACCTGGGAGTGATGGACGTGACGCCGCAGGGCCTGAAGCTCGTGGAACTGGCCCCCGAAGTGAGCTTCGAGGACATCCAGTCCAAGACCGGCGTGACGCTGATTCGCTGATGTTGCTGTGCAGTGCCTGCCTGGTGCAGGCCTGCGCGACGAGAGCCCGCCTTGCGCGGGCTCTTTTGCTTATATTTCAGATTTCGAGCCAATGGGAGCCTCTATGACGGATGTCGCGGCCGTGCGCAATCCACCGACAGCGCAGGGATGGAAGGACGAGGGCGTGCATTTCCTGCGCGCCGTCACCGACATGGCCGAGCATTGCAACGTGGTGACCGGCGAGCCCATCTTCAACGACAAGGGTGTCAAGCTCGTGGACAAGGGCGCGCGCATCGACAGCAACATGTACGAGCGCCTGGTCAAGCACAAGCTGCGCGACCCCATCGACAAGCACCTGGGCGTGGACAACCGCGTGGACGTGCTGGCCATCGAGGCCCAGGCCATGGTGCAATGCGAGACCGTGGACCTGATGCGCCGCCTGGTGCAGTCGCTGGGCGGCACGGACCGGCTGCTGGCGCCGCTGCGCCTGATGGTGCTGCCGCCGCAGATCGCCTTCAAGCTCACGGTCATGCGCGAGCAGCGGCCCGAGCTGTTCGCCCACAGCCTGCAGATGATGCTGGTGGCCGTCTACCTGGCGCTGCAAAGCGAATGGAGCGAGCGTGAATGCGGCCCGCTGGCCACGGCGGCCCTGCTGCACGACGTGGGCATGCTCTACATGGACCCGGCCTGGACCGACCCCAACTACCGGCTCACGGGCGCCGAGCGCAAGCACCTGGTGGCGCACTCGGTCACGGGCATGCTCATCATGCGGGGCGCGGGCGCGTATTCGCAGGACGTGGAAATGGCCGTGCTCGAGCACCACGAGCGCATGGACGGCACGGGCTATCCGCGCGGCGTGCATGGCGAAGCCATCTCCAAAATGGGCCGTATCCTGTTGCTGGCCGAGGTGGTCTCGGCCTTCTTCGACAAATTCCAGGACCTGCCCGGCCAGCGCCTGTCGCTGATGCTGCGCATGAACCACCGCCGCTATCCGGCCGATCTGGTCGGCATCCTGCTGCCGCTGCTGTACGACGAGATCTCGCCGGGCACGCCGCTGCCGCCGCTGCAGGCCGAGGTCACGCACAGCGTGGCAGCGCTGTCGGCCGCCTTCCAGATGTGGGACACGTTCAGCCAGGCCTTTCCCGAGCGCTGGCAGGCCATGCCCGACCACCAGGCGGCCGTCTACATCGACTCCAGCATCGGCAGCCTGCAAAAGCAGCTGGCCGAGGCCGGCCTGCACCCGAACCAGCAGACCGACCTGCTGGCCTACCTCAAGGACGACGTGCAGGGCATGAGCGAGCTGGCCCTGCTCAGCCGCGAGGCCCTGTGGCAGCTGCAGGCCATTGTCAACGCCTGCCTGCGCCGCTGGCCCGCCATCAACGCCCGCACCCACGCCGTGGACACGGCGGTCGCGCAATGGTGCGAAGCCTGCATGCAGATCGACGCCACGCCGCCGCCGGGTGGGGCAGCAGGAACAACTGCGCATTGAGGCAGCCGGGCTTGCCCGGCTTTTTTACGGCCGTGGAGCTGTGGGGAAATCAAGGGTGCTGTATATTTGTACAGTATCTTGAGAATTCCCCATGACCACGACAGACGCCTTTCAACCTGCGCAGTCCGCCTCCCTGGCGGGCGCGGCGCGTGTGCTGCCTCAGTTGCAGGGCGTGTGGCGTGGCGATGGCTGGCAGCAGGCGCTGCAGCAGCGCGTCCAGCCTTCGGGCCATGCGCTGCTGGATGCGCAATTGCCGGGCGGGGGCTGGCCGCTGGGCGCCATGGTCGAGCTGCTGCA
Organism: Delftia sp.; assembly: GCF_059499305.1. Taxonomy (NCBI): domain Bacteria; kingdom Pseudomonadati; phylum Pseudomonadota; class Betaproteobacteria; order Burkholderiales; family Comamonadaceae; genus Delftia; species Delftia sp. Next base: position 274,547 of record NZ_JCABYI010000020.1, read on the forward strand.
GCCCGCCCATGGCCATGCCGAATGGCCGCTGCTGCTGCCGGGCCTGGCGGCCCTGATGCAGCGCAGCGCGGGCCAGGTGGTGCTGGTGGCGCCGCCTTGCAGGCCTTTTGCTCCGGGACTGGAAGCGGCGGGCGTGGCGGCGCACCGGCTGTGCTGCGTGGAGGCCGACACCCACCCGGACACCCACCCCGGCGCCCACCCGGCAGGCGATGGGGCAGGGCTGGCCTGGGTCTGTGAGCAGGCACTGCGCTGCCGCGACGTGCTGGCCGTGCTGGCCTGGCTGCCGGCCGGTCTGCCCATGGCCACGCTGCGCCGGCTGCAATGGGCGGCCGCTGCGCAGGGGCGCATTCTGTGGCTGTGGCGCGAGGCCTCGGCCTCCCTGCAGACGGTGGCCTCGCCTGCGCCGCTGCGGCTGCGCGTGGAGACCGAGCTGGGGGTGCCGGGCGAAGGCGGTACGCCAGCCTGCCTGCGCGTGCAGTTGCTCAAGCGCCGGGGGCCTGCGCTGGAGCATCCCTTGAAACTGCCGCTGCACCACTGGGCCTGGCAGGACGTGCTGCAGGCCCAGGCCCTGCGGCGCACCCGGCAGGCGGGCGAGGCGCAGCGCTGGCTTCATGGACACGGGCAACTGCTGCCCGCCGAGGCGCCCGCCCTGCAGGCGGCAGCGCACACCCTGGGATGAGATGCCATGGCACAGCCGAACCAAGCACTGCACTGGATTGCCTGGCCGCTGCATGCCGCGCAGGGCGATGGCCAGGGCAACGGCGACAGTGATGGCAAAGGCAGTGCCTGCGCGCAGCAGGCCTGGTGGGCCCTGCGCTGGACGCCGCGCGTGGCCGTCTGGCAGGGCGCAGGGCAGGCCGTGGCGCTGATGGAGGTGGGCAGCGTGGAGCGCCTGTGGGGCGGCCGCCAGTCCATGCTGCTGGGCCTGCTGCGCGCTCTGCGTGAACAGCAGCCTGACACAGGGCAGGCAGGCAGCCCGCAGATGCCGGTCTGGGCCCGGGCCGCCACGGCCTGGCAGGCGCTGGCCCGGCTGCGCTGGCGCATGCAGGGCACGGATTCGCGCCAGCCCTGGCCGCCTGCCGATGACCTTCCGATCTGGACCCTGCCCGCGCTCGAACCCCATGCGCCGGCCCTGGAGCGCATGGGCTGCCGCCGCTGGGGCGAGCTGCGCGCCCTGCCGCGCGCGGGCCTGGCGCGGCGCATCGGGCTGCCGGCCCTGCTGGCGCTGGACCAGGCCTATGGCAGCAGCCCCCATGCGCTGGACTGGCTGGAGCTGCCCGAACACTTTGCATTGCGCGCCGACCTGGGCTATCCGGCCAGCGACGCCCAGGCCCTGCTGCAGGCCGCCCGGCCCCTGCTGCGCGCGCTGCAGGCCTGGCTGCAGGCCCGCCACCAGGGCGTGCTGGGCCTGCAACTGCGCTGGCACCACGATCTGCGGCGCGTGGACGGCACGCAGCTGCCGGCCTGGGAAGCGCTGGACATCCGCACGGCCCGGCCCGCCCAGGCGCTGGAGCACATGGAGCGCCTGCTGCGCGAACGCCTGGCCCGTACGCCCTGGCGCGCGCCTGCGGACATGCTGGAGCTGGTGGCGCTGGACACCGCGCCTTTCGCGGCCGATGCCGGCAGTTGCCTGCCACCGGCCGCGCCCGGTCCGGCGCCGCTGGGCGAGGCGGCAGGCGCGACAGACGTGGCCAGCGGCATGGCCTGGCATGAATGGGTGGAGCGCGTCTCGGCCCGCCGTGGCGCGCAGGGCGTGCGGGTGGCGCAGCTGCAATCGGACCACCGGCCCGAGGCCATGCAGCGCTGGACCCCGGCCTGCGAGGCCCTGCAGACCCCGCAGGCACCGCGGCGGCCCGCGCACGCGCGCAAGGCGGCCAACCCCTGGCAGGGCCTGCTGCCGCCCTGGCTGCTTGATCCGCCCCAGCCCCTGCTCCTGCAGGGCAGCCGCCCTTGCTGGCAGGGGCCGCTGCAATTGCTGGCCGGCCCCTATCGGCTGGAGGCCGGCTGGTGGGGGGAGCCGCAGGCCGATGCGGCGCTGGCCGTGCGTGACTATTTCGTGGCCAGCAACGCGGCTGTCGGCCATGTCTGGATCTACCGCGAGCGCGCGCCTGCATCGGAGCGGCTGCCAGGCATGCCGGCCCTGCTGTCGCCCGCCGCCTGGTTTGCGCAAGGCATCTATGGCTGAACAGGACATCCTGCTGGAGCCGCCGCCCCCGCAGCTGCAGCGGCTGCAGCCCCCGCCCCAGGCCACCGGGCCGGTGTCCGGCATGGCATCGGGCCCGGGCCTGCCCGGCTATGCGGAGCTGCACTGCCTGTCGAACTTCAGCTTTCTGCGCGGCGCCTCTTCGCCGGCCCAACTGGTGCAGCGCACCAAGGCCCTGGGCTACCAGGCGCTGGCCCTGACCGACGAATGCTCGGTGGCCGGCGCTGTGCGGGCCTTCGAGGCCGCGCGCGACTGCGAGATGGCCCTGATCCATGGCAGCGAATTTGCCTGGGGCCCGCTGCGCGTGGTGGCGCTGGCGCGCGATCTGAACGGCTGGGGCAACCTCTGCGAATTCATCAGCGCAGCGCGCGCCCGTGCCGACAAGGGCCGGTACCTGGTCGATGCCGACAGCCCCTGGCATCTGCTGCGTGAAGGCTGCGAATGCATCGTCCTGCCACAGCGTGCGCTGCTTCCAGCCGGCGATGTGCCCGCCATCGCCCAGGCCGTGCAGGCCGCCGTGGCGCAGCTGGGGCCGGGCTGCTGGCTGGGCGTGGAGCTGCTGCTGGCGCCCGACGACAGCCTGTGGCTGCAAAGCCTGCAGGACGTGGCAGGGTTACTGGGCCTGTCCTGCGTGGCATGCGGCGACGTGCACATGCATGCGCGCTCGCGCAAGCCGCTGCAGGACCTGGTGACGGCGCTGCGCCTGGGCTGCACCGTGGCCGAATGCGGCTTCGAGCTGCATCCCAATGCCGAGCGGCATCTGCGCTCGCGCTTGCGGCTGGGCGGCATCTATCCGCGCGCCATGCTGGATGCAACCCTGCAGATTGCCGCGCGCTGCGATTTCAAGCTCAGTGAGATCAGCTACCACTATCCGCAGGAAAGCGTGCTGCCCGGCATGGACGCGCGCCAGACCCTGGCCTGGCATACCTGGCAGGGAGCGGCGGGGCGCTATCCGCAAGGCATTCCCGAATCGGTCGCCAAGCAATTGAAGGATGAGCTGGAGCTGATCGCCGAATGCCGCTACGAGATGTACTTTCTCACCGTGCACGACATCGTGCGCTATGCGCGCAGCGAAGGCATCCTGTGCCAGGGGCGCGGTTCGGCCGCGAACTCGGCCGTCTGCTATTGCCTGGGCATCACGGCCGTGGATCCGAACAAGACCACGCTGCTGATGGCGCGCTTCATCAGCCGCGAGCGCAGCGAGCCCCCAGATATCGACGTGGACTTCGAGCACGCGCGGCGCGAGACCGTCATCCAGTACATCTACGAAAAATACGGCCGCGGCCGTGCGGCGCTGACGGCCGTGGTCAGCTGCTGGCGCACGCGCGGCGCGCTGCGCGATGCGGGCAAGGCCCTGGGCGTGGATGCGGTGCTGATCGACGCCATGGCCCGGCAGCACCACTGGTTCAGCGATGCCGAGGACCAGGCGGCCGAGCCGGAGCCCGAACCCGATGACCCCGCCCTGGGCTGGGTGCGCTCCAAGCTGCTGCGCCTGGCCCGGCTGCGCGAGCGGCTGGGCGACGACTGCCCGCAACTGTCGCCCCAGCGTGCGCGGCTGTGGCTGGAGCTGGCCTTGCAGCTGCGCGACAGCCCGCGCCACCTGAGCCAGCATGTGGGCGGATTTGTGCTGACCGACGGGCCGCTGACGCGGCTGGTGCCCGTGGAGCCGGCCGCCATGGAGGGCCGCTCGGTCATCCAGTGGGACAAGGACGATCTGGACACCATGAAGCTGCTCAAGGTCGATGTGCTGGCCCTGGGCATGCTCACCGTGCTGCGCGGCAGCCTGCACGCGCGCGCCGCGCTGCGCGGCCCGCGCTGGGAGCTGGCCGACATTCCCAAGGACGACCCGGCCACCTACGACATGATCTGCCGCGCCGACACCGTGGGTACCTTCCAGATCGAGAGCCGGGCGCAGATGAGCATGCTGCCCCGGCTGCGGCCGCGCGTGTTCTACGACCTGGTGGTCGAGGTCGCCATCGTGCGGCCCGGCCCCATACAGGGCGGCATGGTCCATCCCTATCTGCAGGCGCGCGAGCGCAGGGACCAGGAAGGGGAACTGGTGTTGGAGAAGCCCGAACTCAAGCAGGCGCTGGAGCGCACGCTGGGCGTGCCCATTTTCCAGGAGCAGGTCATGCAAATCGCCATGATCGCGGCGAATTTCTCGGCGGGGGAGGCCGACGAACTGCGCCGCTCCATGGCCGCCTGGCGGCGCAAGGGCGGCATACACCATTTCGAGCGCAAGCTGATCGAGGGCATGCTGGCCAAGGGCTATAGCCCGGAATTCGCCCACGCCATCGTCCGCCAGATCCAGGGCTTCGGTGAATACGGCTTCCCAGAAAGCCATGCCTACAGCTTCGCCATGCTGGCCTATGCCAGCGCCTGGCTCAAGCGCCATGAGCCGGCCTGTTTCCTCATGGCCTTGCTCAATGCCCAGCCCATGGGCTTCTACACCCCCTCGCAACTGATCCAGGATGCGCGCCGCCACGGCGTGCGCGTGCTGCCCGTCGATGTGCGCCACAGCGACTGGGACTGCACGCTGGAGGCGCCGCACGAGCGCATTGCCGGCGTCGAGCTGCCGCAGCCGGCCGTGCGCCTGGGGCTGTGCATGGTGGCGCAGCTGCCAAAGACTTCGGGCGAGCGCGTGGCCCAGGTCCGCGCGCAGGCACCGTTCAGGAGCACCGAGGACCTGGCCCTGCGCGCCCGGCTGCAGCGCGCCGAGCTGCAGGCCCTGGCGGCGGCCGATGCGCTGCAGGGCCTGTCAGGCCACCGCCGCCAGCAGATGTGGGATGCGGCGGCCCTGCAGGTGCAGCCCCCGCTGTTCGCGGGCGTGCCCGTGCACGAGGCGCCCGTGCAACTGGCCGCCGCGCCCGAGGGCGAGGAAATCCTGTTCGACTACGCGGCCACGGGCCTGAGCCTGCGCCGCCACCCGCTGGCCCTGCTGCGTGACCGCCTGCGCCGCCACGGGCTTCGCACGGCGCTGGAGCTGCGCGACACGCTGGCGGGCATGCGCGTGCGGGCCTGCGGCATCGTCACCGTGCGCCAGCGCCCGCCCACGGCCAAGGGCACGGTCTTCATCACGCTGGAGGACGAGACGGGCACGGTCAACCTGGTGGTCTGGCCCGATACCGTCACGCGCTGGGGCGAGCCCTTGCTGGGCGCGCGGCTGCTGGCGGTCGAGGGCATCTGGCAAAGCAGCTCTGACTGGGGCGGCGGCAAGGACTGCGGCGAGTCAGTGCCTGCAGAGCAGGCCAGCCAGGAGGTGCCCGCCGTGCGCCATCTCATCGTGCACCGCGCCCGCGACATGAGCCGCTGGCTGGGCCGCCTGGGCGGCGCCGGCGTGGCGAGCCGCAATTTCCACTGAGGGCTGTTGCCGTTGCTGCGGCTGCCGAAGCAGGCTCAGGCCATGCGGGCGTCGGCGCGGATGTCGGGCATCTGGTCGATACGCTTGCCGAACCAGCCTATGCGCTCGGTCTGGCGCACGTCCAGCCTGGGCACGTAGGGCTTGATGTCGAGCACGGGCGTGCCGTCCAGCATGTCGTTGCCCAGGAAATGCAGCAGCAGTCCTTCGCGCCGCACCAGACGCACGATGGACAGGCCCAGCCGGTTGGGCCGCGCGGGGGCGCGTGTGGCGAACACGCCGTGGCTGCGGTCGTCCATGAAGGGCACGACTTCCAGCTTTTCCACGGCCTGGTGCAGGTGGGTGATGAGGATCAGGTAGTCAAAGCCTTCGATGTCGCGCAGCCCGGCCTCGAACTCGGGCAGCAGCTCCACGCGGCCTGCCTCGTCGGCCGCGCCTGCCGTCTGTATGGGCATGCCCACCGGATCGGTGAAGCGGCTGCGCACATGGCCGATGGGGCGGCAGCCTATGCCTTGCGCGGCGGCATCGCTCATGCGCTGGCGGTGCCCTGGGGATTGAGCAGGCGCGTCAGCGCTGCGATATCGGCCGCAGCCGCCATGCGCGACGTGGTTTCTATGGAGCGGTAATGCCTGACGATGGCCTCGCCCGTGGCCGTGAGCGAGGCGCCGCCGCCATGGGCGCCGCCTGCGCTGGTGTTGACGGCCGGCGTCTGCAGCGCGCGGTTCATCTCGTCCACGAGCACCCAGGCGCGCCGGTACGACATGCCCAGCGAGCGGGCTGCGGCCGAGATGGAGCCCGCCTCGGCGATGGATTCGAGCAACTGCACCTTGCCGGGTCCGATGGCAATGGTGCTGTCGTTGTATACGCGCAGGCGGAACTGGACTTTGGAGGACATGGGAGAAGGGCTGGGCACGGCAAAAGCGGGTTAACGGCGAAGGTTAAGCGAAATCAACGGTCTGCGCCGCGATGGGGCTAAGGGGAAATACGCAATGCATGGCCTGCTACAGCGGGGCGGGTCATATGCGCTGTGCGCCGCCGCCGTTCGCAACGGCTGTGGCCCTCATGGTACTGATGGCTCGCACGGTCGGCGTTGCCACTCTTGCCAGACTGCACGCTGGCCCAAGCCCCGGCTCACATAGGCGCGCGGTGATCATGGTCTTGCTGGCCAGCGCCTGGGGACGGCCGTTCGTGGCGTTCCCAGGGCGCGCTGCAGCTGAAGGCCGGGCAGGCCTTCCTACTTCTTGCCGGCGTCTGCCAGCAGGCGCTGGCATTGCGCATCTTCCTCGGCAGCCGGCACCGTCAGCGGCACCAGGGCCAGGGCGGCGGGTGCCACCACGGCGGCGGCCACGGCCGCGCCCGCACGCAGCAGCAGCGGGCCGGGCTCCACGCCCACCTTGGGGTTGGCGAAGCTGCCGCGCACATACAGGGGCGTGCGCAGCGAGAAGAACTTCCACTTCAGCGATTCGGGCTTGATGTGCAGATCCATGGTCTCCTGCGCCAGGCTGATCTGGCCTGTGGCCTCCACGATCGCCTCCGGCGTCGCCAACTTGACGTTGCGCGTGCGTGCCAGGCCGTTCTGCACGGACAGGTCGGCCACGGCGCAGTTGAGCTGGACTTCCTTGTCGGCACCGAACAGCTTGGTCACCACCACGCTGCCCAGGTTGAGCGCGGCCAGGTCCAGCAGTTGCTTGCTGAAGCGCCCGTCGCGCACATACAGGCGCATGTCGCCGGAGCTGGTGCCCAGCCATTCGGCCATGGACTGGCCTCGGCCCTGCAGGGCGATGGCGCCATCCATGCTGCCCAGGCTTTTCTTCATCAATTCGATCTCGGGGAACAGGGCCGACAGCTGCAGCCCCTGGACCTTGCCCTGGAGGTTGGCCTTGGGCGGCTTGGCGCCGCTGTCCACCATGGCCTGCAGGTCCAGCTTGCCCTTGGCCATGCCGAAGCGCAGCGGCGCCAGGCGCAGCACACCGTTGTCCATGACGGCATGTACGCTGAAGTTCTCGATGGGCAGGGCCTGGGGACGCTCGATGCGGTCACTCTGGAAGTGCACATCCATATCCATGGCATTCCACTTGCTCGTGTCGAAGCGCTGCGTGGGCAGGGTCTTGCCGCTGGCCGCCTGCCGGCTTTTCTGGTCCTGCCTGGTGGACGGTGCTCCTACCACCGGCCCCAGGTCGGCCAGGCGCAGCTTGCGCGAGGCCAGCTCGCCGCTGAGCTTGGGCCGGGGCTTGCCGGATGCGTAATGCAGCGAGCCGCGCAGATCGCTCTGGCCCACGCGGCCCTCGAAGTTTTCGTAGTCCCACTCGGCGCGGCCGGGCTGCAGGCTGCCGACCAGATGGCCGTTGGTGTCGAAGGGCGGTGTACGCGGCAGCAGCAGGCCGGTCAGTGGGAACAGGTCGGCCATGCTGGAGCCGCGCAGGTGCACCTGCAGGTCCATGCCCTTGAGTGCCCTGGGATTGTCGAGAATGCCCTCGGCCCGTGCGCGCAGGCTGCCCGCATGGGCCCACAGCTTGACCGGAAAGCGTGCCTGCTCGCTTTGCAGGTCCAGCACGGGGCCGATGAGGCCCTGGGCCTCGACCGTGGCCTTGGCGATGCGGCCGGTCAGGCCGACGCGCATGCCATACGGAAAGTCTGGACTGGGCGGCCGTACAAGGCTGTCCAGGCGTGCGCGCACTGCCATCTGGCGCACGCCATCGCTCCAGCCCACCAGGCCGCCGCGCAGGCTCAATTGCGTCACTTGGAAGCGCCAGCGCGGACCGGTGGACTCGGGGCGCTTGAAAGTCCAGTTGTTGCTGCCGTCCTTGCGCCGTGCAAAGACCAGGTCAGGCCCTTCGAGCTGCAGATGGTCCAGCAGCACGTGCCGGCCCAGCAGCGGCCACAGCCGCAGGCTGGCCGTGGCGCGGGCTGCCGTGGCCATGGTGGCGGCGTCGCGCGGGGGAGGGGCCATTTTTTCGTCGGCCAGGACGATGCTGTCGCTGTCGATACTGGGCGCGGAAGGGCTGGCCTGCGAGTCCTTGTCCTTGCCTTCGTCCTTGCCCTTGTCCTTCGCCTTTCCCCTGGGCTGTTCCTTGGCTTTCTCCTCGGGCAGGCGGCCCTTGTTCAACTGGTCGGGCGGCGCAGGCAGGGCAGGCAGCTCGCCACTGCCCTTGGCCGGCTCCTGCTCCACCTGCCAGCCTTCGGGCTGGCCCAGCGTCAGCTGCTCGGCCTGGACGGTGACGCCAGGAATCCAGTGACGCCAGCCCTGGTCCAGCGGCTGGGGCCAGTTCCATTGCACCCGCAGGTCGCCTTCAATCGCGAAATGCCGGCCGGTGCTTTCACTGACCCGCTCATTGATCCAGGGCTTGGCGCGGTTCCAGTCATAGGTGGCAATCAGGACCACGACCAGCGCCAGCAGCAGCACCAGGGCCGAGACCATCCACACGAGGATGCGCAGCCAGCGGCGGCGCGGCGGGCGGGGTGTGGGCTTGGAGGCCGGCGTGGGGGAGCTGTCGGTCGCTGTGTCGGTCATGGCGCAGGGGGCCGCTAAATGGAGTTCGGTCCATCCTAGCGCCGCAAAACCGCTTGCCAAGGTCCGGGACGCGCTGGCGGGCAGCCGGCAGGCCCGCATACAGGAGATTGGCCTACAGCGCGGCCTGCCGCGGCAAAAGCGCTGTCATCACCGTGTCTCCTGGCCCTGGCGCAGCCGGGTGGATGCCAGGGCGGCCACCACCAGCAGGCCCGCCATGATGAACAGGCCGTTGCGCGTGCTGCCCGTGGCCTGTTCGATCATCCCCATCACGGTGGGGCCGATGAAGCCGCCCACCAGTCCGCAGGTATTGACCAGGGCAATGCCGCCCGCCAGCCCCGCGCCCGCCAGCCGCGAGGCCGGGAACAGGAAGACGACGGACTGCACCACGAAGAACATCAGCGCCGTGAGGCTGAAGCCCAGCAGCCCCAGCGCGGGCGAGGCCTTGCCCGCCAGCGCCGCCAGCAGCAGGCCTGCAGCCATGGTGCCCAGGCCCGCCAGCAGCATGCGCCGGCAGCGCTGCGGGTGGGTGGCAAAGCGCGGCAGCCAGGCCGCACCGATGGCCGCTGCGATCCAGGGCACGGAGTTGAGCGTGCCGATCTGCAGCGGCGAGAGCTGGCCGTAGGTGCCGATGATGCCCGGCAAGAAGAAGATCACCGTGTAGATGCTGATCTGGTGGCAGAAGTAGACGAGGATGGCCAGCCAGATCTGGCGGTCGCGCAGGCAGTCCCTGAGCGAGTGGCCCACCTGGCCGGCGCTGGCCTGCTGGTCCTGCTCGGCCTGCAGGCGTTGCAGTACCTCGCGCGATTCGGCGGCCGTCAGCCAGGGCGCGCTGGCCGGGCCGTCGGGCAGCTTCTTCCAGACCACCCAGGCCAGGGCCACGGCGGGCAGGCCCTCGATCACGAACATCCACTGCCAGCCGTGCCAGCCCAGGAAACCGTCCATCTGCAGCAGCGCGCCGCCCACGGGGCCGCTGAGGATGTTGGCAATGCACACGCCCAGCAGGAAGTAGCCGATGGCGCGGGCCCGTTCCTCGCGGCCGAACCAGTAGGTCAGGTACAGCATCACGCCGGGGAACAGCCCCGCCTCGGCCGCGCCCAGCAGCACGCGCATCACGTAGAACGAGGTCTCTCCGGTGATGAAGGCCATGCCGGCCGACAGCAGGCCCCAGGTCACCATGATGCGGGTGATCCAGAACCGCGCGCCCACCCTGTGCATGATCAGGTTGCTGGGCACTTCCAGCAGGGCGTAGCTCAGGAAGAACAGCCCCGCGCCCAGGCCGTAGGCGGCCGCCGAGATGCCCAGGTCCACCTCGATGTGCGACTTGGCCAGCGCAATGTTGGTGCGGTCAATGAAGCTGATCACATAGGACAGCACCAGCAGCGGCATCAGCCTGCGGAAGATGCGGGCGTTGAGCGCCGCGCTGGCACTGCTGGCCGCATTGCCAGGAACTGGCGGCGGCGCATGGACGGAATGGCTGGACATGGTGCTTGTCTCCTTCAAGGCTTGGGGGGGCGTGGGGCGGAACTTCCAGGGGCCGGCCCGGCCTGCTGCAGCAGGCTCTGGTGCTATGTGCTGGATGGGGGAAAGGGGGCTCAGAAGGCCACGTTGGCCGCACCCTTGAGGCCCAGCATCCGGCGCGCCTCGTCAGGCGTGGCGACGTCGACATTCAGGGCCTCGAGCACGGTGCGGATGCGGCGCACCTGCTCGGCGCTGGAGGTGGCCAGCTGGCCCGGGCCTATCCACAGAGAGTCTTCCAGCCCCACGCGCACATGCGAGCCCATGGCCGCGCCCATGGTGGCCAGCGGCAGCTGGTTGCGCCCGGCGCCCAGGATGGACCACTGGTAGTTGCGGCCCAGCAGGCGGTCGGCCGTGCGGCGCATGTGCATCAGGTCCTCCGGGTGGCCGCCGATGCCGCCCAGGATGCCGAACACCGACTGCACGAACACGGGCCCCTGCACCAGACCCCGGTCCACGAAATGCGCCAGGTTGTGCAGGTGGCTGATGTCGTAGCACTCGAACTCGAAGCGCGTGCCCTGGGCCTGGCCCAGCCGCAGGATGCCTTCGATATCGGCAAAGGTGTTCTTGAAGACCAGGTTGCGGCTGTTTTCCAGGTGCTCGCGCTCCCAGCCGTGCTCCAGGTTCGGGAAGCGCTCCAGCATGGGGAACAGGCCGAAGTTCATCGAGCCCATGTTCAGCGAGGCCAGCTCGGGCTGGAACTCGGTCACGGGCCGCATGCGCTCTGGCACCGTCATGTGCGGACTGCCGCCCGTGGTGATGTTGATGATGGCATCGCTCTCGGCACGGATCGCCTTGAGAAAGGGGCGGAACAGCTCAGGGTCCTGCGAAGGGCGCCCGTCGCGGGGATCACGGGCATGCAGGTGCACGATGGCGGCGCCGGCCTCGGCGGCATCGATGGCTGCGCGCGCAATCTGCTCGGCCGTCACGGGCAGGTGGGGCGACATGCTGGGCGTGTGGATGGCGCCCGTGGGCGCGCAGGTGATGATGGCTTTGGTGCGGGTGGCCATGGAAGGTCCTTGCGAACGGTGAATAGTCGAGAGGAATAGAGGGGGGGAGAGGAGGAGAGGGCGCTCAGCTCAGCGCCTGGGTCAGGCCATCGACGGCCAGCTCCTGGCCCGTGACATGGCCGGCCAGCGGGCTGGCGGCAAACACGGCCATGTTGGCAATGTCGCGCGCCGTGGCCATGCGGCCCAGCGCGGCCTGGTGCGTGTAGCTGCGCGTGACGTCTTCCAGCGGCAGGCCGCGCGCCTGCGCCTTGGCGGCAATCACATCGCGGATGCGCGGGCCGTCCACGGCGCCCGGCAGGATGGCGTTCACCCGGATGCCGTCGGCGCCCAGCTCCAGCGCCAGCGACTTGGTCAGGCCGATCACCGCCCACTTGGACGCCGAATAGGCCGAGCGGCCCGGCATGCCCAGGTGGCCTGCCGCCGAAGACAGGTTGACGATGGCCGCCTGCCGGCCCTCGCGTGCCGATTGCCGAAGCCGGGGCACGGCCAGCCGCGTGCACAGGAAGGCGCCGGTGATGTTCACATCCAGCGTGCGCTGCCAGTCGGCCAGCTCCAGCGTCTCCACCGCGCCCGTGGGGCCGGCCACCCCGGCGTTGTTGACGAGGATGTCCAGGCCGCCCAACTCGTTGTCCACGGCCTTGAACAGGGCCTGCACCTGCAAGGCATCCGACACATCGGCAAGACGGCCGCTGGCGCCGGGCAGGGCGGCAGCCAGCGCATCCAGGCTGGCCTGGGCCACGTCACAGACCATGACGCGCGCGCCGGCCTCGGCAAAGGCGCGGCTGATTTCCAGGCCGATTCCGGCGGCGCCCGCCGTCACCAGGACGCGCTGGCCGGCCAGAAGATCGTTTTTCCACATGCGGGGACTCCTTGGGAACTCAAACAAAGGTGAAAGGGATTCGGGTTGGGTTTGGATTTTGTATCTGTGATCACAGATCAAATATGGTAAATACCCTATGAGGCATGACAGCGGCGGCGCCGCGCTACCATCGCCGCCATGGCCATCAACGAACTAGTCACCCCACTCAAACGGCAGACCCTCAGCAGCGATGTCTATGCACAGCTCAGGGAATTGCTGATCACGGGCCAGATGATTCCGGGCGAGCAGATCTCGCTGCGCACCACGGCCAGCGCGCTGGGCGTCAGCGTCATGCCCGTGCGCGAGGCCGTGCACCGGCTGGTGGCCGAGCAGGCGCTGGAACTCACGCCCAACCGCGCGCTGCGCGTGCCCTTGATGACGGAAAGCGCCTTCCGCGAGATCACCCGCATCCGCGTCAACCTCGAAGGCCTGGCCACGGAGCAGGCGGCCCGGCAACTGCCGGCCGCCGGGCTGGAACGCATCGCCGCACTGCAGGACCGCTTTGCGGCCGAGATGGCCAGTGCCTCGCCGGACGGCGCGCGGCTCATCGCCTTCAACAAGGATTTCCACTTCGCCGTCTACAGCGCGGCCGGCATGCCCATGCTGCTGCAGATGATCGAGGCGCTGTGGCTGCGCATAGGCCCCATCCTCAACCACGACATGCGCTCGGGCTCGCGCCGCGTGAGCGAACAGGTGGCGGTCGGCCACCATGCGCGCCTGGTCGAGGCGCTGCGGCGCGGCGATGCGCCCGCCGCCAAGGAGGCGCTGCGCGGCGACATCGAAAGCGCGGCCGACTACATTGTTTCGGCGGGCGTGCTGGTGACGGCGGACAGCGGGTTGAACGGCGTGAGTGGACTGAGCGGGCCAGCCTCGCCAGGTGAAGAAAGCCGGTGAGCTGCAGAGGAATGAAGTAAGGAAGTAAGATTTCCGTGTTTTCTCTGATTTGCAGGAGCCGGCCATGCTTGCCAAATTGACGTCGAAGAACCAGATCACCCTGCCCAAGGCCGTGGTGTCCGAAGTGGAGGCCACCGAGTATTTCGAGGTGGCCGTGGAAAACGGCCGCATCGTGCTCACGCCCGTGCACCTGCAGCGCGTCCAGCGCGCACAGGCCGTCCGCGACAAGCTGCAGCAGATGGGCATCACCGAAGAGGATGTGCAGGAGGCGACCTCCTGGGCGCGCAAATGATGCGTGTCGTCCTGGACACCAACGTCGTGCTCTCGGCATTGCTGTTCACGTCGGGCCGTCTTGCGTGGATACGCCGGGCCTGGCAGCACCAGCAGTTGAAGCCCCTGGTCTGCAGGGAAACGGCCAGCGAACTGCTGCGTGTGCTCGCCTACCCGAAGTTCAAGCTGTCAACGGCCGAGCAACAGGCCTTGCTGGAGGATTTCCTGCCCTGGGCCGATGTCGTCACACTGCCGCAGCCCTGGCCTGCATTGCCGTTGTGCCGGGACGACAAGGACCAGGTGTTCCTGGTGCTGGCGCATGTGGGCCGGGCCCGGGCGCTCATCGCGGGTGATGGCGATCTTCTGGCACTGCGCGACGAGTTTCCCGGCCTGATCGTGACGCCCGGTGAATGGGCTGCGCGGCAGGCGCTCTGAGGGCTGAAACACATGCACAACGCCCACGACCCCAAGGTTCTTCCCATACGCGACGGCGTCAGCCCCAGCTGCGTGGTGCTGCCCAGCCAGGGCGGCGGGTTGCTGATCGATTTTCTGGCCGAGCGCCTGCCGGCCGTGGCGCGCGAGGACTGGCTGCGGCGCATGGCGCAGGAAGAAGTGGTGGACGAGCACGGCCGTGCCGCCCATGCAGGCACGGCGTTTGCGCCGGGCCTGCGCTACTACTACTACCGCGAGCTGCAGGCCGAGCCGCCCATCCCCTTCGAGGCCGAGGTCATCCACCGCGACGCGCATCTGCTGGTGGCCGACAAGCCGCATTTCCTGCCCGTGGTGCCGGCCGGCAGGTACCTGCAGCAGACGCTGCTGGTGCGGCTCAAGCGCGAGTTCGACCTGCCCGAGCTGTCGCCCATCCACCGCATCGACCGCGACACGGCGGGGCTGGTGGTGTTTTCGGTGCAGCGCGCCACGCGCGGCATCTACCAGGCGCTGTTCCGCGACCGCGCCATACACAAAACCTACGAGGCCGTGGCCCCCTGGCGCGAGGACGTGGTTTTCCCGCGCACGCATGAAAGCCGCATGGAGGAAAGCGGCCATTTCTTTCGCATGCACGAGGTGGCCGGCACGCCCAACACCCGCACCCACATGCAGGTGCTGGAGCAGCGCGGCCCCTGGGCGCGCTACCGGCTGGAGCCCGAAAGCGGCAAGCGCCACCAGCTGCGCGTGCACATGGCCGCCCTGGGCCTGCCGCTGTGGGGCGACGGCTTCTATCCCGAAGTGCATGACTTGCCCGAGGGCGACTACTCGCGCCCACTGCAGCTGCTGGCGCGCAGCCTGGCCTTCACCGATCCTCTGGACGGCCAGTCGCGGCGCTTTGACAGCCGCCGCCAGCTGCTGCCGCTGACCGACCTGTAGAGGCTTTCCACTGCCGGAAACCGTTGGTTTTTTGCCCATGGCCCCGCCATGGGATAGGCCGGTTGCGGACATTTAACGGACAACTTTGTCCGATAATTGTCCGCATGACTTCCAAAAGACCCAGTGCCGATATCCGCCGCGCCCAGCTGCTGGACGCGGCCGATGCCGTGTTTTCCGAGCATGGCGTGACCGCGCCGCTGGACCTGGTGGTCGAGCGCGCCGAGGTCGGCCGCGCCACGCTGTACCGGCAGTTTCCTGACCGGCGTGCGCTGATGCTGGCGCTGCTGGAGCGTTCGCTGGACAGCATGCGCAGCGCGGCCGAAGCCATGGCCGAGGACGACGATGCCTTCTACAAGCTGCTGTCGCGCCTGGCCGAGCGCATTGCGGTCTCGGCCCCCATCACCGATTACTGGCGCACCGTGGAGCGCGGCGACGAGGTCATCGCCCAGGCCCGCGTTGCCATGTGGCAGATCTTTCGGCCGGCCATGGACCGGGCCGTGGCCTGTGGCCATTGCCGCCAGCCGCTGACGCAGGCCGAGCTGTCCCTGGTCTTCGGCATGCTGGGCGCCTCGCTGCGCGGCGAGACGCCGCAGCAGCGCCGCACCCTGGCGCGCAAGGCGCTGCAGATCGTCTGGCAAGGCCTGAAGGCCTGACATGGCCACCACACCCACTCCACCGGGGCCCGTGCTGCCCCCGTCGCCCCCCGTCGTCTACCTCAAGCCCCCGCCGGACTGGGAAGAGCATGAAAAGCCCAGCCTGCCGGGCTCGCCGTCCATGCCGCTGCACCAGCCGGCCGTGCGCGCCGCCTATGGCCTGATCGCCGTGCTGGTGGCGCTGACGGGTGGCCTGGGCAATGCACTGTTCACGGCCAACCTGCCCACCATCCAGGGGCAGATGGGGCTGACGTCTTCCGAGGCCGCCTGGCTGACAGGCGCCTACGTCATGCTCAACATGACGGCCAACCTGCTGGTCTACAAGTTCCGCCAGCAGTTCGGCATGCGGCTGTTCGCCGAGATCGGCCTGGGCCTGTATGCGCTGCTGACGCTGCTGCACCTGGTGCTGGGCAGCTACACCAGCCTGCTCATGCTGCGCGCGGCCAGCGGCCTGGCGGGCGCCACCTGCAGCACGCTGGGCACGCTCTACATGCTGCAGGCCGCGCCGCGCAAGCATGTGCTCAAGATGCTGGTGATCGGCGTGGGGCTGGGGCAGATCGCCACGCCGCTGGCCTGGATCCTGTCGCCGGGCCTGCTGTTCAACAGCGAGTGGCACAACCTCTATCTGTTTGAGGCCGGCCTGGCCCTGATCTCGTTCGCGGGCGTGGTGGTGCTCAAGCTGCCGCCGGGCGTGCATATCCGCAGCTTCGAGCGGCTGGACTTCCTGACCTTCTTCCTCATGGTGCCCGGCGTGGGCCTGCTGATCTCCGTGCTGGTGCAGGGCTACAACCACTGGTGGCTGGACACGCCCTGGCTGGCCTGGATGCTGATCGGCTCCATCGTCCTGCTGAGCGTGGCGCTCTACATCGAGCACCACCGCCGCAACCCCATGCTGCAGACGCGCTGGTTCGTGCTGGCGCCCACGGTGCGCTTCGTGATCGGTGCGCTGCTGCTGCGCTTTCTGACCACCGAGCAGACCTATGGCGTGATCGGCATGCAGCGCATGCTGGGCATGACGGTGGACCAGATGCAGCCGCTGTTCATCGTCATCCTGCTGGGCACCATCGCAGGCATTGCCGTGTCGGCGCTGACCTTCGGGCTGGAGAACATGGGCAAGCAGATCGTGGGCTCCATCGTGCTGTTCGCGCTGGCGGCCTGGCTGGACCACAGCCGCACCAGCCTGGCCCGGCCCGAGGACTTCTTCGGCAGCCAGTTCCTCATGGCCGTGGGCGCGGGCCTGTTCATGGGGCCGCTGATGCTGATCGGCGTGGTGCAGGGCCTGAAGTTCGGCGCGCACTACATGCTGACGGCCATCGTCACCATCTCCATGACGCAGGCCATGGGCGCGCTCATGGGCTCGGCCCTGCTGAGCACCTATCAGATGCACCGCGAGCAGGTGTATTCGGCCGCCATCGTGGCCGACGTCGATCCCACCGACCCCATCGTGGCCGACCGCCTGCGCCTGCAGCAGCAAAGCCTGGCCCGCGTCATCGCCGACCCGGCCCTGCGTGCGGCCCAGGGCACGGCCCAGCTGGCGCAGGCCGCACGCCGCGAGGCCAATGTGCGCGCCTACAACGACGTGTTCGCCCTCACGGCCGGCGTGGCCGTGCTCTACCTGCTGTGGATGCTGGCCCTGGCCGGCCGCGCACGCCAGCGCGCCTTCGTGGAGCGCATGCGCGCCGCCGCTGCCGATGCCTCGGCCATGCGCGGCACCGATGCCGCCGCGCCGCAGGACGCGCCGGGCCAGCCGCCTACCCAACCCGTCGCCCGCGCCTGAAACCGTTCGCCCAGAGAAAAGACAACAACATGAGTGACTCCGAAAATTCCAATGGCGGCACGGCCGCCTCTGCCTCGCCTGCGCCGGCTCCCGCTGCGGCGCCATCGCCATCGCCATCGCCATTGCCATCGCCATCGCCCAAGCTCATCAAGCCCTCGCTGCGCAGCGTGCTGGTGATGCTGGTGGTCGCACTGGCAGGCGTGCTGCTGGTGCTGCGTGCCTGGAACCTGTTCCCCTTCGCGGGCACCGTGGTCAGCACCGACAACGCCTATGTGCGCGGCGCCGTCACCGTGCTCGCGCCCCAGGTCAGCGGCTATGTGACCGAGGTGCTGGTGCAGGACTACGAGAACGTCAAGGCCGGCCAGCCCCTGGTGCGCATTGACGCCCGCACCTACGAAGCCGCCCAGGCCCAGGCGCAGGCCCAGCTGGCCAATGCCCGCGCACAGCTGGCCAATGCCGACCAGACCCAGGCCCAGAACCGCGCCACGCTGGGCGCCAGCCGCGCCGGCCTGGCGGCGGCGCAGGCCGAATCCGACCGCGCCGCAGCCGAGCTGCAGCGCGTGCAGGCGCTGTCCGAGCGCGGCTCCGTCTCGCTCAACGAGCGCGACAAGGTGCGTGCCACCGCGCGCCTGGCGGCCACCAACGTGGCCAAGGCCCAGGCCGACATCGAGATCAACGCCCAGAAGATCAAGGCGACGACGGTGAACCGCGCCTCGCTCGAAGCCCAGGTCCAGATGGCCGAGGCGCAGTTGCGCCAGGCCCAGATCAACCTGGACAACACCGTGGTGCACGCGCCCGGCGATGGCCAGGTCAGCGAAGTCGGCGTGCGCCGGGGCCAGTACGTCACGGCCGGCTCCCAGCTCATGTACGTGGTGCCGCACACGCTGTGGGTGGTGGCCAACTTCAAGGAGACCCAGACCGCCCGGGTGCGCATAGGCCAGGCTGTGCGCTTCAGCGTCGATGCGCTGGGCGGCGCCCACCTCACGGGCCGCGTGCTGGAGATCGCGCCGGCCACGGGCTCGGAATTCAGCGTGCTCAAGGCCGACAACGCCACGGGCAACTTCACCAAGGTCGTGCAGCGCCTGCCGGTCAAGATTGCAATCGATCCCGACCAGGAGCTGGCCGCGCGGCTGCGCGCGGGCATGTCGGTGGTGGTGCGGCTGGATACGGCGCAGCCTGAGCCCCAACCCGCACGGCAACCCGCACAGCAACCCGCACGGCAGCCCGCACCCCAACCGGAGGCCCGCCCATGACCGCCCGCGCACTGGCCATGGCCATCGCCTGCGCCGCCGCGCTGGCCGGCTGCAGCGTGCCGCCGCTGAGCACCGCGCCTGAAGCGGCCCGGCCCGCCATGCCCGCCCAGTGGAGCGGGGCAGGGCAGGAGCCTGCCGCCGCCGTCCAGGCATCGTGGTGGCAGGCCTTTGGCGATCCGCTGCTCACGCGCTGGATGGAACTGGCCCAGTCCCGCAACAACGATGTGCTGCTGGCCCTGTCGCGCGTGGATGAGGCGCGGGCCAACCTGGATGTGGCAGGCGCTGCGGGCCTGCCCCAGCTCTCGGCCACGGCCGGCGCCTCCACGGGCCGCAGCCTGGGCGCGCGGGGCCTGGCGCACACGCGCTCGGTTCAGCCCGGCCTGCAGGCCAGCTGGGAGCCTGATCTGTGGGGCCGCATCGCCCATCTGGAAAAGGCCGCCGCCCTGCGCCTGCAGGCCAGCGAGGCCGACCGCGACGCCGTGGCCCTGGCCGTGGCGGCCACCACGGCCCAGGCCTATGTGGGCCTGCGCTCGCTGCAATCGCAGCTGCAAGTGGCCCAGGCCACGGCCCGCTCGCGCGAACAGGCCCTGCGCCTGGCCGACGAGCAGGCGCGCGTCGGCTACACCTCGCAGCTGCAGCTCACCCAGGCCCAGGCCGAGCTGCAGGGCGTGCAGCAGGCCGTGGAGCAGCTGGAGCTGTCGCTGGCGCGCCAGCGCACGGCGCTCCTGCTGCTGGCCGGCGGCGAGGGTGACGAGCAGGCCGCCGCGCTCATGGCAACAACCGACGGCCAGTCCGCTGCGCTGGGCGCACCGCCGCCTGCGCCGGCCGCCGGCCTGCCTTCGGCCTTGCTGCAGCGCCGCCCCGACATTGCACGGGCGCAGCTGCAGCTGGCGGCCGCCGACGAAAGCCTGGCCGTGCAGCGCACCGCCTTCCTGCCCCAGGTCTCGCTGACGGCCAGCGCCGGCAGCCTGCTGGTCAATGCCCTGCAATACCACCCGGCCACGGTCTGGGCCCTGGGCGGCAGCGTGCTGGCGCCGCTGTTCACGGGCGGGCGGCTGCAGGGCCAGTTCGACGCCGTGACCGCCCAGCGCGACCAGGCCGCCTATGCCTATCGGGGCGTGGTGATCAAGGCCCTGGCCGATGTGGAAAACGCCCTGGTCGGCACCCGGCGCCTGCAGTCGCAGTGGCAGCACGCCAGCGAGCGCGAGGCGGTGCTGCAGCGCTCCCTGGGCTTTGCCAAGGACCGCTACGAGGCCGGCTACGCCAGCTACCTGGAAGAGCTGGACGCCCAGCGCAATCTCTACCAGGCCCAGCAGGAAGTCATACGCCTGCGCCAGAGCCAGCTGGAAAACGCCATTGCGCTGTACCAGGCGCTGGGCGGCGGCTGGCAGGCCGACGCTGCACCAGTCGCTGCACCTGTCGCTGCACCTGTCGCCAGCCCCGCCCGCTGATCAGACCTTCTCGATGCGCGCAGGCAGCCCCTGGCGCACCGCGGCGCCGGACACCCAGTCCACCCACACGTTTTTGCAGCCGGGCCGCGTGGGATCGGCAAAGCCCAGGTCGTTGAGGTTCACGCCATTGGCATGCTCGGCGTTCACCGGCATGGGCTGGCCGTCGATGCTGTGGCGGCCCGCGCCCAGCTCGCGGTGGCCGTAGCCGTGCTCGATGGCCACGGTCCCCGGCATCACGCCGTCGCGCACCATGGCCACGGCCGTCACCGCGCCGCCCGGCGTGCGGATGCGCACCGTGTCGCCGTTGGCGATGCCCAGCCGCTCGGCGTCATCGCGGTGCAGGGACACCGGGTTGTGCGGATGCACCTGGCGCAGCCGCGAGACGGCAATCGACATGGAACTCATCAGGTTGGACTTGTACGAGGTCAGCAGCAGCGGCCATTGCTGCTCGCCGAAATGCGTGCGCATGGCGCTGCCGTCGGCCAGCCGCGCCGGATACCAGGTGGGGCAGCCGCTGTAGCGCTCGCCCGTCATGGCGTGGCGCATGCGGGCCAGCTCCTCGCTCCACACTTGCAGGGCAGGCGCGTGGGCCTTGCGGGTGTGGCCGTCCTTCCAGGCGTCCTCGATGCGGTCGAAGCGCCCGCCGCGCGTCAGCAGCATGGCCACCTGGCGCCATTCATCGTCCTTCAGGCGCTGGCGCAGCGCGGGCACCAGCCTGTCCACGCCGGTGATGGCGATGTCGTCATCGCTGGCCGCCGGCACGGGCTTGCCGCCTGCCCAGGCCACGTTGGCCAGGGCGTGGATGTAGAAGTCCTCGGCCGAGCGCAGCGCATGGGGCTGGCCCTGGGCGTCCTTGATGGCGGCCTCGCCAAAGCCCGGCAGGCCCAGCCGTTCTGCCACGGCGAAGAGAAAGCTCTCCACATTCACGGGCTGGCCGCCGGCCGTGCGCGCCACGGCGGGCTGCACCACGGGCCAGCGCACGGTGGAGCTTTTGGCCACCACGTCGGCCCAGGGCGCCGAGATGCCCCAGCTCTCGTAGGTCACGGTATCGGGCACGATGAAATCGGCCAGCGCGCTGGTCTCGTTGATGAAGGGGTCGATGGAGACGATCAGCGGCAGCTTCTTCGGGTCCTTGAGATCGTCCACCAGCGCATTGCGAAAGCCCGCAATGCCGTAGACGGGGTTGCTCATGTGGTTGATCCAGGCCTTGGCGCGATAGGGGTAGCCGGCCAGCGCGCTGGCCAGCATCTCGCTGGACAGGCCGCCCACGGCCGGGTACCACGGGGCCTGGGCGGCGGGGTAGTCCTTCGCGCCCTCGGGCTGGCCCTCGCGCTTGCGCTGGAATTCCGCGCTTTTCTCGTAGGGCTGGCGGTGGCGTGACAGCGCCAGGCCGCGCGGCTTGACCTTGCCGTCGAAGTTGGCGAAGTCGTAGCGCGGGCCCGGGCCGAAGGGGCCGAACGGGCCGGCATCCAGCACCAGGCCGCCCTGCACGTTGAGGTTGCCCACCAGGGTGTTGAGCATGCTGATGGCGTAGGCGGTGTAGAAGCCCGCGCCGCTCATGGTGCCGCCATGCGCATCGGCCACGGCGCGCTTGCCATGGCTGGTGAACTCGCGCGCCAGCGCCTCGATCTCGCCGCGCGCCACGCCGCACAGCGCCGCGTATTCGTCCAGTGTCTTGAGGCTGGCCTGCTCATGCAGCTTGGCCAGCGAGGAGCAGACCGACAGCTCGGGGGCCTGGTCCGCGCCTTCTGCCTTCAGGCCGGGCACGGCCACGCGGGTGCGCACCATCAGCTGTGCAGGCTCGGCCTGGGTGTGCGGCGCCAGGCGGCCATCGGCACGCTGCACCACGAACACATCCTGGGCCGGCTTGCCGTCTTCGGCTGGCGCGGGCAGGGCCCAGCCCAGGTCGGCGCCGCGCAGAAAGCTGCCGTGGCGCGGGTGGCCGGGCTCGTTGACCAGCAGGTGCGTGGCATTGCTCCAGGACGCCTCGCCCGCCGCCTGCATGGCGGCCGGGCCGGGCTGGGCGAGAAAGCCCGTGTCATGGCGCGCCTCGTCCAGGATGACGCGGATCAGCGCCATGGCCAGGGCCAGGTCGCTGGCCGGCTTGACGGCCAGCCAGCGGTTGCCGCTGCCCGCAGCCAGGCTGGACGAGGTCGGCAGCACGGGCGAGACCACCACGTAGCGGAACCGGTTGTCCTCGCGCGAGCGGGCCTCGGCCAGTTCGCGGCCCTGGCGCTGGAAGGGGTTGCCGGACTGTGCGGGCGCCGCGCCGATGAACAGGCCGAAGCTGGCATGGCTCCAGTCCGGCTTGCCGTGCGGCATGCCGGGCAGATCGCCCAGGGCCGCTGCCGCACCCACGCGAAAACTCTGGCCGCAGTAGGCGCCGTGGTTGCTGACGTTCACGGTGCCGAAGGACGGCCCCGCAAAGCGGCGCAGCAGCTGGGCGCGGCCTTCGTTGGAGGCGTCGGTCACCAGCAACTGGTTGGAGCGCGGGCCGAACTCGGGGTTGTCGGCGTCCAGCGGCGTCCTGGTGTCCCAGATGGCGCGCAGGCCATCGACCTGGCCTTCGCCGAACAGATCGCCGCCCTCGCAGACTTCCTGCACCAGCTGCTCGAAGGAAATGCTCTGCCAGCGGCCGCTGCCGCGCGGGCCCACGCGCTTGAGCGGGGTGAGCACGCGGTGCGGTGCACTCTGGTGCTCCAGCATGGACGAGCCGCGCGCGCAGGACGTGGCCCGGCCCTCCAGGCCCAGCTCCTTGCCCAGCTTGGCGTAGACCTCGCGCACGGGTTCTTCCATGGCGGCCGGGCGCGTGGTGGCCAGCGGGTGGTAGGGGTTGCCTGCCACGCGCAGGATGCGGTTGCTGGCGGTATCGACACGCACGCGCACGCCGCACTGCGTCCAGCAGCCCAGGCAGCTGGACGGGCTGACCACCTGGCCGGGCTGGGTGGCGAGCGCGCCCGTGGCCGGGTCGATGCGGAACTCCGGCGTCAGCGAATTGCCGCGCGTGGCGCTGGCCGTGGGCGTGCCCGAGCTGCCTGTCACCAGGCCCTTGGCGCCACGTGCCAGCGTCTCGCCGTAGCCGGCCGCAAAGGCGGCCAGCCCACCGGCGGTGAGTCCGCCGCGCAGCAGCAGGCGGCGGCGTGTGGCCTCGGCATCCAGGGAATCTTCGGGAGCTTGGGGGAGTTTCTTCTTGTCGGTCATGAAAGGCTTTCTGTGGCGCGGCCGGCCGGTGGCGGGCCGCGCTCCGTGAATGGGTGAGGGGTCGTCAGGGCGGCGGTGTCAGAGGGCGCGGGCCGCGGCCGAGCGCGCGGGAAACAGCTCCAGCGCCCAGGTGGCCAGCGTCACCAGTGCAATGCACAGGCCGGCCACGCCCAGCATGCCCAGCAGGCCGTCGCCGCCCAGCGGCATGTGGTAGATGTACAGGCCCGCGCCGTACTTGGGCACGCCTTGCACGCCCATGAACAGCGCCCAGCGGAAGGCCCAGGCCGCGGCGGCCAGGCCCAGCCCCAGGGCCAGCGTGTAGCGCGGGCAGGCCATGCGCTGCCCACCCCGCACCAGGGCCCACAGCAAGGCGGCACCGGCCACGGCCGAGCCCAGCATGCTCAGGCGCCAGACCGGAAACTGCTGCCACAGCTGCAGCGCCGCCTGGAAGGAGCGGCCCTGGCCCAGCCAGCCGGCAACGGCCCAGATCGCCACCATGGCCAGCAGGCACAGCGCCAGCGCCAGGCCCAGCACGCGCAGGGCCTGCAGGGCGCCGGCATCGGGGCGGTGGCGGGCGGGCAGAAAGCGCGCCGTCACCAGCATGCAGCCCACCGTGGCCAGCCAGCCCGTGAGTGCCAGGTTCAGCGGCACCCACAGCGTGTTCCACAGCGGGCGCGAGCGCACGGCCATCAGCTCGGCGCCGGTATAGGCGGTGATGGTCAGCGCCGACACGGCCAGCAGCGGCGCCAGCCAGCGCAGCCACTGCGGCCGGCCCAGCCACCAGGCCAGCACGAAGGCCAGCGCCAGTCCCACGAAGGCCGGCAGCAGCAGGGCGCCCACCGACATCCACGACCACGGCGTGAAGTGCGCATAGAAATGCCAGAAGCGCGCAGGCTGGTGCAGGTCGGCCAGCAGCGACACGGGCGCCGCGATGGCGCTGACGGCCAGCACCAGCACGGCGGCCGGCAGCAGGCGCGCCATGGCGCTGGCGCGCGGCGCCCAGGCGCAGGCGGCGGCCAGCAGGGCGGCGCCCGTGGCAATGCCGGCCAGGAAGAAGTACTGCACGGCCCAGGGCAGCCAGGCCGATTCGTAGGCGGGGGTCAGGAGTTCGACGATGTGCATGGGGTGCTCCTTGCGTTCAGTGGGAAGTGACCAGCCGCACGCTGGCCTGCCCGTCCACGCCGTCGACGAAGGCGTCGGGCAATCCCAGGTAGTACACATGCGGGTCCGTGCCCATGGCGGGCTTGAGCACCTTGAGGTCCTTGGCGTGCTCGCGCATGCGCTGGCGGATCTCGCTGCCCTCGTCGTTGAGGTCGCCGATCACGCGGGCGCCGCCCACGCAGCTTTCCACGCAGGCCGGCAGCAGGCCGGCCTCCAGGCGGTGCTCGCAGAAGGTGCACTTGTCGGCGGTCTGCGTCTCGTGGTTGATGAAGCGCGCGTCATAGGGGCAGGCCTGCACGCAGTAGCCGCAGCCCACGCAGCGCTCGTTGTCCACCAGCACGATGCCGTCGCTGCGCTGGAAGGTGGCCTGCACCGGGCAGACCGGCACGCAGGGCGGGTTGTCGCAGTGGTTGCACAGGCGCGGCAGGTTGAGCATGGCCGGCGGCAGGTCCTCGTTGCCCGCGTGCTGCACCTCGTACTGCAGCACCGTGGTGCGGAACTGGCCCAGCGGCGGCAGGTTCTCCATGGAGCAGCTCACCGTGCAGGCCTGGCAGCCTATGCAGCGGCGCAGGTCCACCAGCATGCCGTAGCGCTTGCCGGCCTCGCCGGGGCGGCGCGGTGGCTGGAAACCCGGGGTGCCGGGCGCGGCCGCCGCTACGGGCAGGGCCACGGCCGCCATGGCAGCGGCCAGCAGGTCCTGCAGGAAGCCGCGCTTGCCGGCGGCGGGCTGCGCATGGGAGACGGTGCGGGCGGGGATGTCCTGGGAGGAGGGCTTGCAGCTGCAGTCGTTGCAGCCGCTGCCGGCGCGGGATGTTTTTGGCATGGCCTGTCTTTCATCGTCCTGCGGCCACGGAGGGTGGTCGCTCAAACTCAACAAAGCATTAAAAATATGCTTTTTATATTGAATTTAATATATGAAATTCAGGGCCTTGGCGGCTTGATGTGAGTCAAGCAATGGGCTTGCAAAGCGCCACCGACTGCCTGCCATGGACAGGCGCCCAAGGCAGTCCATAGCGTGTGGCGCAGGGATTAAGACGGGGTTAACAGGGTGACTGCATTCCTCGGGAATGCGGGGCGCGTATCGGAAATCACCCTCTTGTTTCCGTGCGCGGCCCCGGTCTACGCTGCTTGTGTCGCCACTGCCAAGGAGTTCTCCATGAACCATGCCCTGAACAGCCTTGCTTCGGAACTGGACCTTGCCGCCGAAGCCGGCGAGCACCTGAGGCTGCAATTCACACAGGCCTGCGTGGACCGCATCGCGCACCTGCTGGAAGACCCGGACGTCATCCGCTGCGCACAAGGCCTTCGCCGCTACCTGGACGGCCAGATCGACAGGCAGGAGCTGGACCGCCTGGCCCGCGAGGCCGCCAGCCTGGCCAACCACCATCAGGGATCACGCTCCCTCGACGGCTGCGGCCATGCCGCCGTGTCCGCCACCTATGCCACGGCCCACGGCCTGGCGGGCCGGGCGCTGCAGGCGGCCGACTATGCGGCCTATGCCATGGTCTATGGCGAGGGCGGCCACGGCGCCGTCACGGACCGCGAGTCCTTCGAGCCTGAATACCAATGGCAGGCGCGCTGCCTGGCCTCGCTGGCGCAGGCCGCTCAGCAGCGCACGTAGCACCAGGCCGACTGCTGCAGCAGGGCCAGTGACTCGATGCCGCCCTGCGGCAGCACGCGCATGCCGGCAGGCGCCTCGCGGCCCAGCTTCCTGAGCGTGTTCGGGCAGACCAGCGCATGGGCCAGGGCCTTTGCATCCAGATGCTGCGGCGTGCCCGGCGCTGCGTCCAGCAGCGCCTCGACGGCCGGGCCGTTGATGACGATGCGGACTTCGGCACCGGGCCGGTCCTGGCGCAGGTTGGCCAGATTGCTGCGTGCACGGGCCAGGGCGCCGGGTGTGGGCGCATGCAGCACGATGCGCAGCGGCGGCGCATCCGGCCGGACGGGGAACAGGTCGCTCCAGTCGCTGGAGGCGGTGGAAGCGGTGGAAGCGGCGGGAGAACGGCTTGTGCTCATGGTCGTCCTCGTCATTTCCTGCCACGCGGCCCCATGACCTCTTCCAGCAGGCCCGGCGGCAGGCCGGTGCGTACCTGCACCACTCCCTTGTCATCCTTCCAGACCAGGGCCGGCGTGGCACGCAGGCCCCAGGTGGACATCAGCGAGGCATGGTTGGCCAGCACCTGCCGCGTGGCCTGCGGCACCGGGGCCAGCGGCGTGGCGCCCGCGCCTTCTGCGCTGGCGCGGCCGGCCTTGGCATAGGCACGTGCGTGCTCGGCCAGGGCCTGCTCTGGCTGGCGCGCGGTCAGCATGGCGGCGGCCTTGCCCTCGCTGCTGGGCTTGAGGATGCCCACCAGAATGTGGCGCAACTGCACCTGGCCGCTCTCCACCCAGGGCCGGGCATCGTTCCACAGCTGGTTGCAATAGGGGCAGTTGGGGTCGGTGAACACATAGACCGTGCGCGGCGCGTCGGCGCGGCCATCCGGGATGGACTGGGCGCGCTGCACATCGCTCCACAGCTGCTCGCCCATGGGCTTTTGCACGGCGGCCTGCAGGGCCTGGGCGTTCACGTCGCGGCCCTGGGCGTCGATGACCGTGCCCAGCACCCAGTGCTTGCCGTCAGGCATGCGGTAGATGGGCACGGGCTGGCGGTCGCGGTAGGCGGCCCAGGCCTTGAGTCCGCCCACGGCCGGCAGCGGTCCCACCAGGGTCAGTCCCTGCTGGGCCAGGAAATCCTCCGATGGCAGCTCGGACGCCGCAGCCGGCAGGGCCAAGGCTGCCGACAGGGCCAGGGCTCCTGCCAGTGCAGGCAGGGGGAACAGGGGGGAAGCGCTCATGAACATTCCTTCAGATGCTGGGCCAGGCTGGCGCGCGACAGCTCGCCCATGCGCATGCCGCACAGCCGGCCGTCGGCGCCATAGAAATAGGTGGAAGGCAGGCCCCGCTGGCGCCAGTGCCGGCCGGCCTGCTGCTGCGGGTCGAACAGCACCTGGGCCAGCGGCAGCGGGGCCGTCGCCTGCTCGCGCCGCAGGTAGCCCATCACGGCCTCTGCCGTCTCGCCCTGGTTGATCCAGATGAAACGCACATCGGGCCGCTGCTGCTGGGCCTGGGCCAGCACCGGCATCTCGCGCCGGCAGGGCGGGCACCAGGTGGCCCAGAGGTTGATCACCATGGGCCTGCCATCGGCCTGCTGCAACTGCTGCAGAGAGACCGGCTGCGCCTGTCCGTTGACCAGGGTGAAGGCCGGCAGGGCCGGTGCATCTGCGGAGGGCAGCGCCTGCAGCAGGCTGCCCAGCACCAGCAGGGCCGCCCCCGCGCCCAGCGCCAGCCCTGTGGCGCGGCGCAGCACCGGGGAGCGGCGGCTGCGCCACAGCATGTACAGCAGCGCGGCCAGCAGGCCGGCCCAGAGGTTCCATCCCCCGTCGCGGATATCGATGATGCGGCCTGCGAAGGCCGGCATCCCGCCCCAATCCCAGGGAGCAGGCGCGTACTCTGCCCACCACTGCGCGACATAGGCCAGGCGCGCCGCCAGCAGGCCGGCCAGGGTGCTTTGCCACAGCAGCGCATCCACGGCCTGGCCCGTGCGCCTTTCATTCCTGCGCGCCAGCCACTGCGCCAGCAGCCAGGCCAGCATGGCCACCACCACGCCCACCGGCAGGACCAGCGGCCCCAGCGCCAGGCTGGCGGGCAGGTGCAGCCAGGCGCCCAGCGCCGATAGCGCTGACGGCCCGCCAGGCTCTGCCGCTCCGGCAAGAACAGGCGAAGGCGCCAGCAGCAGGCCGGCAAGCAAGGGCAGGAAGGACGAAAGAAGAGGGGATGACCGGAGATGCATGGAAGGGAGTTTCAGCCATGCGGGCTGACAGGCCGTGGATGCTGGCAGCGGGGAATTAACGGGGGGTTAACGGCCTGATGGCCTCACGGCCTCACCTGGCTTGCCGGGCGGCAGCGCCACCTCTTGCGCTCGCAAGAAAATCCACCTCATGGATCGAGTGTCAGAACTTATTCCAGAGTGCTGCAAATGCACCGAAAGAAATGGCAATGAAGAGGGATGCCTTGAAAACCAGCTTGTTTTTCGATGAAGTCGATGGCTTCACTATCTTGTATTTGGAAACGAGCATGACGACGACAAGGGTTAGCACACACACGACGATAAGCCGTGTCTGAAGTTCGTTCATTGCATATCCTTCCATCAAGCGGAATACGGGGTCGCGAGCGATGCGAATCCGTGAGGGCAAGGCTTGGATTGTGCATTGGTAATTGCGCGAATTTCCGCTGTGGATGACAAGGAAAATTCCGAAATATTTCAGGATATTTCCGAGGTGACATAGGACTTGTCCTGAAGTTCCTGCGTAATTCAGACTTGGTGATTCTTTGCCTGTTGATGGCCCCAATCTGCTTTGCTTCCAGTCCCAATCAATCCCATGGCCGCAGACAGCAGCAAGGCCGCAGCGGCCAAGCCGCCAGACAGCCAGAGCGTGGCGTGCAGCCCCCAGCCATCGACCAGTTGGCCGCCTGCCCATGAGCCCAGCGCAATACCGATGTTGAAGACGCCAACGTACAGCGCCGTGGCAATTTCCACGGCGCGTGGCGCAGCCTGCATCATCCAGGTCATCAGGCCCACCGATACGCCGCCGTAGGCCAGGCCCCAGACCAGCAGCACGGCGCCACCACCGGTTGGCGAGTCGCCCACGGACAGGAACAGCACAGGCGCCAGCAGCAGGCCCAGGGCGATCGCCGCCAGACTCGGCACCGTGCGGCGCGCCGCGATGATGCCCGCCAGGAAGTTGCCCACAATGCCCGCGATGCCGTAAGCCAGCAGCAGCGCGCTCATCCATTGCGCATCGAACCCGGACACCGTCAGCAGCAGCGGGCGCACGAAGGTGAAGGACATGAAATGCCCGGCCACCAGCAGCAGCGTCAGTGCCAGCCCGGCCTGCAGCCTGCGGTTGGCCAGCTGATGACTGAATTGGCGCAGGCTGGCCGAGCCTGTGGCAGGCAGGGCGGGGAGAACGGCCATGTGCAGCGCCAGCACCAGTGCGCTGAAGCCTGCCATGCCACCGAATGCCCAGCGCCATCCCGCGAAATCGCCGATCAGCGCGCCCAGCGGCACGCCCAGCACCGAGGCCGCCGCCACGCCGCCAAAGATGATGGAGGTTGCCAGGCCCATCGACGCCTGGGGTACCAGCCGTGCCGCCAGCCCGCCCGCGATTGCCCAGATGCCGCCCATGCAAAAGCCCACCAGGACGCGCGCGGCCAGCAGCCAGATCAGCGACGGCGCCAGCGCCGAGGCCAGGTTGGCCAGCACGAGCAGGGCCAGCAGTCCGCACAGGATGCGGCGCCGGTCCATGCCGCCCGCCGCCATCACCACCAGCGGCGCGAACAGCGCGGCCAGCAGCGCCGGCAGCGAGATCATCAGGCCGGCCCTGCCCATGGAGGTGCCCAGGCTGCCAGCAATGGATGTGAGCAGGCCGACCGGCAGCATTTCCGTGGTCACCACGGAAAAGGTGGCCAGGCCCACGGCGGACACGGCCAGCCACGGGCGGCGCGCGGCGGGTTCGGGCCGCGTGGAGGAAGACGAATTCATGGTCTAGATCCCTTCAAACAGGTGGGGGGGTGTTGCACCGCCGTCGCGGGACAGAGAAAATACATACGCTGCGTATGAATAGAATCCTATATACATACGCATCGTATGTAAATAATCATGCACGCCGTATGTAAGGAGATTGGCCATGGTCCGCCGCACCCGCGCCGAGATGGAAGAAACCCGCGCCACGCTGCTGGCGACGGCCCGCAAGGCCTTTGGAGAGCAGGGCTACGCCGATGCCTCCATGGACGATCTCACCGCGCAGGTGGGCCTGACGCGGGGCGCGCTGTACCACCATTTCGGCGACAAGCAGGGCCTGCTGGCGGCCGTGGTCGAGCAGATCGATGCCGAGGTGGATGAACGCCTGAAGGCCATCACCGCCCATGCCCGGGATCCCTGGCAGGGCTTTCGCAGCCGCTGCCGGGCCTACCTGGAAATGGCGCTGGAGCCTGAAATCCAGCGCATCGTGCTGCGCGATGCGCGCGCGGCTTTGGGCGGAGCGCTGCCGCAATCGCAGCGCCACTGCATTGCGTCCATGCAGGCACTGATTGCGGACCTCATGGCGCAGGGCATCGTGGCCCGGGCCGATCCGCAGGCGCTGGCATCGCTGATCTACGGCAGCCTGGCCGAAGCGGCTTTCTGGATTGCCGAGGGCGAGGACGCCGACCTGCGGCTGGAGCGCGGCGCGGCGGCGCTGGACCTGCTGCTGGGCGGGCTGCTGGCCCGGCCCTGAGCAGGCCGCCTGGCTGCATTCTTGTGCACCCGCCTGCGAAATTCGGCACGCCGCCGCGCCAGCGCGGCAAATCTGCGATGCTCAGTCGCTTTTCGTTCCCGACTTGGATACAGACGGCGGGGCCTGGCGCCAGGCCCTGCGGACAACAACATGCATGTTCTCTTGGTGGAAGACAACGCGCTGGTGGCCAGCGGCGTGCGGGCCGGCCTGCAGCTGCAGGGCTTTGGCGTGGATACCGTGGCCTCGGCCGGGCAGGCGGATGCGGCCATCCGTTCCTCGCATTTCGATGCCTGCGTGCTGGACCTGGGCCTGCCGGACGAGGATGGCCTCTCGCTGCTGGCGCGCTGGCGCGGCCAGGGCCTGCAGGTGCCCGTGCTGGTGCTGACGGCGCGCGATGCTGTGTCACAGCGCATCGAAGGCCTGCAGACCGGCGCCGACGATTACCTGGTCAAGCCCTTTGACCTGCACGAACTGGCGGCGCGCCTGCATGCGCTGCTGCGCCGCGCGGCCGGCCGCAGCGTGGACTGGATCGAGCTGGGCGAGGTGCGCATCAACCCCGCTGCCGGCCATATCCAGCGCCAGGGCCGCACCGTGGAGCTGTCGCGCCGCGAGTGGTCGCTGCTGCGCGCGCTGCTGCAGTCGCCGGGCCGCATCCTGAGTACCGAGCAACTGCGCGACAGCCTCTACGGCTACAGCCAGGACGTGGAGAGCAATGCCGTCAACGTGCATGTGCACCACCTGCGCCGCAAGCTGGGCCATGAACTGGTGGAGACGGTGCGCGGCGAGGGCTACCGCCTGGGCCTGCACCCATGATGCGCAGCCTGCGCGTGCGCCTGCTGGCATGTCTGTGCCTGGCGCTGTGCACGCTGTGGGGCGGGGTGGCGGCCTGGATGTTCTCGGACATGCGCAACGAGCTGCGCACCGTGCTGGATGACCGGCTGATCGCCTCGGCGCGCATGGTGGCCGGCATCGTCCACCAGTTCCGGCCTGCCCGGGAGCTGCCGCAGGACTGGAGCCCTATGCTCAACGTGATCGCGCGCGACGGCGTGGCCTGCGAGGTCAGCCTGGTGCGCGGCGAGGTCCAGCCCGTGCGGCCCGAATCGGCCCTGCCGCAGGTGCTGGCCAAGACCGAGGGCAGCCCCGTGTTCCCGCAGAGCATGCCGCTGGGCTTCTCGACCATCATCAAGGGGGGCAAGCCCTGGCGCACCTATGTGCTGGAGGACCACGGCGTGCGCATCGCCACGGCCGACCGCATCGATGTGCGCGAGGGCCTGATCCACGGCTTTGCCTACACCATCGTCCTGCCCTTCGTGCTGGCGCTGCTGGCCAGCATGGGGCTGATGTGGTGGGCCGTGACCCAGGGCCTCAGGCCGCTGGAGGCCCTGCGGCGCGAGCTGGCGCACCGCCCGCCCGGCGACGATTCGCCCGTGGCCCAGGGCCTGCAGACGCGCGAGCTGGCGCCGCTGGTGCAGACGCTCAACCAGTTGCTGCACCGCGTGCGCGCGGCCATCGACCGCGAGCGCCGCTGGAGCGACGACGCGGCCCATGAGTTGCGCACGCCGCTGACGGCCATCAAGACCCATGTGCAGGTGGCTCAGATGGCGCTGGCGGCGCCCGGCATGCCTGCCGGCCTTCTGGCCGCGCCGCCTGGTTCCATGGCGCGCGATTCGCTGGCACAGGCGGGCGAGGGCGTGGAGCACCTGCAGCACACGCTGGAGCAGTTGCTGCTGCTGGCGCGGCTGGAGCAGCATGAACCGGGCGCCGCCAATGCGCTGGCCTGCGGCGATGCGCCTGCCGATGCGCTGCAGGCGCTGGACAAGGCCTGGCAACTGGCGGTGAATGCCGTGAGCGCCGGAGCACCGGCGCCGGCGCAGCGCCAATGGTTGGACACGCACCAGCAGCCCGGCAACGGCGCCTGGCCGCTGGCCATCTCCGAGCCCCTGCTGGTCTCGGCCCTGCGCAATCTGCTGGAAAACGCCCTGCGCCATGCGCCGCAGCATGCCGTGGAACTGGCCGTGCGCCCCATTGGCGCCATGCCGGGCAAGACGCAGCAGCCGGGCTCAGGCTATGTGGAGTTCACCGTGGCCGACCATGGCCCGGGGCTCAGCGCCGAGGAATGCGAAGAGGCCACGCGCCGCTTCTGGCGCAAGCGTCCCCAGGAGCATGGCAGCGGCCTGGGCCTGCCCATCGTGCAGCGCATCGCCGAATGCGCAGGCGGCTGCCTGCTGCTGCAGCCGCGCAGCCTGTGGCGGCCCGAAGAAGGCGATGCGAGCGGGCTGGTCGCACGCCTTTATCTGCCGTTGGCGGCGGGCGCCGGCGCACTGGTGCCGACGCACTGACGAGAGCGCACCGACGCCGGCGCATTAACGCCGACTTAATCTGCGCTGCGTATCGTGCCGACCTGGCTGGCCAGCCGCGCAGGCATTGCGCCGTGCGGGGGCAGCCGCAGGTATCCAGAACTGACCCTGTCCGCCGCTGCCGCGCACCTGCCGGCGCCCACGCATGGCAGGGCAACAGCCTCTTCCCACGATGAACCGCATGAACAAACAGACCCTGTCCCGGTCGTGCATCGCCATTGCTGTCGGCATCTGCATGCCGATGGGCGGCGCCTGGGCACAAGACACCTCCGCTGCGCAGGCGGCAGTGCAAGGCAACGCTGCCGCTGGCCAGAAGATCGCCCAGGCGGGCACGCCCCAGGGCGCGGCGGCCTGTGCCACCTGCCACGGCGCCAAGGGCGAGGGCATGGCGGGCTTTCCGGCCCTGGCCGGCCAGCACGCCGGCTATCTGGCGCGCCAGCTGCAGCACCTGGCCGACGGCAGCCGGCAGGCGCCCGTGATGGCGCCCATGGCCAAGGCCCTGTCGGCCCAGGACCGTGCCGACGTCTCGGCCTACTACGCCAGCCTGCCGCTTCCCATCCAGCCCGTGCGCGGCCCGCTGCCCAAGGGCAAGGACGATGACGGCGCCTGGCTGGTCGAGCGTGGCCGCTGGGCCGACGGCATTCCTGCCTGCGCCCAGTGCCATGGCCCTGGCGGCGTGGGCGTGGGAGCGGACTTCCCCGCCATCGGCCACCTGACGGCCGACTACATGCAAAGCCAGGTCGCCGCCTGGAACAAGGGCCAGCGCGAGGCCGGCCCCCTGGGCCTGATGGGCAAGATCGCCCGCAAGCTCACGCCCGAAGACATCCAGGCGGTGGCGTCCTACTACGCCCGCCTGCATGGCGCGGGCACAGCCACCGCAGCCACGGCCTCCGCGCCGGCCAAACCCTGATGGACCGGGAGCCGATCATGTCCGACACACCACGCAATCCCGCCCCCGGCAGTTCCAACACCGCCGAATACATCGTCGTTGCCTGCCTGTTCGCCGGTCTGGCGGGCACACTCGCCTATGGCATGTACGTCAGCCGTCCTGCCCGGCCCGACGTGCCGGTCAACGTGGCCGCCGCACCCGCCGCACCCGCTGCTGTCCCCGCAAAGCCCGATGCCCAGCCCGTTCAGGGGGCTGCCGACGGCGCAGCCTTCACGCCGCCCGGTGCCCGCGACATTCCGGACACCCCCATGGGCGAGTGGATCCGCCGTGGCGAGGCCATCTTCCTGCGCACGCCGGCCAACGCCGTGGGCTTTTCGGGCAACACCCTCAACTGCGTGAACTGCCACCTGGACGCAGGCCGGCTCAAGGGCGCCGCACCCATGTGGGGTGCCTACCCGCTGTACCCGGCCTACCGCAAGAAGACCAACCACGTGGACACCTTCGCCGAGCGCGTGCGCGGCTGCTTCATGTACAGCATGAACGGCAAGGCCCCCGACGACGGCCACGACATCCTCGTGGCGCTGGAGGCCTATGCCTACTGGATGGCGCAGAAGGCGCCCACGGGCGAGAAGCTGCCCGGCGCGGGCTTCACCAAGGTGGGCAAGGCCGCGCAGGAGCCCAGCTTCGAGCGCGGCGCCAAGGTGTACGAGGCCAAGTGCGCCCTGTGCCACGGCCCCCAGGGCCAGGGCCAGGAAGTAGGCGGTGTAACCGTGTTCCCGCCGCTGTGGGGCAAGCAGTCCTACAACTGGGGCGCGGGCACGCACGAAGTGGACAAGGCCGCCAGCTTCATCAAGGGCAACATGCCCTACGGCAACCCCACGCTGGATGACCAGGAGGCCTGGGACGTGGCCACCTACATCAACAGCATGGAGCGCCCCCAGGACCCGCGCTTCACCGGCAACGTGGCCGACACGCGCAAGCAGTTCCACGACAACCCGTACTCGCTGTACGGCACCGAGGTCAACGGGCGGCTGCT
The DNA here is from genome assembly GCF_059499305.1 of Delftia sp. Classification (NCBI taxonomy): domain Bacteria; kingdom Pseudomonadati; phylum Pseudomonadota; class Betaproteobacteria; order Burkholderiales; family Comamonadaceae; genus Delftia; species Delftia sp. The sequence goes on from NZ_JCABYI010000020.1 coordinate 309,624, forward strand.
CAAGGGTCTTTGAGCGGATCGGACAGGCAACGGCAGGCCGGGCGCAGGCCTGCGTTGCTGCAAGGGACAGGGCGCTGACAGCCGCCCTGCAAGCGCATCTGCGCCGGTGCGGCCTTTGCACCAGACGGCGTACGGTCATCGGTTTGACGGCCGGCATTTCATGATTTAATAAGAATCATTCTCACTGATTTGCCGACGCATCCGGCTTGCACCGCAGCACACCGCCTTGCCGGCAAGCCCGGCCCGTGCCGCACGCGGCCATGCGCACAGGCCTTCGCGCGACCGCCGCGCGATGCTCAGGTTTGCCGAGGAAACCATGACCCAGACCTTGGACGACATTCAGCAGCTGGCGCACGAGCACCAAGTGCTGCTGCGTGGCTACGGCCACGCCCAGTTGCGCAGCAGCGAGCTGCTGTGCCTTCAAGCCCAGGAAATAGAGAGGCTGCAAAGGCTGGTGATCCGCCAGCGCGCGGCCTTGATGGCCAAGGAAACCCAGCTGCTGTGGGCGCGCGAGGAGCGCGAGGCGCTGGAGAAGGCCATTCCCGGCCTCTCGCGCCGCGTCACGCTGGCGCGGCGCGTGGAGTCGCTGCTGGTGCGCGTGCAGGACCTGTTGCGCGAGCGCGCACGCTGGCAGCGCCAATCGGCCGCGCCCCTGGCGCAGCCCGCCGTGCCTGCAGCGGGCGCGCATGCGCGGGAGCCCGAACAGGACGCCGAGGCCTTCGAGGCCAGCCTGCGCGAGGCCGACCTGGTGATCTGCCAGACCGGCTGCCTGAGCCACGGCGAGTACTGGCGCGTGCAGGACCATTGCCAGCGCACGGGCAAGACCTGCGTGCTGGTGGAGCAGCCCGATGCGCTGCGCATCGTCCGCATACACCGGGGCGCCGACGGCGGCGACAACCCCGCCATGACGCTGAGCCACGGAGACACGACCGCATGACACGCAGCAAGATGCCCCTGAGCCCGGGTGGCGAACCCGAACTGCGCAGCGTGGGCCTGAAGGCCACGCTGCCGCGCATGCAGGTGCTGGAAATCTTCAGGCAGAGCGCATCGCGCCACCTGCATGCCGAGGACGTGTTCCGCCTGCTGGCCGAGCGGCGTGCCGAAGTGGGCCTGGCCACCATCTACCGCGTGCTGTCCCAGCTGGAGGCGGCGGGCCTGCTGCTGCGCCAGACCTTTGAAAGCGGCAAGGCCGTCTTCGAGCTCAACGAGGGCCCGCACCATGACCACCTGATCTGCCTGCAGTGCGGACGCGTGGATGAATTCAGCAACGACCACATCGAGGCACTGCAGCACCAGGTGGCCCAGGCCCACGGCTACCGCCTGGCCGACCACCGCCTGGCCCTGTACGGCCATTGCAGCGCGTGCTCGCAGCTGCCACCCGAATCACCGGCACAGCCCGAGCAGGCAAGACAGCCTGCGCTGCAGGACAACGAATGAGCACCAACGACAGATCCCTGACCCCCGAGCAGCGCGCCGCCCTGGACCTGCTGATGTCGCGCCAGTCGCGCTGGCCGCTGCAGGACCCGGCGCCGGGCGCAGACGTGATCGACACCGTCATCGATGCTGCACTGCGCGCCCCCGACCACGGGCAGCTGCGGCCCTGGCGCTTCGTGCTGGTGCAGGGCGATGCGCGCCATGCGCTGGGCGAGGTGTTCGTGCAGGCCGCCAGGGCGCGCGACCCGCAGGCCGACGCCGAGCGATTCCGCGCCAAGGCCTTGTCCGCCCCGCTGATCATTGCGCTGGGCGTGCACCTGCAGCCCGAGCACAAGGTGCCAGAGAGCGAGCAACTGCTGGCCGGTGGCGCTGCCGCCATGAACATGCTCAACGCCCTGCACATCCTGGGCTTTGGCGGCTTCTGGGCCAGCGGCGCCAACAGCCACGATGCGCGCGTGCGCGAGGCCCTGGGATTCGAGCCCCATGACCGGCTCGTCGGCCTGCTGTATGTGGGCACGCCCGTCTCGGCCGGCCGCGAAGCCCTGCGGCCGCCGCGCAACCGCTTTGTGCGCGAATGGCAGCCCGGGCAAGACCTGGTGCAAGGCCTGGCCCTGGCCCTGTCTTCCAGCGCGGACGACGAAGGCTGATCCTGCTTCCTTGAAGCAAAGATGCCCGGCTTGACCGGGCATCTTTCGTTGCGGCTGCGCAATCGGCCTAAGCCGCCGTCTCGACCGACTTCAGCTGGTAGATGGCATAGAAGTGCACGCCAAAGGTCCAGCGGAATGCCGGCCCCAACAGCGAGTAGGGCGGGCCGTAGCCTTCCATCACCTGGTGCGCGGCCACCAGCTGCAGGCGGGGATGGGCTTGCGCCAGATCGGCCTCGCGGCGCAGGCCCCAATGGAACTGGGCCTGGGTGAGCCGGACCGAAGGGTGCTGGCTTGCGCGCCCGGCCGCCAGCCAGCACATGGCGTCGAACACCAGCTCCGAGCCCGGCGGGCTGCGTTGCGCAAACGTGGTCCACAGCGCCTGCATCTGCTCTGGCTGCAGGTACATGGAAACGCCCTCGGCCATCATGAACACCGCAGGCCCGGACCTGTCGGCCGGCAGTCCCAGCCGCTGCCACCAGTCGGCATCGGCCAGGTCGAATTCGCGGATCTCCTGGCGCTCCGATTGCCGGGGCAGCAGCTGCCTGCGCAGCGCGGTCACCGGTCCCAGGTCCGCATCCGTCATGTGCATCTGCCCGTTGTCCAGCCATTGGAAATAGTCGCTGAGGCCGCAGCCCAGGTTCACCACATGGCCCTGCGGCTGGCGCTGCAAGAAGTCCTGCGCCAGCGCGCGAAAGCAGTGCGTGCGCGCCAGCACGCCGTAGATGCTCTGCCGGTCCTGCAGCCACCGGCTGCCGTCGTCGCCCAGCTGGGTCAGGGTGTCCAAGGCGTGGGCGTCACTGACGGCCATGCCGGGAAACAGCCGCTCGCCCAGGGCGCGGGCGGCCAGTGGAATGCGCAAGGTCTCGCTGACATCGGACAGTTTTTCCTGGCGTGGCGAGGAGGGCTGCGCGTCGGGCAAGGCCGTTGCGGCCGTCGGGGCAAGAGATTCGGGCATGGCGGGCTCCTGTGCGTTGCCGGCCGGGGCGGGCGGCATCCACCTTCCATGAATTGCTTCAAGGGCTGATACCCATATTAGGGCCTGTTCGCACGAATGCAGGCAACCCGAAGGGAAGCTGCCTGCCATCAATCCTTGTTCACCTTGTGGTCCTCGCCCTTGGCCTGTTCCATGGCCTCGGGCTCCAGCTCCTCGGCGGAGCGGTTGAGGTGGATGAAGGCACCCCAGCCCAGCAGCAGGACACCCACGGCGCTGACCAGGGCGGCGGGATAGAGCAGGTGGGCCGGCTCTTCCTGCGTCTTGAAGGCAGCGACCAGGGCTTCGACGGCCAGGGCCACGACCAGCACCACCAGAAAGCGCGAGAGAAACCGGCGCACGCGCGTGGGGCCGCTGATATGGGCCTCGCGTATGACCTCCTCTTCGGTGATGGTCTGGGCGATCTGCAGCGCGACCACGCCCGAGGCCAGAATGCCCAGCGCCTCGACGATGCGCAGCCCCGAATCGCCATCCACGCCATGCGCCATGGCGTTCCAGCCCTTGAGGCCTGCAATCCACAGCAGGGCGATGGCCGCCAGCGAAAACAGCAGGGCGATGAGCGCGTGCACGACGGTGAAAAGGGTATGGAGTGCTTTCATGGCAAAGGGCGGAGAGTGGGCCGTGGCGCATGTTTCCACGGCGCCGGCGCGCCGCTTGTAGGAAACGGCGAACAGCCGTGGACAGTGGCAGGCAGCGGTGGGCAGGCGCGGTGCCTGCCCGCGGGTGCGGCGCATGGATAAAATCCCCGGACCATGTCCAGATGGTTCATCGTGGCTTTTTCCCTGCACTTCGTCGTCAGCGTGGCCTTGTCCACGCTGGGGCTTGTGCCATGGCGGGCCCTGCCGGGGGCCGCTTGCGAGCCGGCCGGCGCCGCCTGCGCCAGCGTGCAGCGCACGGCAGCGCCGCTGGTGGACACGGCCTCCCTGCTCGATGACTTCGACCATGCGCTGATGGACGATCAGCAGGACCTCCCCGATGTCATGCATGCCGTCGATAGCGTGGATGCCCCCCGGCTGCAGGCCGATCGCCATGTCGCCAGCAGCCTTCGCGAAGGACCGTGGCGCAGCCTGGCCCCGCCCGAACGGCCTCCCCGGGCGGCCTGATCCCCTTTGCGACCTGCCGGGGCCGTTGGCTCCTCCGGGTCGGCGCATGCGGCATCCACGCCGTTCGCCGGGTCCTGTCCGGCATGCCCCGTCTGCGGGGCTGGCCTATCGCTTCCAATCTCTCCGGACCCAGCGCAGCATGGGCCCTTTTTGCCGCAGCGGCGGCTCCCGGTTCCCAGAACAAGCATCATGGAAATTGCCATTCTTTTTGCGCTGATCCTGCTCAATGGCGTCTTCGCCATGTCCGAGATCGCGCTGGTGACGGCGCGCAAGGCTCGCCTGCAAAAACTCATAGACGAGGGGGACGCCGGCGCCGCCGCAGCCGCCCAGCTGGGGGCCGACCCCACGCGTTTCCTGTCCACCATCCAGATCGGCATCACCTCCATCGGCGTGCTCAACGGTATCGTCGGCGAGGCCGCGCTGGCCGCTCCCCTGGCCGAGTGGCTGCAGCGCATGGGCGTGCCCGCGCCCTATGGCGGCTACACGGCCACGGCGCTGGTGGTGGTGCTGATCACCTATTTCTCCATCGTCGTCGGCGAGCTGGTGCCCAAGCGCATCGGCCAGACCTATCCCGAGACCTTTGCGCGCCTGATCGCACGCCCAGTCAACTGGCTGGCCCATCTGACCAAGCCCTTCGTGGTGCTGCTGTCCGTGTCCACCCATGCGCTGCTGCGCCTGCTGGGCGTCAAGGAAAACAGCGGCAGCGCCGTCACGGAGGAAGAGATCCACGCCATGCTGGCCGAAGGCACGACGGCCGGCGTCATCGAATCGCACGAGCACACCATGGTGCGCAACGTGTTCCGCCTTGACGACCGCCAGATCGGCTCGCTGATGGTGCCGCGCAGCGACGTGGTCTGCCTGGATGCCGATGCGCCGTTCGAGGACAACCTGCGCGTGATCGAGCAGTCCGACCACGCGCGCTTTCCCGTGGTGCGCGGCGGCATGGACTCCATCATCGGCGTGCTCAACGCGCGCCAGTGGCTGTCGCGCGCGCTGCAGGGCAAGGATCAGGGCCTGACCGACCAGCCCATGCAGACCGCGCTCTATGTGCCCGAGACCATCACCGGCATGGAGCTGCTGGAGAGCTTTCGGCTGTCCGACGTGCACATGGCCTTCGTGATCGACGAGTACGGCGAGGTCCAGGGCATCGTCACCCTGCAGGACCTGGTGGAGGCCATCACGGGCGAATTCCAGCCCCGCGATCCGCGCAACTCCTGGGCGCTGCAGCGCGAGGACGGAAGCTGGCTGCTGGACGGCCACATCCCCGTGCCCGAGCTCAAGGACCGGCTGGAGCTGGCCACCGTGCCCGAGGAAGAGCGCGGCCGCTACCACACGCTGGCCGGCATGGTCATGCTGCTCACGGGCCGGCTGCCGCGTGTCACCGACACCGTGCAATGGGAAGGCTGGCGCTTCGAGGTGGTGGACATGGACGGCAAGGCCATCGACAAGGTGCTGGCCATGCGCGTTGACGTGTCGCTGCAGGTGCCCGGCGACGAAGACGCAGGAGCAGCCCATGCACCGCGTTGAACGACGGGCCCCGCGCTGCGCCTGGAAACTGCTGGCATGCGCGGCGGCCGTGGTCTTCATGGCCGCCTGCCTGGACGGCGTGCAGGGCTACCCGCAGCAGCAGGCGCCCATCATCAGCCCCTACGACATGACGCAGGAGCAGCGGCTTGCCGAAATGAACGCCATGGGCGCGGCCGGCCATGCCGACCACCGCTGGACCTACGAACTTCGCCCCGGCTGCGTGCTGCGCGTGGACCTGGACGGCCCGCAAGGCCCGCGCCCTTCCCTCGATATCGCCCTGCTGGGCAGCGTGGTGGCCGTCACGTCCCAGCGTGAACGCGGCAGTTTCCGCGTGGAGCTGCAGTCCGGCGACGGCCTGCAGTCGGCACGGTCCCTGGTGCTGGAAAGCACCAAATGGGCCGACGCCAGCTGGACCCAGCTGCTGCTGCGCCTGATGCAAAAGGGTTGCATGGAAATGCAGGGCCGCCCGCACGGCAGGACTGCCAGCCGGCACTGAGAGGCAGCGCACAACGGCACGGATCGGCATGCATCGGCAGGGACCGGCAGGCCAGGCAAGCGCGGCTTGCCCGGTCCCGCAAATGTGAGGGGCGGAAACGACAAGCGGCACCGAAGTGCCGCCGGGTAGGGCGCGGGGCGCAGGGTCCCGGGCCAGGGCAGATCGCCGGCTTACTTGGCCAGCGTCAGCGTGCCCTTCATCAGCGCGGCGTGGCCGGGGAAGGAGCAAAAGTAGCTGTAGGCCTCGCCCGCCTTCAGGGCGGCGGTGGAGAAGGTCACGGAGTCGGTCTCGCCGCCGCCGATCACCTTGGTGTGGGCGATCACGCGGGCGTCCTTGTCCTTAACGAAGTCCTTGGCGGCGCCGGCGGCGATGCCGTCATTGGCCACGGGCTGCAGGTCGGCCGTCTTGCTCAGTACCCAGTTGTGGCCCATGGCCGTCTTGGGCAGCTTGCCCACGTGCTTGAGCTTGACCGTGAACTGCTTGCAGCTGGCGGGCACGCTGATGGTGGGCTTGTTGAACTGCATGGCGTCATTGCCTTCGATCTCGACGGCGCAGTCGGCGGCCAGCACAGGTGCGGCGACGGCAGTCATTGCGAGGGCCAAGAGGACGGGTTTCCATTGCATTGCCATTGTTTTCTCCTTGAAAAGCGGGTGAGGTGGCTGGCATCCGGTGGCCATGGACCGGCAGGCGGTCTGTCGCCATGGATGCTTTGTATGGCTGCCTCCAGCATAGACAGGATGGGGGAGGGCGGGTTGATTTGAATCAAGTCAAAACAGTTCGAAGACCTGCGCTCCAAGCATGCGGTATGGCGTCACGCCGGCAGGGTATGCGCGGTGGCTGTCGCCGGGAATCACTTGCCGTCCGTCGTCTTTTGGCGACGGGCAACCCCACAGCTCGCATGCCTCTACTCACCTCAGTCACATTTGGGTACGATTGCGGCACATAGAGGGGGTTTATGAGAGTGATGGTTTTCATAGGCGCTGTCATTGGCGCCATCTTTCTGCTGACGGCGTTCTTCGTCGACAGCTCCCAGCAACAGACGGCGCTGGCGGGCATGGCCTGTGCCAGCGTCCTCATTCCGTACGTGCTGTTCAGGTTGCACTCGATCGCCGTCGAGCAGGACAAGCTCGATCAGATCCTGCAGCTGATGCGAAAGTCCGGCAGCCAGCCCGAAGGGGTGGCTCCGGGCGGCGAGGGGTCCCGTGAGCCGGGTGGTCCTTCGGCGCCCAGGTCCTGGATGTCCTGAGGCGCGGGCCGGCAGCCAAGGCAGGTCCGGCAGGCCAGGCAGGTCTGGCAGGCCTCAGGCGAACTGCACGACCACGCGCCGGTTGGTGCGGCTTTTCTTCTCGATCTTGGTGACGGCCACCGTGCCGATCTCGGCCGTGCTGCGCACATGCGTGCCGCCGCAGGGCTGGCGGTCCAGGCCGGGGATGTCGATGATGCGGATCGTCGCCGTGCCGCCCGGGGGCGCGGCGCCTGCGGTGCGTACCAGGTCGGGCTGGGCGGCCAATTGCTCGGGCGTGATGCGATCCACGTTCACGGCATGGCTGGCGGCGATCAGGGCGTTCAGGCGCTCCGTCAGATCGGCCTTGTCCAGCGTGGATTCAGGCAGGTCGAAATCCAGGCGTGCCGAGTCCGGCGAGATGCTGCAGCCCGTCACGGGCACGGGCACCAGCACGCCCAGCAGGTGCAGGCAGGTGTGCAGGCGCATCAGACGGTGGCGCCTGTCCCAGTCGATGGCTACCTGCACGCGCTCGCCGACCTGGGGCGGCGCATCGGTCTGCAGCACATGCAGGATGCGCTGGCGGTCATCGGCATAGACGGTGTCGATGACCGCCAGGCTGCGTCCGTCGGCCAGGATCAGCGTGCCGGTGTCTCCGGCCTGGCCGCCGCTGCGGGCATAGCAGACCGTGGCATCCAGCTCGATGCCTTCGGGGCTGACCGCGATCACGGTGGCTTCGCAGCGGTCCAGGTAGGCGTCGTCGTCAAAGAGCTTGTGCGTCTGGGACAGGGGCATGGGCATGGGGTGTCTCCGGGGTCATGTCGCGGTCCATGGTATCGGCGGCATGGCGGGGCCGGGCAGTACGCCTGGGCGAAAAGTCCCCAGTACAGTCCATGGCCGGCAGCGGTGGCAGTCGGCTGCTTGACAGCCTGTCAAGTGCCCGGGTCCGCGACCTGACAAGATCGGCGCCCGCGCCGCGCGCGTGCCGCTGAACAATGGCGCATTCCTTGCCGACGGCGCTACAGATTTTTCCGAAGCTGACGACATACGCAGGGCATGAATCTGTGAGTTTTCCGAGGAACTGTCCGAATGGATCAAGAACCTTTGCGTCCATCCCGTGCAGGCTCCACCCCCGTCTCCATCCCGGCAGGCCCCGGTTTGCGGCTGCCCACATTGTTCATCTCCTCATCTTTATGAGCACTACCGATCTTCACGCAGCTTCCCTGAGCGATCTCTATGACCGGCTGGACGAAGGCCTCAGCGAAGAGGCCTTTGCCGCCGAACTTGATGCCCGGCTTCATGACGGGCGGGCCGATGAGGTGCAGGTTTTCCTGCGTGATTGCGAGGAGCGCTGCCTTTACATGCTGGGGCGCCTGAACAGCAGCGAATCGCCCTGGACACATGACGGTGAGCGCTGGCTGGCCCTGGCACGGCTCACGGTGCCGCGCGGCCATGCGCCGGCAGGGCTCAGCGAGAAGCTGACCAATGCCAAGGTGGCCGCCGAAGTGCGCGTGATGGCCGAGCAATGGCTGGCCCATGCCCGCAGCGCGGATCTGCCGGTCTTCAAAGGCATAGGCATGGTGCTGGGCAACCTGGTGCCCTGGCTCTGCTATCCAGGCATGCCATACGAGGAAGTGACGGCTACGCTGGACTGGACGCTGGCCCTGCGCAAGGAAGGGGAGTACAAGCCCGACACCGAGTACCACGCGCCCTGGAAGCGGCTGATCGCCCAGCTGAACGATGCCGACCTGCAGCGCTACGCCGCCGTGGGCGGCAAGCTGTTCGCCGATGTGATAGTGCACTACCGCGAAGAGCGCCAACCCAAGCAGCCCAAGGGGCAGGGCTGGAAGTCCTGGATGGGCTTCTTTGCCGCGCATCCCGAGCTGTATGACCAGACCTACATAGGCGAACCGGACCTGATAGAGCAGCGCTGGGCCAGCGCAGATGCCCCACGGCGTGAGGAACTGGCGGGCACCCTGATGGGCCAATTGGGCCATGCCCAGGGCGGGGAGCGTACCCGTGCGCTGCAGCTGCTGGACCGCCTGGTGGCCGAGGATCCCGCGCCCTTTGCCAGGCAGCTGCGTGAGAACGGCGGCTATCGGATCAGCCTGGCGCTGGCCATGCATGTCATGAAGCAGGACGATGCCGCCTTGCTGCCCCTGCTGCTGCCGGCCATTGCCCAGCACTGCGACCGCGAGGACGAGCTGCGCCGCTACCGCAGCGCGATCCGCGAACTGGTGACCCGCCGACCGACCGATCTGGCCGAGGTGCCTGTCAAGGACCTGGTCAATGTGCTGCCCGCGTTCGACACCGCCAGCCTGAAGGCCACGCTGCCCAACCTGACCCCGCTCATCGCAGGCAGCAGCGCCAAGGGCCTGCGCGCCGCCATGGCCGGCCTGGCCGCCCATATTCCGCTGGCCAGCTTGGTGGATGCCGGCTGGCTGAACAAGCCGCCCAAGAACCTGCTGTTGACCTGCCGCGACGTGCTGCTGGCCCACCCCGACCCCGCCGTCGGTCCCTTGCTGGCGCAGTTGCTGGCGGGCGGCAAGCTGGATGCGGCCTCGGCCAGCAGCGTGCAGCAGCGGCTGAACCAATTGGGCCTGACCGGGCAGGGCGCCTCGGCATCGGAAGAAAGCCAGGCGGATGCCGCATCGCCAGCGTCTGCCGCTGGCGGCGTGGACCTGGAAGCCCAGCTCGCCTCCATCAAGCGCCTGAGCGCGGCCATCAAGCCCTTCGACACGCCCGAGCTGCTGGCGCTGTGCGCGCCGCTGTCCGAGCACGCGGCCCGCGTGCTGCTGCACGTATCCGCCATTGCCGAAGGCGGCCTGCCGCCGCTGGCCCACGAGCTGCTGGCGCGCATTCCGGCCGACAACCGTGCCCGCCTGGCGCTGGCCCTGGTGCAGCAATGGATTGCTTGCGAGGGCGAGCCCAAGCAGCGCTGGGCGCTCAGGCTGCTGCCCGGCCATGCCGATGACCGCGTGGTCGATGCGCTGGTGGCCGCCGTCCAGGCCTGGAACCGCCCGCGCCTGCAGCGCGCGGCCGCCGCTGTCGAGCATCTGGGCGAGGTGGACAGCCTCTACGCTCTGCTGCGCGTGCAGGAGATCTCCGAATCGCGCTCGCTCAAGGACCAGGTGCAGCGCACGGCGCGCAGCGCCCTGCGCGCTGCCGCTGCCCGCCGCAAGATGAGCGTGCCCGAGCTCTTCGACGAGCTGACCCCCGACTTCGGCCTGGGCCAGGGCCTGACGGTCACGGTCGGGCCGCACAGCTACCGCGTGGAGCTGCAGGGCGATCTGAGCCTGCGCGTCATCAACGACAAAAACAAGGCCAGCAAGACCATTCCTGCGGTCAAGGACGAGGCGCTCAAGCCCGAATGGGAGGCGGCCACCGCGCAGCTCAAGACCCTGGCCACCAGCCTCAAGACCGTGGTCAAGCAGCAGGCGCCGCGCATGCTGGCGGCCCTGGTCAGCGGCAAGCGCTGGCCATTGGATCGCTGGCAGCGGCTGTTCGTGGCCCACCCGCTGCTGCGCATCGTGGGGCGCAGCCTGATCTGGCGCGCAGAGGATGCGCCGGGCCTGGCGCGCACCAGCTTCCGCCTGGCCGAGGATTTCTCGCTGGTCGATGTGGAGGATGAAACCGTGGCCCTGCCGGCAGGCTGCAGCATCAGCCTCTGGCACCCGGCCACGGCCCAGCCCGGCGAGCGCGAGGCCTGGCAGGCCTACATGGCCGACTATGAGCTGGAGCCCCTGGTCGACCAGCTGGGCGCCTGCGCCGAGCAGCCAGCGCCCGGCCAGTTCAAGAACGGCATGCTGCTGCCGCCCGCGCCGATCACGCTGGCGCAGGAGCAGCTCGGCGCCATGCTCAAGAAGTTCGGCTACCGGCCCGGCCCCGTGGGCGATGGCCCCAGCATCAACGAGCATGTGTGGCGCCTGCCCGCGCTGGAGCTGAGCCTGGAGCTGTCGCACGGCTATTTCCCGCCCTACCTGGACCTGGGCCTGCCCGTGGCCGTGGAAGGCCTGCGCGTGCACGACCTGAGCAAGGGTTACGGGGCCAGCGCCGACCCGGCGCGGCTGCCCAAGCCGCTGCTGGCCACGCTGCAAGGCCAGTGGCTGGCCCTGGCGGCCAAGGCGGCTGCCTGAGCCCTTGTCTTTGTGAACCTTTGCTCCCTTGAAACGTTGGCCGGCCGATCGCCCATCACCGAAGACTCCACAGACCATGAGCAACAACGAGACAGCAGCGCTTCCCCTGCAGGCTTTGTACGAACTGCACACGGCCGCGCCGGCCGGGCGCGAGGGCATGCCGGCCTTTGCCGCCGAACTGGCAAAGCGCCTGGCCCAGGGGCGCGATGCCGAGGTGGCGGACTTCCTGCGCGACAGCAGCAGCCTGTGCCAGGAGCGGTTGCGCCAGCTGCCCGGCGAGCATGCGCCCTGGCAGCGTGACCACGCGCTGTGGCTGGCGCTGGCGCGCATCAGCCTTCCGCTGGGACAGTTCTATGGGGGCAACCCGGGCGTGCCCCGGCGCAGTGCCGAGCTGACCGCAGAGCTGACGGCACTGGCCCGCGCCTGGCTGGATGACTGGGGCAGCCGCACCCACCAGCCCTGGAGACTGCGCGATGGCTACGACCTCGTGCTCAGGCAGGTGCTCGGCGTGCTGGGCCATGAAGGCATGTCCAGTGCCGATATCACCGGCCTGCTGCGCTGGGCGCGGGAACTGAGCGCACAGGCCGGCATTGCGCCCGGCGCGCAGTACTACTGCCAGTGGCAGCACCTGCTGCACCAGCTGCCCGAGCCCGAACTGCTGGCCATGGCCATCGAGGACGGCGGCGGCCAGCTCAGCCGCGACATCGTCCAACGCCAGCTGCCGCTGCAGCGCACGCGGCCTGCAGCGCAGCGCTGGGCGCTGTGGCGGGATTTTTTTGCGCAATTCCCCGCCGTGCTTGACCAGCTGCGCCTGCCCGAGCCCGTGCTGATCGCATCGCGCTGGGAGACGGCCGATGCCGCGCGCCGCGACCTGCTGGCCCAGGACCTGTTCAAGGCCTGGTGCTTTGCCTCGGACGATGACTGGCCGCATGACCGTGCCCTGGTGGAGCGCATGCTGCAGACCGACGCTGCGCCCCTGGCCGCCTGGTTCAAGCAACTGGGCCACCTGGCGATCAATCCCGCCGTGGCGCAGCGGCTGTGGGAAGCCCGGTGGCCGGCCCTGCTGCCGCTGCTATTGCCGGCCTGCGCAGACGGCTGCAAGCACGAATCCGACCGCGCCGGCTACGCCCCGGTGGCCGAAACCTTGCTGGCCGATCGCCCTGGCGACCTGGCCCGGCTGGCCGCCGGCCCGCTCACGCACCTGCTGCCCGCGCTGCGCGTGGACACGCTGCAGCGGCTGCTGCCGCAACTGGGCAAGGCCGCCTCCGGCAGTGCCTCCAAGGGTTTGCGTGCGGCGCTGGCACGGGCGCTGTCTGCCTTGCCCGTGGATGCGCCCCAGGCCGCAGGCTGGCTGGCCAAGCCCAACAAGAACCTGGTGCTGGCCTACCGCGATGTGCTGGTGGCCCATCCTGATCCGGCGTCTGGCAGCCTGCTGTCGGCACTGCTGTCCGGTGGATTGCTGGACGTGGCCGAGCAAGGCCCGGTGCAGGCGCGACTGAAGGATCTGGGTGCCGCAGCCCCGGTTGCGGACGCAGCCGGGTCACCTGGCGGCGAGGCCATGCCAGCGGGCAGCGATGCCGGCTCCCTGGCAGAGCTTGAAGCCCAGGCCGCCAGCCTGCAGCGCCTGTCGCCCGCCATTGCCGCGCTGGACCAGCCGGCGCTGCTGGACCTGCTCGCGCCCCTGTCGGCCCAGGCCGCGCGCGCGCTGCTGCACCTGGCGGCCACCAGCCCGCAGGAGCTGCCTGCGCTGGCCCACCAGCTGCTGGCCCAGGCCGGCGCGGAGAACCGTGCGCGGTTGGCCCTGGCTCTGGTCCAGCACTGGGTGGCTGCCGATGGCGCGCCCGAATCGCGCTGGGTGCTCAAGCTGCTGCCCGGCGCGGCGGACGACCGCATCGTCGATGTGCTGTCCTCGGCCGCCCTGGCCTGGCACAAGACGCGCAAGGAGCGCGCCGTGGTCGCGCTGCAGCAGCTGGGCCGGCTCGACACGGTCTATGCCCTGTCCTGCGTGCAGGCCCTGGCCACCGGCAAGACCCTCAAGCCCAGCGTGCTGGCCGCCGCGCAGGCCGTGCTGGCCGAGGCCGCCACGCGGCGCGGCATGGCGCTGGCCGACCTCGGCGACGAGCTGACCCCGGACTTCGACCTGGGCCGGGGCGTGCAATTGCAGGTGGGCGCGCAGACCTATGACGTGCTGCTGCAGGGCGACCTGTCGCTGCGCCTGCGCACGCCGGCCGGCAAGCTGGTGCGCAGCCTGCCGGCCCTGGACGACGAGGGCCTGCGCACGGAGTGGTATGCGGCCGCCGCGCGGCTCAAGACGCTGTCCAAGGGCATCAAGGCCGTGCTGCAGCAGCAGGCGCCGCGCCTGCAGTCCTGCCTGATGCTGGGCCGGCACTGGCCGCTGGCCACCTGGCGCCGCCTCTTCCTGGAACACCCGCTGCTGCGCGTGGTGGCACAGGGCCTGGTCTGGCGGGTGGAGCCCGCGGCCGGCCAGCCGTTCAGCCTGCGCATTGCCGAGGACCTGTCCCTGGTCGATGCCGAGAGCGACGCGGTGCAACTGCCGGCCGAGGGCCGCATCGCCCTGTGGCACCCCGCGCAGGCCACCGAGCAGGAGCGTGCGCAGTGGCGCGAATGCCTGGCCGACTACGGCCTCAAGGCCCTGGTCGAGCAGGTCGATGCGCCCGCCGACCTGCCGCTGTCCAGCCAGTGGCAGCAGGAACTGCTGCAGCCCCTGGCACCGATACGGCTCACGCAGCAGGCGCTGGACGGCCTGGCAGGGCCATGGCGCTTTCATGCCGGCTCCGTGTGCGATGGCCCCGGCATCTACCTGCACCTGCGGGACTTTGCCGTGCAGCACTGGCGCGTGGAACTGCTGCACAGCGCGGCCATGCCGTACTACGAGCCCGGCCATGAGATCGACATCGAAGGCTTTGCCCTGCGCGACATGGCCGCCGACCGCCTGCTGCCCCCGGCCGAATGGCCGCTGCCGCTGCAGGCATCGCTGTGCGGCATGCTCCAGGCCCTGGCCTCGCGCGCTGCGGGCGCGGCTGCAGCCCAGGTTTGACTCCCTCCAGAACCCCTGAATCCATGAACTCTTCGACCCTAGAACACACCGACCAGGCCACGCTGGAGGAACTGAGCGCCTCGCTGCCACCCGCCGAACTGGTCCAGGTGCTGGCCAGCCGCATGCGCGCGGGCCGGCATGACGAAGTGGGCGCCTTCACGCGCAAGGCCTTCGACGACTATTCCAACCCCATCCGCGCCCTGGGCAACTTCGATCTGCCCTGGACCCATGACCATGACCTGTGGCTGGCCTTCGCGCGGCAGACCATCCCCTTCGGGTGCAGGATCGACGGCAGCCTGGACGGCGACATTCCACGCCATAGCCCCGAGCTTGCGGCCGAGTTCGAGCAGATGGCGCGCGCCAGCCTGGCCCGTCCACCTGCGCCGGACGGCGACAACGACTACCGTGAAATCCGCATCCTGGACATGTTCGGCTGGCTCTGGTACCCGGGCATCAGCCGTGAACGGGTGATGCAGCTGCTGGACTGGGCCGCAGAGCTGAACGTCCAGTCCGGTGGCGGGTATGACAGAGCCGACTGGAAGTTGCTGCTGGGCAGCCTGGACGACCAGGACCTGATGGAGCTGGCCGAGCGCGGTGGCGCGCTCTATGCCGACATCCGCGATGTCTACATGAAGCGGCACAGCGACGTTCCGCACCCGCAGCGCTGCGCGCCCTGGTACGACTTCTACCGCCGCCATCCCGACTGGTTCGACGACAAGCCCATCAACGAAGACGCGGGCCTGATCGCGCTGCGCTGGGACCTGGGCGCCGACGCCCAGCGGCGCCTGGAACTGGTCAACCTGCTGCTGGGCAGGGCGGACCATGAGCCGGCCGACTACTTCATCCCCATTTTCGACCGCCTGGTGCGGGAGGATGCCGCGCCCTTCGTCGCCTGGATCGAAGGATGGCAGCCCAAGTACCACTTCGATGCGGTGGTCGCCCAGCAGATCTGGAAGGCACGCTACCCGGAGCTTTTGCCCCATCTGCTGCGCTGCATATTGCAGAAATCGCGGATCGAGCCCTTCATCGGCCTGCTCAACCAGATGCTGACCGAGCAGCCCGACTATCTGCGCGAGATTCCCACCGTGCGCCTGGCCCCGCTGCTGGCGCAGCTGGACCCGGCCATGCTGCATGCCCGGCTGCCCCTGCTGGGCGAACTGCTGGCGGCCAGCAGCTCGCGGGCGCTGCGCGAAGCGGTGGCGCGCTTCATGCAGGGACTGGATGCGCAGGCCGTAGGCGCTGTCTTCGAGTCCAACGCCTGGCTGCAGCGGCGCGAGAAGGCGATGCAGCTGGCCTGCCGCGACATCCTGCTGGTCCACCCCGATCCCGGGGTCGCGCCGCTGCTGCAGGCGCTGCTGCGCACGGGCCTGGACCTGGGCTCCGAAAGCATGGTCGAGGGCCGGCTGCTGGCCCTGGGTGTGCCAGTGCCGGGTGCTTTGACCGTGGCGCAGGGGGAGGGGGGCAGGGTGCCGCTTGACGCACTGGAGGCCCGCGTGGCGCGCTTCAAGCGCTTTTCCAGCAGCATCAAGGCCTATGACCAGCCAGAGACCCTGGCCCTGTTCGCGCCGCTGTCCGGGCATGCGGCCCGCATCGTGCTGCATCTGGTGGCCACGGCCGAGGAAGAGCTGCCGCCGCTGGTGGAGCAGTTGCTGGCCCATGTGCCGGCCGAAAGCCGCGCCCAGCTGTCCCTGCACCTGGTCAATGCCTGGGTGGCCCTGGAGGGCGAGCCCAAGGCGCGCTGGGCGCTGCGACTGGCCAACGGCCATGTCGACGACCGCCTGGTGCAGACCCTGGTGGCCGCCGTGAAGGCCTGGGGCTGGAGCAAGAAGCTGCGCGCCATCATCGCCGTGGAGCAGCTCGGTGCGCTGGACACGCTGTACGCGCTGTCCCAGGTCCAGACCCTGTCCACCTCGCGCAAGCTCAAGGACCTGGTGATTGCGGCAGCGCATGACGCGCTGGAGGCAGCCGCCCAGCGGCGCGGCCTGAGCCTGATCGAGCTGTATGACGAGCTGACGCCCGATTTCGGCCTGGGCGGCGAAGGCCTGGTGCTGGAGGTGGGCCCGCAGCGCTACCGCCTGCAGCTGCAGGGCGACCTGAGCCTGCGCGTGGTGGGCGACAAGGGCAAGGCCTCCAAGACCCTGCCTGCGCTCAAGGACGAATCGCTGCGCCTTCAGTGGAATGCGGCACAGGCCGAATTCAAGACCGTTGCCGCTGGAGTCAAGGCCATCGCCAGGCAGCAGGCGCCGCGCATGGGTACCGCCTTCATGACGGGACAGCGCTGGTCCGTCCCGCGCTGGCGCCGCCTGTTCCTGCAGCATCCCCTGCTGCGCATCATGGGCCGCACCCTGATCTGGCGGCTGGAGCAGGGCGCCAGCTTTCGCATTGCCGAGGACTTTTCCCTGCTCGATGCCGCAGACGATGCCGTGGAGTTGCCCGACGATGCGCAGGTGCTGCTCTGGCATCCGGTCGATGCCGCAGCGGGCGAGGTTGAGGCCTGGCGCACCTGCCTGGCCGACTACGAGCTGCAGCCGCTGATCGACCAGCTGGGCGCGGGTGCGCAACTGCCCGACGCCAGCCAGTGGAAGAACCATGCCCTGCACCCTGCCGGCCCGCTGCAGATACGCCAGGGCGCGCTGTCCGGCCTGTTGGCCAAGTGGAACTACCGCCCTGGCCCCGTGGAAGACGGCCCCGGCATCTACGAGCACAGGCTGGACCTGGCGGGCCCGCAGCTGTACATCGAGCTTCACCACGGGCGCTACATGCCGTTCATGGAACTGGACCACCGCGTGGACATCGCCCATGCCGTGGTCTATGACAGCAGCCACCGCGGCGAGGATGGCCGCTGGCCCCGGCTGCAGCCGCAGCAGTGGCCGCGCGCGCTGCAGGCCACGCTGATGGCGCAGTTCGCGGCCATCGCCGCCAAATCGGCCAGCACCCAAGAGAGCGACTGATGGCCACCAAACGCATTGCTGCTGCCACCCCGGAGCCTGCTGCCCAGCGGCTGCCGGCCGAGATGGCCCATGCCCAGGAACTTGCGGCCCTGCAGGCCGCCGACCAGGGCCCGCGCCCCGACGGCTGGCGCCTGAGCCCGCGCTCCGTGCGGCTCTTCATCCTGGGCGGCCCGGCCCCGGATGGCGGCGGCCCCGAAATCGCCCGCAAGATCCACGGCAACGATGCCCTGGTCGAGCGCGCCATCGTCACCCTGGCCGGCCAGCGCGGCCTGATGCTGGTGGGCGAGCCGGGCACGGCCAAGTCCCTGCTGTCCGAGCTGCTGGCCGCCGCCATCAGCGGCGACAGCAAGCTCACCGTGCAGGGCGGTGCCGGCGTGGTGGAGGAGCAGATCCGCTATGGCTGGAACTACGCCCTGCTGCTGCGCGACGGCCCCGGCCCCGAGGCCCTGGTGCCCGGCCCGCTGCACCGCGCCATGGGCGAAGGGCGGCTGCTGCGCTTCGAGGAGATCACGCGCTGCTCCACCGAAGTGCAGGACTGCATGGTGCCCGTGCTCTCCGACCGGCTGCTGCAGATTCCCGAACTCAAGCACGAGCAGCCCTGGCTGCTGGCACGGCCGGGCTTCAATGTGATTGCCACGGCCAACCTGCGCGATCGCGGCGTCAACGAGATGTCGGCCGCGCTCAAGCGCCGCTTCAACTTCGAGACCATGCGCCCGCTCGAAGGCGTGGCCGTGCAGGCCGCATTGATAGGGCAGGAGGTGGGCCGCGCACTGGCGCAGCAGCGCATCGGCACCACCGTCGCGCCCGATGTGCTGGCCCTGCTGGCCACGGCCTTCCAGGAGCTGCGCAGCGGCAGCGTGGAGGGCACGGCCGTGGAGCGGCCGGGCACCGTGCTGTCCACGGCCGAGGCCATCGACGTGGCCTTCAACGCTGCCTGCCAGTGCTGGTACTTCGGGCAGGAGCGCGTGGGTCCGGCCCACCTGGCGCGCCACCTGCTGGGCACGGTGATCAAGGACGACGACGAGGACCGTCGCCGCTTCGCCGAATACCTGCGCGTGGTGGCACGCCAGCGTGCAGGGCAGCCGGCTTGGCAGGACTTTGTCGCAGGCGGCCGTGAGCACTGAGGCCGCAGAGGCCATCGCCTGGCTGGCGCCGCTGCCGCAGCTGCGCCTGGTGCCCGTGCGCCACCACAGCCCGCGCTGCGCCCATCACCTGCGCGCGCTGATGCGCGAGTTCAAGCCCACCCACGTGCTGATCGAAGGCCCGGGCGAACTCGATGCCCTGCTGCCTGCGCTGCAGCACGCCCAGGCGCGTCCGCCGCTGGCGGCCTACCTGCATGCGACCGTGGCAGGCGGCGATGGCGCACATGAAACGAATGGCTCGAATGGCGCTTTGGAGGACGACTGGCGCTGCCGCTGCTATGTGCCCTTTGCGGCCTTCTCTCCTGAATGGGTGGCCCTGCGCGAGGCGGTGCGGCTGCGCAGCCATGTGCGCTTCATCGACCTGCCCTATGCGGCGCGGCTTGCTCAGGCCGCGCAGCTGGACTACTTCGCCTGCGCGCCCGAACCCCTGCTGGCCGACGAACCCTCGCGGCGCGCGCCCGACGTGCTGGCCGGCCTCATCCAGGCCGGCGGCTGCCGCGACTTCGACGAATGGTGGGACCGGCATTACGAATCGGGCAATGAGGACGCCTCGCCCCAGGCGTACTTTGCCGGCGTGCTGGCCTTCAGCCAGCTGCTGCGCGAGCGGGACGAGGCAGCGGGCGGCGCGGGTCCTGATGCCGAAGACAGGGCTCGCGAGGCCCACATGGCCGCCCAGGTCCGCGAGGCCCTGGCCGAAGGCGGGCGCTGCCTGGTGGTCTGCGGCGGCTTTCATGTGGCGGGCATCGTGGCTGGCATCACCGCTGGCCTGTTGGCGCCCGAGCGTCCGGCTGCGGCCGGTCAGCCCATCGATGTGGGCGTGCATCTCATCCCCTACACGCTGCGGCGGCTGGAGCGTGCCAGCGGCTACGCGGCCGGCATGCCCATGCCCGGCTACTACCAGGGCGTTTGGCAGGCGCTGGAGCAGGGCGCCTCGCAACCCGATGCCCAGGCCTGGCCCGAGATGGCGGCACGCACCGTGAACGGCCTGCGTGCCCGGGGCCTGCCCGCCAGCCTGCCCGACGCGGCAGAGGCCGTGCGCCTGGCCCATGGCCTGGCTGCACTGCGCGCCTGCCACGGCGGCCGGGCGGAGCTGCTGGAAGCGCTGGACAGCGCCGTGTTCAAGGAGCATGCCCAGGCCCTGCGTCCGCAGCCTATGGAGCCGCAGGCCGGGCAGCAGACTGGTCAATGGCTGCTGGACGCCGACGACTACGGCCAGCTGCCACCCAACGCGCCGGCCGCCCCGCTGCTGGTCGATGTACAGGCCTTCTGCCTGCGCCACCGCCTGCCCGTGCGGCCTGCCGCACCCGTGCGCAAGGAGCTGGACATCTACCGCAGCGCCCGCCACCGCCGCCTGTCGCAGGGACTGCACCGGCTGCGCTACCTGGGCGTGCCCTATGCGCAATGCCTGGCGGGACCGGACTTTGTGGCGGGCACCGGCCTGGCGCGCGTGCGCGAGGTCTGGACGCTGGGCTGGCAGGTCGAGACCACGGTGGCACTCACCGAGGCCATGCGCCACGGCTCCAGCCTGCAAGAGGCCGCTGTCCACCGCGTGCTGGAGCGGCTGTCGCAGACCGCCGACACCGAGCCGGCGCAGCGCGTGCTGGAAGTGCTGGTCATGGGCCTGGACGGCATTGCCCAGCAGGTGCTGGACACCGTGCAGGCCTGGATGGAGCGCAGCCACGACGCCCTGGCCCTGGCCCGCGCCACCGGCTGCCTGGCCCTGGCCTACGAGGCCCGCCATGCGCTGGGCGGCGTGGGCCTGGCGCGCCTGCTGCCGCTGCTGCGGCGCTGCTTTGCGCAGGCCTGCCTGCGCCTGCCCTGGCTGGGCGAGGGCGTTGCATCCCAGCAGGCACAGGCCCTGGATGCCCTGGCCGATCTGCACGGCATGGTCTGCCGCCACGCGCCCTGGGCCGACGCCGGCCTGTTCCACGATGCCTGTGCCGCCTTGCATGAGGCAGGAGCCGGTAGCACGCCTGCGCGCGTGCGCGGCGCCACCGCCGGCATCCTGAGCATGGCCGGCCGCTGGCAGATTGCGCAGACCGATGCCGCCCTGCGCGCCATGCTGGGCCTGGCGCAGGTCGATGCTGCCGCCATGGGCGAGTACCTGCAGGGCTTTGTGCGCGTGGCCAAGGGCTGGCTGCTCAGTCATCCGCCGCTGCTGCGCCTGCTCAGCGACGGCATTGCGCACTGGCCGCAAGACGCCTTCCTGGCCGGCCTGCCGGCCTTGCGGCTGGCCTTTGCCCAGCTGACCCGTGCCGAACTGCGGCAACTGGCCGGGCGGCTGGCCGGTTTGTCGGGCGCGGCCACGCCACCTGGCGCAACCACGCTGGCCTGCGTGCACCTGCCATCGGACGAGGCCCTGGCGCACAGCCGCGCCCTGGCGGCCCAGGTGGGCCGGCTGCTGCAACCCTGGGGACTGTCATGAGCCGGAAAGATCCGCCAATGCACAAACTGCCAATGCACGAGCCGCCAATGCAGGAACAGGCAATCGATGCCGCCACCCTGCGGCGCTGGCGCCTCATCCTCGGGCCCGAGGCGGCCCAGCCCCTGGCTGCGGCGCAGCCGCTCGATGACGCCGATGCGCGCCGCGACGCGGCACTGGACTATCTCTACCAGCGCGAGCACCGCCTGCGCGAGCAGCCCGACGGTGCAGGCACCGACGCCTGGCAGGGCACGGGCGGGCTGTCCGCGCGCCAGGGCGGCAGCGGCGTGCCCGAGCCCCAGGCCGTGCACTGGCTGGGCGAGGTGCGCGACCTGTTCCCGCGCAGCGCCGTGGAAACGCTGCAGCGTGATGCGCTGTCGCGCTACGGGCTGCACGGCCTGCTCGGCGACCCCCAGGTACTGGCCCAGGCCACGCCCAGCATTGAATTGGTGGCCGCGCTGATGGCCGTGCGCGCCAGCCTGCCCGTGCAGGTGCTGGACGAGGCCCGGCGGCTGGTGGCACGCGTGGTGGCGGATCTGCAGGCACGGCTGTCCTCGCGCGTGCACTCGGCCTTCGGGCGGCGGCGCAGGCGCCGCAGTAGCCGGGGCCAGGGGCAGATGAGCGATCTGGACTGGCCGCGCACCCTGCGCCACAACCTGCGCCACTACCAGAGCGAGGAGCAGGTGCTGGTGCTGGAGCGCCTGTTCTTCAGGGAGAACGAGGCGCAGCGCCTGACCTGGGACCTGTGGCTGCTGGTGGACCAGAGCGGCTCCATGTACGAATCCGTCATCCACAGCGCCGTGATGGGCAGCATCTTCGCGCGCGTGCGCGCCTTGCGCACCCATGTGCTGCTGTTCGCCGACGAGGTGGCCGATGTCACCGGCCAGTTGCATGCGCCCGAAGAACTGCTGCTGGGCGCGCAACTGGGCGGAGGCACGAATATCGGTGCCGCCCTGGCGCATGCGGCCGGGCAGCTGGGCGCGCCGCGCCGCAGCGTGGTCGTGCTGATCACCGATCTCTACGAAGGCCATGACGAGGCCCGCGTCATCGCCGAGACCGAGCGGCTGATCGCCAGCGGTGCGCGCGTGCTGGTGCTGGCCGCCCTGGATCGCCGCGCCCATCCCGACTACGACCGGGACCTGGCTGCGCAACTGGTGGAACGCGGTGCGCAGGTCGGCGCCATGACGCCCGACCATCTGGTGGACTGGCTGGCCCGTGTCATGCAGGCAGGGCGATCCTCATGATGCAGGAATGGCTGCGCACCCTGGACGATGACGCCATTGCCGACTGGGCCAACAAGGGCCTGCTCAAGCGCGGCGCAAAGGCCCTGGCGACATTGGATGCGGCGGCCTGGGAGCTGGATGCCAGCCATGCCCGGGCCGATATCGAAGGCCATGTCCAGACCCTGGCCGGCGCGGGCTTTGCCACGCTGCAATGCAGCTGCCCGGCGTATGGACCCTGCCACCATCTGTGCGCCCTGCTGCTGGGCCTGCGCGCGCGCCTGGCCAGCGGAGGGGCGGCCGATGAGGCAGCACAGGCCCCTATCGCGCCATGGCTGGAGGGCGATGCCGAGGCCGTGGCGCGGGCCTTCGGCAGCGCTGCCCAGCGCAAGGCCCTGCGCTGGATGGCACAGGGTTTCGAGGCCGTGCTGGAAGAGACGCCGGCCGCGCTGGTCGGTGAACTCTCCAATCCCGACGAAGTGACCGTGCGCCTGCCGCGTGCTGGCGGCCTGGCG
Organism: Delftia sp.; assembly: GCF_059499305.1. Lineage (NCBI taxonomy): Bacteria > Pseudomonadati > Pseudomonadota > Betaproteobacteria > Burkholderiales > Comamonadaceae > Delftia > Delftia sp. The sequence continues at coordinate 332,488 of NZ_JCABYI010000020.1, forward strand.
GCGGCCAGTTGCAGCTGCAAGGCCGCCACCTGCGCGCACCGCGCCCTGGTGGCATTGCAGGCCCGGCGCGCAGCGGGCGCACCCATGCCCGAGCTGCCTGCGCATGCGCTGGAAGCCGGCGCACTGCAGCGTCTGGCGCAGGTGAGGCTCTGGCTGACCGGCTGGGTGCTGCAGGGCCGTGCCGGCATGAGCCCGGCCTTCCTCGACCAGGGCGAGGCACTGTCCACCGAACTGCGCCAGGCCGACCTGCCGCGCCCCGCCAGCGTGCTCAACCTGCTGGTGCGCGCCTTGCGCGACGAGCGCGCGGGCCGTGCCGGCGCGGCCGAGCGCGTGGCGCCCCTGCTGGCAGCGCTGTGGATGCTGCTGCGCGGCCGGGCCCAGCAACCCCTGCCTCGGCCCCTGCAGGAGCTGGCTGGCGTGCATAGGCGCAGCTACCGGCGCGTACAAGGCCTGTGTCTGCATGCCGTGGCGGCCGAGCTGTGGCTGGCGCGCGGAGGGCAGCGCGGTTTTTCGGTGCACTTGCAGGATGCGGCCAGTGGCCGGTTCCTGACCTGGTCGGCATCGCGCGCTGAGGGCTTTGATCCGCAATGGGAGCCTGCCCAGGCGCTGGAATCGGAAACCCTGGGCGGCCTCACGGCAAGGCAGCTGCTGCAAGGTCCTCATGTGCTGGTGGACGGCTGGGTCAGCGACGACGGCCGCCTTTCGGCACGGGATGCCACCCGGCTGGTGGCGGCCCAGGCGGCCGGCCCCTTGCCGGGGGCCGACGACCCCCAGGTCCTGCTGCGCCGCCATCTGCAGGAGCTGCATGCCGACCCCTGGCGCCAGCAGCCGCCCCTTTGGGCGCGATGGCAGGTGAGCGGCAGCGGCCTGCCGCAGACTGACCTGCTGCTGCAGCGCTGGACGATGGAGCTGCAACCGCAGCTGCCAACCTCCGGCCCCGTCATATGCCTGGCCGGTGATCTGCACGGCATGCAGGGCAGGGCGGGCGAGGCCCTGCGCCGGGAGCTGGCGTGCGGCCGGGTGCTGCAGGAGGTCTTTGGCCGCGTGGAATTCGTGGCCGGGCGATTGCAGATGGCCGTGGCATCGGTGCGCTGGCGGGACAGTACGGACTGGCACCATCCCAGCACGGCCTGGAAGCCGCCGCCAGCGCCGGGCAGCAGGGAGAAACAGCCATGAGCACGGCACCGAACGAAAACGCCGAGGCGCCGCTGCGCCATTGGCTGGCACAGGGCCAGGTCTGGCTGGCCGATATGCAGGCCGCAGGCCTGGTGGGTGCCGGCGCACCGCTGCTGGCCGCAGGCCGGGCCTGGGCCGATCAGGCCGCACTGCTGGGCTGGTCCGCCCTGGCACGGCAGATGGACGGCGTGCTGGACCCACAGCTTCCGCCGATGGAGCGCGCGGCCGCCCTGCTCGATATCGCGGTCTGGGTCATGACCGCGCAGCGGCTGCAGGCCGATGCGGATCAGTCCTTGCCCTGAAAAAAGCCATTGAGCTCGGCGCCCGGCGTGGCCTGGGCGAACGCGTCGAAGCGCCCCGTCTCGGCAATGGAGCGCGCCGCATGCAGAAAGCCGCCCCAGGCTGCGCGCGCCAGTGCGCCGCCCACGCTGATGCGGCGCACGCCCATGGCCTCGGCATCCTGCAGGCTCCATTCGCTGGCCCCTCCGATCAGCAGATTCACCGGCTTGGGTGCCACGGCCGCCACCACGGCACGAATCTGCTCGGCGCTGCGGATGCCGGGTGCGTACAGGCAGTCCGCGCCGGCCTCGGCATAGGCCTTGAGCCGGGCAATGGTGTCGTCGAGATCGGGCCGGCCCACGAAGAAATTCTCCGCACGCCCGACCAGCAAGGTGCTGCCGCCTGCCTCGTCGATGGCAGCGCGGGCGGCGCGCAGCCGGGCCACGGCGTCCTCGATGCTGCGCAAGGGGTTGGCAGCATCGCCTGTCGAATCCTCGATGGACAGCCCTGCCACGCCGGTGTTCAAGGCCATGCGAACGCTCTCTGCCACCTCCTGCGGACCCAGGCCGAAGCCGCTTTCAAAGTCCGCGTTCACGGGCAGGTCGGTGGCCGCGACCAGGGTGCGCAGATGCGCCAGGGTCATGTCGCGCGAGATGGCGCCATCGGGCCGGCCCAGCGACCATGCATGGCCCGAGCTGGTGCTGGCCAGCGCCTTGAAGCCCAGGCCCTGCAGCATGCGGGCGCTGCCGGCGTCCCATGGATTGGGCAGTACAAAGCAGCCCTGGCGGTGCAGGGCCCGGAAGCTGGCACGTTTTTGTTCGGTGGTAGGGGTCATGGAACACTCCGTTTTGACTCTTGAGAAACTCAAGCATCGATTCTCCAAGGCCTGTGAACGCTATCGACCGCCACAGGCTGAATGGCTGCTGGACCTGCCGAGGCACCAACTTCTGCGCATCTTCCTGCATCACTGCCTGGGTTGCATCTTGACGGGCTACCGTTCGTCAGTTCGATTCGCCCCAGCACACATTGCGTTACGATGCCGCGGCTCTCAAATGAAAGCCGTCCTGGGCGAGTGTGTCGCAACGCCTTGGCTGCTATCGGAGGGACGGCTTCACCACGGCATTCTTTTGCCCAGATCATTCGACATGCAGACTCCGACCTCAGCCCTGCCGAGCACCACCTTCACCACCGAGCAGTGCCTGGAGGCGGACAGGTTCGACGCTTGGCGCAGCGGCATCTCTGTACTGTTCGATGTGACCCCGCTGGAACGCGGTACGGTGCGCGGTGGCTTCCACGCCTCGGTAGATGCAGTCCACTTGGGACAATTGCTTTTGGGAGACCTGCGCTTCGGTGCACAGCGCTTCTCGCGCGGACATGCACGCGCGGCCCATGACGGGCTGGACCACTATCTGGTGCAGTGGTACCGGGGAGGCGGCTTCACAGGGCGCTGTGACGATGGTCACGAGCTGACGGTGCAAGCAGGTGATGTGGTCTTCTTCGACATGGCTCGCTGCCAGCATACCGTTGCGGACGACTCCCATGTGCTCTCATTGATCGTGCCCCGCAGCCTTGGCGACCAGGCAATGGGTGCATCGAGTTCAGGCTTGCACGGAACCGTGTTGACCCGCAGCAGCATCTTCGCCGGGCTATTGGCAGATCATCTTTGCGCTCTGCAGCGACGCCTGCCTTCCATCGGCCTGGAGCAAGCTGACGACATAGTGCATGCCACTACCCAGATGCTGGCAGCCTGCCTGCGCCCCAGTCTACGGACGGTGGCCGAGGCTCGGACTGAATTGCAGGCAGCAATGCTGGACCGTATCAAGCGCCATATCGCGCGAAACCTGGCTGCTCCCCTCTCGCCCGAGCTGCTTTGCCGGTGCTTCGGCATCTCACGTCACCGGCTCTACCACCTTTTCGAACCTTTGGGGGGTGTGATGCGCTATGTGCAGCAGCGACGGTTGCAAGAGGCCTTCCATGCCCTGTCAAACCCTGCCTACCGACGCCTGCGTGTCGCCGAGGTGGCCGCACGCCTGGGCTTTGCCAGTGAGGCCCACTTCAGCCGCGCATTCCGGGCCAAATTCGGCCACACACCCAGCGACATACGCGCCATGGCGAATTCCACACGCGCGGCATGCATCAAGCCTCCTTCCGGGACCACTCCCGCCACCGTGGAGTATGCGGACTGGCTGCTGGGGCTCATGGCCTGAGTGCCGGATGGATGGTCTTGCCCCAGGCTAACGCTCAGTCGAAAACGTCAGGGGCTTCTGTATGCAGGATGATCTAATAGGGCGGCCGCAAGCCATGGCCTGGCTTGTTTCCGAAGACCCACTCCCTTTTCGCATATGCATCTTCTGCAGCGTTGTAGCTTTGTCTTTGCCTGTCTTGCCCTGCCGGCATTCGTTCACGCCGCAGACTTCGACAAGAAAAACTGCACCTACAAAGGCATCCGCCTCTACGGCAAGGTCCAGCTCGTGCAGTCCTTCCCCGACATCAAGGTCCAGGCAACCAGTTCTTTCCCGGACCTCAAGGTCAAGGTGGTGAACTCCTCCGCAGACCGTTGCGGAGAGTGGCAGATCGTCACCTCTTTCCCTGACTTCAAGGTCCAGATGGTCAACTCCTTCCCGGACCTGAAAGTCGAGATGGGCAGTTCATCGCCTGGCGTGCGATAGCGCCCCGGCGCCGCTGCGGCGGCGCCTGCTCCTCAGTCCAGAGATTGGCCCGCGCGCGCAAATGAAGAGTGCGCGAGGAAAGCTGGAGCGGGCGTAAGGACTACTAAAGCTGCCCCAAGCAATTGAACCAAAAGCACATTTTTGCGTGTGATCGATACGAATGCACATGCCAGTGTACATATCTCGCCATGATTGCGTCAGGGGCTCACGACCCTCGATTTCGGGATCCTAGGGTCAATGCAACGAGGCATGAACACTGGCTGATCGAGCACTTGTCGATGCAGCCCCGGCATGCTCGCCGGAGGCAACGCTCAGGTAAATCACTGGAGCGTGCCCGTGGTCCCAAGATCTGCGCTCTGCTCTCGACCTGGCCCAGCGATCAGGCCACGTCCTTACCCAAGTGATCCGGCCTATTGATCCTCACATGGAAATCATCATGGACTTCCTAGAGTCGTATCGGACCCCCGAGGGCTCATGGATGGCCGACGATCAGCCGTTGCGCATGTACACAAGCCCGACCCGTGGTCAGTTCCCTGTGCTCATGGGGATGTTTGGTAGCCGTCGTCTTTGCCGGCTATTTCTTGACCCCAAAGGCAGCTACGCTGCGGACATCAGTGATGCGCAGTTGCTGATGCAGGCGGTGGACAGCCAGGTTGCGGCTCATATATTGGAGAAGGCTCGGTTGCCTAGGTCTGTGGTCAAACAGCCTGATCTGGCAAGGCTGCTGCCGGTTCTGAGCTACGGATCGAGGGATCCTGGCCCAACGATTACGCTGGGCTTGGTGTATGCGCGAGATGCGAAGGCTGGGATAGGCAATTGTTCTTTCCACCGAATCACCGTCAAGGATGGGTCCGTGGCGATAGGAATCTATCCCGGCGGGCACCTTCAACGCCTCATCGACGCCCATGTTGCCCGAGGTGTGCAGCTATCGGTATCCGTCAACATCGGCATTGATCCGGCGATCTACCTTGCTTCGGTATTGGGTCGCCCAAGTGTCGATTTCGGGTTTGACGAACTGGCTGCGGCAGGCGCTCTGCGTGAGATGGCGGTGGAGATAGCACCTTGCTTTCACAACCAGGGGTGGTTCATCGACCATGCCGAGATCACCTTGGAGGGAGCGCTTGGCGAGGAAATGGAGTTCGAATCTCCATTTCCCGATGGACTTTCCATGCCCGAGTACCTGGGGTACCAATCCCCTTGGGGCATGGTGTCTACCTTGCAGATTCAGGCAGCAACCTTCAGACCGGATGCGGTCTATCAGACGCTGTCAGGACCAGGGATGGAGCAGTCTACGCTGCTGGGCATTGGGCAGGAGTGTGCGGTGTATGCCAAGCTACGGGAATGGCGAATACTGGATTTGGTGCGTTCGGTTGTATCACTGCCTTCAGGGGGTGGACACCTGCTGACGGTGCTGCAGGTGTCCAAAAAGGCCCCGCAAGACGATGCGAAGATTCTCGACATCGCCGAAGCATTGATCGGGGAGGTATCTTCGCTGATGAACCTCCTCATTGTTGATTGGGATGTCAACGCCCGGTCTCCTGCTGATGTGCTTTGGGCCTTGGCGACTCGTTCTCGCCTGGACATGGATATCCATGCATCTGCGGTGCTACCAGGAACGCCGCTGGACCCCTCGCAATCCCGGGAATATGCGCGGTAGGAGCGGGACGGAACCACCAGAAAATGCGTTGTTGACTGCACCGTACCGAGCGGGCTCCAAGCACGATTCAGACGGGCTTTTGTCGGGGATCTTTGATACAGCGTAGGGCATCTAGCTATGGGCTTGTTGAACTCGTCGTTTGCTGGGGTCGATGCACTATTCCAGTATTGACGGAATGGATTAACACTTGGCAGCATGGTGAGACACGGCCCTGTCAACGCTTCCGAATGCGTGTCAATAACAAGATCGGTCGTAGCCGTAGCTCGCGTGCCCCTTGTTCGTTACTTGGTTGGATTTGTCCGGGCCGAGTTCGACATTGATCACTGCCTGTGTCGCGATTCAAGATGGAGGGAGGTTATGCACATATCAAAGCCCGTTGTCCTGGTTTTGGGCTTCCTTGCTCCGGCTGTCGCGACCACGGAAGCATGGGCGCAAGCGCAGCCTACATCCGGACCTGCCTCTGCGTCGATGCAACGCGACCCAAAGGCGCTCGATGTAATTCCAGCGAACCTCTTCGAGAAGATGTTCTCAAGCAACAAGCTTGTGGGCTCGCCTGGCCTAGCGTGGAAGCGAAAGAGAACGCTCACAGTGGCGTTCTACGGAGGTTCGGAGCCGCTGTATCGCCTGATCGAGGAAGCCGCCCGCGACTGGACATCCATCGGAGGTCAGCTCAAGTTCTCCTTCACGGACACTGTAGGTAAGTACCGCGTTTGGAGTCCAAAGGACAAGACGGTTTCGGCGGACATCCGCATCGGATTTGACCAAGCGGACTATTGGTCGTTGCTGGGTGTCTTGGCAGAGAACGTCGGGCCCGGGGACCCCACCATGAACTTCGGGGGTTTCCCCACCGACCTACAACGCTACTTTGACGGCAAGAACGCCGCCTCGTGGAAGACGTCCTATGAACGCGGCGTCGTGCTTCACGAGTTCGGACACGCGTTGGGTCTTTCGCACGAACACTTCAGCCCGAAGTGCCAGCAAGACTTGAAGATCGAAGATGCCGTGGCGTCCCAGATGGCATCTTCCAAAGTATTGTCCTATGACCAAGCAATGTTCAACTTCGACGCGAAGTACTACGTCAAGGTTCTCAAACAGTTGGCTGGCCCACTGGAGTCAAAGTTATTGACGAGCCCAAATACCGATCAGCGATCCCAGATGCTCTATGTCTTGAGGGACGAGCTATTCAAATCTGGCGCGCAGTCAGTGTGCAAGGCCATCGGTGATCACGGGCAGCCTTGGCCTACCGTTTTGTCCGATGGAGACAAGGCCTTCTACTTGGACAACTATCGGGTCATCAGCTCACCGTTCGGACTTGCTGGCCTCAATGCTGGGAGGAAGGAATGAATCGATTCGCGTCCAAGTGGATCGCGCTGATGACGCTGTCCATCCCGCTTGCATGCTTCGCAGCGGACCCGCCCATCGCCGCCAAGGCAAGCTGCAAGGCCGAAGGTGATCAGGTGAAGTTTCTCTCCGATGTGCCCGGGGATCCCTATGTCTATCTTGAGGCATTGCAGAGGAACATTTACAGCAGCAACGAAGAGAGGGCTGACCCATTCGCAAAGGCAGAGCTCAACAGCCCGCGCTCCGTAGCGTCAATCGCTGAGCTGAAAGCCAGGGCAATGAAGGCGTGCCCGGATCCGGCGAAGCGGGACACCTGCGCATTGGATCCTCAAACGGTCGAGGAGGTCATGGGGTCACTGACCTGTCTGGAACTCCCGACCCGATTTGAGTCACCGTTCTTCTTCGCAATCATCGGACGCTATTTGCCGCCGCTGGAGAAGGCGCGACAGCGGTACGACCCGAAGGCACCCGCAACTCGATTCGGGTCGTTGCCCACTGGCACGTTTAATGCGCAAGCCATCCTGCCGCCTGGCAGTGACGTCCCATTGGTGATCCTCAATCGCGATCTCTTCTACTTTTCGGGCGCGTTCTCCAAAGCAATTTCGGATGCCATTCCGATCACGACGGGTCAGGCGGTTGCCCTCGACTACTCTCCTGACGGCATTCGCAAGAGGCTTCTCGCTAATCCATACATCGTGACCAACTTTGCCGATGCGGCAGCTCGGTTGGTCAAGGACGGCAGCTCCGCGGGCGCGCGAGAAGTGACGCTGGACGAGACCCACAACTTCCTTCATGCCAGGTTGCTCGGCGCTATCGACAGCTTCCTCATGGCGCACGAACAGGCACATTTCATCCTGGGACACACCGGGAAGGCGTCGGTTCCGCTTCATCTGGCCGGCGGAGCCGTCCCGGCCCCGACAGCCGCAACAAAAACCGCGATAGCTAGTGCATCCGGCGCGACGACCTCAGATTCAGTTATTCGAGTGATTTCACGATCACGGCAGCAGGAATTCGACGCCGACGCGCTGGGCTTCAAGCTCATGATGTATGCGTCTCAGGAGAGCAAAGACCCGATTGCGACGTTGGTTGGGGCTGCCGCTCCCCACATGGTGTTTCGAGTGCTGGAGATGGCCGATCGCTACGGCAAAGAGGCCGGCGGATGGACGTTCGCCGATGCGAGCCATCCCTCAGCATCAGAGCGCGTAAAGGCCCTTGAGCCAGTCTTTAATGTCCTCGCAAAGAGCAACCCGATTCTCAAGCAAGCCGATTTCCGAATCGCGTTCGATTCTGCGTTCGATGTTCTTGTGCAGGAGGCCGACCCGCAGATTCGTCAGCGACTGGGCTTGGCAGTCGCTTCGTCGAGATAGTTCGCGCAGAGGGTCGGAGATCTGTGCTGTGTTGCACGAATACTCGTGCGGATCGCCGCGCTTCCAGTAGGACCAGTGACAACAACCAACTTTAGGGGGATTGCTATGTTCAAGACCGTGGCGGCGCTGACTATGCCTCTGGCGCTAGGCGCATGTGTGTCGGCGGAATTCACGAAGGGCATGGCCGAACCGGTACAGACGCTGAAGCAGTCCGCACGGGTCACCGGAGGCGCGGATGGCGACGTGCTTAAGGCCTATGCCGCTGGGATGGTCTCTGACGCGGTGATTCCATCGCTGCCAGACCTTGTCTGCATTCCTAGCGCTGGGCCGGCCGTCGTATCGAAGAATCTTGGAGTATTCGCGGATTCTTTGGACGTCGTGAAGCAAGTTGGAGAGAAGCCCAGCGACACGAGTTACGCCGGGTACATCAAGAAGATGCGCGAGAACGCAGCAAACGCCGCGTCAGCGGGGGCAGGCAACAATGATGAAGCGGCCGCCCAATTAAAGCTGGTGAAGCAGTGGACGCGATGCATGGCACTGCTCGCGGCGGACGACTCCCAAGACAGTCTTCAGCGCATGCCGAAAGCCAGTGGGGCCCTTCCAGCAGGGATTGGCAAGACTCTTGCGCTTGATGCGGTGCTCAAGGTACTTCTTGGGCAGATTGAGAGCGCACAGCGAGAGGCTGCCGTTCAAGACACCATCAAGGCCCTCATTCCCGTTCTTGAGAGCGCTCGAGAGGAGCTGAAACAGGCGCCATCTGCGTCCTTCGGCCCGTTTGTGAAATACCCGGATGATCAAGCATCGGCACCGGCGTTCGAGATGAACAAAACGATCGTCGGCGCCGCAGTGAATATTAGGCGCTGGCTTCTCGCCAAGCAGATCGCGTCTCAATGGACCGCCTTGGCCACGTGCCGGACTGCCATGTCCTGCCTCAAGGACCCGGCGACCCACAGAGTCCTCGATGACTTCACAACAAACGTCGTGCAGTATCGAGCGCTTGCCCGAGTCGACGCTGCCAAGATCGTCAGTTCTCTGGACACGGCCATCGCCGCCGCCAGGAGTTCTTTCGAGGCTGGGAAGAAGATTGAGAACTGGATCGACTCACTGATCGCAGTGAGCGATGCAGTCACCGATCTGTCCGACGTCTATGGAAAGTTTGAAGAGGCCAAGAAGAAGTGATCTGAAGTGGCCCTTCTCCCAGCGCACCATTCGGGCGACGAAGGGCAAGGAGTCCGCCTCCTACTCCCAGACTAAGAGTGGCTAACACCACCGATCCACGAAGCGTGCACAGATGATCGCCGCTGC
>NZ_JCABYI010000021.1:0-56422 GCF_059499305.1 Delftia sp.
AACAGCCAACAGCCAACAGCCAACAGCCAACAGCCAACAGCCAACAGCCAACAGCCGGCGCCATCACTGCGTTCGGTTTCAAACCAGGGGCCGAGCGAAGCGAAGGCCCGGGCAAACTCCCCGTATGTCAGCGCCTGCGGCGTGGTGGTTGCGGGGTTGCAGTCCTGCCGAAGGACAGGACTGCTTCGTCATCTGACTCGCCGTGATGTTTGAACGTAGCGCGCAGCGCGAAGAGAGTTTCACGGCGAACCCCGCAACCGCCACGACGCAGGTTGCCCCGCAGCGAAGCGAAGGGGTCGCGGACATCCGGGTCGCCTTCTTTGATCTGACCTTTCTTGGCGAATCAAGAAAGGGCAGTCGGCTGCCGGGCCGAGACCCGGCCTCTGTCGCCAGAGGCGCGACAGAGTCAAAAAGGAAGCTCAGGCAGCCAGCCTGAACCGCTCCACCACCCCCCCAAACCCCCTCTCCAGATCCGCAATCAGATCCAAAGGATCCTCCAGCCCCACATGCAACCGCACCACAGGCGCAGTCCCCGTCCACACACTGTGCTCCCGCAACCGCTCAGGCTGCGCCACCAGCGCCAGGCTCTCGTACCCGCCCCAGGAAGCCCCCTGCGCAAACTGCCGCAACGAGTCAACGAACACGGCGCCGGCACCGGCGTCCACCCCTTCGGCAAACGCGAATGACACCAGCCCGCTGGCCCCGCTGAAGTCCCGCTTCCACAGCACATGGCCGGGATCGGACGGCAGGGCCGGGTAGAAGACGCGGCCGACCTGGTGCTGCTGCTCCAGCCACTGGGCGATTTCGGTGGCGTGGCGCTGGTGCTGGGCCAGGCGCACGGGCAGGGTGCGAAGGCCGCGCAGGGCCAGGTAGGCGTCGTCGGCGCCTATGGTCAGGCCCAGGGCCTCGTAGGCGGTGGATATCTTCTTCGACAGCGCGGGGCCGTCGGTGATGACGATGCCCTGCATCACGTCGGAGTGGCCGGCGATGTACTTGGTCGCGGCCTGGATGGAGAGGTTGGCGCCGTGCTCCAGGGGCTGGTAGAACCAGCCGCCGCTCCAGGTGTTGTCGGTAGCCACGGCAATGCCGTGCTGGCGTGCCACGGCGGCCAGGGCGGGCAGGTCCAGCACTTCGTAGAGCAGGGAGCTGGGCGATTCCAGGTAGACCAGGCGGGTGTTGGGGCGGATCTTGCCGGCCAGATCGTCGCGCGAGGGCGAGAAGTACTCCAGCGTGATGCCCAGGCGCTGCAGCAAGGTGGCATCCACGCGGCGCACGGGAGAGTAGACGCTGTCGGCCACCAGGGCATGGTCGCCGGGCGAGAGCAGGGCGATGAGCACCAGGGCGATGGCGGACAGGCCCGAGGGCGTGAGAAAGGCGCGGTGCCCGCCCTCCAGCGCGACCACGGCGTCTTCCAGCGCGCGGTGCGTGTCCAGGCCGTGGCGGCCGTAGGAGGCCACGCGCTCGCCGGCCTCGCGGCGGTGGTGCAGGTCGGCGTAGGCGGCGCTGTCGGCAAAGCGCACGGTGCTGGTGCGCACCACGGGCACGTTGACGGGGCCGGAGCCGCCCTGCAGCGGCGGCGTGCCTGCGTGCAGCAGGCGGGTCGACGGGCCCAGGGGCCGGTGCTTGTCTTGAGGGATGCTCATGCCACGGCCTCGCTGGGACGGAAGTAGGCGGCGTTGTAGTTCTTGACTTCGCCGGTGTCGGGGTCGATGGCCACGCGGCCGCTCAGGGTTTCCAGCGGTTGGCCGTAGAGATGGAAGTGCAGCGTGGGCTGCTCGCCCACGACGGCAATGCTGTGGATGTCATCGGGCAGGAAGGCGATGGAGGCGCCCGGCTGCACGGTGAATTCGCGCGCCAGGTGGATGCTGGCGCGTGCGGGGTCGCTGCGGTCGTCCGTGCGCTCGTAGAGGCGGTTGAGCTCCTGGCCTTCGACGGCAACGATCACGGCCCAGGTCGTGTGGTTGTGCGGGGCCGTGGTCTTGCCGGGGTTGATGGAGTTCAGGTACAGGGCCAGGCCCGCATCGCCATCGGCCGGGTTGAGGCGGTAGCGCGTGGAGGCGCCCACGCCTTCGGTCTGAGCGGGCGGGGGGAAGTCCGCGCGGCTGAACAAGGCCTTGTGCGCGGCCAACTGCTCCAGGCGTGCGGTGATGGCCGACAGGGTGCTGCGGTCGGGCGCGCCGGCCTGCAGCAGCTGGCGCACGTCGGCCAGGGCGGCGTCCACGGCCTGGCGGCGCCGGGCGGCGGCGTCTGTATGGGTGCCTGTATCTGCGCCTGTGCCGGCCGGGGTTTCAGTCGTTGTTTCTGCGGTCATGGGGATGTGCTCCTGGAGGTGGGGGGTCAAAGGGCAAAGCGCAGGCTGTTGAAGGGCAGCGGCGCTGTGGCCGGTGTGGCCGGGGCGGCTGGCGCAGGCCTGGGCCGTGCACCATCGCCCAGGGCGCGTTGCAGGAATTCGCGCGTGCGCTCGCTGCGCGGGCTGCCGAAGATCTGGGCGGCCGGGCCGTGCTCGACGATGCGGCCGGCCTCGGTGAAATAGACCTGGTCGCTGACCTCTTCGGCAAAGCGCATTTCGTGCGTGACCAGCACGCAGGTCATGCCGTCCCTGACCAGGTCGCGGATCACGGTCAGCACCTCGCCCACGGTCTCGGGGTCCAGGGCCGAGGTCACTTCGTCGAACAAAATCAGCTCGGGCCGCATGGCCAGGGCGCGCGCAATGGCCACGCGCTGCTGCTGGCCGCCGGACAGCTCGCCGGGGTAGGCGGATTCCTTGTGGTCCAGGCGCACCTTCTGCAGCAGGGCGCGGGCCTCGCGCTCGGCCGTGGCGCGGTCGCGGCCGACCACGCGCGTGGGGGCGATGACCAGGTTCTCCAGCACCGACAGATGGGGGAACAGGTTGTACTGCTGGAAGACGAAGCCCACGCGCTTGCGCAGGGCGATCAGCTCGGCCTCGGTGCGCAGCTGGTCCACGCGCGTGCCCGCCACCGAGATGGCGCCGCGCTGGGGTCGCAGCAGGCCGGTGATGCAGCGCAGGATGGTGGACTTGCCCGAGCCCGAGGGCCCGATGATGGTCACCGCCTCGCCGCGCCGCACCTGCACGTCGATGCCCTTGAGCACCTGGTTGTCGCCAAAGGACAGGTGCACATCCTGCAGGTGGACCAGTGCGGGCGCCGTGCCTGCGGGGGCATCGGCCGTGGCGAGTTGGGAGAGAAAGGAGTCAGTGGCGTTCATGGCGTCGCTCCAGGGCGCGGGTGGCGCGGGCAATCGGATAGCAATAGGCGAAAAACAGCGCGAGCAGCGTGAAATACACAAGGATGGTGAAGTCCGTGCGTGCCACGGTGTTGCTGGCGATCTGGGCGGTGTCCACCACGTCGTGCACGCCCACCAGCGAGGCCAGCGAGGTGCTCATGGTGATGCTGGCGTAGAGGTTCATCCACGGCGGCAGCATGCGGCGCACGCACTGCGGCAGCACGATGAGGCGGAAGATCTCGCTGCGGCGAAAGGCCAGCGACTGGGCCGCCTCCCACTGCGCGCTGGGAATGGACTGGATGGCGCCCCGGAAGATCTCGGCCACGTTGGCGCTGGTGGGCAGGGCCAGGCCCAGCACCACCTTGACCCAGTCGGGGAACGGAAAGGTCCAGCCCACCAGCTTCAGCTCGAACGGGAACACATAGGTGGTGAAGTAGATGAGCACCAGGATGGGCGCATTGCGAAACAGCTGCACATACCAGCGCACGCCCGTGCGCACGGCCGGCGTGGGCGACAGCGACAGGGCGCCCAGAACCAGGCCGGCCACGGTGCCGATGGCCACGGCCAGCACGCTGATCTCGATGTTGACCAGGAGGCCGCGCAGCAGCGCAGGCAGCCATTTCCACAGGTGCACGAAGGCGGGCGGGGCGCTGTCCGTGGCGGCCCAGCAGGCGCACAGGGCCAGCAGTGCGGTGCCTGCGATCAGCCAGGGGCTGCGCGCCGCGCGCAGCAGGGCGGCGGGCAGCGGACGGGGCCCGGCGCCGGGGTTCAGGGTGGCTTCATTGGCCATAGCCGGGCATCCTCAGGTGTTGTTCCAGCCACCGGCCCGCCAGGCTGACCAGCCAGGTCAGCAGGCCGAACCACAGCAGGATGAGCAGCAGCAGCTCCAGCACGTTGTCGCGCTGCGACCAGATCATGATGGACTCGTAGGTCACGTCGCCCACGGCAATGGCCGAGGCCACGGCCGTCATCTTCACCAGGTCCACCAGGTTGTTGGTCAGCGAGGGCAGGGCAAAGCGCACGGCCAGCGGCAGCTGCACGCGCACCAGCAGCTGGCGCTGCGAAAAGCCCAGCGAGCGCGCGGCCTCCAGCGTGGTGGCGGGCACGGCCTCGATGCCGGCGCGCAGCGCCTCGGCATGGAACACGCCCTTGTGCAGCGAGACCACGATCACCACCCAGACAAAGGGCGTGAGCGGGTTGTTGCCCGCGCCCCAGTCGCGCAGTTGCTGGGTGATCAGCATGTTGAGCACCAGGAAGGCGCAGTACAGCTGCACCAGCGTGGGCGTGTTGCGCGTGACCTCCACAAAGGCGCGCGCAGGCCGTGCCAGCCAGGCGCGGCCTGAGGTCAGGGCCGCCGCCAGCGCCACGCCGGCCGCCAGGCTGCCGGCAATGGTCAGCAGGGCCAGCTGCACGGTCACGAACATGCCGCGCACAAAGGCCTGGCGCTCGGCCACGTCCAGCACGAAGGCGTAGTTCAGGCCCAGGCCCTTGAGCGCTTGCACGCCCTGGGCAAGCAGGCTGTCGTTCATGGCACGGCCTCCAGGGCGGCCGGCTGTGCATGCGCTTGCGCTTGCGCAGCGGGGTCTTTCAGCGCGGCCACGGCGCGTGCGATGCGGGCCGTGGCCTCGGCCAGCACCTCGTCGCTGGCGGCGGTGGAGATGCGGAAGTACGGCGACAGGCCGTAGGCCCCGCCATCCACGGCGGCCACGCCTTCGGACTCCAGCAGCCATTCGGTCAGGTCGGTGTCGCTGGCGATGGGCTGGCCGTCCGGGCGCAGGTGGCCTATCAGCGCGCCGCAGTGCACAAAGGCAAAGAACGATCCGCCCGGCGGCAGCAGGGCCAGGCCCGGCACCTGGTCCAGCGCCTGGGTGACCCGTTGCGCGCGCCGCGCATAGGCGTTGCGGGCCTGCTGCACAAAGCTCTGGTCGGGCGACTGCAGCGCCGCCGTGGCTGCGGCCTGGGCCACGGAATTGGGGCCTGACGAGGCCTGCGACTGGATCACCACCATGGCCTGCACCAGCGCGGCCGGGCCTGCGCCCCAGCCGATGCGCCAGCCGGTCATGGCATAGGTCTTGGAGACGCCGTTGACCAGCAGCGTGCGCTCGCGCAGGTCGGGGGCCACGGCCAGCCAGTGCGCGGGGGCCTGGGGCGTGAACCAGATGTGCTCGTACAGCTCGTCCAGCAGCACCAGAACCTGCGGGTGCTGGCGCAGCACCTGGGCCAGGGCGGCCAGTTCCTCGCGGCTGTAGACGGCGCCCGAGGGGTTGCCCGGCGTGTTCAGCACCAGCCAGCGCGTGCGCGGCGTGATGGCAGCCTGCAGCGCGGCCGGCGTGAGCTTGAAGCCCTGCTCAATGCCGCAGTCCACGATGACCGGCGTGCCGTCGTTCACGCGCACGATGTCGGGAAACGAAGGCCAGTACGGCGCGGGCACGATGACCTCGTCGCCCGCGTCCAGCGTGGCCGCCAGCGCGTTGTAGATCACCTGCTTGCCGCCGTTGCTGACGATGATCTGCCCGGCGTCGAAGTCCAGCCCGTTCTCGCGCCGGTACTTGGCGCTGATGGCCTGGCGCAGCGCGGCCGTGCCGGGCGTGGGCGTGTACTTGGTTTCGCCACGGGCCAGGGCCGCGATGGCGGCCTGCTTGATGGGCTCGGGCGTGTCGAAGTCGGGCTCGCCCGTGGTCAGCGCAATGATGTCGCGGCCCTGGCGGGCCAGGGCCGTGGCCCGCGCGCTGGCCGCGGCATTGGGCGAGAGCCTGACGCGCTGCACGCGCTGCGAAAGGGGAAAGGGCGTGGTCATGGCGTGGGGCCTTCCTGGAATGCGGCGGCTGGCGTTGGAGAAACCTGCGGCAAGTCGTGCGGCAAATCGTCCGGCAGGGGCTGCAGCACCTTGCCGGGATTGAGCAGGCCCAGCGGGTCGAAGGCCTGCTTGAGACGCCGCATGAGCTGCAGCTCCACGGCGCTCTTGTAGCGGGGCAGCAGGTCGCGCTTGGTCTGGCCCACGCCGTGCTCGGCGCTGATGGAGCCGCCGTGGGCGTGCACGCTGTCGTGCACCACCTCGTGGATGGCGTCTTCCTGGGCAAACAGTTGCGCGGGCGTGCTGTCCGGCGCGTGCGACACGTTGTAGTGCAGGTTGCCGTCGCCCAGGTGCCCGAAGGCCACGGGCCGCACGGCGCCAAAGCGCGCCTGCAGCAGCGCGGCCGTGGCCGCAAGAAAGTCGGGGATGCGCGAGATGGGCACCGACACGTCGTGCTTGATGTTGCGGCCGTCGCGCCGCTGGGCCTCGCCCAGGGCCTGGTCGCGCAGCCGCCACAGGGCCTGGCTTTGCTGCAGGCTCTCGGCAATGGCGGCATCGGTGACCAGGCCGTCCTCGAAGGCCTGGCCCACCACGCACTCGAAGCGCTGGCGCGCATGGTCCTCGCCCTCGCTGTCGGACAGCTCGATCAGCGCAAACCAGGGCGCCTTGAGCGCCAGCGGTATCGGCTGCTCGGGCACATGGCGGGCTATCAGGCCCAGGGCCGTGTCCGACATCAGCTCGAACGCCGTCAGGCCGGCGCCGAAGCCCGCCCGCGCCTGGCTGAGGAAGGCCACCGCATCGCGTATGCAGCCAAAGGCCAGCAGGGCCGTGTGCTGGGCGCGGGGCAGCGGATGCAGGCGCAGCGTGGCCGCCGTGATGATGCCCAGCGTGCCTTCGCTGCCCACGTACAGGTCGCGCAGCGCATAGCCGGTGTTGTCCTTGCGCAGCCCGCGCAGGCCGTTCCAGATGTCGCCCTCGGCCGTCACCACTTCCAGGCCCAGCACCAGCTCGCGCGCGTTGCCGTAGCGCAGCACCTGGGTGCCGCCCGCGTTGGTGGACAGGTTGCCGCCAATGGTGCAGCTGCCCTCGGAGCCCAGGCTGAGGGGAAACAGCCGGTCCGCATCGCGCGCTGCCTGCTGCACATGGGCCAGCACGGCGCCGGCTTCCACGGTCAGGGTGTCGTTGTCGGTGTCGATGGCGCGCACGCGGTTCAGGCGCGCCAGCGACAGCAGCACGGCGTGGCCCGAGGCGTCGGGCGTGGCGCCGCCCATCAGCCCGGTGTTGCCGCCCTGGGCCACGATGGGCGTGCGGTGGGCGCGGCACAGGCGCACCAGCTGCGCCACCTGGGCCGTGTCGGCGGGCCGTGCCACGGCCAGGGCCTGGCCCGTGAGGCGGCCATGCTGGTCGGTCAGGTAGCCGGCCGCATCGGCACCCGTGAGCACATGGGCATCGCCCAGGGCGTGGCGCAGCGCGGTGACCAGGTCGGCGGGGCCGGTGATGTGGCCGCTGGTGCTGGTGTTGGTGCTGGTGTGGGTGCTCATGCGGGCGCCTTCCTGAACTTGTCGTGCAGCTGGTGCAGCAGCGGCGTGGGCGTCATGCCGTTGCGCTGCTCCACCTCGATCAGCCAGCCCGTGCGGTGCCAGTCCTGCACGATGCGGTCGATGGCCGCCTGCGTGTCGGACTCGCCCTTGCGCAGCCAGATCACCGAGGGCGAGGGAATGATGTCCGCGGGCGAGACGATCTCGTAGTCCTTCCAGTCCGCATTGCTGGCCACGAGTTCGCGCAGTGTGGGGCTGACATGCACGGCGGCCGCGCAGTTGCCGCCCTTGAGGGCCAGCAGCGACTCGGGCTGGCCCCGGAAGGCCTTGATCTGGGCGCCGTATTGATCGGCCAGCGGCTTGGTGAAATTGCTGCCCTGCGACACGCACACGGGCTTGCCGCGCAGGTCGTCCCACTGGCGCACGCCGCTGCCCTTCTTGGCGATGGCGGCGCCGCCGACTTCCTCGAACGGCGTGGGCACGAAGGACAGGATCTCGCTGCGCTCCTGCGTCCACTGCATGTTGGCGATCAGGATGTCCACCTTGCCCTGCTGCAGGAACTGCACGCGGTTGGACGGCTGGACCTGCACGGTCTCCACCCCCACGCCCAGGCCCTTGGCCACGCCTTCGGACAGCTGCACGTTGTAGCCCACGTGCCTTTGCGTGACGGGGTCGATGGTGCCGAACGGCGGCCCCGAAAGCATCACCCCCACCACGATCTTGCCGCGCTGCTTGATGCGGTCCAGCGTGGCGTCGGCATGGGCTGCCAGGGCCGTGAGGGCGAGCAGGGCCGCCAGTGCGGTGCGGGTCGGCTTCATGGCTTGGCTCCCTTGGCGGCGGGCTGGGTTGCCTGCGTCGCCTGCACTTGTGCCTGCGCTGCCGCATACACCGCGAAGTCGTAGGGCGCGCGGTCGAACTGGCCCTTCAGCGCGCGTTCGTGGCGCTCGGCGATCCAGGTGTCGGGCACGCCGCTGGCGCGGGCCACCTTGAGCAGAAAGCCCGTGCGGTGCCAGTCCTGTATGGCCTTGTCCACGAAGGCCTGGGTGTCGGCCTCGCCGCGGCGCGTCCACACCACGGTGGGCGAGGGAATCAACTGGTCCTGCGTGCCCAGCTCGAAGTCCTTCCACTCGGTCGCATTCGGGCCGGTGAGCTTTTCATAGAGCGCGGGCTGGATATGGACCGAAGCCGCGCAGGTGCCGCCCTTGAGCGCCAGCAGCGACTCGGGAATGCCCCGCAGGCCCTTGACCACGGCGCCATAGCTCTCGGCCAGGGGCTTGGCGAAGTTGCTGCCCTGCGACACGCAGGCCACCTTGCCGCGCAGGTCTTCCCAGCGCTTGATGCCGCTGGCCTTGGCCACCAGGGCGCCGCCGCCGATCAGGTCATAGGGCGTGGGCGCGAACGAGAGGATCTCGCTGCGCTCCTGCGTCCACTGGATGTTGGCGATCAACAGGTCCACCTTGCCGCTTTGCAGGAACTGCACGCGCGTGGAGGCCGTCACGGGAACCGTCTCCAGCGGCACGCCCAGGCGGCGCGCGATGTCGGCGGCCAGCTCGGTCTGGTAGCCGCCGGTCTTGCCGGTGGCGGGGTCCAGCACGCCGAACGGCGGGCTGGCGCCATCAATGCCCACGGACAGCTTGCCGCGTTGCTTGATCTTGTCCAGCGTGGCATCGGCGTGGGCGGCACCGGCGCCCAGCAGCAGGGCCAGGGCAGCGGCAAGGGGGGGAAGAAGGCGGGGCATGCGTGAATCCATCAGGGAACGGAAGGCCCGGCCCCGTCTTGCGGGGCCTGGGCCTGGGTGGTCGGAAAAAAAGTAGCGGTGGACCGCCGTGGCGGTCGGCGGTCAGCTGGCGGACTTGAACTTGGCCTGCAGCTCGGGCAGCAGCGGGTTGGCCGGCTCGATGCCCACGCGCTTTTCGGCGGCGATCAGCCAGCCCGTGCGGTGCCAGTCCTGCACCACCTTGTCCACGGCGGCGATGGTGTCGGCCTCGCCCTTGCGGGTCCAGACCACGGAAGGCGCGGGCAGCACCTCGCCGGCGATGGGGGCCGAGTACTGCGCCCATTCGGGGTTGCTGCGCAGCAGCGGGTAGATCAGCGTGCTGTCATGCACGGCGGCCACGCAGTTGCCGCCCTTGAGCGCCAGCAGCGAGTCCGACGAGCTCTTGTAGCCATGCACCTGGGCGCCGTACTCGCTGGCCAGCGGCTTGGCAAAGCTGCTGCCCTGGGACACGCACACGGGCTTGCCGCGCAGGTCTTCCCACTTGGCGATGCCGCTGCCCTTGCGCACGGCGGCAGTGCCGCCCACGCGGTAGAAGGGTGTGGGCGCGTAGCCCAGGGTCTCGGCACGGTCGGGGTTCAGCTCCATGGAGGCGATCAGCAGATCCACCTTGCCGGCCTGCAGAAACTGCACGCGCGTGGCGGTCTGCACCTGGACCAGCTCGGCCTCCACGCCCAGGCCCTTGGCCAGGGCGCGTGCCAGCTCGGGGTTCCAGCCCACCAGCTGCTGGGTGGACGGGTCGATGGAGCCGAAGGGCCCGCCATTGACCAGCACGCCAATGGTGACCTTGCCGCGCTGCTTGATCTTGTCCAGCGTGGCATCGGCCCGGGCCTGGGTGCAGGCCAGGGCCAGCGCGGCGGCGATGAAGGTCAGGGATGCGGAAAGGGTGGCGCGGGGCTGGCGGCGCAGGGTGGGGCTTGTGTGCATGGCGGGAGCGGGGCGGTCGGGACGAACGAAAGATGCGTACGCCTGCATCTTCTGGCCGCCCTTGACCCACGGCAACAAAGCTTTGGGAGCATGTTTATGCGCTTTGCGTCGCTGCATCAGGGTGATCACCAGGGAAATGTGGGCCCGAGGCAGGGCGGGTCGATGGTGTAATCGCGACGGCCGGGGTGCTGCGCCCACCGGCACCTCCCAGCGAGCCCTCTTCCATGCACCAAGCCCTAGCGTCCCTACTCGCCCCTCTCGCCTGCGCTGCCCTGTTGTGTGGCAGCCCCGTGGCCCGGGCCGCCAATCCCACGAGTTCTGGCAATTGCGAGGAAAGCTCCACCAACATGTCCGAGGTGCGCGCCTGCCTGCACGAGCAGAACGTGGCCCTGGTCAATGCCGCCTACGTCTCGCTGTCGCTCAAGCTCAAGGCGCGCATGCCCCAGGCTTCGGAAGAGCTGGAAGTGGCGCAGAGAAACTGGGTGCAGTACGCGCGCAGTGCCTGCGAGTTTCTTTCCGAGTTCAACTCGGCCAGCTTTGCCAAGGACGATGCGCGCACCAACTGCTGGAGCGACTTCGCCCGCGCCCGCGCCAAGCAGCTCAAGTCCTGGGAAATGCAGCTGGACAAGAAGCCCTGAGGGCGGGGACGCTGCTCACTGGTAGTTCAGCGTGAAGGTGGCCCTGCCGTTGGCCTGCCCCGTCGTGACTGCCGCAGCGGTCTGCACGTATTTGGCAGTCAGCGGGATCTTGAACTGGGCAACGCCCTGAACGATGGTTCCCGCACTCCATTGGTTGGTGTTGCCAGGCACGTTGGAGTCGGGGCCGTATGCGAGTGCGGTGCCATCCTTCAGTATCTGTATGCCTATTCCGGTGGCAACCGGTTTGCCGCCTGACGTGGCCTGGCTCAAGGTCAGGACGGTGCTCCGATTGCTGGTGTCGTTGGCATCGGTGAGCGTGACGTGGGGGTGCAGAACGCTTGCGGGCGCGCCGCCCTTGCATTCCAGCGTGATGTCGAAGTGCTGGGGGATGGAGGTGGATTGGAGGCCCGTGAATCGCAGGATGGGCACAGCGCCCATGGGTACGGAGATGGCCGAGGCGGCCACCGAGCAGGAGGGACCGACCACCACCCTGGTACGGCCGGACAGGTTGACGTATCCTGCGGTGCAGCCGGGGCACTGGAATCGCATCTCGACGTTCATCCCGGAGCCCGTTAGCGTGCCAGCGGAAACGTTGCCGGTTTTCACCAGCTCGATCCAGACATCCTGGCGGGATGAAGCATTCCAGAAATAACCCAGCGCGCCCGAATTATTTTCTGATTCGGTGGTAATGGGCATGGTTCTGCCACTGGGAGCGCCGGGGCCGCGCCATGTGGCCCACCAGCGGATTCCAATGCCGGGAATATTGGTGCTGTAGACATTATTGTATCCGGGCGTCTTGCTTCCGGATTGAACATTGGCAGCTACAACGGCTTTTTCAACATCGTACTCGAATGCCGTGTTCAGCACTGCTCGCAGATTAAATACGGTTACCGTAGACTTCCATAGCGTCGATCCGTTGGCGTAATTTCCGGGTACTGTTATTTCCTCGGGCAGTGAAATGTTGGAGCTGGTGGGGGAGAATACGCCGCCGGCAAAGGCATTGGTGTTCATCGTTGCCGCTGAAAAGGCAATGAGGAATGGAAGAGCGATCAATGCAAGCCGGCGTACTTGCGAAGGAAATGAGGGAATGAAAGAAAAATGCATGATACTGATTCGGTCCATTGTTGAAGTAT
This sequence comes from Delftia sp., assembly GCF_059499305.1. Classification (NCBI taxonomy): domain Bacteria; kingdom Pseudomonadati; phylum Pseudomonadota; class Betaproteobacteria; order Burkholderiales; family Comamonadaceae; genus Delftia; species Delftia sp. The sequence goes on from NZ_JCABYI010000021.1 coordinate 12,048, forward strand.
GATTCTCGAAAATATCACGCAATAGTTTTATCGAACTTTTGAGTGACTAAGGAGGGGGTGGAAATGAAAGCATCGAATCATTCGATGTGTGGCCTCTTAGGTATTTCACACTCTACGCCGAAGATATGAGTTGATGCAATCAGATTGTTCTGAAAATGGAGCGTGGCTCAGTCAAAAGCCACCCATGCACGCCATTCGTAAAGAGCAAGGCCCGCGTGTCACGCAGCTCGGGCGTGTGGGTTGTCGCGCAGACAAGCCTGGTTCAGTCCGCTCGCGGCCCCGGCGACTGTCGTGAGCGCACCAGGCCGCTCAGGTGCTGAGAGGTGCGGTCGGAGAAGCGTCCCTGGCACCTCTGGCGGCTTGCCAGAGCGCATCGGCCAGGGCTGTGATCTCAGGGGCCAGGTGCAGGCGTTCCAGCCAGCGGCCCGCAATGCCGCTGGCGCCGTGGAAGGCTCCGGCCAACTGGCCCGTGATGGCTGCCGTGGTGTCGGCGTCATCGCCCAGGTTGGCGGCCTGCAGCACTGCGCCTGCAAAGCTGTCATGCCTCGCAAAGCACCACAGGGCCGCCTCCAGGCTGTCCACCACGTAGCCGCTGCCGCGAATCTGTGCGGCCGGCTTGTCGCGATAGTCGCCACGGGCAATCTCCCGCAGGCGCGGGCTGGCGCCGTCTTGCAGAACGCCGCCCAGGTCCAGAACCTGCGACCGGGGCAGTCCCTGCAGCGCCCGGCACAGCGCCACGGCGAACAGGCGGCAGGCCTGCAGGCATTCAGGTGCGGCGTGGGTGGTGCGTGAGCTGAGTTCAGCCATGCGCTGCACCAGGTCCTCGTCGGGGCCGAAGAACATGGGCACGGGCGCCAGCCGCATCAGGGAGCCGTTGCCGGCCTGGTCCGGGTCGGGCGATCCGGCCAGCGGATCGCCGGTGGCCAGGAAGCGCTGGATGGCCGCCCTGGTGGCCATGCCGATGTCAAAGCAGTTGCCGGTGGAACTCCAGTACCCCCATTCGTACCAGTTGGCATAGCGCGTCATCTGGTCGTGCGGGTCGCAGCCGCCGCGCTGGAGCAGGCTTTCGGCCAGGCACAGGGCCATGGAGGTGTCGTCGGTCCACTTGCCTGCGGGCAGCGAGAAGGGGCCGCCGCCGACCATGTCGGTCAGCGGCGCAAAGCTGCCGCGCGGCTGGAATTCCAGCGTCGTTCCCACGGCGTCGCCGCAGGCCAGGCCCAGCAGGGCACCACGGTATCGGTCCAGCGTGTCCATGGCCGTGCTCTTGCTCATGGTTGGTCAGGGAGCAATGCTGCGCAGCCGCGCGCGCACCTGCATGAGGGCAAAGCCCAGCAGGTTCAGGCCCTGCCAGCGCGCGGGGTCGGTGGCGCGCACATCGTCGGCGGCCAGGCCAATGCCCCAGATGGCGTCCACGGGGCTGGCCTCCACCAGAACCCGGTCGCCCGTGTTCAGCAGATAGCGGGCCAGGGCCGGGTTCTGGGAGAACTTGGCCTCGTTGGCGCGCACCACGATGCCCATGCGCGCGGCCACCCAGGCCGCTTCATCGAAGCCCTGGATGCCACGCCCCAGCTTCTTGGCCTCGCCCGGCGTGCGGCAGCGCACGATGGCCGCGTGCGCCGCCTCGTCGCCAAACAGCCGTGCCTTGCCCGCCATCATGAAATGCTCGGCCGTGGGGTAGTGCTGCCCATCGACCTCGAAGCCCGCCTCGAACCACTGGCTCATGCAGGTCTTGCCGATGGAGCCATCGGCCGCAGGCTGATGGCCCCAGAACGGCAGGAAGCGCGGGGTGAGACCCTGGGCCATGGCGTGCTGGAGGTCTTGCAGGGAGGCGATGTGGTCTGTCGTAGTCATGGGCTGTCTCGTTGCCGTGTGTGCCGTTTCAGGAATGCGATGGAGCTTGCTGCAGCCACCACTGGCTGAAGGCCATCAGGTCTGCGTGCTGCGAGTGAGCGTGGACCAGGTCCGGCCCGGTGTTGGGCGTGCCGTTCGGGCCGCGGCACACCAGGGCCGCGTGAATGCCCGGGCCAATGTCCCGGAGGTAGGGCAGATAGTCGTCCACGAAAGCGACCGGGCCGAGCCGCTGCAGGGCGTCTGCCTTGGGGCTGCGCAGGCCGGTGGTCCGGCCCGTGGCGATCACGCGGTCGATGGGAAAGCCGAGGTCGCGCAGGTTGCCCAGGCGGGCCTGTTCGAAGCGCGCCGCCAGGGCCGTCACGCAGACCAGTTCGTAGCCGGCGCCCTGCAGGTCGTGGCAGGCCTGCAAGGCATTGCCCAGCGCGGGAATGCTGCGCCAGAAGGCATCGTCCATGCAGGCCCTGAACTGTTGCAGGCGCTCGCCGTCCAGCGCCTGCACGGCCCAGCGGTCCATGGCCCAGTAGGCATGGGGGTCGGCCTCGGCGGGGCGCTGGCCGAACGCGCGCTCCCAGGCACCGGCATAGGCGCGGTTGTAGTCCAGCAGCACGCCATCGGCGTCAAGGGCAATGATGGGTTTCATCGTGTTCCTCTTCGGCCAGCACGCGCAGGTAGTGCGGTGCCACGCTGTCCGTGAGCCAGACGCCGTTGTCCGAGCGGTAGAACAGGCAGGCATCGGCATGCATGCGCGCCGCATCGATCTCCAGCAGCACCAACCGGCCATAGCGCTGGCCCACGGAGCGGGCCGTGGCGAGGTTGTCGGTCAGGTGCACGTGGTGGCGGTTGCGCCGGTCCAGGCCGGTGCCCAGGATGGAGTCCAGAAAGCGCGTGGCCGTGCCATGGTAGAGGCGCTGCGGCGGCACGCTGGCCTGCAGGCCCAGGTCGATCTGCACGGAATGCCCCTGGCTGGCGCGGATGCGCAGGCCATCGGCGCTGATGGCAAAGCGCTGCTTGGGGCAGCTTTGCACCACCTCCATCAGCAGTGCGGGCGAGATGTTGCGGCCGGCCGCCTGGGCGCCGCGCAGCAATGCGTCTATGGAGACCCAGCCCTGGGCGTCCAGTGCGAGCCCGGCGCGGCCGGGGTTGTGGCGCAGGACCAGGCTCATGAATTTGCTGGTCGATGTCAGTGTGTTCTTGTTGTTCATACGGTCCATTTCCATGGATTTTCTTGTTGTGTCGATGATTGTCCGTGCTTCGGGCTTCACACCACCAGGCAGCCCTGCCGGTCCGACAGGCCGATGGTGGCCTGCATGCCCGCCGTGAACTGCAGGTAGTCGGCCTCCATGCCGTCCGAGAAGATGACGCCATGGTCGGGCATGCGCGAGCGCAGGGTCAGCGGCTGGCCGGCGGTGACCTGGCCGTAGACCAGCTCGGCCGTGGAAGAGCGGCTGGGAAAGGGCTCGCGCACGGCGAAGTCCAGGCGTGGCGCATCCCAGGCGAAGGGCTGGTAGTCGAAGTCGGTGGATGCGCCGCGCACGGCGCGGGCAATGCCCATCGATCCCGTGACGATGCTCTTGATCCAGGCCGACGAGCCCAGCCCCGTGGCGACGATGAGGCCGGAGGACGACTGGGACTCCTGCCGCTCGCCCAGCGCGATGTCGTACAGGGCCGAGGTATGGCTGCGCGGGCCGATGAACAGGTCGTTGGCGGCGCGCAGCACCTGGCCGTCGCTCAGGCGTGCTTCGGCCAGGGTGACGGCGCGCGTGGGGCGGCGGTTGGCGGCCACGTCGCCCAGCAGGGCGGCCAGGTCGGCGGGGGCGAAGGGCAGCAGCAGGCCGTCCCAGCGCGCGGGCTCGGGGTTGACGCCGATGAGCGGCTGGCCGTCCAGGTATTTCATGGTGTTGGCCACCATGCCGTCCTGGCCCAGCGCCACCACGATGTCGTCGGCGCCGAAGACGAAGTTGGGCACCAGGGCGCGGTCCACGATCTGGTAGCGGCCGCGCGCCTCCAGCGCCTGCACCACGGCCTGCAGGGCGGCGGCGTAGGCGGCGCTTTCGCGCAGGTAGTCGCCGAAGTCGGCACCCAGGTGCTCGATGTAGAAGCGCGCCTGGGACAGCGTGTGGTACTTGGCCACCAGCTCATCGAGCCGCGTGCGCCGCACCACCAGCACGGTTTTGCGTTCATTGGCGTTCACGGCGGCTCCTTGCGGGTTCGGGATCGGCCACGGCAGCTGCATGGCCTGCACCGGCGCCCATGAGCGACTGCAGCAGCTCGGGCGAGACGTTGAGCTGGCCGATGCGCTCGGCCTTCTCGGCAATGCCGCCAAAGGCCTGGGCGATGAGCTGGCCCGGCTGCATGCCCACGGCGGCCAGCGATTGCACGATGCGCGGATCGGCCTTTTCCAGGGCCTGCATGACGGCGCCCACGCGGTAGGCCTCGGCCTCGGCCAGGGTGCGGCTGTTGGCGGCCTGGCCTTCGACGAAGTCGCGGCGGCTGGCCTCCAGCGCCACGTCGGCGGACATCTGTTCGGCGCGCAGCTCGTTTTCCTTGCGCATCTGGGCGGCCTTGGCTTCCAGCTGGGCCTCGCGGATCTGGCGCTTCTTCTTTTCCACGGCCACATCGGTATCGAGCTCGTTCTGGCGGATGGCGCGCTCGTTTTCCACGGCAGCCATGCGGCGGGCATACACGGCGTCGTCGGCGGCCTTGAGGTTGGACTCGCGCGCCTCGGCCTCAAGAGCGCGGGCGATGTCGGGCGTGGGTTTGACGGCCATGACCGAGACACCCAGGATCTCCAGCCCCAGCGCCTCGATTTCGGGCTGGGCGGCCAGCTCCTGCTGGGCCGTGCGCGCAATGAGTGCCGAGGAGCGCAGCGCCTGCTTGAGCTCCAGCGCCTGCACGGCCTGCTGGATGATGACCTCGGCCTGCATGGTCACGCGGTCGCCCAGGCGCTGCGGGTCTTCGGACAGGTATTTCTGGCCGTCGCGCGCCAGGGAGAAGTCCATCAGCGTGGCGGTCTGGCGCGGTGTGCTGATGCGGTAGGTGACCTGGCCCTGCACGGTGACGCTCTGGAAGTCGGCCGTCACCAGCTCCAGCATGAAGTGGCAGTCCTGGCTGCCCACGGGCACCGCGACCAGGGTGGTGGTGGGGGCGTAGTAGAAGAAGGACTGGCCCGCACCCTCGCGCACCACCTTGCCGGCGCGGAACTGCATGAGGTGGACCGTGGGTTGGGACTTGATGAAACGGATGCCGAACATGGTGCTTCTCCTTTTAAGTTGTTCTGTACAACTCGTATGGGTTGCATAGTGCAACTTAAAATCCGGCACGTCAAGCACAATCCATCCCATGGCTGAAAAAAATTCCCCATCCCCGCAGGGCGCGCTGGACTTCCCGCGCCCGTTCACCACGGTGGACGTGGTCATCTTCACGGTGGCCGACGATGCCCTGCAGGTGCTGCTGGTGCAGCGCCCCACGGCGGGCAGCGAGCCCTTCCCGGGGCTGTGGGCGCTGCCCGGCGGCTTTGTGGATGTGCGCCAGGACGCGGACCTGCTGGCCTGCGCGCGGCGCAAGCTGCTGGACAAGACGGGTGTGGACAGCCCCTACCTGGAGCAGCTGGGAAGCTGGGGCGGCGCGGCGCGCGACCCGCGTGGCTGGTCGGCCACGCATGTGTATTTCGCGCTGATCCCGGGGCACGACCTGATCCTGGCCAAGGGAGCGAATGCGGCCGATGTGTCGTGGTTTGCCGTCGATGAACTGCTGCGCGCGCCTGCGCTGGCCTTCGACCACGGCGAGATCCTGCGCGCAGCGGTGGAGCGGTTGCGGGGCAAGGTGGAATACACCTCGCTGCCGGCCTTTCTGCTGCCCGAGCCCTTCACGCTGCCGCAGCTGCAGCAGGCCTACGAAGTGGTGCTGGGCCGCCCCGTGGACAAGAGCGGTTTTCGCACGCGCATGATGGCGGCCGGCTTTCTGGTGGAGGCCGGCCAGGTGGAGGGCACGTCACGCCGCCCCGCCATGGGCTACCGCCTGGCCGACCGCAGCGCGCCCGTGGTGTTTCCGCGCACTTTCAGCCCGCGCGGGTGAGGGCGGCCTTCGATCAGGGCCAGGATCAGGATCAGGTGCCCAGCAGGCTGCAAAAGCGCTGCATGTCCACGTTGCCGCCGCTCAGGATGATGCCCACGCGCCGGCCGCGCAGCTCCTCGCCTTTCTGGCGCGCGGCGGCCAGGCCCAGGCACCCGGTGGGCTCGACCACGAGCTTCATGCGCGTGGCCAGGAAGCCCATGGCATCGACCAGCTCGGCATCGCTGGCGGTGAGGATGTCGGTCACGTCGCGCTGGATGATGGGGAAGGTGATGCCGCCCAGGTGCTGGGTCTGGGCGCCGTCGGCAATGGTCTTTGGGGTGTCTATGTGGACGATGCGGCCTGCGCGCAGCGACTGCTGGCCGTCGTTGCCGGCCTCGGGCTCCACGCCGTAGAGCGCGCACTCGGGGCTGAGCGCACGCGTGGACAGGGCGCTGCCCGACAGCAGGCCGCCGCCGCCCAGCGGCACGAAGAGGGCGTCCAGCGGGCCGGTTTCCTCCAACAGTTCCTTGGCGGCCGTGCCCTGGCCGGCCAGCACGTCGGCATGGTCGTAGGGCGGGATCAGGGTCAGGCCGTGGCGCTCGGCCAGGTCGCGGCCGATCTGCTCGCGGTCTTCGGTATAGCGGTCGTAGACCACCACCTGGCCGCCATAGCCCTTGGTGGCCGCCACCTTGGCGGCGGGCGCGTCATGCGGCATGACGATGGTGGCGGGAATCTCCAGCAGCCTGGCAGCCAGTGCAATGGCCTGGGCGTGGTTGCCCGAGGAAAACGCCACCACGCCGGCCTTGCGCTGCGCGGCGCTGAAGCGAGACAGGGCGTTGAAGGCGCCGCGGAACTTGAAGGCGCCCATGCGCTGCAGGTTCTCGCACTTGAGGAAGACGCGGGCGCCCAGCGCCTCGTCCAGCGTGCGCGAGGTGAGCACGGGCGTGCGGTGGGCATGGCCCTGGATGCGTTGGGCCGCTGCGGCCACGTCGTCGTAGGTGGGAAGGCTTGTCATCGGTACACGGGAGAGAAGGGGTTGCAGATCGGCGGGGTGCCGGGACCTACTTGGCGTAGCTGTAGACCGTGGCGCGCGACACGCCCAGGTGGGCGGCAATGGTCTCCATGGAGCGGCGAAGGTCCAGCAGGCCGTCGCCCTTGAGTTCACGGACCAGGGCGCGCCGCTCCTCGGGCTTGAGGGCGCGCGGCGTGGTCGCCAGGCGCGCCGCGAACTGGTCGATGCGGGCGCGCACCGCGTCGGCACCGGCCCCGGCGCCCATGGGCGCCAGCATTTCGCGGGCCGGCGTGTCGCCGCTGACGGCGGCAAAGCGGTTGAGCATGCTCTGGAAGCCCTGGAACATCGTCAGGTCCACATTCATGCACAGGGCGGCGATGTAGCGGCCCTCGGAGTCGCGGATGCCGATGGACGTGCTCTTGGCCTGGCGGCCATCGGCGAACTGGTTGGGGTAGTTGGCGATGACCTGCTCGTAGCCGGGGTCCTGGATGCGGGCCAGGCCCAGCTCGGTCGCGCCCTGGCCGACCTCGCGGCCCGAGAGATTGTTGTGGATGGCCAGCACCGCATGGGACGGGTCGAGCAGGTCATGCACCACCACCTCGCAGAACGGGGCAAGGGTCTGGCCCAGGCCTTCGGCGATCTTGGCCACCTGTTCCAGCAGTTGGCGCTGCTCGGGAGTGCGTTGTGTCATATTGGACATTTTGTTTTGAATTGGACAAAATGTCAAAACCCAGGCGACCTGCCTTCTTGTCCGTTTCTTGTGCTCCCTGCCATGTTCGACACCCTTGTTCACCTGCTGCAATCCCAGGACGCGCGCTTTCGCGTGATCGAGCACCCTGCCGAGGGCCGCTCCGACCTCGTCGCCGAAATCCGGGGCACGGCACCCGGCCAGGGCGCCAAGGCCATGCTCTGCAAGAGCCGCGATGCGGCCGGTGCGGGCGATCCCCAGCTGTTCCTGGCCGTGCTGCCCGGCGACCGCAAGCTGGACTTCAAGCGCCTGGCCCAGGCCGTGGGCGTGCGCAAGGCCACGCTGGCCTCGCCCGAGGAGGCCCAGGCCGCCACCGGCTGCGTGATGGGATCGGTGCCGCCGTTCTCCTTCAACCCGCAGGTGCGCCTGGTGGTGGACCCGGCACTGGTGGAGCGCTTTGCCGAGATCGCCTTCAATGCGGGCCGGTTGGACCGCTCCATCGTGCTGGACTCGGCCGACTATGTGCGCATTGCCCGGCCCGCGCTGCACAGCCTGAGCGGGGATGGCGCCGATTGACCCGGGGGCCGGGCGGTGCCCACAATCGCAGCAACGCTCGCACATCCTTTCCTGACCATGACCACCCCTGCCAGGCAGTTCCCCGACCGGCCCGATGCGGCCGGCTTTTTGCGTGCGGCGCTGGCTGCCGCACTGGCCCAGGTGCAGTCGCATATGGATGCTGTGGACGCCGGCAGCAGCGAGGCCGAACGCATCCACCAGCTGCGCGTGGCCCTGCGGCGCCTGCGCACCCTGCTGCGCGAATGCGCAGGGCTGGCGCCCGGCATGCGCGCCGAATGGGATGCCCCGCTGGCCCTGGCCTTTGCGCGCCTGGGCACGCTGCGCGATGCCGGCACCCTGGCCGACGTGGTGTGGCCGCTGCTGCAGGACGCCGATGCGCCCTTGTGCGAATGGACCGTGCCGGATGCCGGGCAGGCCGACGCGGACGCGGCCGCTGCGGTGCGCGAGCCGCAGTTCCTGCAAACGCTGGCCGAGATCCATGCGCTGGCGCAGGCGCCTGCAGGCAAGCGGCAGCCCGGCCTGGTCAGCCTGTCCGCCGCAGGCACGCGCAAGTACCTGGCACGGCGGCTGGCGCGCCTGCACCGCCAGGTGCTGCGCGACGGCCGGCACTTCGACGGCCTGCCGCTGGCGCAGCAGCACCGCGTGCGCAAGCGGCTCAAGCGTCTGCGCTACCTGGCGGACTTTGCGCGGGAATTCGCGCCCGGAATGTGGCCCGGCAAAAAGGGCCGGCGCTTTGCCGAGGCGCTGGTGCCCGCCCAGGACGCGCTGGGCCTGCACAACGACATGGCCGTGGCGGCCGCGCTTTTTCGTGACCAGGCCGGCACGGATCCGCGCGCCTGGTTTGCCGCCGGCTACCTGCAGGCCCGCCTGGCCACCAGCGCGCGCAGCAGCCGCCGCGCGCTGCGTGCGCTGGCCCGCGTGCCGGGCTTCTGGGCCTAGACCGCATCAGCGATAATCCGCCGCTGGCGCACCGCCGCAGCCCCTGGGCCGTGGCGGTGCGCTGTTGCTGAAGGTGCCCCATGCCGCTTGCCGGCCAGGGGTTCAACGGGAAGCAGGTGCGCGATGCCATCGAGGTGGCCGCTCGCAATGCCTGCGCTGCCCCCGCAACGGTCAGCGGAATACAACTCCCCACGCTGGCGCGCCACCCACCGGTTGCGCGCCGCAAGCCACTGTGTCTGGACGGACATGGGAAGGCGGGGATGCCTGCTGCAGCGCGCCCGCGATGCGCGCCGCAGCGTTCCGCAAGCCCGGATACCGGCCTTCTGCATTGCTTTCGGACGCCGCGGGAGTGCGCCTGTCCGGTCCGGCCCCAGCCTGCGCTGGCGTGGCCGGCTCCGGCGTGCGCGCCGTGCGGCGTGGTTCAGACGATAGGCCCCACGGGTGACTGGGGCAGTTGGATTCAACGCATGCGCTTCGCTTCTTTGGCCGCCGATTGTTCCGGCCCCTTTCCCCTTCCTCCCTTCCTGCGCCCGGCCACCGCTGCGGCCGTGCTGGCCTGCTGCGCCGCGGCGGCCGGCGCCGCACAGGAACCGGCGGCCGGCAAAGCCGGCGCATCCGCCGACAATGCGCTGGACGCCGTCTTCGTGACCGCCACGGCGCGGCCCGAGGCGCGCAGCCGCATCGCGGGCACCACGCAGACCATCGACCGCGAGGCCATAGAGCGCTCCAGCGCGCGCTCGGTCACCGACCTGCTGGCCGAGAACGCCGTGGGCTTTCTCAGCGAATGGACGGCGGCCCAGACCTCGATGAACCTGCGCGGCGCCTCCACCGACGGCCAGGGGCGCGACTTCCGCAGCCAGGTGCTGGTGCTGGTCAACGGCCGGCGCGCGGGCACGGCCAACCTGTCCAAGCTCAGCCCCTCGGATGTGGAGCGCATCGAGATCGTGCGCGGCCCGTCCTCGGTGATCTACGGCAGCCAGGCCATGGGCGGGGTGGTCAACATCATCATGAAGACGGGAGCGACGGCGCCCGGCACGCGCGCCCAGGTCCAGGCCGGCTCGTGGGACCTGTGGCGCACCGATGCGCAGACGGCCGGCGCCAATGACCGCTTCGACTGGTACTTCGGCGTGAGCGCAGGCGGGCGCGGCGACTACGAGTCGGGCGACGGCGGCACGCGCATGGAGAACACGGGCTGGAAGCGGCGCGGCGCCAGCGGCGCCCTGGGCTGGCAGCTGCACGAGCTGCACCGCGTGGAGCTGCAGCTGCGCACGGACGGCATCTACAACGCGGGCTTTCGCGGATCGGGCGCCAACATCTACAGCCGAGACAACCGCAGCAACCGCTCGCTGGACCTGACCTACGAAGGCGCACTGCCCGGCCAGCGCCTGAGCTGGACGACCCACCTCTACAGCCTGGTCGATACCGATGAGTTCAACTGGGCATCGCCCGTGATCCGCTCGGGCAACAGCGCCGTGCCCGGCACGGCGCGCGACTACAACCACCGCCAGCTGGACGCCACGGGCCTGCGCTTTCAGCCGCGCCTGCGTGTCAGCCAGACCAATGACCTGCTGATGGGCTTTGACTGGGAGCGCAGCAAGCTGCGCTCCGACCGCCTGCGCGTGGCCATGCCGGGCGGCCCGGCGGGCCAGGTTGCGCCCTACGACAACAACCAGACCGAGCAGGTGCACGCGCTGTACTTCGAGGACGCGCAGACCCTGTTCGACGACCGCCTGACCCTGCGTGCCGGCCTGCGCAAGACCTGGGGCACGACACGCTTCGACGAGACGCCCAACCTGGCCCTGGCCCAGGCCAGCACTCGCGACTACGACAACCACACCTGGTCGGCCGGCGCCACCTGGAAGGCCACGGACCAGCTTACGCTGCGCGCTGCGGCCTCCACGGGTTTCCGCGCGCCCACGGCCACGGAGCTGGCCTCGGACTTCACGGCCGTCGGCGGTGGCCGCACCTTCGGCAACCCCAACCTCAAGCCCGAGACCAGCCGCCAGATCGAGGTCGGCGCCGCGCTGCAGCAGCCCGGCTGGCGCGTGGATGCGGCCCTGTTCCAGAACACCATCAGCGACCGCATCATCACCGTCTCGCGCGGGGCCACGACCAATACCTCGGACTACGCCAACAACGCGGCCGACATCGTGGCGCGCGGCCTGGAAATGCAGGCCGACATGGACCTGGCGCGGGCGCTGAACCTGACGGGCCACCAGCTCAAGGCCTGGGCTGGCGGCTACTACCACTTCAGCATGCGGGACAAGGGATCGCCAGCGTCGGCCAATACCGACAAGGTGCAGCGCATGTACCGCTACGAGGCCTCGGCCGGCGTGCGCTACGGGCGCGGCAGCGGGCGCCTGCAGGGCGACTGGAGCCTGCAGCTGTCCACGCTGCTGCGCGGTCCCATGTGGTACGACACGGAAGAGGCGCTGCTCATCCCGCAGGGCGAGCCCCGCAGCACCTTCATCCACCGCAAGGGCGCCTTCACCATCTGGAACCTGCGTGCCGACTACCGCGTGTCGCCGGGCGTCAAGCTGTTCGCGGCCGTGAACAACCTGTTCGACCTGAACCGCCACCCCATCTTCATCGCGCTGGACCGTGCGCCCTGCATCGCCAACCCGGCGTACCAGAACGGCGGCTGCGGAACGTCGATGGCGGGCCGCGAACTCATGGTCGGCCTGCAGGCAGAGTTTTGAGGACCACGGCATGAGGCAATCCAGCACCACGCGCCGCCAGTTGCTGCGCCAGGGCGCGGCGGCGGCCCTGGGCTGCGGCCTGCCCGCGGCCTGGGCCGACACCGTCGCTGCAGGCGGTCCGGTGGTGCTGCAGGATGCGCTCGGCCGGCGCGTGGAGATTGCCGCGCCGCCGCAGCGCATCGTCTCCATCTTTGCCTCCAACACCGAACTGGTGGCCGCGCTGGGCCTGCTGGACCGCGTGGTGGGCGTGGAGGATTTCACGCGCTTTCCACCGGGCGTGGAGCGCATTCCCAAGGTGGGCGGGCGGCTGGGGTTCTCGGTGGACGCCGTGGTGGCGCGCCAGCCGGACCTGGTCATCGTCACGCCCGCGCGCCAGGCGGCGCATCAGCTGGTCGATCCCATGGAGCGCATCGGCGTGCCGGTGATGGTGCTGCTCAGCCGCTCGCTGGCCGAGGTGATGGACAACCTGCGCCTGGTGGCCCGCGCCACGGGCGTGCAGGCGCGCGGCCAGGCGCTGGCCCTGGCGCAGGAGGCGCGGCTGCTGCGCGTGGACCGGCAGGTGGCCGGCCAGCCCCGGCCGCGCGCCCTCATGGTCACGGGCCGGCTGGGCAACGGCATGCTGCTGGCGGCCCGGCCGGGCACCTATACCGGCGAGGCCATGGTGCGCGCGGGCGCTTCGTTCGCGCTGGACGGCCTGGGCACGGTGCCCCAGGTCTCGCCCGAGGCCGTGCTGGCCGCCGACCCCGATGTGCTGCTGTTCGCGGGCACGCAGGAGGCCATGCAGGACCTGATCGGCCAGCGCGGCTGGCGCGACCTGCGTGCCGTGCGCGCGGGCCGGGCCACCACGGTGGCGCGTGCCGAGTTCCTGATTCCCGGGCCGCGCACCTTTGGCGGCGTGGAAAAACTCTCGCGCTGGCTGCACCCTGCGGCCTGGGCCGGGGAGGCCGCATGAATTCCCTTTCACATCCACCTGCGTGGCGCCCCTGGGCCGGTGCGGTCCTGCTGCTGCTGGCCAGCCTGCTGATTGCCGCCTGCGCGGGCCACCAGTGGGCCAGCCCGGCCGACCTGCTGGCCGCGCTGGGCGGCGAAGACAGCCTGCGCAGCCGGCTGCTGCTGCAGTGGCGCGTGCCGCGCGTGCTGGCAGCCGCCCTGGTGGGCGCGCTGCTGGGCCTGTCGGGCGCCATCTTCCAGGGCGTATTCCGCAATCCGCTGGCCGAGCCCTATCTGCTGGGCGCCTCGGGCGGCGCGGCGCTGGGGGCGACTGTCGCCCTGCTGGTTCCCATGCATCTATTGTTCGGCCTGCCCCAGGCCTGGACGCTGCCCGTGCTGGCCTTTGCGGGCGCCTGGGGTTCGACCGTGCTGGTGCTGGCCGTCTCGCGCGTAGCCGGTGCCACCGATGCGGCCGGCATGCTGCTGGCCGGCGTGGCGCTGGCGGCCGTGCTGGGCGCGCTGCGCTCGTTCCTGATGCTGGCGCTGTCCGATGAGACGGTGAGCCTGCAGGTGGTGCTCAGCTGGGTGCTGGGCGGCATACAGACGCCGTCCTGGAGCGGCCTGGGCCTGCTGGCCGGCGCCTCCCTGGCCTGCCTGGCCGGGGCCATGGCGCTGGCGCGCGGGCTGGACCTGCTGGGCCTGGGTGCCGATGCGGCCCAGGGCTTCGGCCTGGACGTGGCGCGCTTCACGCCGCTGGCCGTGCTGGCCGGCTCGCTGGTGGTGGCCGTGGCCGTGGCCTATGGCGGGCTGGTGGCCTTCGTGGGCCTGGCTGCGCCGCACATCGCGCGCTGGATGGCGGGACCGCTGCACCGCGCGGCCCTGCCGGCGTCGGCGCTCACGGGCGCCATCATCGTCACGCTGGCCGATGCGATTGCGCGCAGCGTGCTGCCGCCGGCCGAAATCCCGCTGGGCCTGGTCACGGCCGTGGCCGGCGGGCCCTTCTTCATCGTGCTGCTGGCGCGCAGGCTGAGGTCCGCATGAACGATCAAGCCATGGACGACGCCGTGCCACGCCTGCAGGCCCGGTCCCTCACGCTGCGCCATCGTGGCCGCAGCGTGCTCGATGCGGTCTCTGTGCAGCTGCCCCCGCGCGGCGCCGTGGCCCTGGTCGGACCCAATGGCGCAGGCAAGTCCAGCCTGCTGTCCCTGCTGGCGGGGCTGCAGGCGCCTGCATCCGGCAGCGTGCTGCTGGACGGGCAAGACATCGCAACCCTGCCCGTGGCCGAGCGCGCACGCCGCGTGGGCTACATGCCGCAGCGCTTTGCGCCGCACTGGGACCTGACGCTGGCCGAGCTCATGCACATGCGGCTGGCGGGCCGGGGTGGTGTCGAGGCGGCCGTTGCCGGCGCCGGGCTGCAGGATTTCGCGCGCAGGCGCTGGTCCACGCTGTCGGGCGGCGAGCAGGCGCGTGCCCTGCTGGCCACCGTGCTGGCCACCGACCCGCCCGTGCTGCTGGCCGACGAGCCCGGCGCCGCGCTGGACGTGCGCCACCGCCTGGCCCTGGTGCAGGCGCTGGCGCAGCGCGGGCGCGAGCGGCTGGTGCTGGTGGTCATGCATGACCTGGACCTGGCGCTGGCGCACTTCGGGCGCGTCATCGTGCTGGACCAGGGGCGCATTGCGCTCGATGGGGCCCCTGCCGAGCTGCTGCATGCGCCGGGGCTGGATGCCGTGTTCGGCGTGGATTTCGAGCGCATCGACGCACCCCCGCAAACCTTGCTGCGCGCGCGGCTGAAACAGGAGAACTGACCCCATGCGCATCGATCTGGCCGGCTGGACGCGCGACGCCACGCGCGGCGGGCACCGTGAATTCCTGGCACTGTTCGAGCGCGCCGAGCGCCTGGGTTTCCAGGGCGTGTGGTTCAACGAATTCCGCGTGCCCGATACCGCCTGGCCCTATCCCTCGCCCCTGCTGCTGGCCGCCGCCGTGCTGGCGCGCACCGAGCGGCTGCGCGTGGGCACCTCGGTGCTGGTGCTGCCGCTGCACCATCCGCTGATGCTGGCCGAGGAGATTGCCCAGCTGGACCTGCAAAGCGCCGGCCGCATCGACGTGGGTGTGGGCAGGGGCACGGAGCCGGCCGCGCTGCGCGCCCTGCAGATCGATGCGGACAGCACGCGCGAACGCTTCGAGCAGTCCTGCCGCATCCTGGTGGAGGCGCTGTCCGGCAGGCCCATCGTAGCGGGGCAGGGGCCGTGGAGCTTCGAGGACCGGCCCGCCCTGCCTTCGACCGTGCAGCGTCCGCATCCTCCCTTGTATGTGGCCGGCTCCACGGCAGAGACCCTGGGCTTTGCCGTCGATCAGAATCTGCCCCTGCTGCTGAGCCTGGAGCCGCCCGAAGGCACGCAGCTGGAGCGCCTGGAGGCCGCTGCCCGGGAGCGCGTGCGCGATGCCTCCGCGCTGCGTGCGCGTTCATCGCTGGCGCGCTATGTCTGCATCGGTGCCGATGAGGCCGCCGTGCAGGCCCAGCTGGCCACGCTGTGGCCGCAGCTGTACCAGCGCCGCGTGTACTTTGCGGGCAAGCGCGGCGTGCCGGCCGACCAGGTGCTGCCCATCGATGTGCCGCGCGTGCTGGCCGAGCAATTCATCCATGGCACGCCCGAACAGTGCCATGCGCAGATCACCGCCTTGCGCGAGCGCACGGGCATGGGCCAGCTGCGCTGCGTCTTCAACGCCAACGGCCTGTGGAGCGATGCCCAGGCCCTCGCCGGCATGGAACTGTTTGCGCAGGAGGTTCTCCCTTCATTGCGCAGCGCCGTGCCTTTCGCCACCGTCTGACTTCCCCTTTTTTCTGGAGAACCTTCCATGCAAACCGCCAAGATTCCCGCCACCATCGTCACCGGCTTCCTGGGCAGCGGCAAGACCACGCTGCTGCGCCACATCCTGGACAACGCCGATGGCCGGCGCATTGCCGTCATCGTCAACGAGTTCGGCGAGCTGGGCATCGACGGCGAGATCCTCAAGGGCTGCGGCATCGGCTGCGACGACGAGGGCAACGAGCGCGAAGGCGCGCTGTACGAGCTGGCCAACGGCTGCATGTGCTGCACGGTGCAGGAAGAGTTCTTCCCCGTGATGCGCGCGCTGGCCGAGCGCCGAGACCAGATCGACGCCGTGATCATCGAGACCTCGGGCCTGGCCCTGCCCAAGCCCCTGGTCCAGGCCTTCCAGTGGCCCGAGATCGCCAACGTGTTCACTGTGGACGCGGTGGTCACCGTGGTGGACACGCCAGCGGCCGCCAGCGGCCAGTTCGCCGCCAATCCCCAGGCCGTGGACGAGCTGCGCCGCGCCGACCCCAACCTGGACCACGAGTCGCCGCTGCACGAACTCTTCGAGGACCAGCTGGGCGCGGCCGACCTGGTGGTGCTCAACAAGACCGACCTGGCCGATGCCGAGGCCCTGGCGCGCGTGACCGCCCTGGTGCGCGAGGAACTGCCGCCCGAGGTCAAGATCGTGCAATCGTCCCAGGGCCGCCTGCCGCTGGACGTGGTGCTGGGCCTGGCCAAGGCGGCCGAGACCACCATCGACCAGCGCGTGAGCCACCATGACCACGACGAAGACCATGACCACGACGACTTCGACTCCTACGTGATCGACCTGCCCGCCGTGGACCGCGACCGCCTGCTGGCCGCGCTGGAGACGCTGGTGGAGCAGCACAGCATCCTGCGCGTCAAGGGCTTTGCCGAGATCCCGGGCAAGCCCATGCGCTGGCTGCTGCAGGGCGTGGGCCGCCGCTTCGACCACCATTTCGACCGCGCCTGGCGCGAGGGCGAGGCACGCGGCACGCGCCTGGTGTTCATCGGGCAAGACCTTGACGAAGCAGCGCTGCGCAAGGGCCTGGAGAATGTGGCCGCCTGACCTTCCGATTCCGTACTGAAACCTGTTCCATGCACCTGCTGTCCACGCGCCCCGGCGGCTTTGTCGAGGATGAGAGCATCGTCACCCGCCTCGACCAGACGCCGGCCGACATCGTCATCCTGAGCTCGGCCGACACCACGCTGGCCCTGCTGTCCTCGGCCGTGGCCGCGCTGGCCGGGGCGTCGGCGGACTTTCCCTCGGTGCGGCTGGCCAATCTGCTGTACCTGCGCCAGCCGGCCTCGCTGGACCTGTATGTGGACGAGGTGCTGCGCCATGCCCGCGTGGTCATCGTGGACCACCTGGGCTCGGAATCGGCCTGGCCCTACGGCATCGAGCAGATCGGCTCGCTGGCGCGCCGCAAGGGGCAGCGCCTGGCCATGTTCTCGGGTGACCTGCAGGAAGACCCGCACCTGCTGGCGCGCAGCACGCTGCCGGCCGCCGCCTGCCGCCAGCTGTGGCAGTACCTGCGCTCGGGCGGCGCGGCCAATGCGCGCGAATTCATCAAGGCCACCGTCTACCACGGGCTGGACCGGGGCGATGCGCCGCTGCCGCCGCGCACCCTGCCGCAGGCGGCTGTCCACGTTCCCCCGGCGCTCTTCGCTGCCCGGAGCCATGCCCAGGTCCAGGCCCATGACGTGGCCGGCATCGACGACCTGCAGCGCGCCTGGACGCCGGGCGCGCCCACCGTGGCCCTGGTGTTCTACCGCTCCCACCTGCTGGCGGGCAATACGGCGGCCTTCGACGCCATGGCCCTGTCGCTGCAGCAGCGCGGCATGAACCCGCTGCCCGTGGCGCTGGACTCGCTCAAGGACCCGCTGTGCCTGGCCACGCTGCGCCAGCTCTGCGAAGACCATGCCGTGCAGCTGGTGCTCAACACCACGGCGTTCTCGGCGCTGGAATCGGGCACGGCCCTGGCCGGCGATGCGCCCGTGCTGCAAGTCATTGCCAGCGGCGGCAACCGCGAGGACTGGTGGGCCGACAGCCAGGGCCTGCGCCCGCGCGACATCGCCATGCAGGTGGTGCTGCCCGAGATGGATGGCCGCATCATCACGCGCGCCATCAGCTTCAAGGGCCTGTCCCACCGCTGCGCCTTCACCCAGGCCGACGTGGTGGCCTACCAGCCCGAGCCCGACCGCGTGGACTTCGTGGCCGACCTGGCCTGGCGCTGGTGCCGCCTGCGCAGCCTGCCCGCGCGCGACAAGCGCCTGGCCCTGGTGCTGGCCAACTATCCGGGCAGCGAAGGCCGCATCGGCAGCGGCGTGGGGCTGGATACGCCAGCCTCGGTGATCGCCATCCTGCAGCACCTGGCTGCCGAAGGACACGAGCTGGGCGACCCCGCGCAGCTGCCCGCCGATGGCGAGGCGCTGATGCACACCCTGCAGCAGGGCATTGCCAACGACCCGGCCCAGTGGCCGCTGCGCCCGGCCTGGCAAAGCTATGCGCTGGACGAGTACCTGGCGCGCCTGGCCGCGCTGCCGGACGGCATGGCCGACGCCATCACGGCGCGCTGGGGCGCGCCCGAGGCCGACCCGCTGCTGCGCCAGGGCCGCTTCATGATCGCGGGCCTGCGCCTGGGCCATGTCTTTGTCGGCATACAGCCGGCGCGTGCATTGGTCGGTAAAGGCATGGGCGCGCAGGACTATGCGAGCTACCACGATGCCGAACTGGTGCCGCCCCACAGCTACCTGGCCTTCTACTTCTGGCTGCGCGACCGCTTTGCCGTGGACGCCATGGTCCACGTGGGCAAGCATGGCAACCTCGAATGGCTGCCGGGCAAGAGCCTGGCGCTGTCGGGCGCGTGCTGGCCCGATGCCATCCTCGGCCCGCTGCCGCACCTGTACCCCTTCATCGTCAACGATCCCGGCGAAGGCGCCCAGGCCAAGCGCCGCAGCCAGGCCGTGATCATCGACCACCTGATGCCGCCGCTGACGCGCGCCGAAAACCACGGCCCGCTGCAGGACCTGGAGCGCCTGGTGGACGAGTACTACGACGCCCTGCTGGTCGATGCGCGGCGCGGCGCGCTGCTGCGCCGCCAGATCCTGGACATCGTGCGCCGCCAGCACCTGGACCAGGAGCTGGACCTGGCGCCCGGTGCCGCGCAGGACGACGATGCCGTGCTCGAACGCATAGACGCCTACCTGTGCGAGCTCAAGGAAACCCAGATCCGCGACGGCCTGCATGTCTTCGGCGCATCGCCGCAAGGGCGCCAGCGCCGCGACACGCTGCTGGCGCTGGCGCGCTTCCCGTCGGACGAAGGCCAGGGCCTGATACAGGCGCTGGCCGCCGACCTGCTGGACAGCCCCGGGTTCGACCCGCTGCGCATGGAGCCTGCACGCCCCTGGACCGGCGCGCGCCCCGCCGCACTGCAGGCCGTGAGCGACGAGCCCTGGCGCCATGAAGGCGACACGCGCGAGCGCCTGGAGCTGCTGGCCCAGCAGTTGCTGGAAGGTGAGGCCCCGGCCGGTGACTGGCCGCAGACGCGCGCTGCGCTGCAACAGGTGCATGCC
This sequence comes from Delftia sp., assembly GCF_059499305.1. Lineage (NCBI taxonomy): Bacteria > Pseudomonadati > Pseudomonadota > Betaproteobacteria > Burkholderiales > Comamonadaceae > Delftia > Delftia sp. The sequence goes on from NZ_JCABYI010000021.1 coordinate 31,212, forward strand.
GTACTGGCTCCCGCGCTGGACGCCTGCGGCGGCGAGGAACTGCGCCAGCTGCTGCGCGGGCTGCAGGGCCGCTTCGTGCCGCCCGGGCCCAGCGGATCGCCCTCGCGCGGGCGGCCCGACGTGCTGCCCACGGGGCGCAATTTCTACACGCTGGACACGCGCGCCATTCCCACCCAGGCCGCCTGGGAGCTGGGCCAGCAGGCCACGCTCAGGCTGCTGGAGCGCTATCTGCAGGAGCATGGCGAGTACCCGCGCACCCTGGGCCTGTCGGTCTGGGGCACGGCCACCATGCGCACGGGCGGCGACGACATCGCCCAGGCCTTTGCGCTGATCGGGGTGCGACCCAAATGGGCGCCCGGCAGCCAGCGCGTGGTGGACTTCGAGGTGGTGCCGCGCGTGGGCATGGGCCGGCCGCGCGTGGATGTGACGCTGCGCATCTCGGGCTTTTTCCGCGATGCCTTCCCGGGCGCCGTGCAGATGTTCGACGCGGCCGTGCAGGCCGTGGCCGCGCTGGACGAAGACGCCGAGGACAACCCCATACGCGCGCGCATCCTGGCCGAGGCCGAGCAGCTGCAGGCGCAGGGCATGGACGCCGTGCAGGCCCGCCTGCAGGCCGGCTGGCGCGTGTTCGGCGCGCCGCCCGGCCACTACGGCTCGGGCCTGGGCGGACTGTTCCAGAGCGGCGACTGGCAGGGCGATGCCGACCTGGCCCAGGCCTACCTGGGCTGGAGCCAGCATGCCTACGGCCAGGACGCCGAGGGCGTGCCCGCAGGCGATGCGCTGCGCCGCCGCCTGGGCGAGCTCGACGTGGTGGCCCACAACCAGGACAGCCGCGAGCACGACATCCTCGACTCGGGCGACTACTTCCAGTTCCAGGGCGGCATGGCCTCGGCCGTGCGCCACCTCTCGGGCCGCCAGCCCGCGCTCTACCACGGCGACCATGCCAACCCGGCCCAGCCGCGCGTGCGCTCGCTCAAGGAGGAGATTGCGCGCGTGGTGCGCTCGCGCGTCACCAATCCCAAGTGGATGGACGGCGCCAAGCGCCACGGCTACAAGGGGGCCTTCGAGATGGCGGCCACGGTGGACTATCTCTTCGGCTTCGACGCCACCACGCAGCAGGTGGGCGACCACCAGTACGCCCTGGTGGCCGATGCCTATGTGCTGGATGCGGCCACGCGCGACTTTCTCGTGCAGCACAATCCGCAGGCCCTGCGCGACATGCTGGAGCGCCTGCTCGAAGCCATGCAGCGCGGCCTGTGGGAGCAGCCCGGCGACTATCGCCAGCAGCTGGAAGACCTGCTGCTGGAACATGAAAACCACCTCGAAGGATTGCGCGCATGACCGCATCTCCTGACCTGGGCAGCGGCGCCCAGCCCGCGCTGCCGCCGCTGTTTCCCTTTGCCGCCATTGCCGGCCAGCCCCTGCTGTGCCAGGCGCTGCTGCTGGCCGCCATCGACCCGCAACTGGGCGGCGTGCTGATCGAGGGGCCGCGCGGCACGGCCAAGTCCACGGCCGCGCGCGCGCTGGCCGAGCTCATCGATGCCGCGCCCTTCGTCACGCTGCCGCTGGGCGCCTCGCTGGAGCATCTGGCCGGCTCGCTGGACCTGGGCCAGGCCATGGCCGGCCATGCGCTCAAATTCGCGCCCGGCCTGCTGGCGCGCGCCCATGGCGGCGTGCTCTATGTGGACGAGATCAACCTGCTGCCCGATGCTCTGGTCGATGTGCTGCTGGATGCGGCCGCCAGCGGCGTCAACGTGGTCGAGCGCGACGGCATCTCGCACCGCCACGCGGCGCGCTTCGTGCTGGTGGGCACCATGAACCCCGAGGAAGGCCAGCTGCGCCCGCAGCTGCTGGACCGCCTGGGCCTGTGCGTGCGCCTGGCCAATGTGCAGGATGCGGCCCAGCGCCAGGCCATCGTGCGCGCGCGGCTGCTGTTCGATGCCGACCCGGCCGCCTTCCGCGCCCGCCATGCAGACGCCCAGGCCGCGCTGGCTGCCCAGCTGCGCACGGCACGCGAGCGCCTGCAGCCGGCCGGCGCGCTGCCCTGGTCCGACGCGGTGCTGCAGGCCGCAGGCGCGCTGTGCATTGCCGCCCAGGTGGACGGCCTGCGCGCCGACCTGGTGCTGCTGCGTGCCGCACGCGCCTGGGCCGCCTGGCTGGGCGATGCCGAGGTCACGCCCGACCATGTGCAGGCCGTGGCCGAGCTGGTGCTGGTGCACCGCCGCAAGCCGGGGGCGCCGCAGCCGCAGCCATCCCCACAGCAGGCGCCATCGAATCCGCCTTCGCAGTCGCCGGCACAAAGCCGGCCGCCTGCCCAGGCCACGGCCAACGGCGAAAGCGGCAGCCAACCCTCCGAGGCCGACTGGGGCGCCATGCCGCCCGAGCCCGTGGGCCTGCTGCGTGTCGCCGTGCCTTCGTTGCTGGCCCGCGAGGCCGCAAAGCCCGGAGCGCCCGCCGCAAAAAAAGCCTGAGCCCTCGCGGCCCCGCGCCACAGGCAAGGGATGCGAGGGCGGGCCAGCAGGCGGCCAGCCAGCCCCGGCTGGCCCAGGCGCAAGGCGGGCCGCCCACCGGCAGCTGGGACTGGCCGCGCACGCTGGCCGCGCGCGGCGCCCAGGCGCTGGCGCCCGAACATCTGCAGCGCCGCCGCGAGCCGCCCCAGGCCACGCGGCTGCATTGCTTTGTGCTCGATTGCTCGGCCTCCATGGCCGCCAGCGGCGCACTGGCGCGGGCCAAGGGCGTGCTGCTGTCGCTGATGGAAGAGGCCTACCGCCGCCGCGAGCAGGTGGCGCTGATCTGCTTTGCGGGCACGCGCGTGGAATTGCGCCTGCCGCCGCGCAAGGCTGCGGCCTGGAATGACGACTGGATCGCGCCCATCGGCGGGGGCGGCGGCACGCCGCTGCAGGCGGCCGTGGAGCATGCGGGCCAGTTGCTGCAGCGCCATTGCGGCGCAGAGGCCTCCTGCCAGGGCTGGCTGTGGCTGCTCACCGACGGCCGCACGCGCGAGCGGCCCGCGCGGCCTGCGGCGGCGCAGGAGGCGGGCATCGTGGACTTCGAATCAGGCCGCGTGTGCCTGGGCCGGGCGGCTGCGCTGGCCGCCGCCTGGGACGCACGCCATGTGCGGGCCGATGATTTCGCAGGCTGATCTGCGGCTCTGACGAGGTCAGGCCGGCCAGCTCAGCTCGAACAGCGCGCCGCCGCGCTCGCCCGGCAGGCATTGCGCCCGCCCGCCATGGGCCTGGGCAATGGCCTGGACCACGGCCAGGCCCAGTCCGCTGCCCTTGCTGGCCCCCACGCCGGCGTTTTTGCGGCTGCGGGCGCCTTCGCCGCGCTGGAAGGCGTCGAAGATGCGCGGCGCAAGGTCCGCCGCCACGCCGGGGCCGCTGTCTTCCACGCGCACGGTGCACAGGCCCTGGCGCACGCGCGCGGCCACCAGCAGGGGGCCGGGCTGCGCATACAGCATGGCGTTCTCCAGCAGGGCCAGCAGGGCCTGGCGTATGCGCACGGGGTCGCAGACCACGGGCTGCTCGTCCAGCTCCAGCGCCAGTTGCAGGCCCGCCTGCTCCAGCGCCGGCCCCACGGCCAGGGTCACCGATCGCACCTCGCCGGCCAGGCAGGTCTGGCGCAGCTCCAGATGCAGGTGGCCGTTGTCCTGCAGGCCCAGCAGGCGCAGATCGTCGATCAGGCGGGTCAGCCCCTCGACCTGGGTCATCAGGCTGGCCAGCATGTCCTTGCTGGGCAGGAAGACGCCATCGGACAGGCCTTGCAGCCGTCCGCTGAGAATGGTCACGGGCGTGCGCAGCTCATGGGCGATGGCCGCGCTCCAGAAGGCGCGCTCCTGCGCCATGCCTTCCAGGCGCTGGGCCAGGCTGTTGAAGTCGTGCACCAGCTGGGCGGCCTCGTGCAGCGCGCTGTCGTCGGTGTGCGCGCGCGCCGAGAGGTCGCCCTGGGCCAGCTGGCGCAGGCTGATGGCCACCGAGTCCAGCGAGGGCAGGATGCGCCGCGACAGCCGCGTGGCCACGAAGATGGCGATCAGCAGGGCGATGACCAGGGTCAGCAGCACCCAGGCCAGCTCCACGCTGGAGGGCATCCAGCCGTCGGAGACGCTGGCCGGGTGAAAGGTCAGCAGCAGTGCATAGAAGGCGTACGAACCCAGCACGCACAGCACGACCACGGCCAGCGTGACGGCCGACATGGTCAGCACCACCTGCCGGCGCAGGCCCGGCACTGCGCTCATGGGTCCATCCCCAGCCGGTAGCCCACGCTGCGCACGCTGTCGGGCATGCCCTGCAGGCCCAGGCCTTCGAGCTTCTTGCGCAGCTTGCTGATGTGGCTGTCCACGGTGCGTTCCAGCGTGTGGCCTTCGGGCAGGCAACTGAGCAGCAGCTCGGCGCGGCTGAACACGCGCCGGGGCGAACGCACCAGGCTGGCCAGCAGGTTGAATTCGGTCACGGTGAGTTCGGGCACATGCGTGGCGCCCTGCACCTGCACGCTGACCTCGCGGCTGTCCAGGTCCACGCGAAAGGGGCCGGCCTGCAGCAGCTTGGTATCGCGGAGCCGGCCCTGGCCGCAGCGGCGCAGCACGGCCTGCACGCGCGCCACGACCTCGGCCGCATTGAAGGGCTTGCCCACGTAGTCGTCCGCGCCAATGCGCAGGCCGATGAGCTTGTCCACGTCCTGGTTGAGGGCGGTGAGCATGATGACGGGCGTGTCGCCGCGCCGGCGGATTTCGGACAGCACCTGCCAGCCGTCGAGGCGTGGCATCTGCACGTCGAGAAGAACGAGATCGGGTTTCAAGTGGTGGTGCAGTTCAAGGGCCTGCTGGCCATCGGCGGCATGGACGGTGCGCAGGTCGCTGCGGGCCAGGTAGGCGCACAGGATGTCTGCGATCTCGGGCTCGTCCTCGGCAACGAGGATGAGCGATGTCGATGGCTGGAAAGGCAAGGGCTGGGCAATGATAGAAGCCATTTTGGGTCGCGGCGGCGGCTGTGTTCATCTCCATCGTTCTTCCACATTTCCCGGGCCGAAATGCCATCGAAAGAACGCAAGCTGTTTCCCTGTGCCGCCGCCATTGGCCGGCATGCGAAACAAAGCGATGAATATGAAGTCACAGCGGCAGTGCCGTATGAGCGGGTGGAGCGGTCAGCTTTTGCAGCGGCTCCCTGAGTGAATGGCCCTTGCGGCAACACGCCGCAGGCCGAAGCCGCACCGGCAGGAGTTTCCTTCATCCCCATGCCTCCTGGCAATCTGGATTTGCATCCGGATGGCCCCTCAGATGATTCGGCGCCAGGCGCCGTATTTTTTCCGCAGCGCGCCCTGGCGCGCATTGAAAACCAGACCTCGCGTCCATGCCACAGTTCTTCATTCACCGGCCCGTCTTTGTCTGGGTCATCGCGCTGTTCATCGTGCTGCTGGGCGTGCTCGCCATCCCGCAATTGCCGATATCGCGCTATCCCACGGTGGCGCCGCCCACGGTGAGCCTGTATGCCACCTACCCGGGCGCCACGCCCAAGACGCTCAATGATTCCGTGGTCTCGCTGATCGAGCGCGAGCTGTCCAGCGTCCGCCACCTGCTGTACTTCGAGTCCTCGGTGGACACCTCGGGTTCGGCCGAGATCAAGGCCACCTTCAAGCCCGGCACCAACCCGGAGCTGGCCCAGGTGGATGTGCAAAACCGCATCAAGGCCGTGGAGCCGCGCCTGCCGCAGGCCGTGCGCCAGAACGGGCTGCAGGTGGAGTCGGCCACGTCGAGCTTTCTGCTGCTGGTGGGCCTGATCTCGCCGGGCGGCGAGTTCGACGAGCTGGCACTCAATGACTACATGGCGCGCAACATCGTGGAGGAGCTGCGCCGCATCGAGGGCGTGGGCCGCGTGCAGCTGTTCGGTACCGAGCAGGCCATGCGCGTCTGGGTCGATCCGGCCAAGCTGATTTCCTACGGGCTGTCCATGGGCGACCTCACCCAGGCCATACAGCAGCAGAACATGCAGATCGCCCCGGGCCGCGTGGGCGATGCGCCGACCGCGCCGGGCCAGCGCGTGACCACGCCGCTGACGGTGCAGGGCCAGCTGACCTCGCCCGCGCAGTTCGCGGCCATCGTGCTGCGCGCCCATGCCGACGGCTCCCGCCTGGTGCTGGGCGACGTGGCGCGCGTGGAGCTGGGTGCACAGTCCTATGCCTTCTCCAACCGCGAGGACGGCAAGCCCGCCACCAGCGCCGCCGTGCAGCTGTCGCCGGGTGCCAATGCCGTGCGCACGGCCGCTGCCGTGCAAAAGCGCATGGCCGAGCTGGCCTCCATCCTGCCGCAGGGCATGCAGCACACCATCTCGTTCAACACCGCGCCCTTCGTCAAGATCTCCATCGAGAAGGTGGTGCAGACCCTGGTCGAGGCCATGGTGCTGGTCTTCCTGGTGATGTACCTGTTCCTGCAGAACCTGCGCTACACGCTGATCCCGGCCATCGTGGCGCCCGTGGCGCTGCTGGGCACCTTCGCCGTGATGCTGGTGGCGGGCTTTTCCATCAACGTGCTGACCATGTTCGGCATGGTGCTGGCCATCGGCATCATCGTGGATGACGCCATCGTCGTGGTGGAGAACGTGGAGCGCCTCATGGCCGAGGAAGGCCTGTCGCCGCGCGATGCCACGCTCAAGGCCATGAAGGAGATCACGGGCGCCATCATCGGCATCACCCTGGTGCTGACGGCGGTGTTCATTCCCATGGCGTTCGCCAGCGGCTCGGTGGGCGTGATCTACCAGCAGTTCACGCTGTCCATGGCCGTGTCCATCCTGTTCTCGGCCTTCCTGGCCCTGAGCCTGACGCCGGCGCTGTGCGCCACCTTGCTCAAGCCGGTGGCGGCAGGCCACCATGAGAAGAAAGGCTTCTTCGGCTGGTTCAACCGCGGCTTCGAGCGGCTGACGAACCGCTACGAGGTCCATGTCACGGGCCTGGTGCGGCGCACGGGCCGCATGATGCTGCTGTTCGCGGCCATCGTGGCCATCCTGGTGTTTGCGCTGCGCCAGCTGCCCTCGGCCTTCCTGCCCGAGGAGGACCAGGGCTACTTCATGACCTCCATCCAGCTGCCGGCCGATGCCACGGCCGAGCGCACGCTGGACGTGGTCAAGCGCTATGAGGAGCATGTGGCGCAGCGCCCCGGCATCGCCTCCAGCATCTCGGTGCTGGGCTTCAGCTTCGCGGGCTCGGGCCCGAACGCGGCCATGGCCTTCACCACGCTCAAGGACTGGGACCAGCGCAACGGCGCCACGGCCGGCGAGGAAGTCTCGCTCGCGCAAAAGGCCATGGAACACGCGCCCGAGGGCGCCATCATGGTGCTGCAGCCCCCGGCCATCGACGAGCTGGGCACTTCCTCGGGCTTCACCATGTACCTGCAGGACCGCACGGGCCAGGGCCATGCCGCGCTCAAGTCGGCCACCGACCAGTTGCTGGCGCTGGCCGGCAGCAGCAGCGTGCTGGGCTCGGCCTACCAGGACAGTCTGCCTTCGGGCACCAGCGTGCGGCTGGAGATCGACCGCCAGAAGGCCCAGGCGCTGGGCGTGGGCTTTGCCGCCATCAGCGAGACGCTGTCCACGGCCATGGGCTCGCTGTACGTCAACGACTTCCCCAACGCCGGGCGCATGCAGCAGGTCATCGTGCAGGCCGACGCGCCCGCGCGCATGCAGATCGATGATGTGCTCCGGCTGAACGTGCGCAACGCTGCGGGCGGCATGGTGCCGCTGGCCGAGTTCGCCACGCCCGTGTGGTCCGAGACGCCGCTGCAGCTGGTGCGCTACCAGGGCTTCCTGGCGTCGCGCATCTCGGGCACGCCTGCGCCCGGCACATCCAGCGGCGCGGCCATGGCCGAGATGGAGCGGCTGGTGGCCCAACTGCCGCCCGGCTTTGCCGTGGCCTGGACCGGCCAGTCGCTGCAGGAGCGCCAGTCGGCCGCGCAGGCGCCCCTGCTCATGGCCCTGTCCATGCTGGTGGTCTTCCTGGTGCTGGCCGCGCTGTACGAGAGCTGGTCCATCCCGCTGTCGGTGATGCTGGTCGTGCCCCTGGGCCTGCTGGGCGCGGTGGCGGCCGTGCTGCTGCGCGGCATGCCCAACGATGTGTTCTTCAAGGTGGGCCTGATCACCATCATCGGCCTGTCGGCCAAGAACGCCATCCTGATCGTGGAATTCGCCAAGCAGCTGCGCGAGGAAGGCCAGGACCTGCGCGAGGCCGCCATCAAGGCCGCGCGCCTTCGGCTGCGGCCCATCCTCATGACCTCGCTGGCCTTTGCGCTGGGCGTGGTGCCGCTGATGCTGGCCTCGGGCGCCAGCGCCGAGACCCAGCACGCCATCGGCACGGGCGTGTTCGGCGGCATGGTCAGCGGCACGGTGCTGGCCGTGTTCTTCGTGCCCGTCTTCTTCGTCTTCGTCCTTGAATGGCAGCGGCGCATCGCCGGGCCGCGCTGCAGTGCGCGCCGGCCGCCGCCTGCTGCCGACCCTGGAACCTGAACCATGCCCCTCTGGATCGCGCTCAACGCCCTGTGCTTTCAGGGCCGCCCGCCGGCACAGTCTTCGAACCCTTGCGCGCCATCGGCGCCTGCAGCCCCCGCGCGGCAGGCCGGGCCCACCGGACCCGAGCCGCCGCGTGCAAACGCAGGTGCGCATGCCGGCCCCCTTGGCGCCGACGGCGCCGATGGCGCCCCCTTCGGCACGGCCAGCACGTCCGTCCCATGATTTCTATAATGGCGGCTTCGTTCGCCATTGCAGGAGGTATTCGTCCCATGCGCCATTGATGCTGCCGCTATCCCAGCGGCCCGCTTTTCCCGACCCTGCCCACGGCATGCGCAATGCATGCAAAGCGGCAAGGAACTGCGTTGGCATCCATGAACCGCGATATGACGAATACCACGATCACGCTCGACGGCGTTTCCTGCGTGCTGCCCGATGGCAGCCCCCTTTTCTCCGATCTTTCCGAAACCCTGGACCATCGCCGCACCGGCCTGGTGGGGCGCAACGGCGTGGGCAAGTCGCGGCTGGCGCGCATCCTGGCCGGGCTGGATGCGCCCTCGCAGGGCCGCTGCCTGCGCTCGGGGCAGGTGCTGTACCTGGCCCAGCGCACGGACTGGCACGGCCAGCCTTCGGTGGCGGCGCTGGCCGGGCTGCAGCCCGCGCTGGAGGCGCTGGCGCGCATCGAGGGCGGCAGTTGCGAGCCCCGCGACTTCGAGCTGCTGGCCGACCGCTGGGACCTGCGCCAGCGCCTGCAGGCCCAGCTGGAGCTGGCGGGCCTGGGCCATCTGCGTGCCGATACGCCGGGCCACGCCCTCAGCGGCGGCGAGGCCATGCGCGCGGCCCTGGCGGGCGCGCTGCTGTCGGGCGCCGACCACCTGGTGCTGGACGAGCCCAGCAACCACCTGGACCGCGAAAGCCGCCAGGCCCTGGCCGCGCAGCTGCAGCGCTGGCCCGGTGGCCTGGTCGTGGTCAGCCATGACCGCAGTCTGCTGCAGGGCATGGAACGCATCGTGGAGCTGTCGCCGCAGGGGCTTCGCAGCTACGGCGGCGGCTACGCCTTCTATGCCGAAGCCAAGGCGCGCGAGATGGCCTCGGCGGTGCAACTGCTGGAGCAGCGCAAGCTGGAGCGGCGCCGCGAAACGCAGCAGTTGCGCGAGCAGCAGGAGCGCCAGCAGCGCCGCGAGGCGCGCGGCCGCCGCCAGGGCCAGGAGGCCAACCAGGCGCGCATTCTGCTGGACCGGCAAAAGGAGCGCAGCCAGGTGTCGGCCGGCCGCCTGCGCCGCCAGCAGGCGGACACGCGCGAGGCGCTGGACCAGCGCGTGCGCGAGGCGGCGCGCCAGATCGACCATCAGGCGGCCATCCGCATGCAGACGCAGCCACCGGCCGGTGCTCCCTGCGACGTGGTGGCGCTGCTGGACGATGTGCTGCTGCCGTTTTCGTTGTCCACGGGGCCGCGCCTGAACCTGTCTCTGTACGGCGGCCAGCGTCTGGCCGTGACCGGTCCCAACGGCTGCGGCAAGACGCGCCTGCTCGATGTGCTGTCAGGCCGCCTTGCGCCCCAGGCAGGCGAGGTGCGCCGCATGCAGGCCTGTGCCTACCTGGACCAGCGCCTGTCCCTGTTGCAGCCCGGGCGCACGGTGATGGAGCAGTTGCAGGACGCCTGCCCCGGCACCCCCGTGGATGTGCTGCGCACGCGCCTGGCCTGGCTCGGACTGGCGGCCCGACAGGTGGAGCAGCCCGCGGGCCGGCTCAGCGGCGGCGAGCAGCTCAAGGCCGCCATGGCCTGCGCGCTGCATGCCGAGCCGCCCGCGCCCCTGCTCCTGCTGGACGAGCCCTGCAACCACCTGGACCTGCCTTCCCTGCAGGCGCTGGAGGCCATGCTGCGCGGCTACCAGGGCACGCTGGTCGTGGTCTCGCATGACGAGGATTTTCTGCAGGCCATCGGGCTGACCGACCGCCTGGTGTGGTCGCCGCAGGGCTGGCGAATGGAGCCCGCCTAGCTTTCCTGCGCTATCAGCGCCTGCAGTGCGCGCACATCGGTCACCAGCAGCGCCTGGCGCCCCTCCTTGCGCAGCAGGCCGCGCCGGGTGAGGGCTCCCAGCTCGCGCGTGACCTGCTCGCGGTTGGTGCTGATCTTGCTGGCCAGCACCGAGTGCGAAGGCACGGGGCTGATGAGGGCCGTGTGCTCGGGCGAGACGCCCGCCTCCCGGGCCAGGCGCAGCAGCTCCCTGTGCAGGCGCGTGGGCACGCCCAGGGTGCTCAGCTCCATGACGCGGTCGGTCAGCCGGCGCACCAGGCCGGCCAGGCCCTCCATCATGCGCAAGGCGATGGCAGGCTCGCGCGCCAGCAGGGCCAGGAAGTCCTGGCGCGAGAGGCTGGCCAGCAGCGAGGATTCCAGGGTGACCACATCGGTGGAGCGGGCCTGGCCGTCGATGGCCGCCAGGTCGCCGAAGTGCTCGCCGGGCCCGTAGTCGCGGAAGCTGACCTCGCGCCCGCCCGGCGAATAGGTGGTGATGCGCACGCGCCCGCTGACCAGGAAGAACACGTCGCTGCCCGTGGAGCAGCGGCTGAACACGGGCTGGCGGGCCTGCAGCGGGCGCCATTCGCAGTCGGCCGCGATGCGGTCCAGGCTGGCGCTGCCCAGGCCCTCGAACAGGGCGATGCCGCGCAGGGCGAAGCTGGAAGGCGGGGTAGGGTGGGCCATGGAACCAATAGCGGGCGGAATGTACAAAGATTCTGGATCGGGCTGCGCTGTCCCAAGTTCCTTCAAGCCGCCATTGTTCCTGTCTTGTCCTGCCGTCGGGCGCATCATCCGTTTCCATGGCCCGTGTCCTTCCTCCGTCCCTGCCGTCCCTGCGCAGTCTCCACTGGTCCACCGGCCTGGTGCTGTGGACCTATGCGGCGCTGCACCTGTCCAACCATGCCCTGGGCCTGGTCTCGCTGGCCACGGCCGAGGCCGTGCGCGAGCTGGTCCACGGCGTGTGGCGATCCCTGCCCGGCAGCCTGCTGCTCTACGGCGCGCTGGCCGTGCACATGGGGCTGGCGCTGCAGGCGCTGGCGCGGCGGCGCAGCCTGCGCATGCCGGCGCTGGAGGCCGTGCGGCTGCTGCTGGGACTGGGCCTGCCGCTGCTGCTGGCCCTGCACGTGCCGGCCACGCGGCTGGCGCAGGAGGCCTGGGGCGTGGACCCCTCGTATGCGCGCATCGTGCGTTCTTCCTGGAATCCGTCCAGCATGGCCATCCAGCTGCTGCTGATGACGGCTGCCTGGACCCATGGCTGCATGGGCCTGCACATGGCCCTGCGTGCGCGCGGCTGGTGGCGGCGCTGGCAGCCGCTGCTGCTCACGGCCGCCGTGCTGCTGCCCGTGCTGGCGGCGCTGGGCATCGTCTCCATGGCGCGCGAGATCGCGGCGGCCGGCCTGCCAGCGCCGGCCGGCCCCTCGCCCGAGGCATCGCAGTGGCTGCGCGCGCTGACAGCCGGGCTGCGCCAGGGCTGGCTGGCCTGCCTGGCCGCGCTGCTGGCCGGCCCCTGGCTGTGGCGGCGCATGCGCCTGCGCGGCGCCCGCCAGGTGCTGCTGCACTATCCGGGCCGCACCGTGCAGGTGGCCCAGGGCATGAGCGTGCTCGAAGCCAGCCGCGAGCATGGCATTGCCCATCTGTCGCTGTGCGGCGGCAGGGCGCGCTGCTCCACCTGCCGGGTGCGCGTGTCCGGCCCGGCGGCCCACCTGCCTGCGCCGGGGCGGGACGAGCGCCTCACGCTGGAGCGCGTGGGCGCGCCGCAGGACGTGCGGCTGGCCTGCCAGCTGCGGCCCACGGGCGATGTGCAGGTGGCCCCGCTGTTCCGCTCGCCGGCAGCCGCCCAGGCCGGGCGGGGTGACGGGCAGCGCGAGGTCCGCGAAGTGCGCGCGGTGGCCATCCTGTTCGTGGACCTGCGCCGCTGGTCGGGCCTGGCCGAGCGGCAATGGCCCGTGGACCTGTCCTGGGTGCTGGACCAGTATTTCGAGCGCGTGGGCCAGGCTGTGCACGACAGCGGCGGCATGGCCAACCAGTTCATCGGCGACAGCGTGATGGCCATCTTCGGGCTGGATACCGACCTGGACACGGCCTGCCGCCAGGCCGTGCAGGCCAGCGCCCTCATCGACCGGCGCATGCAGGAATGGAGCCACACCTTCGAGGCGCAGTTCGGCCAGCCGGTGGATTTCGGCATGGGCCTGCATGCGGGGCGCGCCGCCGTGGGGCGCGTGGGCTTCGAGCACACCACCACCTTCACGGCCGTGGGCGAGGTGGTCAACACGGCCAGCCGCCTGCAGGAATACACCAAGAGCGCCCAGGCCCGGCTGGTGCTGTCGCTGGAGGTGGCGCGCCGCGCGGGCGTGGCCGATGGCCTGGGCGAAGTCCGGCAGGTGCAGGTGCGCGGGCGCTCCGAGCCCTTGCAGGCCCTGCATGTGGCGCGGCCCGGCCTGCAGTGGCCCTGAGCGTGGATGGTGAGCGTGGACAGTGAGCGCGGGAACCGGTGAGTTTGCGCAAAGCTGTGCGTTTAGGCACTGACGTGCAGGCGGGCGAAGACGAGACTGCAGCCATGCAGAACGCAATCACGCGCTGCAGGATTTGACAAAGGATTCGCCATGAAGCACGCAAAGACCCTCTTCGCCATCGTTTCCCTTTCCTCCGCCTTGTGGTCGGGCATGGCCTCGGCCGCACCGGCCGCCACGGTATCTGCAGAAACCTGGTTCGGCGCCGAGCCCGTCGCCTCCGGCCCCGCGCTGTCGCGCGCCGAAGTGCAGGCTGACCTGGCCCTGTGGAACCGCGCCGGCCTCAACGTCTACCGCGAGTCCGACGTGAACCACTGGGATGCCGACTACCAGCAGCGCCTGGCCCAGTACCAGCGCATGCGCAGCGGCCCCGAGTACCTGGCCGAAGTGCAGCGCCTGGGCGGCTCGGTGAAGGCGGCCGAAGGCCAGGGTTCCGGCCGTGTCCCGGGCTGATGCGATGACGCGCGCCGCCACGCATCGCGCTGCCCACGCCGCAGCATCGCCCTGGGCCGACTTCGCACCGCTGCTGGCCCGGGTGCTGCTGAGCCTGCTGTTCATCTACAGCGGCATCGGCAAGCTGATGGGGCCGGAGGGCACCATGGCCTATATCGCCAAGGCGGGCCTGCCGCTGCCCATGCTGTCGTATGCCATGGCGCTGGTGGTGGAGCTGGGCGTGGCCACGGCCCTGCTGCTGGGCTGGCGCACCCGCGAGGCCGCGGCCGTGATGGCCGTGTTCAGCGTCATGTCGGCGCTGATGTTCCACAACCAGTTCGGCGACAAGGGCCAGCTGGTGCAGTTCCTGAAGAACCTGGCGATCGCCGGGGGATTCGTGCAACTGATGCTGGCGCCCGTGGCGCGCTGGAGCCTGGACGCGCGGCGCAAGGCCTCGCGTTGAGCACGAGCCAGCGATCCCTGGCGCTGTGCGTTACCCATAGCCCATGAAACCGGCGCGCCCGAAAAGCCAGGGACACCGAGGAAGGGCAGCCCCGCCCCGAAGGTGTCGTCCCCCTCCCTCGCGAAGCGAGTAGAGAGGGGGAAGGCGCGTAAGCGCCTCAGGGGGTGTCTATTGTTTTCACACCTTGATGCCCTTTTCAGCCAGGCGTCGGGCGTAGGCGGCCAGGATCAGCCGCTCCGAATGCACCAGGTAGTCATTGAGCGCGGCAGCGGCCTCGGCCGGCTTGCCGTCCTCGAATTGCTGCAGGATGCGCGCATTCATGTCCACATAGGGGGCATGCAGGAAGTGCGGGTCGCGCAGCAGGCCGAAGGCCAGCCGCAGCTCGGCCAGCAGGTGCTCGAACATGGTGTCCAGGCGCTCGCTGTCGGCCAGCTGCACCACGGCCTTGTGGAAACTCATGTTGGCCGTGCCCACGCCCGACCAGTCCTGGGCCTCGCGGTGGCGCTGGGCCGCCTCCACGGCTTCGCGCATCAGGCTGCGCGCCGGGTGCATGGGATAGGCCTGGGCCAGGGCCTGGCACTCCACCATGCGGCGCACGCGGTAGATGTCGATGATGGAGGCGATGCTGGGCGCCGCCACCGACACGCCCTTGTTGGGCTCGTGCACCAGCAGGCCTTCCTTGGTCAGCAGCCGGAAGGCCTCGCGCAGCGTGTTGCGCGAGATCTGCAGGCTTTCGCTGAGCGAGGCTTCCGACAGCTTCTGCCCGGGCTCCCAGGCACCATCGATGAGCTTGCTGCGCAGCTGCTCGGTCACGCGGTCGGTCAGGTTGAGGATGTCGGTGCTGCGGGTCATGGTGGTCGGGATGCAAGGGCCAGAGCGCAGTGTAGCCAGCGCCGGGCCGGTCGCCGGTTTCGTGCAGTGCTCAGGTGGGGTGTTGCAGCCTGGCGAAGGCCTGCAGCGTGCTGTCCACGGCGGCATCGTCGATATGGCGGTGCGTGACCAGGCGCAGCAGGCCGGCGCTGCCCGTGCGCACCAGCACGCCGGCCTGGGCCAGGCGTGCTTGCCACAGGCGCGCTTCGGCCGCGCTGGTGTCAACGCGAACCTGGACGATGTTGGTCTGCGGCAGTTCGGCCGCGCACCATGCCGGGTCGATGGCGCGCAGGCCCTGGTGCAGGCGGCAGGCGCGCGCATGGTCGTCGGCCAGGCGCTCGACCATGTGCTCCAGCGCCACCAGCCCTGCCGCCGCAATCACGCCGGCCTGGCGCAGGGTGCCGCCGAGCATGCGCCGTATGGTGCGCGCCCGCGCGATGAAGTCGGCCGGCCCCATGAGCACCGAGCCCACGGGCGCGGACAGCCCCTTGGACAGGCAGACGGTGACCGAGTCCGTGTGCGCAGCCATCTCGCGGCAGGACAGGCCCAGTGCCACGGCGGCATTGAACAGGCGCGCGCCATCGGTGTGCACGGGCACGCCATGGCGGCAGGCCAGCGCATGCACGGCGGCCAGCGCCTGGGGCCCGGCCACGGTGCCGCCCCGCGCATTGTGCGTGTTCTCCACGGCCACCACCGCGCTGGGGCAGCGTGCGGAGATGGCGGTGTCCAGCGCCGCCTCCAGCGCGGGCAGGGCGATCAGGCCGCCGTCGCCGGCCAGGCTGTGGTAGTGCATGCCGGTCAGGCCCGCGGCGGCGCGCTCGGCGTTCAGCAGATGGCTGCCGGCCTCGGCCAGCACCTCGCCGGGCATGCGGCCATGGGCGAGCACGGCCACCAGATTGCCCATGGTGCCGCTGACCACGAACAGGCCCGCAGCCTTGCCGAAGCGCTGGGCTGCGGTCTCCTCGAGCGCGCGCACGGTCGGGTCGCCGTCCAGGCCGTCATCGCCCAGCGGGGCGCGGGCCATGGCTTCGAGCATCTGCGGCGTGGGGCGCGTGACGGTATCGCTGCGCAGGTCGATGGCGTCGGGAAGAGGGTGCAGGCTGGACATCAGTCGGCCTTGATGTTGCGTTCCTTGACGACGCGCGCCCAACGCGCCGCGTCGGTCTCCATCTGGGCGCCGAACTCTGCCGCAGTGCGGGGCGTCAGCTCCAGCCCCAGGGACTGCAGCTTGGCCTGCAGCGCGGGCGTGGCCATGGCGCGGGCCACGGCATCGTGCAGCGTGGTCTGGATGCCGGAGGGCAAACCGGCAGGCCCCAGCAGGCCGAACCAGTGCAGCACGGTCAGGCCGCGCACGCCGCTTTCGCCCAGCGTGGGAACCTGGGGGAGGGCCGGCGAGCGTTGGGCGCTGGTGGTGGCCAGGGCGCGCAGCGCACCGCTTCGGATATGCGGGATCACGGTGGGTGCCGAGGCGAACATGCTCTCGGTATGCCCGGCAACCACATCGGCAATGGCCTGCCCAGAGCCCTTGTAGGGGATGTGGGTGATGAAGGTGCCGGTCTGCTGCTTGAACAGCTCACCCGCCAGATGCGTGGCCGTGCCCGTGCCGCCCGATGCAAGGTTGAGCCGGCCCGGCTGCGCCTTGGCCAGGGCCACGAATTGCTTCACGCTCTGCGCCTTGAAATTCGGGTTGACGGCCAGCACCAGCGGCGATGATCCGATCAGGGCCACGGGCGTGAAGTCCTTGAGCGCGTCGTAGGGCGTCTTGTACAGGCTGGGCGTGATGGTGTGCGGCATGTCGGCCATCAGCAGCGTGTAGCCGTCAGGCGCGGCCCGCGCCACCATTTCTGCGCCCAGCATGGCCGAGGCCCCGGGCCTGTTGTCCACGACCACGGGCTGGCCCAGTTCACGCGACAGTTCCGTGCCCAGCGCGCGGGCGATGTTGTCCGAGCCGCCACCGGCCGTGTAGGGAACGATGATGCGCACGGGCTGCGCCGGCCATTTCTGCGCCGGCGCAAGGCCGGGCAGGGCAGCGGCGGCCAGGATGAGCAGGCGGCGTGGCACGCCGCGGTGGGAAGCGCAGGGCACAAGGCGGTGGCGTTCGGCAGGCATGGCGAGAACTCCTTGGTGCGGCGAGAGAAAGAAACCATCGCGGCCCGGCCCGCAAGCCGCCACCGGCATCAACCGATGAAGCGCCCCGCGTTGCCCAGCACGCCCAGGTCGATGAAGCTGGAGCCCACATGCGGCGGCTGGCCGCTGTAGTCGATCACAAAGCCGCCCATGTCCCAGTTGCGCATGCCGGCCAGCGCCGAGCGCAGCCTGGCCTGGGTGGGGTCGCGGCCGGCGCGTTCCAGACCCTCGGCCAGCACGCGTGCATTCACATAGGCTTCCAGCGAGCCCATGGAGAACTCCTGCTGGCCGTGGGCACGCAGGGCCGATTGGTAGTCGCGCACCAGTTGCAGCCGGGCCTGATGGGGCGCGGGGACGACCATGGTCATGGCAAGGCCCCGGGCGTCGTCGCCCAGCGGCTTGAGGCTGTCGTTGGGCAAGGTCACGCTCAGGCCCGTGAGCAGCACGCCGGGCACGCTTTTGCGCAGGCCGCGCACCAGCGCGACCGACACCGTGCCGGCCGTGGCCAGCAACACGGCGGACGGACGGGCCGCATGCACTTTGTTCAACACTTCGGCCAGGTTCTTGCCATCGGTGGCAATGGCCGCCTGTACGGAGGGGGCCATCTTCCCGGCTTCCAGTGCGCGTGTGGCGTCTTCCAGTATTTCCCGGCCGTAGGCGTTGTCCAGGTAGACGATGCCGATGCCCTTGAGGCCCATGCCTGCAAGCCGCTGTATCAGTCGGTGGACCTCATTGGTGTAGCTGGCCCGGACATGGAAGACGTTGCGCGCGCCCTTGCGCAGCGACGAGGCGCCCGTGATCGGCGCCACGTAGGGAACGCCAGCCTCTTCGATCAGCGGAATGATGGCCGCATTGTTGGGCGTGCCGTTGCACGACAGCAGGGCGAAGGCCGTGCCCTTGGACAGCATCTGCCGCACGTTGTCGGCCGAGCGCTGGGGCACATAGCCATCGTCCACGATCTGCAGCTGCAGCGTGCGGCCGTGAATTCCGCCGCGGGCATTGATCTGCGCCATGGCCGCTTCCGTGCCCAGCTTGATGTCGGTGCCGTATGCGGCCAGCGGGCCGCTCAGGGACACCGTGGAGCCGATGGTGATGGCCTTGGCGGACAGGCCGGCCTCGTCGGCAAAGGCATTGCGCACGAAGGCCGGCGCCAGGGCCGGGACCGCTGCGATGGCCGCAGCGCGGGGAACCAGGGAAACAATCTGACGGCGTCGCATGGATTCAGGGCTCGGGCAAGGTGGGTTGGGAGCAGGAAGGGCCATTCACGACGCCTGCCGCGCATGCGCCCCGCGCTGGGAGCGCGGCCCATTGTAGGAGGCGGCCTTGCCGCAGGCGATACCGGCGCAGGGGCATTGTTGCATTCATGTCTTCTATCGGTATTCAATCATCGATAGTTTTTCTGACTTTGGCAAGAACCCTGTCAGTGCACATTGCGTAGGCAGGTGTATGCGGGTTTGTACTATCAGTATGCGTTGATTGTCTTAATCACAATTCGTTTCTGTAAGACAAATTACTAGTTTTGTTGAACAAAACCAGGTCGGCAGCGCACTCCTTGCCACCGGGTTGGGCATGCGGGGTGGCTCGACGGCCGTCGCGCACCGGGGGTGTGAAGGGGGAATCAACATGCTGACTGACGTCAATCTCTGGCCGCTTATCGGGGTGGCCATCATCGTTGCGGGCTTCGTGCTGCGCTTCAATCCCATGCTGGTCGTGATCGTCACGGCCATCGGCACGGCACTGGCGGCGGGCTTTCCCGTCGACAAGGTGCTGGCCACCATCGGCACGGGCTTCATCAAGACGCGCAACCTGCCGCTGATCATCCTGCTGCCGCTGGCCGTGATCGGCCTGCTGGAGCGCCATGGCCTGCGCCAGCATGCGCAGAACTGGATCAGCTCCATCAAGTCGGCCACCGCTGGCCGCCTGCTCATCGTCTACCTGGCGGCGCGCCAGCTGACGGCCGCCGTGGGCCTGACCAGCCTGGGCGGGCATCCGCAGATGGTGCGTCCGCTGCTGGCACCCATGGCCGAAGGCGCGACCCAGTCGCGCTTCGGCATCCTGCCCGCCAAGGTGCGTGACAAGCTGCGCGCCTACTCGGCCGCCACGGACAACGTGGGCCTGTTCTTCGGCGAGGACATCTTCGTGGCCTTCGGCGCCATCGTGCTGATGACCACCTTCCTGAAGGAAGCCGGCATCGAGGTCGAGCCCATCCACGTCGCGCTGTGGGGCATTCCCACGGCCATCTGCGCCTTCGTGATCCACGCCTGGCGCCTGGGTCGCTTGGACCGCATGCTCGAGCGCGAGCTGGCCCAGTACAAGGCGGGCGTCGCAGCCGACGCGGCCAATGCCAACGCCACCCAAGCCAAGGGAGCCTGAAATGACGCTGACCATCCAACACCTGTACTACCTGGTCGGCTTCGTCCTGGCCGTCACGGCCGTGATGACGCTGCGCGATGCCAGCAATCCCAAGCGCTGGTCCAGCGGCCTGTTCTGGGCGCTGTATGCGGCCGTGTTCCTGGTGGGCCATGAGCTGCCCCCCATGGTGGTGGGCGTGATCGCCGTGGCCATGGCGCTGATCGCCGGCTTCGGTGGCGTGGGCAGCGGCCGCCACGCGCCGCGCAGCGATGCCGAATACCTGGCCAGCGCCAAGCGCCTGGGCAACAAGCTGTTCGTGCCGGCCCTGGCGATTCCGCTGATCACCATGGTGGGCACGCTGAGCGCCTCTCACCTGGTCTTCGGCGGAACGCCCCTGCTGGACCCCAAGGCCACCACGCTGGTGAGCCTGGGCGTGGGCTGCGTGCTGGCGCTGGGCCTGGCCTGCTGGCTGACCCGCGAGACGCCGGCCCAGGGCATGCGCGAATCGCGCCGCCTGACCGATGCGCTGGGCTGGGCCCTGGTGCTGCCCCAGATGCTGGGCATGCTGGGCCTGGTGTTCTCGGACGCCGGCGTGGGCAAGGCCGTGGCCTATGTGACCACCACCTATATCAACATGGACATCCGCTTCGTGGCCGTGGCCGTCTACGTGCTCGGCATGGCGCTGTTCACGGTGGTGATGGGCAATGGCTTCGCGGCCTTCCCGGTGATGACGGGCGGCGTGGGCGTGCCCATTCTGGTGGGCGTCTACCATGGCGACCCGGCCGTGATGGCGGCCATCGGCATGCTCTCGGGCTACTGCGGCACCCTGCTGACGCCCATGGCGGCCAACTTCAACCTGGTGCCCGCCGCGCTGCTGGAGATCGACAAGAATGCCGTGATCCGCGCCCAGGTGCCCACGGCCCTGGCCCTGCTGACGGCCAACGTCTTCCTCATGTATTTCCTGATGTTCCGTTAAAGGACGGACTGTTGCCATGACCGATTCCACTTCCCCGCGCATCCTGGTGACCGGCTTCGAGCCGTTCGAGCAGGACCCTGTCAATCCCTCGTGGGAAGTGGCGCGTGCCCTGCATGGAGAGATCGTGGAGGGCGCCACCGTCCACGGCCTGCAGCTGCGCTGCGTGTTCGGCGAATCGCTGCGCCAGCTGCAGGAGGCGCTTGCGCAGCTGCAGCCGGTGCTGGTCATCAGCCTGGGCCTGGCCGGCGGCCGCAGCGAGTTCACGCCCGAGCGCGTGGCCATCAATATCGACGACGCCCGCATTCCCGACCATGCGGCGCGCCAGCCCGTGGACCAGGTGGTGATCCCGGGCGCGCCCGCCGCCTACTTTTCCACGCTGCCCATCAAGGCCGTGGTGCACAACCTGCGTGCGCGGGGCATTCCGTCTTCCGTTTCCAACACGGCGGGCACCTTTGTCTGCAACCACGTGTTTTTCGCGCTCATGCACTGGCTGGCCCAGGGCAAGGCTGCGCCGGGTGCGCGGGGCGGCTTCATCCATGTGCCGGCCCTGCCTGAGCAGGCAGCGCGCAAGCCGGGCATGCCCAGCATGTCGCTGGCCGACCAGGTGGCTGCCGTGCGCGAGACCATCCGCACGGCCCTGACCGTGTCCCAGGATCTGAAGGAAAACGCCGGCCAGTTGCACTGAACCCCGTGCACCGAGTCCGGTGAGGAGAGAACGATGAAAATTGACCTGAACAGTGATCTTGGTGAGAGCCTGGGCGGATGGCGCATGGGCGACGATGCCGCCATGCTCGATATCGTCAGCAGCGCCAACGTGGCCTGCGGATTCCATGCCGGCGACCCGGCAGGCATCCTGGAGACGCTCAAGGCCGCCCGCGCGCGCGGCGCCATCGTCGGCGCCCATGTGTCCTATCCCGACCTGGTCGGCTTCGGCCGGCGCAACATGGACGTGGCCAGCGCCGACCTGGTGGCCGGCGTCATCTACCAGATCGGCGCGCTGCAGGGCCTGGCCCGCGTGGCCGGCACCGAGGTGCGCTACGTCAAGCCGCACGGCGCGCTCTACAACACCATCGCCCACGACAGGCGCCAGGCCACCGACGTGATCACGGCCATGCGCGCCATCGACCCCAGCCTGGTGCTGGTGGCGCTGGCCGGCTCGCCCCTGATCGACTGGGCGCGCGACGCAGGCCTGACCGTGGTGGCCGAGGCCTTTGCCGACCGCGGCTACACGCCCGAGGGCACCCTGGTCTCGCGCCGCGATCCGGGCGCCGTGCTGCACGACGTGGACCAGATCGCCGCGCGCATGCTCATGCTGGTGCGCGAAGGGGTGGTCGAGGCCGTGGACGGCAGCCCCGTGCGCATTGCCGCCGACTCCATCTGCGTGCATGGCGACAGCCCGGGAGCCGTGGCCATCGCACGCCATCTGCGCGAGCGTTTCGAGCAGGAGGGCGTGCGCATTTCCTCCTTCGCAGGTTGAGGAGTGGCCATGCGCTTTCTACCTGTCAACCGCCAGGCCCTGCTGGTGGAGCTGGCCGACCTGGATGAAACCCTGGCCCTGCTGGGCTCGCTGCAGCGCGAGCCCATCGCCGGCGTGCAGGAGCTGGTGCCGGCCGCGCGCACCGTGCTTGTGCAGTTCACCCCCGCCCAGGTGGGCGTGGCCGAGCTGGTGAACCGCATCGCCGCGCGTGACCTGAGTCAGCGCGCCGAGCGCAGCGATGTGCTGGTCGAAATCCCCGTGCACTACGACGGCGAGGACCTGGCCGATGTGGCGCAGCTGCTGGGCATCACGCCCGAGGAAGTCGTGCGCCGCCACACGGGCAGCGAGTACGCCGTGGCCTTCACGGGCTTCGCGCCCGGCTTCGCCTACCTCAGCGGGGGCGATCCGATCTTCAACGTGCCGCGCCGCACCACGCCGCGCACGCGCGTGCCGGCCGGCTCCGTGGCGCTGGGCGGCACGTTCAGCGCCGTCTATCCCCAGGCCAGCCCGGGCGGCTGGCAACTGATAGGCCGCACCTCGGCGCGCATGTGGGACCTTGCGCGCGAGCTGCCTGCGCTGCTGCAGCCCGGCTACCGCGTGCGCTTTGTCGATGCCGCAGGCATGGAGCAGGCGGATGCCGAACCTGCGCCTGCTGTCGTGCAGGCCGAACTGCCAGAGGGCAACGCGCTGCGCGTCAAGGCCACCGGGCTGATGACGCTGTTCCAGGACCGGGGCCGCCTGGGCCAGGCCGGGCAGGGCGTCTCGGCCTCGGGCGCCATGGACCAGGCAGCCTTCAAGGCCGCCAACCGCCTTGTCGGCAATGCCAGCGACCTGGCCGTGCTGGAGACCGTGGGCGGTGGCCTGTCGCTGCAAAGCCAGGGCGAGACCGTGGTCGCCATCACGGGCGCCGATGCGCCCCTGACCGTGACCACCGGGTCCGGCCAGCGCTGGAGCGTGCCGCGCTACCAGGCCGTGGCCCTGGCCGATGGCGACCTGCTGACCATTGCCCAGCCCGTGGCCGGCGCGCGCTGCTATGTGGCCGTGCGCGGCGGCTTTGCCGTCACGCCCGTGCTGGGCAGCGCCTGCACCGACACCCTGGCGAATGTCGGCCCAGCCGCCCTGGCCGTGGGCCAGATCCTGCCCGTGCGGGCTGCGGACCGCACGGCCGTGTCCGCGCCCGAGCTGCCGCCCGAGTCCCTGCCCACCGCCGGGCAGGACGTGGTGCTGGACGTGGAACTAGGCCCGCGCACCGACTGGTTCACGCCCGAGGCCGTGGCCCTGCTGGCCGCGCAGCGCTGGCAGGTCACGCCGCAGTCCAACCGCGTGGGCCTGCGCGTGGCCGGCGAGCAGCCCCTGGAGCGCGCTGTGGCCGGCGAGCTGCCCAGCGAAGGCACGCCGCTGGGCGCCATCCAGGTGCCCCCCAGCGGCCAGCCCGTGCTGTTCCTGGCCGACCATCCGCTGACGGGCGGTTATCCCGTCATCGGCTGCGTGGCGCCGCACCACCTGGATCTGGCCGGCCAGATTCCCGTGGGCGCCTGGATCCGCTTCAACCCCATCCGCGCCTTCGAGGAATATTCCCCCGGCGCGCAAGGCGCCCAGCGCCTGCAGAACAATTGAAGGTATTGCGATGAAAAAAGTCCTGATTGCCAACCGTGGCGAGATCGCCGTCCGCATCGCCCGCGCCTGCGCCGACTACGGCGTGAAATCCGTGGCCGTCTACGCCGATGCCGACATCGACGCCCTGCACGTGCGCATGGCCGACGAGGCCTATGGCCTGGACGGCGAGCGCCCGGCCGACACCTACCTGAACATCGCCAAGCTCATCGCCATCGCGCACAAGAGCGGCGCCGACGCCGTGCACCCCGGCTACGGATTCCTGTCCGAAAGCGAAGCCTTCGCGCGCGCCG
The DNA here is from genome assembly GCF_059499305.1 of Delftia sp. Taxonomy (NCBI): domain Bacteria; kingdom Pseudomonadati; phylum Pseudomonadota; class Betaproteobacteria; order Burkholderiales; family Comamonadaceae; genus Delftia; species Delftia sp. The sequence goes on from NZ_JCABYI010000021.1 coordinate 54,832, forward strand.
TGCTGGATGCGGGCCTGCGCTGGATCGGCCCCACGCCCGAGACCATCGCCAAGCTGGGCGACAAGGTCGAGGCGCGCAAGATCGCCCTGCAGGTCGGCGCTCCCCTGGTGGCCGGCACGCCCGACCCCGTCAAGGATGCCGGCGAAGTGCTGGCCTTTGCCCAGCAGCACGGCCTGCCCATCATCATCAAGGCCGCGTTCGGCGGCGGCGGGCGCGGCATGAAGATCGCGTGGCGCATGGACGAGGTCGAGGAACTCTTTCACTCGGCCGTGCGCGAGGCCGTCACCGCCTTCGGCCGCGGCGAATGCTTCGTCGAGCAATTCCTGGACCGCCCCCGCCACATCGAGGCCCAGGTGCTGGCCGACACCCACGGCAACGTGGTCGTGCTGGGCACGCGCGACTGCTCGCTGCAGCGGCGCAACCAGAAGCTGGTGGAAGAGGCCCCGGCGCCCTTCCTCAGCGACGATCAGCGCGCCCGCATCCACAGCTCCGCACGCGACATCTGCGCGGCGGCCGGCTACGTCAGCGCGGGCACGGTGGAATTCCTGCTGAGCCAGACGGGCGCCATCTCCTTCCTCGAAGTCAACACGCGCCTGCAGGTCGAGCACCCCGTGACCGAGCAGACCACGGGCGTGGACCTGGTGATCGAGCAGCTGCGCGTGGCCGACGGCCTGCCCCTGTCCATCACCGAAACCCCGGCGCCGCTGGGCCACTCCATCGAATTCCGCATCAACGCCGAAGACGTGGGCCGCGGCTTCCTGCCCACGCCCGGCCCCGTGGTGCGGTTCGACCCGCCCTCGGGCCCTGGCGTGCGCCTGGACACGGGCGTTCAGTCCGGCTCGGTCGTGCCCGGCAGCTTCGACTCGCTGATGGCCAAGCTCATCGTCAGCGGCGCCACCCGTGAACAGGCCCTGGCCCGCGCACGCCGCGCCCTGGCCGAGTTCCGCATCGAAGGCCTGTCCTCCGTCCTGCCCTTCCACCGCGCCGTCATCGGCCATGCCGACTTCGTGGGCAACGACGGCTTCAAGGTCCACACGCGCTGGATCGAATCCGACTTCGCCGAACCCCTGGCCGCCGCCGTGCGCGCCGAGCCGCTGCCCGACGCCAGCCTGGTGCGCTGCGCGGTCGAGATCGACGGGCGCCGGGTGTCGCTGGGCCTGCCTGCGGTGCTGCTGCAGGGGCTGGCATCGGCTGGCGGCGGTGTGGCTGCCGCGCCGGCTGCCGAATCTGCCGTGGACCCCGCTGCCGTCACCTCACCCATTGCAGGGAATCTGCATGCGTGGAAGGTGGCCGATGGCGATACCGTTCAGGAGGGCGATGTGATTGCCGTCATGGAGGCCATGAAGATGGAGATGCAGGTGACTGCGCATCGCAGTGGGGTGGTGGCTTTGGTGGCTGAGGCGGGGAAGGCGCAGGTGCTGGGGGCTGTGATTGCTCGGATTGGCTGATTTCTGGTTGACCTGTTTTTGATTGTGTTGTGCCTCTGGCGGCAGGAGCCGGGTTTCGGCCCGGCGGCCGACCTACTTTCTTATCGCGCGCCCTCTATGTCAGGATAGTTGTCGCCTCAGCTTCCCTTTGCAAAGCAGGCGGC
>NZ_JCABYI010000022.1:0-332265 GCF_059499305.1 Delftia sp.
CGTTGCAATCAAATTTCTTCGATTTTTTCAACACCAGCGATCTGCATCGCTCTCTTCAGCAGAGCCTTGCATTGTAGCACGTTTTTTAACGGTCTTGCAAAACTCTGGAAGCTTCACTTTTCAGACATTTGCGTGTCATCGAGTGCAGGGGCGCAATTCTAGCACCAAAACTTGGCGGATGACTGGCGTCATCCGCCAAGTTTTTTCAAGCCGCCGCCAAGGCCTGTTCCAGAGCGTCGATGAAGAGGCTGGCCACGTCGCAGCCGGTCTGGTCATGGATCTCCTGGAAGCAGGTGGGGCTGGTCACATTGATCTCGGTGATGCACTGGCCGATGACATCGACACCGGCCAGCAGCAGTCCACGCTCCATGAGGAGGGGACCGATCTCTTCGGCCATGGCCTTGTCGTGCTGGCTCAGAGGCTGGGCCACGCCCTTGCCGCCCGCTGCCAGGTTGCCGCGCACTTCGTTGCCCTGGGGAATGCGTGCCAGGCAATAGGGAACAGGTTTGCCGCCGATGACGAGCACACGCTTGTCGCCCTCGGTGATCTCGGGCAGGAATTTCTGCACCATGACGCTGCTGGCACCGCCCTGGTTCAGGGTTTCGATGATGCTGCCCAGGTTGCGGCCGTCGGCGCCCACGCGGAAGATGCCCATGCCGCCCATGCCGTCCAGCGGCTTGAGGATGATGTCCTGATGCTCTTCATGGAAGGCGCGGATGTCCTGCGCGCTGCGCGTGACCAGGGTCGGGCCGATGAATTGCGGGAATTCGAGGATGGCCAGCTTTTCCGGATGGTCTCGCAACGCCCTGGGCTTGTTGAAGACCTTTGCGCCTTCGCGCTCGGCCTGTTCCAGCAGGTGCGTGGAGTAGAAGTATTCGGAATCGAAGGGCGGGTCCTTGCGCATGAGGATGGCGTCGAAGCCCGCCAGCTCCTCCAGGCCTTCCTTGGAGATTTCAAACCACTGCCGGGCATCTCCCGTGAGCTGGATGTGCCGCACCTGGGCGACGACCTTGCCGCCGCGCTGCCAGGAAAGCTGCCTGGGTTCGCAGGCCACGATGGAGTGGCCGCGCCGCTGCGCCTCGCGCATCATGGCGAAGGTGGTGTCCTTGTAGGTCTGGAACGATTCGAGCGGATCGGCGACGAAGAGGATTTGCATGGGTTGTGTGCAGAAGGCGGCGGCCCGTGCCTCGCCTGTATAGGAGGCGGAAGTGGGGTGCCCGGGCCTGGGCCGCGTATCAGTCAGCCCGTGCACGTCGGTAATGTTGCACAAATAGCGCCAGGCTGCCCGCGACCACGCCCCAAAACGCCGAGCCGACTCCGGCTATCACCACGCCGCTGAGCGTCACCAGAAAGGTGATCAACGCAGCCTCCCTGTGTTCCTCCCCCTTGAGAGCTGTCGCCAGGCCGCTGCCTATGGAGCCCAGCAGGGCCAGTCCCGCTATGCAGACCACCAGTTCCTTGGGGAAGGCGGTGAGCAGTCCCGTGACCACGGCGCCGAAGATGCCGATGACTATATAGAAGAGGCCACAGATCGCCGCCGCCGTGTAGCGGCGGGATTTGTCCTCATGGGCCTCGGGGCCCATGCAGATGGCAGCGGTGATGGCACTGAGGTTGAGCGCGTAGCCACCGAAGGGGGCCAGCACCAGGGTGGCGATGCCCGTCATGCTGATGATGCGGGAGATGGGCAGGTCGTAGCCGGTGGCACGGATGACGGCCACGCCGGGCAGGTTCTGCGAGGCCATGGTGACGACGAACAGGGGCAAGGCCAGGCTCACCAGGGCGGGCACCGAGAACTGCGGCATGGTGAAGACTGGCCAGGCAAGGCCTGCATGCACGGCGGACCATTGCATTTGCCCGTTGAGCGCCACCCAGGCGATGGAGGCCACCAGCGTGGCGATGACCGCATAGCGCGGTGCCAGGCGGCGCGACAGCAGATAGGTCAGCAGCATGACCAGCACCAGGGGCAGCGCATCCCTGGCGGCGGCAAAGGCCTGCATGCCGAAGTTGGCCAGTACGCCCGCCAGGAGGGCGGCAGCGATTTCCATGGGGATGCGGTTCATGACGCGCTCGAACCAGCCTGTGGCTCCCACCAGGATGATCAGCCCCGCGCTGATGATGAAGGCGCCAACGGCCTCGCCCATGGAAAAGCCCCCGGCAAGCCCTGCCGTGGCAAGGACGGCTGCGCCTGGCGTGGACCAGGCGACCATGACCGGCATGCGCAGTATCAGCGAGGGCAGCAGAGAGCACAGGCCCATGCCCAGTCCCAGCGCCCAGATCCAGGACGTGATCTGCTCGGGCGTGGCATGGAAGGCCTGGGCGGCCTGAAAGACCAGGGCCACCGAGCTGGTGAAGCCCACGAGCACGGCCACGAAGCCGGCTGCGAAGGCAGAGGGACTCAAGTCACGGAAAAAGCGCATCGCGCGATTCTGTCACCACAGCCGCCGACCGTGCGATGCGCTGGCGACGCCTACAGCTCGATCTTGGAGCCCAGCTCCACCACGGAGTTGCTGGGCAGGTGCAGGAAGTCGGAGACACGGCTGGCGTTGCGGTGCATCTGGGCGAACAGCTTTTCGCGCCAGGGCGCCATGCGGTGGCTGATGCGCGGGATGATGACATCGCGCGACAGGAAGTAGCTGGTCTCCATGGCGTCGAGCTGGCAACCCCGGGGACGCAGCAGGGACAGTGCCGCCGGCACGTCCGGTTCGTTCTTGAAGCCGTAGTTGATGATGACCTGCCAGCAGTCGCTGCCCAGCGCCTCGATCTCGGTGCGCTTGTCCAGGCCCACCCAGGGAATTTCATGGTTGCGCACCGTGACGAAGATGTTCTGGTTGTGCAGCACCTTGTTGTGCTTGAGGTTGTGCAGCAGGGCGTTGGGTACGGTGCCCGGTTCGCCGGACAGGAAGACGGCCGTGCCCGTCACGCGCGCCGGCGGATGGCGCCAGACCGATTCGAGGAAGCTCTTGAGGTCGATGGCATCGGCCTGCAGCTTTTCGTGCAGCAGCTCGCGGCCCTTGCGCCAGGTCATCATCAGCGAGAACACCGTGCCGCCGATCAGCAGCGGGAACCAGCCGCCGTCGAACAGCTTGAGCAGGTTGGACGAGAAGAAGGCCAGGTCCACCAGGAAAAAGAATCCGGTGGCCGCGATGCACAGGGCCAGCGGGTAGTTCCAGCGGTAGCGGATCACGAAGAAGGTCAGCGTGGTGGTGATCAGCATGTCCAGCGTGACCGCAATGCCGTAGGCGGCCGCCAGGTTGCCGCTGGAGCGGAACAGCACCACGGCCAGCGCAATCGCCACGAACAGGCTCCAGTTGACCAGGGGCATGTAGATCTGGCCGGTCTCGCGCACGCTGGTGTGGCGCACTTCCAGGCGCGGCAGATAGCCCAGCTGTATGACCTGGCGCGTGACGCTGAAGGCGCCCGTGATCAGGGCCTGCGAAGCGATGACCGTGGCCATGGTGGCCATCAGCACCAGGGGCAGCAGCGCCCAGGCCGGGGCCATCATGTAGAAGGGATTCTTGACGGCGGCCGGGTTGGCCAGCAGCAGCGCACCCTGGCCGAAGTAATTGAGCGTGAGGGCAGGCATGGCCACGGAGAACCAGGCCAGGCGGATGGGCTTCTTGCCGAAGTGGCCCAGGTCGGCATAGAGCGCCTCCGCCCCGGTCACGCACAGCACGACGGCGCCCAGGATGATGAAGCTGGTGCCGGGGTTGTCCCAGATGAAGCGCACCGCGAAGTGCGGGCTGATGGCCGCCAGGATTTCGGGATGGCCCGCGATCTGGTGCACGCCCAGCGCTGCGATGGTGGCAAACCAGACCAGGGTGATGGGGCCGAAAAACCGACCGATCCCCGCCGTGCCGTGCTTCTGGAACCAGAAAAGCAGGAAGAGGATCACCAGGGTGAGCGGGATCACGGCCTTGGTGAAGTGCGGAGAGACCACTTCCAGGCCTTCGACGGCCGAGAGCACGGAGATGGCCGGCGTGATCACGCCATCACCATAGAACAGCGAAGTGCCGAAGATGCCGATGAGCAGCAGCACGTTGCGCAGGCGGGGCTTGTCCTTGACGGTCTGCGAGGCCAGGGCCAGCATGGCGACCAGGCCGCCTTCGCCGTTGTTGTCGGCACGCAGCACCAGGACCACGTACTTGAGCGAGACGATGACCGTCAGGGTCCAGAACAGCAGCGACAGGACGCCGTAGATGTTCTCCTGGGTGAACGGCACATGGCCGGAGCCGAAGACCTCCTTGACCGAATACAGCACGCTGGTGCCGATATCGCCATAGACCACGCCGATGGCGCCCAGGGTGAGCGCGGCCAACGAAGATTTGGTTTTCTGCACAGGTCTATGCGCCATCCCGTGGGGAGATGGCTTCAGTCAATTGAAATGCCGGCATTGTCCGCTGTCCTGATGACGAGCGCATCGGACAGCACCCCGATCAGTCGTAGATTTCCGCGTTGGGGTTGGTCGCCTCCAGCTCATAGCTGGCCGCCAGCATGGCGACCCGGGCCACCACGCCATACATGTAGAAGCGGTTGGGCATGCTGGCACCCGGGCGCGCGCCGATCTGGGGCAGCTGGGTGCTGTGCTGGAAGGCCAGCGGCACGAAGCCGGCTCCGGGCGCGTTGAGGTTTTCGTCCACATCGCGCTCGGGGTGCATGCGGTAGAAGCCGCCGACCACGTAGCGGTCCATCATGTAGACCACGGGCTCGGCCACGGCGTTGTTCATGCGCTCCTGGGTGAGCACGCCTTCCTGGATGATCACGTCGTGCACGGTCTGGCCGTCCTTGATCATGCCCATCTTGTTGCGGCTCTTGCGCGGCAGCTCGGCCAGCTCCTTGGCATCGCGCACGGTCATCACGCCCATGCCATAGGTGCCGTTGTCGGCCTTGACGATGGCAAACGGCTTTTCCTTGATGCCGTACTCCTTGTACTTGCGGCGCACCTTGGCCAGCAGCACATCGACCTGTTCGGCCAGGCCTTCCATGCCCACGCCATTGGCGAAGTCGATGCCTTCGCTGCGCCCGAACAGCGGGTTGATCAGCCAGGGATCGATGCCCAGCAGCTTGCCGAAGCGCTTGGCCACTTCCTCATAGCTCTGGAAATGGCGGCTCTTGCGGCGCACGCTCCAGCCTGCATGCAGGGGCGGCAGCAGGTATTGCTCGTACAGCTCCTCGACGATGCCCGGGACGCCGGACGACAGGTCGTTGTTGAGCAAGATGGTGCAGGGATCGAAATCCTTGAGACCGATGCGGCGCTTGCTGCGGATCACCGGCTCCAGCGTCACCGTGTCGCCATGCGGCAGGGTGACGGTGGTGGTCTTCTTCACATCGGGGCTGATGGAGCCGATGCGCACGTTCAGACCGGCCATGTTGAAGATGCGCTTGAGCTGCACCACGTTGGCCAAGTAGTGCGTGTTGCGCGTGTGGTTCTCGGGAATGATGAGCAGATTGCGCGCTTCGGGGCAGATCTTCTCGATCGCCGCCATGGCCGCCTGTACGGCCAGCGGCAGCATTTCGTCGGTCAGGTTGTTCCAGCCCCCGGGGAAGAGGTTGGTGTCCACGGGTGCGAGCTTGAAACCGGCGTTGCGGATGTCCACCGAGCAATAGAAAGGCGGCGTGTGTTCCATCCATTCGAGCCGGAACCAGCGCTCGATCGCCGGCATGGAGTCGAGGATGCGCTGCTCAAGCTCGTTGATCGGGCCGGTCAGGGCCGTGATGAGATGTGGAACCATAAAGACCCTCTGGGTACGACGGTGGGGGGCAATTGTAGAGATTGGACCATGGTCTAGGTGTTTTCCCCAGTCTTTGCAGCGTCAGCGGCGCCAGAAAGCCGGCGAAAGCAAGGCCATGAAGCTGAGGATTTCCAGGCGTCCCAGCAGCATGGCCAGGGTGCAGACCCAGGTCTGGAATTCGGTGAGCACAGCATAGTTGGAGGACGGGCCCACCGCGCCCAGGCCCGGCCCCATGCAGTGCACGCTGGCCAGCACGGCGGAGAAGGCGGTCACCGGGTCCAGGTCGGTGAGCAGCAGCACCATGCTGAGTGTGATCACGGTGGCGCCATAGACCAGCATGAAGGCCAGCACCGAGAAGATCATGCGGTTGTCCACCACGCCGGTGCCCAGCCGCACGGGCTGCAAGGCGCGCGGATGCGCGAGCCGCGTGAGTTCACGCCGCGCCTGCTTGAGCAGGATGAGCATGCGCACCATCTTGATGCCGCCGCCCGTGGAGCCCGCACTGGTGGCCACACCCGACATCAGCAGCATGAGCACGGGCGCAAAGACGGGCCAGGTCAGGTAGTCCACCGTGGTGAAGCCGGTCGTCGTGGCCACCGAGACCACATGGAAGAGACCGTAGCGCAGGGCCTCCACGGGCCCGTACACGCCCTTGGCCCATAGCAGCAGCGCCACGATCAGCCCGCCTCCCAGCAGCACGGCCAGCGTGGCGCGCATTTCCGGATCGCGCCAGAAGCCGTCCCAGCGGCCCTTGCGCATGGCCACGAAGTACAGCGCGAAGTTGCAGCTGGCCAGCAGCATGAAGACCAGGGCAGTCAGTTCGATCAACGGCGAGTCGAAATACGCAAAGCTGGCGTCATGCGAGGACAGGCCACCGAGGCTGACGGTGGCGAACATGTGCATCAGCGCATCCAGCGGCGACATGCCTGCCGCCCAGAAGGCCAGCAGACAGGCCAGCGAGAACACGCCGTACACGCCCCACAGGCCCTTGGCGGTCTCGGTCACGCGCGGCGTCAGCTTGGTGTCCTTGATGGGGCCAGCGGCTTCGGCACGGAACAGCTGGGCGCCCCCCACGCCCAGCAGGGGCAGGATGGCCACGGCCAGGATCAGGATGCCCATGCCGCCCAACCATTGCAGGAAGGTGCGCCAGACATTGATGGACACGGGCAGCGCATCCAGCCCCGTGAGCACGGTGGCGCCGGTGGTCGTCAGGCCCGAGACGGCCTCGAAATAGGCATGGGTGAAGCTGATGCTCAGCCCCACATGGCCCATGCCCAGCACCAGAGGGAGCATGGCGCACAGCGGCAAAACCACCCAGACCAGGGTGACGAGGATGACGCCGTGGCGCGGCTGCAGCTCGCGCCGGAAGTGGTCCAGGCCTATCCACAGCGACAGCCCCGCAGCCGCCGTGATGCCGATGGCCCAGGGGTAGATGCGCCAGATGCCGTCGTCAGTGAACCAGGACACTGCAAAGGGCAGCAGCATGGACAGCGCAAACATGACCATGAGCATGCCAAGCACGCGCAGGACGGGTAACAGGTCGCGCATGGTGTCGGCTCAGAAGAAGGTGGCGCTGACGCGAAACAGGTTCTCCACGTCCCGTACCAGCCGCTTGTGGGGCAGGAAGAAGATCACGTGGTCGCCGCTCTCGATCACGGTGGTGCTGCGCGGGATGATGACCTCGGGCTCGGCACCGGCCGCGATTTCGTCGGCCGGCACGCCTTCGGGTATGCCGCGCACGATGAGGCCGATGTGGGCATCCTCGGGCACGCGCAGGTCCTCGACCTTGCGGCCGACCACGCGCGAGCTTTTGCGGTCGCCGCGCGCCACGATCTCCAGCGCCTCGGCCACGCCCCGGCGCAGGCTGTGCACGGCCTGCACGTCGCCGCGGCGCACATAGGCCAGCAGTTCGCCAAGCATGGCCTGGGCCGGCGACAGCGCAATGTCGATCTGCGTGCCGTGCATCAGGTCGGCGTAGGCACGCCGCGTGATCAGCGACAGCACGCGCCGCGCGCCCATGCGTTTGCCCAGCAGGCTGGCCATGATGTTGTTCTCATCGTCGTCGGTCAGGGCCAGGAACAGGTCCACGTCCTCCACGCTTTCATCGGCCAGCAGGTCCTCGTCGGTGGCATCGCCGTGCAGCACCAGCACCTCGGCCGGCAGCAGCGAGGCCAGGTCCTGGCAGCGCTGCTCGTCGGGCTCGATGATCTTGATGTGGAAGCGGCCCGGCACGCGCGACAGCTGCAGCGCCAGGCGCTGGCTGACCTGGTCACCGCCGGCGACCATGATGCGGTAGACCGGGCGCGAAGGCCGGCCGGCAGGCTGGTGGATGGCACGCAGCACCTCGGCCACATGCTCGCGCGCGGCCAGGATGAAGACCTCGTCGCCGGGCTCGATGCGCGTGTTGCCGTCGCAGCGGACGAAGCGGTCGGGCTCGTCCAGGAAACGCCGGTAGATGGCCACGATGCGCATGGCCAGCTCGGGCATGCAGTCGCGCAGCTCGCCGATGTGCTTGCCGACGGCGGGGGCGCCGTCGCGCGCGCGCACCGAGGCCAGTGCGGCCCGCCCGCCCGCGAAGGCACGCACCTGCATGGCTTCGGGAAACTCGATGAGCTTGCTGATGTAGTTGGTCAGCGATTCCTCGGGGCAGATGATGCGGTCGACGCCAAAGCCTTCCTTGCCCAGCAGCGCCTCGTCCTCGCCAAAGCCCGAGGAGCGCACGCGCGCGATGCGTGTGGGAATCTCGAACAGGACCTGGGCCAGCTTGCAGCACACAAGGTTGGTTTCGTCGAGCGCGGCGCAGGCGATCAGCAGGTCCGTGTCCTTGGCACCGGCCTCGGCCAGCACATGGGGATCGATGCCGCTGCCCACGACGCCACGCAGGTCGAAGCGCGACTCCAGCTCGCGCAGGCGCCGTGCGTCGGTGTCGATCACCGTGATGTCGTTGCGTTCGGACACCAGGCTTTCTGCCACGCTGTAGCCCACACGGCCGGCGCCAAGAATGATGATTTTCATGGATTCATTGCAGTGCTGCGGTGCCGGCGCGGGGCATTCCGGCGCGCAGCACGGCTCGGTCAGGTGCGGACTTCGCCTTCACCCAGCACCACGTATTTGAGCGAGGTCAGACCTTCGATGCCCACAGGACCGCGCGCATGGAACTTGTCGGTGCTGATGCCGATTTCCGCGCCCAGGCCGTACTCGAAGCCATCGGCAAAGCGCGTGCTGGCATTGACCATGACGCTGGCCGAGTCCACTTCGCGCAGAAAGCGCTGGGCGTGCATATGGTCGCGCGTCAGGATGGCGTCCGTGTGGTGGCTGGAGTAGCGGTTGATGTGGGCGATGGCCTCGTCCACGCCGGACACGATCTTGACGCTGATGATGGGCGCCAGGTATTCCTCGCTCCAGTCCTGCTCGGTGGCCTCGGCCAGTTGAGCGCCGGCCACAGACTTCAGGATGGCCAGCGATTCGGGGCAGCCGCGCATCTCCACGCCCTTGGCGGCGTAGATGGCGCCGATCTTCGGCAGGAATTCGGCGGCCACGCCGCGCGCCACCAGCAGGCTTTCACTGGCATTGCAGGGGCTGTACTTGTTGGTCTTGGCGTTGTCGGCCACCTTGACGGCCATGGCGATGTCGCAGGGATCATCGACATAGGTGTGGCAATTGCCGTCCAGGTGCTTGATGACGGGCACCTTGGCCTCGCGGCTGATGCGCTCGATCAGGCCCTTGCCGCCGCGCGGGATGATGACGTCCACGTAGTCGGGCATGGCGATGAGCTGGCCCACGGCCTCGCGGTCCGTGGTCTGCACCAGCTGCACGCCGTGCTCGGGCAGGCCGGCTTCGGCCAGCGCCCTGGCGACGAGGGCAGCCAGCGCCTTGTTGGAGTCGATGGCCTCGGAGCCGCCGCGCAGGATGCAGGCGTTGCCGCTCTTGATGCTGAGGCTGGCCGCCTCGATGGTCACGTTGGGGCGGCTTTCGTAGATCATGCCGAACACGCCGATCGGCACACGCATCTGGCCTACGCGGATGCCGCTGGGCATTTGCTTCATGCCGATGATCTCGCCGATCACATCGGCCATGGAGGCCAGCTGCTCACATCCCTGGGCACAGGTTTCCAGCACCTTGGGCGTCAGGCGCAGGCGGTCCACCATGGGAGCGGACAGGCCGTTGGCCACGGCGCGGTCGAGGTCACGGGCGTTGTCGGTCTGCAACGGCTCCACGTTCTCCCGCAGCAGGCGCGCCAGCGCCAGCAGGGCGCGGCTTTTGACGGCAGCCGAGGCTCGGGCCATCTGGGCGGAGGCCACTTTGGCCTGAACGCCCAGGTTGTGGGTGTATTCGACGATATTGAGCGCGTTCATTCCGAGATTCTCGCCGAGTTGCGCCCATTTGCGCACCGAGAGCGGGCATGCCCCGCGCCAACATGCGGCTGGGATGCGTCCTCGCAGGGCCACTAGAGGGCAAACCCCGCGTTCCGGCGGCCGGCAGGATGTCGCGGCCACCCTACACTGCTGCCCAGTACGCAGAGGTTTTCCCGCCATGTCCACCAGCCACGACACTCTTCTCGCCGCCCAGCAGCTCGCACAGTTGCGCGCGGGCTTCGCCCAACTGGCACAGCAGCAGCTGCCGGCCGCCGTGCTCGGGCAGCAGGCCAGGGCTTCCTCGGAGTTGCTGCAGGCCCTGCCGCCGCGCTACGGCGAAGTGCTGCTCAATCTGCTGGACCGATTGGAGTCCAGCGCGCTGTTCAGCGAGGAAAGCTGCTCCTTCAGCCAGAAGGACCTGCTGGACAACCTGGAGACCTGGGCCACCAAGGCCCAGGCGCAGCTGGAAAAGACGCGCTAGGAACGGTACGTCAGCCTTTGGCGCCGGCCTGGGCCAGGTCCATGGCCAGGCGGCGCAGGGCCTGCCAGCCGTCGCGGGGCCAGCCCTCGAAGGCCAGGCCCTTGACGATGCCGTCCACCGCGTGGGCCGATTGCAGCAGGCGCGCGGCCTGGACGTCGGTGATGCGCGGCAGCAGGCGCTCGAACAAACGCTCCTTGACGCCCCAGACGCGCTGGGCGCGCAGGGCCATGGGCAGGGGCTGACCTGCGGCCATGGCTTCCTTGACGCGGCAGATGGAGCGGATGTCCTCGGCCAGGGTCCAATGCACCAGCACCTCGGCCGTGCCCTCGGCCTGCAGGCCGTCGAGCATGCGCGAGACGCGCGCCAACTGGCCGGACAGCACGGCCTCGGACAGCTTGAACACGTCGTAGCGCGCCACATTGAGCACTGCCTGCTCCACCTGCGCCTGGCTCAGCTCGCCGGCGGGGTGCAGCAGGGCCAGTTTCTGGATCTCCTGGTGTGCGGCCAGCAGGTTGCCCTCGACGCGGTCGGCAAAGAACTGCAGCGTGCGCTGGCCTTCCTCGCCGGGTGCCACGCGCTGGCCCTGGGCTGCCAGGCGCTGGGCAATCCAGGCCGGCAGCTGGCCGCGCTCTATGGGATCGATCTGCAGCGTCATGCCCTGGGCTTCCAGCGCGCTGAACCAGGCGCCGGTCCTGGTGGCCTTGTCCAGGCGCGGCAGCATGACCAGGGTGAGCGTGCTGTCATTGCCGCGCGCCGCCTCGGCGATCTGCTGCAGCGCGGCGCCGCCGTCCTTGCCGGGCTTGCCCGAGGGAATGCGGATCTCGATGATCTGCCGATCGGCAAACAGCGACAGCGAGCCACCCGCCGCCAGCACGGCGCTCCAGTCGAAATGGGCGCCGGCCACGGTGTAGCTGCTGCGCTCGGTGTAGCCCGCGGCGCGCGCGGCGGCACGGATGGCGTCGGCAGCCTCCTGCTGCTGCAGCGGCTCGTCGCCGTGCAGCACGTAGAGCGAGCGCAATCCCTTGGCCAGATGGCCGCCGAGCTGGTTCAGGGCAAGCTGCATGGGGCTCAGGTCAGGCTCTTGACGGCCGACAGGCGGCGCAGCAACTGCTGGACGATGTCGGTACGCATGTCCTTGTAGAGCATGGCCTCCTCGGCCTCCTTGGACAGCGCATTGGTTTCGTTGTACGTCACGTCGCGCTGCTGCAGGATCTCGGTCTCGGGGATCGGCTCGTCTCCATTGGGCGTGCGCAGCTTGAAGCGCACGCGCAGGCGCAGCTGCAACTCGCGCACCTGGCCCAGCGCGTTCATGCCGACGATGACCCGCTCCTGCCGCTCGCTGATGATCTGGAAGATCGCATCCGCATCGTCGGGCGATGCCGGATCGCGCAGCACGGTCAGCTTGTCGCTGGCACTGGCCAGGTTGCGCGACAGCTCCCGCGCCACCGGAGAGCCCCGGCCCGCCTGGATGTAGAGCGAGCGGAACACGAAGGTCGGCACCCCCCGCAGGCGAAAGCCGCAGGCCCCCAGCAGCGGAGCCAGGGCCAGGGCGGTGAGCAGGGTACGTTTTTGCATATCAGTTCTCCAAGGCGCTTGCGCCACTCACAGCCCTTGCAACGGTCGCGCCCAAAGCGAGGGACACCGAGCAAGGGCCGCCCCGCAGCGAGGGTGTCGTCCCCCCCGCGAAGCGAGAGGGGGAAGGCGCGCAGCGCCTCAGGGGGCATGCCATGGCCTAGACCACGACGTTGACCAGGCGGCCCGGCACCACGATCACCTTCTTGGGCGCCGCGCCATTGGTGAACTTCTGGCATTCCTCGTTGGCCAGGGCAATGCGCTCGATCTCGGCCTTGTCGGCCGTCGAGGACACGAGGATGGCCCCGCGCAGCTTGCCATTGACCTGCAGCACCAGAGAGATCTCGTCCTGCACCAGGGCCAGGAGATCGACCTGGGGCCAGGGCGCGTCCAGCACATCGCCCAGGTGGGCGGCGTAGCCCAGTTCGCTCCACAGCACATGGGCCAGGTGGGGCGTTGCCGGGTAGAGCACGCGCAGCAGGATGCCGAAGCCTTCGATCAGCGCCACCTGGGCGCCCGCGTCGTCGTGGGACTTGAAGTCCTCCAGCGCGTTGATCATCTTCATGGCGCCCGAAACCACGGTGTTGTACTGCATGCGCTGGTAGTCGTACTCCACCTGCTTGAGCACGGTGTGGATCTCCAGGCGCAGGGCCTTGGCGGCCTTGCCGAATGCCACGTCGTCCAGCGACTTGGCGCCGGCCACGCTCTGCACGGCGCCGGCCATGTCCATCTGCGACAGTTTGGCGCCGAAGTTGTAGACGCGGCGCAGGAAGCGGTAGCTGCCTTCGACGGCGGCATCGTTCCACTCCAGCGTCAGCTCGGGCGGCGCGGTGAACATGGTGTACAGGCGCGCGGTGTCGGCGCCGTACTTCTCGATCAGCTCCTGCGGATCGATGCCGTTGTTCTTGGACTTGGACATGGTGCCCACGCCCTCGTAGTCGATATCCGTGCCCACGGGCAGCAGGCCGTCGGCGCTGTCCACCTCGGCCTTGAGCCTGGCGCCCACGATCTTGCCGGTCTCGTCGAACACATGCTCGACATCCTTGGGCCAGAAGTACTCCTTGGCACCCTTGGCCGTGCGGCGGCTGTAGATGTGGTTGAGCACCATGCCCTGGGTCAGCAGCTTGGTGAAGGGCTCATCGACCTTGACCAGGCCCAGGTCGCGCATGACCTTGGTCCAGAAGCGCGCGTACAGCAGGTGCAGGATGGCGTGCTCGATGCCGCCGATGTACTGGTCCATGCCGCTGCCGCCGGTGGCGGCATGCTGGTCCCGCATCCAGTAGTCCGTGCCCTTGCCCACCATCTGCTCGCTGTTCCTGGCGTCGCAATAGCGCATGAAGTACCAGGACGAGTCCACGAAGGTGTCCATGGTGTCGGTCTCGCGGCGCGCGCTCTTGCCGCAGCAGGGGCAGACCACGCCGGCGTGGAAGGCTTCGCTCTTGACCAGGGGGTTGCCCGAGCCATCGGGCACCAGGTCCTGGGGCAGGACCACGGGCAGGTCCTTGGCAGGCACGGGCTGGGCGCCGCAGTCCTCGCAGTGGATGATGGGAATCGGCGTGCCCCAGTAGCGCTGGCGGCTGACGCCCCAGTCGCGCAGGCGCCAGGTGGTTTTCTTCTCGCCAAGGCCCTTGGCGGCCAGCAGTTCGGCCACCTTGTCCACGGCAGCCCCATGGGGCAGGCCGTCGAGTTCGCCGGATTCGATGCAGACAGCGCGCTGCTTGTCGCCGTACCAGTCGGCCCATGCCTCGGTGCTGAAGGTCTCGCCCTCGACCGCGATGACCTGGCGGATGGCGATGCCGTACTTCTTCGCAAAGGCGAAGTCGCGCTCGTCATGCGCGGGCACGCCCATGACGGCGCCGTCGCCGTAGCTCATGAGCACGTAGTTGCCGACCCAGACCTCGACCTGGGCCCCCGTCAGCGGATGGGTGACGAACAGGCCCGTGGGCAGGCCTTCCTTTTCCTTGAGCGCGAGTTCGGCCTCGGTGGTGCCGCCCTTCTTGCATTCTTCGATGAAGGCCGCGAGCTTGGGCTGCGATGCCGCGGCATGCTGGGCCAGCGGGTGCTCGGGCGCCACGGCGCAGAAGGTCACGCCCATGATGGTGTCGGCACGCGTGGTGAACACGTACAGGCGGCCGTCCTGGATGGGCTGGCCGTCGGCGCCACGGATGTCGTGGGTGAAGGCGAAGCGCACGCCGGAGCTCTTGCCGATCCAGTTTTCCTGCATCAGGCGGACTTTTTCAGGCCAGCCGGTCAGCGTGGCCTTGTCGCCACCCACCTGGACATGGTCCAGCAGCTCCTGGGCGTAGTCGGTGATCTTCAGGTAGTAGCCGGGGATTTCGCGCTTTTCGACCGGCGCGCCCGTGCGCCAGCCGCGGCCGTCGATGACCTGCTCGTTGGCCAGCACGGTCTGGTCCACCGGGTCCCAGTTCACGACCTGGGTCTTGCGGTAGGCAATGCCCTTTTCCAGCATCTGCAGGAACAGCCACTGGTTCCACTTGTAGTAGTCGGGATCGCAGGTGGCCACTTCGCGGCTCCAGTCGATGGCCAGACCCATCGCCTGCATCTGCTTTTTCATGTAGGCGATGTTGTCGTAGGTCCACTGCGCAGGCGGCACCTTGTTCTTGAGCGCCGCGTTCTCGGCCGGCAGGCCGAAGGCATCCCAGCCCATGGGCATGAGGACGTTGTAGCCCTTCATGCGCAGCTGGCGCGCCAGCATGTCGTTGATGGTGTAGTTGCGCACATGGCCCATGTGCAACTTGCCGCTGGGGTAGGGCAGCATGGAGCAGGCGTAGAACTTGGGCTTGGCCTGGTCTTCGGTCACGCGGTAGGCGTCGCGGGCGGACCAGTGGTCTTGCGCTGCGCGCTCAACGTCGATGTGGTTGTATTTCTCTTGCATGGTGCTGCGGCCCCAAGGGCCGGACAAGGTGGCCGGACGAGCCGGATGGCCGGAATCAACCGACGATTTTAGGGCCCCGGCCCGCCGGTGCCGCAAGCAGCCCACAAGCCCGCAGGCGGTACTGCGCCATCGGCACCCGGTTGCCCGGCCGCCGCGCGGGGAAAAGCCGCGCTGCGTATGCTTGGCACCCTCTGTGGCAGTGCGCCGCAGACGTTCCGCCATCGCCAGCCCGGACTTGCGCAGGAACGGATACGGACATCCCGGGCATGCCGCCATCGCGCGGCAGGTTTTTCCGCGCCCTGGAGTTTTCTCTTGCTGAACTGGTCTTTGATTTCCGGCTGGGATCCCGTCATGCAGGCCCTGGCTGCGCTGTGCGCGCTGGTGCTGCTGGCCCGCTCCGCGGGTTTTGTCGTGCAATGGCTGCTGTTGCGCGTGCTGCCACGCATGCGCAGCACGCTGGTGGAGATGGAGTGGGCCCAGGTGCTGCTGCACGACAGCGTGCTGCAGCGGCTGGCCAAGGCCGTGCCTTCGCTGGTCATGCAGTCCGGCGTGCAGGCCATACCGCAGCTGCAGCCGCAGTGGGCCACCCTGATCCTGAATCTGGCCATCGCCTGCACCATCTACCACGTGGCCCGCGTGATCAGCGCCCTGCTCAATGCCATGAACGAGGCGCACGACCTCAAGGAAGAGCGCAAGGCCACGCAGGCGCACTCGATCAAGAGCTATGTGCAGCTGGGCAAGCTGCTGGTGTTCCTGATCGCCATCGTGCTCATCGTCGCCACCCTGGTGGACCGCTCGCCGCTGCTGCTGCTGTCCGGCCTGGGCGCGGCCTCGGCCGTGCTGATGCTGATCTTCAAGGACACCATCATGTCCTTCGTGGCCGGCGTGCAGCTGGGCTCCAACGACATGCTGCGCGTGGGCGACTGGATCGAGATGCCCCAGGTCGGCGCCGACGGCTTCGTGATCGACATCGCGCTGCACACGGTCAAGGTGCAGAACTGGGACAAGACCATCACCACCATTCCGACCTGGCGGCTGATGAGCGACAGCTACAAGAACTGGCGCGGCATGTTCGAGTCGGGCGGGCGCCGCATCCGCCGCTCGCTGCACATAGACGCCCACACCATCCGCCTGCTGACGGCAGAGCAGCGGCAGAAATTGTCATTGCTCGAGCCCCTCAAGGACTATTGGAGCAGTGATGGCGGCCTGCGCATGGCCGATGCGCCGGCGGGCAGCGAGATGGCAGCGCAGCATCTGAGCAATCTGGCCGCGTTCAAGGCCTATGCATACGCCTACCTGCTGCGCCATCCGCACATCCACAAGACACCGAACATGTTCCTGCTGGTGCGCACCATGGAGCCTTCTCCCATGGGGGTGCCGCTGGAGCTGTTTTGCTACACCAGCACCACGGTCTGGGTGGAGTACGAGGCCATACAGGGCGCGATCTTCGATCACCTGATCGGCATGCTGCCGCTGTTCGGGCTCAGTCTGTACCAGCGCTCCTCGGACCATGGCCAGCATCTGCGGCTGGCGGGCAACGAGCGCTGGCCCGAAGGACAGGACTAGGTTCGCGGGCGCAGGCCCGGCGGCGCTTGAGCGCTTGAGCGCCTGATCGCTTCAGCGCCCGGCGCCGGTGGGACCCAGGACGGCTGCGGGTTTTCCATCCTGGTTTCGCGCCGGCTCGGCCACGAAGCCTATGCGCGTCAGCCCTGCCGCGTGGGCCCAGCCCATGAGTTCGGCCACGCGGCCATAGGGCACGGCCTGGTCGGCACGCAGTTGCAGTTCTGCCTGGGGGTTGCGCGCGCCGAGCTGAGCGAGGCGCTCACGCAGCGCATCCGCCGTGGCGGGCTGGCCCTGCATCCAGAGCGCGCCCTTCGCATCGACCTCCAGCAGCAGCGCATCGTCCTCGCCCGCGGCGGCCATGGGCTGGGTGCCCTGGGCCTGGGGCAATTGCACGCGCAGCGAGGCGGCCAGCATGGGTGCCGCGAGGATGAAGATGACGACGAGCACCAGCATCACATCCACCAGCGGGGTGACGTTGATGGCGTGCATGGGCTGGGAGGAGCTTTCCTTGCCGCTCAGTCGTCCAAAGGCCATGTGCGCTCCTGGCGAGCCGCCCCGTCAGGGCGCTTCCATGGGGCCGGCCGGCAGGCCGGCGACGGCCATGCCGTCATCGTGCTGCGCCTGCTCGGCCGGCTGGGTGCCGAACATGGCCTGCAGGTCATGGGCAAAGCCTTCCAGCAGGGCCTCCATCTGGGCCGCAGCCCGGCCCAGCAGGTTGTAGGCCAGCACGGCCGGCAGGGCCACGGCCAGTCCGGCCGCCGTCATCACCAGGGCCTCGCCCACCGGGCCGGCCAGTTGTTCGATGCCGATCTGCCCGCTGCCCGCCAGCGTGGCCAGCGCGTGGTGAATGCCCCAGACGGTGCCCAGCAGGCCGACAAAAGGTGCCGTGGCGCCCACCGTGGCCAACAGGGTCTGGCCCCATTGCAGCTGGTGGCTGGCCGATTGCAGCGCCTGGCGAAGCTCCCGCGTCAGGCGGACGGAATGCGCCGCGCGTCCCGCAAGCGCCAGGCCGCTGCCCATGGGTGCCAGCGCCTGTGTCACGGCCTCGGCCATGGGTGCCACCAGTTGCTGGCGATCCCCCTCGCCCATGCGGGCCTGGCCCGAGGCCAGGTCCGGCGCGCTCCAGAAGGCCGCAATGGCCTGGGGAACGCGGCGCCGGCTGGCGGCCATGAACCAGACCTTCCAGACGATGACCACCCAGCTGGCCACCGACAGCGCCAGCAGCAGCAGCGCCGTGCCGCGCGCGACGGCATCGCCTTGCTGCCACCAGAGCCAGAGTGGACCGCTCATGGTCTTACCTTGCCCGTGCTGCGAGCCTCGTCACAGGCCCAATACGGCGTACATGTCGTACTGGCCGCTGGTCTTGTCCGCCAGGAAGCGCGCGGCACGCAGGCTGCCCTGGGCATAGCCGGCACGGCTGCTGGACTTGTGCGAGATCTCGATGCGCTCGCCCGTGCCCGCAAACAGCACCGTGTGGTCGCCGATGATGTCGCCACCGCGCACGGTGGCAAAGCCGATGGTGTTGTCCTCGCGCGCACCGGTGTGGCCGAAGCGCTCGTAGACGGCGCGGTCGGCCAGCTTCGTGCCCTGGGCTTCGGCGATGACCTCGCCCATCTTGAGGGCGGTGCCCGAAGGCGCATCCACCTTGTGGCGGTGGTGGGCCTCGACGATCTCGATGTCGTAGCCGCTGGACAGGGCCTTGGCCGCCATCTCCAGCAGCTTGAAGGTCACGTTCACGCCCACGCTCATGTTGGGCGACAGCACCACGGCCGTGCGCTGGGCGTACTCGGCGATGCGCGCCTTTTGCTCGTCGCTGAAGCCCGTGGTGCCGATGACCAGCCTGACGCCCAGTTCGGCGCAGATGGCCAGGTGCTCCAACGTGCCCTCGGGGCGCGTGAAGTCGATCAGGCAGTCGGCCTTGGACAGCGCGGCGCGCACATCGCTTTCGATGACGATGCCGCTGGCCAGGCCCAGGAAGGCCGAGGGATCGGTGCCCAGCGCAGGGCTGTCGGGACGGTCCAGCGCGGCGGTCAGCGCAAGGTCATCGCTTTGCGCGATGGCCTCGATCAGCATGCGGCCCATGCGGCCGGAGGCGCCGGCCACGGCCACGCGCAGGCGCTGGTTGTTGCTGGAGGAAGTGGCGGTCGTGGCGTTCATGTCGGGAAAGAGATGCAAAGGCTCAATGCGTGGAAAGTGGACTGCCCGGGCGCACGGCAGGCACCGCGGCAGCCGCCATCCACGGAAAAACGCCCGCATGCCTTGCGGCGCGCGGGCGGCGATATCAGCGGGCGCCGGGCTCCAGTGGCGGATAGCTGGCCGCCGCGGGCGGCGGCTCGGCGGCCACGGGCTCTTCGACCGGCTTGGCAGCGGGGAACTTGGACAGTTGCTCCTCGCTGGCTTCCAGCTGAGGAATCTTGCCCAGCTTCTTCTTGGAGCCCAGGCTGGCGACGAATTCGGCCTCGGTGGGCATCTCGTCGCCTTCGGAGCGGGCGAACAGGTCGCCGTTGAAGAAGACGGTCAGCTTGCGCACCTGGGAATCGACGCCGGGACGCTTGATGGTGAACACATATTCCCAGCGGTCGGCGTGGAATACGCTGGTGACCAGCGGCGTGCCGAGGATGTCACGCACCTGCTGGCGGCTCATGCCGGGCTGCAGGGCCTCGACCTGTTCGCGGGAGACGAAGTTGCCTTGGACGACCTCGACCTTGTAGGGAGTGACGACATTGGCGACTCGGTGCGCGGCGCCATCGAGGCTGCTGCAGCCTGCCAGCGCCACCCCGATCAACAGCATCAGGGCCGCACTGGCGCGGCAACGGGCTTGAACATGCATTGGTATCAGCATAGGGATATGATCGTGGATCATTGTAGCGGCTGGTCCCCGGGGCTTGCGATCATGCGACGCCCCTGGCACCAGGGCCATTTTGTTCGCCGTCCCGCACCTGCCGTGGTGGCAGCCCAGCGGGCAGTCTCTGCCAAAGACCCAGACATGAAGAACATCGACGAACTCAAGAGTACCGGCCTGAAGGCCACGCTGCCCCGCCTGAAGATCCTGGAGATCTTCCAGACGGGTGCGCAACGCCACATGACGGCCGAAGACGTGTTCCGCGTGCTGCTGGACGAGCGTTCGGACATCGGCCTGGCCACGGTCTACCGCGTGCTCACGCAGTTCGAGCAGGCAGGCATCCTCATCCGCAGCAATTTCGAGAGCGGCAAGGCCGTCTACGAGCTCAATGAAGGCCAGCACCACGACCACTTTGTCTGCACCAGCTGCGGCAAGGTCGAGGAGTTCTACGATCCCGATATCGAAAAGCGCCAGAACCTGATCGCCAAGGCCAAGGGCTGGGTGATCCAGGACCATTCGATGGCCCTGTACGGACAGTGCGCTGAATGCGCGAGCCGGCCCAGCAAATAAGGCCGGGTCCCTCAGAAAAAGCGGAGTGTGAAGCACTCCGTTTTTTTTGCCTTTTACTTTTTGCTACCGGCGCTTTACAGGGCGAAGCACATGGGTGGAGGATGCTGGCGTCCAATGGATGCCCCCTACCCACCGAGACACCATGCGCCGCACTTCGCCGTTCGCCATCGCTCTCACTTTCTCCGCCATCGTCCTGGCCACAGGCTGTGCGCCCTTGCAGGCCCCGCCGTCGTCCGCAGCGGCCGCGCTGCAGGGAGTGGCCGAGGCACCGCTCACCGCCGCGCAGCGCCAGCAATGGCTGGACCGCGTCACCTGGGGCGCCACCGACAGCGAGGATGCGCAGCTGCAGCGCCTGGGCCTCAAGGCCTGGCTGGCCCGGCAACTGCAGCCGGGGCCTCAGCCGCTGCCTGCGCAGGCGCAGCAGCGCATTGATGGGCTGGGCATCAGCCAGCGCCCCATGGACCAGGTGCTGCTGGAGCTGGGCGACCAGCGCAAGGCCGTGCAGGAAGCCGCATCGGCCGATGAAAAGGCCGCGCGGCAGCAGGCCTACCAGCGCACGCTGAACAAGCTGGGCAGCGATGCCCAGAAGCGCTTCGTGATCCGCGCGCTGTACTCGCCGGCACAGCTGCAAGAGCAGATGACCTGGTTCTGGATGAACCATTTCAGCGTCAGCCTGCGCAAGGCCGATATCCGCGCCTGGGTGGGCGACTACGAGGAGCAGGCCATACGCCCGCATGCGCTGGGCAGTTTCCGCAGCCTGCTGGAGGCCTCGCTGCGCCACCCGGCCATGCTGCGCTACCTGGACAACGCCAGCAATGCGGCGGGCCGCATCAACGAAAACTACGCGCGCGAGCTGCTGGAGCTGCACACCATGGGCGTGGGCAGCGGCTACACCCAGGCCGACGTGCAGGAGATGGCGCGCATCCTGACAGGCGTGGGCATCAATCTGCAGCCGGCCGGCACGCCGCCGCCGCGCATGCGCGGCGGGCGCCAGGGCGACTACCTGCGCTCGGGATTCTTCGAGTTCAATCCCAACCGGCACGACTACGGAGCCAAGACCTTCCTGGGCCAGCCCCTGCACGCGCGCGGCATGGCCGAGGTCCAGGAGGCGCTGGACCGCATCGTCGCCGCGCCGGCCACGGCGCAGTTCATCGCGCACAAGCTGGCTGTGTTCTTCATTGCCGACGATCCGCCGCCGGCCCTGGTGCAGCGCACGGCACAGGCCTTCACGCGCAGCCGGGGCGACATCGCAGCCACCGTGGCGGCGCTGCTGACCGATCCGGAGGCCGCGCGCTTTGGCCGCAAGTTCCGCGATCCGCTGCACTACGTGCTGGCCGCCACGCGGCTGTCGGTGGACCAGCGCGTGGCGGCCGACGTGGCGCCCGTGCTGGGCTGGATCAACCGGCTGGGCCAGAACCTCTACGCGCATGAGACGCCGGACGGCTATCCGCAGATGCAGTCCGACTGGGCCAGTTCGGGCCAGATGGCGGCACGCTTCGAGGTGGCGCGCCAGATCGCCACGCGCAGCGCCGTGCTGTTTCGCGCCGACCCCAAGGAGGCGCTGGAGAAGCCGCCCTACCCCATGCTGTCGGAACGGGCCAGCGTGCGCCAGCGCCTGCCCCAGTGGAGCCAGGCCACGCAGGCGGCACTGGCCCAGGCCCGCAATCCGGCGGACTGGAATACCTACTTCCTGTCCGCACCCGAGATGATGTTCCGCTGAACCCCGGAGACTTTCCATGCAGCGACGCCACTTCCTGACCATGGCATCGGCCCTGCCCTTTGCCGCCCACCTGGGCCGGCTGCAGGCGGCCGCCCTCCAGCCAGCCACGCCGCGCCTGCTGCTGGTGTTTCTGCGCGGTGCCTATGACTGCAACAGTCTGCTGGTGCCCACGCACAGCGACTTCTACTACGAGGCCCGTCCCAGCATTGCCATCCCCCGTCCCGGCGAGGCCGGCGGCGCGCTGGCGCTGGATGGCCGCTGGGGCCTGCACCCGATGCTGGAGGACAGCATCCATCCGCTGTTCCAGGCCGGCCAGGCCTGCTTCGTGCCCTTTGCAGGCACGCACGACCTGTCGCGCAGCCATTTCGAGACACAGGACTCCATCGAACTGGGCCAGGGCCTGGACGGGCGCCGCAGCTACCAGTCGGGCTTTCTGAACCGGCTGGCCCAGGTGCTGGGGCAGGACGGGCGGGGCCCGGTGTCGCCCATGTCGTTCACGCCCCAGTTGCCACTGCTGCTGCGTGGCAGCCTGCCGTCCGCCAACATGGCCCTGGCGTCCGTGGGCAAGGGCGGGCTGGACGATAGACGCAGCCAGGCCATTGCCGCCATGTACGCAGGCACTGCCCTGGCCACGGCCGTGCAGGAGGGCTTTGCCGTGCGCGATGCAGTGCAGCGCAGCGTGCAGGAAGAGATGGACCAGGCCGGGCGCGACGCCATCAGCGCGCGGGGCTTTGCGCTGGTGGCGCAGCGCATGGCGGCCCTGATGCGCGATCGCTTCGACCTGGGCTTTGTGGATGTGGGCGGCTGGGACACGCATGTGGCCCAGGGCGGCGCCACAGGCGCGCTGGCCGGACGGCTGGACGAGCTGGGCCGGGGCCTGGCCGGTTTTGCCCAGGAGATAGGTCCCGAGGCCTGGCGCCATACGGTGGTGGTGGTGATCAGCGAATTCGGCCGCACCTTCCGCGAGAACGGCAACAAGGGCACGGACCACGGCCACGGCACGACCTACTGGCTGCTGGGCGGCGGGCTGTCCGTGCGCGCGGGCGGTCGCATCGTGGGAGAGCAGGTCGAGGTCAACCAGAAAAACCTGTTCCAGAACCGCGACCATCCCGTGCTCAACGAGTACCGCGCCGTACTGGGCGGCCTGTTCCAGCGCATGTATGGACTGAGCCCCGCCCAGCTGCAGCGTGTCTTCGAAGGCGCGACGCCCCGCGACCTGCAACTCGTCTGACTACGGCAGCGCCTGCGGCGGCACTGGCACGCCGGACAGCTTGTCGGGATTGCGCAGCGTGTAGATGCGGCGGATCAGGCCGTCTTCGACCAGCAGCGTCTGCACGGATTCCAGCTCGCCGTCGATGCAGCGCAGCAGGCCCGGCAAGCCGTTGACGCGCGCCAGGTGCAGGGTCTGGCGCTGGCCGTTGCGCCGCATGCGGCGCGTGGTGGCGAAGTACAGCAGGGCCAGGCGCCGGCCGGTCTCCAGCACGCGGCCGAACGAGGGCACCTTGCCGCCGCCGTCGCTGATGAGTTCGGCATCGGGCGCGAACAGCGCCTGGATCTGCGCAAAGTCCCCACCCTGCACGGCCTGCGCAAAGCGCTGCAGCAGCGCGGCATGGGCCTCGGGCGGCGCCGCAAAGCGCGGGCGGCCGGCCTGCACATGGCTGCGGGCGCGGTGCACGAGCTGGCGGCAGGCAGCCTCGCTGCGGCCCAGGGCCTGGGCGACCTCGGCATAGTCGGCATCGAAGACCTCGCGCAGCAAAAAGGCGGCGCGCTCGTCGGGCGTGAGCTGCTCGAGCACGAACATCAGCGCCGTGGACACGTCGTGGGCACGCTCCAGCAGGTCTTCGGCCGAGGGGGCGGACTCCTCGGCCCAGGGCTGGACCAGGGGCTCGGGCAGCCAGAAGCCCTGGTAGTGCTCGCGCTCGGCGCGCAGGCGGCGCAGCCGGTCTATGGCCAGGCGCGTGGTCACGGAGACCAGCCAGGCCTCGGGCTGCTCTATGCCGGCGCGCTCGGCGCCATGCCAGCGCAGCCAGGCCTCCTGGACCAGGTCTTCGGCATCGGCGCGCTGGCCGAGCATGCGGTAGGCCAGGCCGAACAGGCGCGGGCGGTGGCGCTCGAACAGGGCCAGGGGATCGTCGGTGGCGGAGGAGGTCTGCATGCCATCAAGACGCGGGAGCGTGGCGTTGTGTGACAGACAGGGCCGGCATGGTGCTCGGTGCCTTGGTGACTCAGTGGGGCTGCGGAGCCTGCAGCACGCTGGGATCGGTGTGGATCAGCTCCAGCGGGTAGCGGCGGCCGGCCAGGTAGTCCTCTATGCTTTGCATCACCAGCGGACTGCGGTGCTGGGCGGTGCAGGCCTTGAGTTCGTCCAGCGTCATCCAGACCGTGCGGATGATGCCGTCGTCCAGCGGCTGGCTGGCCCGGAAGTCACCCAGCTCGCCCGTGAAGGCAAAGCGCAGATAGGTGATGTCGGAGCCGGTGCGCGTGCGCACGAAGCGGTTCAGGTAGACGCCGACCAGGGCCGTGGGCACGAAGTCGTGCGCCGTCTCCTCATCGACCTCGCGCACACAGGCGGTGATGGGCGACTCGGCAGGGTCGAGATGGCCGGCGGGGGTGTTGTAGCGCACGCCATCGGCCGTGTCTTCTTCCACCAGCAGAAAACGGCCATCGCGCTCAATGATGGCCGCCACAGTGACATTGGGTTTCCAGCGATCGGGCATGGCGCGCATTATGACCAGAGGCGGCCGGCCCGTCCCCGGCCAAAAACCCCATCACCGCGCCTTGCAGACCACCACGCGACACGGCGCCCTGTAGCGCCCTGTAGCGCCCCGTAGCACCGCCCTACAGCGGCCGGGCCATGTACAGCGCACCGTCGCCGTAGCTCACCAGGCGCTGCTGCTGCAGCGGGTCGGTCAACGCCTGCACGGCATAGCCATGGCGCTCCCAGTAGCCGCGCGAGCCCTGCACCGACACCAGGGCCGTGTGGCGCAGGCCCTCGGCGCGCGCCCGCTCCCACAGCGGCGCCAGCAGCGCACGGGCCAGGCCCTGGCCTGCGGCCTCGGGGTGCACGGCCATGTCGTGCAGGTACAGTGTGTCGGCCTGCTCGACGGCCTCGAAGTCACCGTGCAGCGGCGTGATCTTGGCCATGAGGCTGCGGTAGGCCGCGAGATAGGCGCGCACCCGGCCGCCCTGCTCCAGTGCCAGCGAGCAATGGGCCGTGCCGGCCAGGCGCCGCGCAAAGACCTCGCCGCTCTCGGCATAGTCCTCGCCATAGCAGGCCCGCTGGATGTCCAGCAGACCGGGCAGGTCGGCGGCGGTCAGTGCGCGGACATGGAAGCGGTCAGCGGCAGGCAAGGAAGAGGATGGAGAAGGCGAACAAGACATGGGCAGGACAGGCAGGTGCCGGAGACAGGCCGCCCAGGGTAAGCGATTGCCAAAGCCCCGGCGCACCCTGCCGGAATCGGTTCCCCGTCAATCCTTCCAGCGCTCGCGTATGTCTTCCAGCTGCGGGCGCAGGCCGATGAACAGCGGCACCAGGCGCGGGTCGAAGTGGGCGCCGGCCTGCTGCTCTATGTGATCCATGGCGTCGTCCACCGTCCACGCGTGTTTGTAGGGGCGTTCCGTGGTGAGGGCATCGAACACGTCGGCCACGGCCACGATGCGCGAGGCCAGCGGTATGTCCTCGCCCGCCAGGCCCTGCGGATAGCCCGTGCCGTCCCATTTCTCGTGGTGGGTCAGCGCGATGCTGTAGGCCATCTGCAGCACCTGGGAATCGTGCTCGCCGATGATCTCGGCGCCGATCTGCGGATGGCGGCGCATGACCGTCCATTCCTCGGCCGTCAGCGGGCCGTTCTTGAGCAGGATGGCATCGGGGATGCCGATCTTGCCCACATCGTGCATGGGCGCGGCGTTGAGCAGGTCGTCCGCCCATTCGTCGGTGCAGCCGGCCGCCAAGGCCAGTGTCTTGGCGTAGTGGCTCATGCGGATCACGTGCATGCCGGTCTCGTTGTCGCGGTACTCGGCCGCGCGGCCCAGGCGCTGCACGATCTGCAGCCGCGTGCTGCGCAGCTCGTCGAGCTTGACCAGCGACAGGTGGTTGCGCACCCGCGCCCGCACCACGGGCGCGCGCACGGGCTTGACGATGTAGTCCACCGCGCCCGAGGCAAAGCCCAGGGCCTCGTCCTGTCCGTCAGACAGGGCGGTGATGAAGATCACCGGGATGCGGGCCGTGTCGGCCTGCGCCTTGAGCTGGCGGCACACGGCGTAGCCGTCCAGCTCGGGCATCATGATGTCCAGCAGGATCAGGTCCGGCTGGTGCTGGGCCAGCTGCAGAGCCTTGCGCCCGTCCGTGGCGAACGAGAGCCGGTAATCCTCGCCCAGGATCTGGCGCAGCACATGCAGGTTGGTCGGGTCGTCATCGACCAGCAGCAGGCGCGGGCGCTTGTCCGTTGCCAATAGATTGGGCGCATTCATGCTCTGTCTCCATCGTTCGAGGGCAGTTGCTGCTGCAACTGCTGGGCGCATTCCTGCGCGCGCTCGAAGTCGAAATTATCCAGTGCCTGCTGCAGCGGCTGAAGCTGTTCGGCCGTCAGCATGCGCACGAGGGCCTGCATGGCCTGCCCGTCCAGCTCCCCGCTGTGCAAGGCGGCCACGATGCGCTCCAGCCAGGGCCGGGCATCGGCAGGCAGGGCGGGTGCGCCCGCCTGGGGCGCCGCATCGCCCTCGGCCTGCGCCCACGCATGGCCCGGCGCCTCGCCCGATGCCGCCCCCTGTGCCTCGGCCATCGGCATGGCGGCCGGGTGGCGCTGGCGCAGCTCGCGCGCGACGGCATCCAGCGCCTGGTGCAGCTGGTCGATGAGGGCAAGCAGCTGCGGCTGCCCGGCGCCCTCCTGCGCCAGGCCTTCCAGGCGCGATGCCAGCCGGTACACGGCCTGCAGGCCCAGGTTGCCGGCCGCGCCGCGCACGCGGTGCGCCAGGCCGATCAAGGCCTCGGGTCCGGGGCGCTGCAGGGCACGGCGCAGGCGGTCGGCCAGGTCCAGCTGTTCGTTGAGGAAACGCCGAATGGCGGCCACCAGCGGATCGACCCGGCCCCACAGCGCAATGCCCGAGGCCCAGTCCACCGTGACATCAGGCAGCCCCGGCTGGGCGCTGGCGGGCGCGGGCGGCCTGGCCTCCTTGAGCGCCACCTGCAGCGACAGCAGGCGTGCGATCTCGGCCTGCAGCCGCGCCATGTCCAGCGGCTTGGAGGCAAAGCCGTCCATGCCGGCGGCGGTGGCGTCGCTGCGGTCCTTCTCCAGCACGCTGGCCGACAGCGCGACGATGGGCACGGGCCGGCGCTGCAGCTGCCGCTCCCAGACACGGATGGCGCGCGCCGCCGCCAGGCCGTCCATGCCCGGCATCTGCAGGTCCATCAGCACCACGTCGAAAGGCGGCTCCTGCGCCTGCACGCAGCGCAGCGCCTCGGCACCGTCGTGGGCCAGCACCATCTGGTGGTTCTGGCTGGAGAAGTTGATCTGCAGCAGCTCCAGGTTCTCGGGCACATCGTCCACGGCCAGGATGTGCAGCGGCGGCAGGCCGCGGCTGGCCGCCCCGCGCTCGGACAGCGGGCTCTCGCCGACCGGCAGGGGCAGGCGCACCTCGAACACCGTGCCCACGCCCACCGTGCTGTGCAGCTGGATGCTGCCGCCCATGAGTTCGGCCAGCTGGCGCGAGATGGTCGTGCCCAGGCCCGTGCCGCCGAAACGCCGCGTGGTCGAGGCGTCGGCCTGGGCAAAGGGGTCGAAGATGCGGTGGATCTTCTCGGCCGCGATGCCTATGCCCGTGTCATGCACATCGAGCTGGAGCACGCCCTGCTCGTAGCGCACGCGCAGCAGCACATGGCCGCGTTCGGTGAACTTCACGGCATTGCCCAGCAGGTTCACCAGGATCTGCTGCACACGCATGCCGTCGCCGCGCAGCGCGGCCGGCGTGTGCGGGTCGTAGTCCAGGCGCAGGTCCAGGCCCTTGCGATCGGCCGTGATGCGCAGCGATGCCAGGATCTGCTGGCACAGCTCGCGCACCGAGAAGTCCTCTATCTCCAGCTCCACCGCGCCCTTGTCGAGCTTGGCCGTGTCCAGGATGTCGTTGAGCAGGCGCAGCATGGAGCGCGCCGCGTAGTGCACCGTGTCCAGGTAGCGCGCCTGCGTGGGCTGCAGCGCGGTTTCGCGCAACGCCTCGGTGAAGCCGATGATGGCGTTCATGGGCGTGCGGATCTCGTGGCTCATGTTGGCCAGGAAGGTGCTGCGCGCGGCGGCCGCGGCTTCGGCATGCTCCTTGGCCAGCACCAGCTCCTGGGCCAGCTTGCGCTGGGCGCTGATGTCGGTGAGCAGCTTGACGATTTTGTAGGGCCGGCCGTCGGCACCGCGTATGGGGTTGTAGGTGGCCTGCACCCAGATGCGCCGCCCCTCGTGCCCGCAGCGCAGGAACTCGCCGGCCTGGAACTCGCCCTCGGCCAGGCGGCGCCAGAACTGCACATGCTCGGGCGAATGCGCATAGCCGGGCTCGCAGAACATGCCGTGGTGGCGGCCCGCGACCTCGTCGAGCCGGTAGCCGAACAGGTCCAGGAAATTGCGGTTGGCGCGCAGCACATGGCCGCGCAGGTCGTACTCGATGGTGGCCAGCGACAGGTCGATGGCGCGCACCGTGCCCTCGAACTCGGCATTGCGCGCGCGCGCCGCCGTCTGGTCCATGATCACGCCGTCGATCCAGGTCAGTTCGTCCTGTTCGTTGAAGACGCCGCGCCCGGTCTCGGACACCCAGCGCGTGCTGCCGTCGCGGTGCAGCAGGCGGTAGTCGGCGTTGTAGGTCTGGCGCCGCGCCAGAGAATGCGCCACCGCAGCCTCCAGCCGGTCGCGGTCCTCGGCGTGGATGAGCCGGTCCCAGCCCGTGAGGCCATCGGTGAAATCCTGCTCGGTCCAGCCCGTCAACTCCTCGATGGAGCGGCTGAGCAGCAGCGGCGTCCATTTGCCGTCGTACAGGCAGCGGAACGTGGTGCCGGGCACGTTGTTGATGAGGGTGCGGTACTGCTCCTCGCTGCGGCGCAGCGACTGCAGCATCTGGCGGCGCTCGCGGATATCGGTCACAAAGCCCACGTACAGCGGATCGCCGGCAATCGCCACCCGCCCCACGGCCAGGCGCACGGCGATCTGCGTGCCGTCCTTGTGCATGGCGTTGATATCGCGGCTGGAGCCCAGCAGGCCCGCAAAGCCCGTGGCCAGATGCTTTTGCAGCGAGCCGCCATCGCCATCGCAGCCCGACGCGGGCATGAGCAGGCTGGCGCTGCGGCCCACCACCTCCTGCGCCGTCCAGCCCAGCAGCCGCTCGGCCGCGCCGTTGAACGAAACGATGCTGCCGCGCCCGTTGATCATCACGATGCCGTCCACTGCCGTCTCCACCACGGCGCGCAGGCGCGATTCGCTGCGCTGCACCTGGCGATAGATCTGGCGGTAGCGCAGCGTCATGTTGACCGCGAACACCAGACCGAAGATCAGCACCACCATGCCGACGATGGAGAACACCAGCAGCGCATGCGTGGGCGACTCCACCTGCGCCAGCACATCGATCTCAGGCTTGAGGCGCAGTGCATACAGGCCCGCATAGTGCATGCAGGAAATGGCCAGGCCCATGACGATGCCGGCCACCAGCGTGGGCCACAGCCGGCCCGTGTTGCCCAGCCTGAAGCGCACCCACAGCGACAGCATGGCCATGCCTGCCGCCACGATCACCGACAGCAGCACGCCCCAGGGGTCGTAGAGCATCGAGGTCCAGGTCTGGGCCGCCGCCATGCCGATGTAGTGCATGGAGCCAATGCCCAGCCCCATGAGCACGCCGCCGCCCACCAGCGCCTGCGTGGACAGCTGCGGCCGCACCATCAGCGTCAGCGCCAGCCAGGACGCCAGCATGCTGGGCAGCATGGACAGCGTGGTGATCCAGGGGTCGTAGTCGCCAAAGGTGCAGGGCACGAAGGCCAGCATGCCGATGAAGTGCATGGCCCAGATGCCCGCGCCCAGGCAGAAGGCGCCCGTGAGCACGCCCACGCGGCGTATGCGCGGCGACGCGGCATCGCGCGCCAGCCCGGCAATCTGCATGGCCATCACCGACGTGGCCACGGCCACCAGCACCGACAGCGTCACCAGGCCCGGATGCAGCCACTGGAACCACTGCGGATGCGGCGCCCAGCCGAGCACGAAAATCTGGTCCCAGCTCATGGCGCGCCCCCGGCATGGCACAAGGCCGCAGCACGCAACAGCCGGCCATCTATAGTGTTTATAACTTTGATGATCATTTTCGATTGGCCATAACTATTTCGCACACCTAGCATGGAGTCTCATCCCGAGGAGAGCCCCATGAGCCGCATCCGCCAGACCCTTCACCACCACCGCCGCACGCTGTTGAAGACTGCCAGCTACTACGTCATTCATGTCACCGTGGCAGCGGCCGTGGCCTATGCCGTGACCCGCAATCTCTGGGCCGCGCTGACGCTCAGCCTGCTGGAGCCCACGGTGCAGGCCGTGGCCTTCTTCTTCCATGAAAAGCTGTGGGAGCGCGGCCTGCGCCGCCGTGCCGACGCGGGCGCCGGCATGGCGTCGCCTGCAGCAGCCACTGCGGCTGCGGCCTGAACCCGCCAGGAGCACGAACATGCCCAAGCCCCTGCGGTCCTTCAGCGCGGACGCCTCATTCGGCAATTGGCTGACCGAAACCCTGGCAAGGATGGTCGATGGCGGCACGGGCTGAAACCCGGCCCTGCCGTGGCGGCAAGAGAGGTGGACATGGCGGCGCATGGTGCAAGAACCCGGGAAATGCGAAATCGTTGGTATCAAGGCGCTGCCCGTGCGGCCCATGGCCGGCACGGAATCCATACATGCCTTTCGACCGCATCGGGGCGGACTGAAGCCCCGGCGCCGGTCACAATGCCAAACATTGTCAAGCGCATACGCTGGAAAATATGTGCACAAGCTGTGCCAAAAACTGTGCATAACCTCTTCGCAAACCTGTGATTTTCCTCTTGCCAAGGCTGTGGCAAAGCCGTTCATTCACGGTGCACGCCCAGCAGCGCGTCGATGAACACACGGGCTGCACGCCCAGGCACCACGGCACTGCGCCAGACCGCGAAGAAATCACAGAGATAGAAGAACCGGTGGGGGGCCACGGCCTGCAGCAGACCCTGGCCCTCCATGGCCTGTGCATAGTGGTCGGGCAGAAATCCCAGGTAGCGGCCCGAGCGCACCAGCATGGCAATGGCCTCCTGGTCAAAACCCGTGGCCTGGCGCTGCAGGCCGGCCTGGTGGCTGAGCGCCATATTGGGTGACTGGTAGCCCAGGCCTGCAAAGGCATGTGCGCCCAGGCTGTCCCAGTCCAGCCCGCCATGGTCGGCGCCATGCAGCGGATGGCCGGGAGCGCAGTACAGCTGCATGCGCTCGCCGAACAACCGGGCACTGTCCAGCGCGCCCGAACTGGGTGCAGAGGGCAGCACGCCCACCTGCCAGCGCCCCTCCATCAGTCCGCGCTCGATGGCCTGTATCGAGGCCACGTGCAGCCGCAGGTGCAGTTGCGGCGCCTGATCGTGCAGCAGGCCTATCGCCTCGGGAATGCGTGACTGCGGATTGCCCACGGTCTTGTCGAACAGCGCCACGTCCAGCGTGCCGGCCAGCCGGCCATGGATGTCGTCCACCTGGCCCAGAAACCCCTCCACGCCGCCCAGCAGCTGCAGCGTGGCCTCGTAGATGCGGTGGCCTTCGGGCGTGAGTGCGAAGCCGGCGCGCCCGCGCCGGCACAGCGTCAGGCCCAGGCGCTCTTCCAGGTCCTTCATGTGGCGGCTCAGCGTGGAGCTGCCGATGTTCAGCTCCAGCTCGGCAGCCGACATGCCGCCGCACTCGACCACGGCCTTGAACACGCGCAGCAGGCGCAGATCCATGTCGCCCAGCTGGCCCAGCGCCGCACGCGCACGGCCATCGCGTGCCCGGCGGCTCGCAGGTGTATCCAGAGAAAATTCCGCCATCGCCATTCGCCTCCCGGTGTGCTTGCCGGACATGGCCACCGCTACAGGGGAGCCACTATAGGGGAGCCACGGGGCGGCAGTGGCGACGGATTCCCCCAATGCGCGCACGCCATGCCGCGACCGGCAGGCGCTTGGTCACTTGCAGAAATATGCAAGTAAACCTCGATATCGTGCTCTTCGCGAAATCAAACAGCGCGCTCACAATGGGCCGATCCACATTTCTTCCCTAGGCTCGAGGAGATCGCCATGACCCTGGTTCCCACCGAACAAAGCGCCGCCCCCGCCACGCGCACCGATGCCGCCTGGCTCGAGGCCCACTGGATGCCCTTCACCGGCAACCGCGAGTTCAAGGCGCGCCCGCGCATGATCACCAGCGCCCAGGGCGCCTACTACACCGATTCCGACGGCCGCAAGATCTTCGACGGCCTGTCGGGCCTGTGGTGCTCGGGCCTGGGCCATGGCCGCCGCGAGATCGCCGAAGCCATCGGCCGCGCGGCCCAGCAGCTGGACTATGCGCCGGCCTTCCAGTTCGGCCACCCGGCCTCGTTCGCGCTGGCCAACAAGATCAAGGAGCTGACGCCCGCAGGTCTGGACCATGTGTTCTTCACGGGCTCGGGCTCGGAAGCCGCCGACACGGCGCTGAAGATGGCACGCGCCTACTGGCGCGCCAAGGGCCAGGGCGGCAAGACCCGGCTGATCGGGCGCGAGAAGGGCTACCACGGCGTGAACTTCGGCGGCATCTCGGTCGGCGGCATGGTGGGCAACCGCAAGACCTTCGGCCAGGGCGTGGAGGCCGACCACCTGCCGCACACGCAGCCGGCGCTGGGGTCCTTCCACAAAGGCATGCCCACCACCGATGGCCGCGCGCTGGCCGACCGGCTGCTGGACCTGATCGCCCTGCATGACGCCAGCAACATCGCGGCCGTCATCGTCGAGCCCTTCTCGGGCTCGGCCGGCGTGGTGATTCCGCCGGCCGGCTACCTGCAGCGCCTGCGCGAGATCTGCACGCAGAACAACATCCTGCTGATCTTCGACGAGGTCATCACGGGCTTCGGCCGCTGCGGCGCCATGACGGGGGCGGAGGCCTTCGGCGTCACGCCCGACATCATGAACATCGCCAAGCAGGTGACCAATGGCGCCCAGCCCCTGGGCGCCGTGGTGGCCAGCAAGGAGATCTACGACACCTTCATGGCAGCGGGCGGCCCCGAGTACATGCTGGAGTTCCCGCACGGCTATACCTACTCGGCCCACCCCATTGCCTGCGCGGCGGGCGTGGCCGCGCTGGACCTGCTGCAGCGCGAGGACGGCCCGGGCCGCGTGCGCGCGCTGGCCCCGTTCTTCGAGCAGGCCGTGCACAGCCTCAAGGGAGCAAAGCATGTGGCCGACATCCGCAACTTCGGCCTGGCTGCGGGCTTCACCATCGAGTCGCTGCCCGGCGAGCCGGCACGCCGTCCCTACGAGATCGCCATGAAGTGCTGGGACAAGGGCTTTTACGTGCGCTACGGCGGCGACACCATCCAGATCGCGCCGCCCTTCATCAGCGAGAAGGCCGAGATCGAGCGGCTGGTCAGCGCCCTGGGCGATGCCCTGACCGAAACGAACTGAGCATCTCCGGCACATGAGAAAAGCCCCTGGGCCGTGAGGCCGCAGGGGCTTTTTGCATGGCAACGGCAAGGCTGCGAAATCAGTCCAGCGTAATGCCCGCGTTCTTGATCACATCGCGCCACTTGTCCACTTCCACGCGCAGGAACTGGGCCGAGGCATCGGGCTTGAGGCCCGAGGGCAGCACGCCCATGGCGTCCAGCTTTTCCTTGACCTCGGGCGCGGGCAGGGCCTTGGCGATCTCGGCGTAGAGCCGGTCCACGATGGGCTTGGGCGTGCCTGCGGGCACGGCCGCGAGGAACCAGGCATCGGCCGTGAAGTCCTTGAGGCCTGCCTCCGACATGGTGGGCACGTCGGGCATGGACTGCAGGCGTTCGTTGTGGGCCACGGCCAGCGCGCGCACCTTGCCGGCCTTGAGCTGCGCGGCAATGGTCACGGCCGTGAGAAAGCCGAAGTCGGTCTCGCCGGCGGCCAGCGACACCACCGAAGGCGCGCTGCCCTTGTAGGGCACGTGGCCGATCTTGACCTTGGCCTGCATGGCATACAGCTCGGCGCCCAGATGGTTGGGTCCGCCCGTGCCCGACGAGGGGTAGTTGAGCTTGCCGGGCTGGGCCTGGGCCGCCGCCGTCAGCTCCTTGAGCGAGTGGAACGGGCTTTGCGCGCCCACGGTGAGCACCAGCGGGCTGCGCGCCACCAGGCTGATGGGCGCGAAGTCGCGCAGCGGGTCATAGGGCAGCTTGGTGTACAGGCCCTTGGCCATGGCCATGCAGCCCACGTCGCCCAGCACCACGGTGTAGCCGTCGGCCGGCGCCTTGGCCACCAGGTCGCAGCCGATGGTGCCGTTGGCACCGGGCTTGTTGTCCACCACCACCGTGGTGTGCATGCTCTCGCCCAGCTTTTGCGCCAGCAGGCGGCCCAGGATGTCGGTGGAGCCACCGGGTGCGAAGGGCACGACCAGGCGAATGGTCTTGGACGGATAGCTGCCTGCGCCCTGGGCATGGGCAAGGGGCGCCGCCAGCGTGGCCGCCAGCGCAAGGCCGCCGGCCAGGGCGTGCCACAGGGCTGCGCGGCGCACCGAGGTGCGGGAGGATGCGAAAGGGGTTTGTCTCATGCTGTTGTCTCGTGAGGGGAATGCGTGAAGGCCAAGCGCGCGGCAGCATACCAGCAGCGGGCAGCGCGAAACGCGTGGCGTGGGGCGCCGATGACCGGTGCGGGACAGCTCAGGAGGCCGCGCGCTTGCGTGCGGCAGCGGGACGCGCGGACGTGGCCTTTGCAGGCGACTTTGCCGGAGCCTTCGCAGCCGTCTTTGCGGAGGCCTTTGGGATGGTTTTTGCGGGGGCCTTTGCCGGGGCCTTCGCGGTGGTCCTTGCGCTCGCCCTTGCCGTTGTTTTTGACGCAGTCCCTGGCGCTGTCGCTGCGGCCTTTTCCACCGGCTGCACGGCGCGTCGCGGACGCGGGCTGCGCAGGCTGTCGGCATCGAGGATGAGCCGGCCCTGGATGCGGCCCTTCATGCGCTTGACGCTGCTGGCCGCATCGCGCATGTGCTCCTGCATCAATGCGCGCACCTTCGCAGCATCGCGCTCGCGCGCGGCCTGCACGATGCTGCGGTGGAACTGCGCATTGGCCTCGCCGAAGCGCCGGTGCTCGGCCTGCGGAGTACGGTTGGCGAAGACGATGAGCTGGCGGATCATCTCGTTGATCAGCTCGCAGGTGAAGCGCAGGAACGGGTTGGGGTTGGCGGCCGCCAGGATGTCGTGGAAGTTCACGTCCTCGCGCCGCTGGCTCACCAGGTCGTCGCTGCTTTGCGTGGGATCGCAGCAGGCGATGCTGTGCTCCAGGGCCTCGAAATCGGCCTCGGTCAGATGGGGCACGGCGCCTGCCGCCAGCTCGGGCTCCAGCATCTGGCGCACCGTGTAGATGTCGTCGATGGTCACCTCCTGGAAGAACAGGTAGTTCTGCATGAACTGCAGCGTGCGGTCCAGCGGCACCTCGACGACCGTGCCACCGCCCGAAGGGCCGGTGGAGATGGTGATCAGCCCCTGCACTTCCAGCGACTTGAGGGCCTCGCGGATCGTTCCCTTGCTGACCTGGAACTGGGCCTGCAGCTCGCTTTCGCGCGGCAGGCGGTCGCCGGGGCTGAGGTTCTTTTCGGTGATCAGACGCTTGATCTCCTGGGCCACCAGATCCGGGCGCTTGAGTTGCCGGATCGCCAGGGGGGCCGACTTGGGTGTAGCCATTGTTGTGTTCTCCGGAAGGGCACCGGATCGTGTCCGCGCCCAGTCTGCATACGGGTTTGGTGCAGTATGCACCGCCATGGCGCGTGGGCGTTTGCGCCTAGGGTTAGCACGCGCCCTATTCCTTGTATTTATCACTATAAATATGAATCAAGGAGCCTGCACGCACCCGTTTCGACTGGCATGCAACTTGCTCTGAAAAGCGTACCCGGGCCGCAGCGCCTTCAGTCCCCATCACGGAGATCCCATGCAACGTCGTCACCTCCTGCAACTCTCGGCACTGGGCGCATTGCCCGCATCGCTGGGCCTGGGCCGCAGCGTCTGGGCGCAGTCCAAGGACAGCATCCAGTTCGCCTGCCCCGTGCCCATGTCGGGCGCCTTCGCGGCCAACGGCAAGTACGCGGACCTGGGCATGAAGCTGGCCATAGAGCAATACGGCAAGGCGCTGGGCCGCCCGCTGGCCTACACCGTGCTGGACACCGAGGGCAAGCCCGCCACGGCCGTGCGCAAGCTGCAGGAGTCTTCGCAGCAGCAGGGCACGCGCTTTTTCGCAGGCGGCATCCTGTCGTCGGAGGCGCTGGCCATGGGCAAGGAGGCCGAGAAGGCCGGCGGCATCTTCATCACCACCGCAGGCGCAGACGAGATCACGGGCAAGGACTGCAACAGCGCCACCTTCCGCTGGTCGGCACCCACCTTCGGCGCCATCGAGCAGACCGTGCGCCCGCTGATCGAATCCCTGCCCAAGGCCAAGCGCTGGTACACCATCACGCCGCAGTACGTGTTCGGCGACGGCCTGCTTACGGCGGCCAAGAACATCTTCAAGGAAAAGGGCATCGAGCATGTGGGCAACAGCTACCACTCGCTGACCGAAAAGGAGTTCAGCGGCTACCTGACCAATGCCGTGGCCGCCAAGCCCGACGTGCTGCTGCTGCTGAACTTCGGCGCCCAGTCCTCGGACACGCTGCGCCAGGCCATCAGCTTCGGCATGAACAAGAACATGACCATCCTGATCGCCTGGGCCTCGGGGCTGGAGCAGTTCGAGTCGCTGGGCGCCGACCTGTGCGACGGCGTGTACTTCGGCGCCCAGTACTGGCACACGGTGGACACGCCGCTCAACCGTGATCTGGTGCAGCGCTGCAACGACAAGTTCAAGGCCAATCCCAACTACAGCCTGGCCGGCCACTACATCTGCACCAAGCTGATGATCGATGCCATCGTCAAGGCCGGCACGGTCGACCCCAAGGCCGTGGTCGCCGCGCTGGAAGGTATGAAGTACCAGGGCCTGACGGGCGAGGAAGAGGTGCGCAAGGCAGACCACCAGGTGCTCAAGAACTACTACCTGCTCAAGGGCAAGGCCAAGTCCAAGATGAAGAACAAGGACGACTACGTGGATGTGGTCAGCTCCGGCAAGTCCTTCCTGCCCGTAGACCAGACCGGCTGCAAATTGGCTTGAAAGCCCCCTGAGCGGCTACGCCGCTTCCCCCTCTCGCGTCGCGGGGGGGACGGCACCCTCGCGGCGGGGCGGCCCTTGCTCGGTGCCCCTCGCCTGGGCCTCGCCAGTTTCATGGCGAACCGCGCATCAAGGCCGCCACGGCGCCTCCTTCGTCCATCGTTTCGGACCCTGTATGAGCATCTATCTGCTTCAGACCATCAACGGGATCGGCATAGGCATGCTGTATTTCCTGTTGGCCGTGGGCCTGTCCATCGTTTTCGGCCTGCTGCGTTTCGTGAATTTCGCGCACGGTGCCTTCTACCTGCTGGGCGCCTATTTCTGCTACCAGATGACGCGCTGGGGCATGAGCTTCTGGCTGTCCCTGATCGTGGTGCCGCTGGCCGTGGGCGCGCTGGGCTGGCTGGTGGAAAAGCTCATGCTGCGCCATGTGTATGCCAAGGCGCATGAGTTCCACATCATCGTCACCGTGGGCCTGGCCCTGGTGGTGCAGGAGCTGGTGATCGTGCAATGGGGCCCGCTGGGCGACAGCGTGGCCGTGCCCGATCTGCTGCAGGGCGTGGTGATGTGGGGCAGCTTCGTCTATCCCAAGTACCGGCTGTTCGTGATCGGCTTCACCGCCGTGCTGGCCGTGCTGCTGTGGTGGCTGCTGGAAGGCACGCGGCTGGGCAGCGCGGTGCGCGCGGGCAGCGAATCGACCGAGATGGTGTCCCTGCTGGGCGTGAACGTGCTGCGCATCTTCAGCCTGGTGTTCGCGCTGGGCGCCGCCACGGCGGCGCTGGCCGGCGTGCTGGCCGCGCCCATACGCGGCGCCGAGCCCTTCATGGGCGTGGAGGCGCTGGGCGTGGCCTTCGTGATCGTGGTCGTGGGCGGGCTGGGCAGCTTCGGCGGCGCACTGGTCGGCGGCCTGCTGATCGGCATCGTGCAAAGCGTGATGAGCACGCTGTGGCCCGAGGGCGCGCGCCTGATGATCTACGTGGCCATGGCCGCCGTGCTGCTGCTGCGACCCCATGGCCTGCTGGGCCGCAAAGGATGAAGACCATGACCAGGCATTCCCATCTCCTTCTCGCGCTGGCCATCGTGGTGGCCATGCCGCTGTGCATGCAGTCGGGCTCGCTGGCCAGCGAAGTGCTGATCTTCGGCCTCGCGGCCATGGGCTGCAATCTGCTGCTGGGCTACACGGGGCTGCTGTCCTTCGGGCAGGGCATCTTCTTCGGGCTGGGCAGCTACACCATCGCCCTGCTGCTGACACGCTGGCCCCTGCCCATGCCGCTGGCCCTGCTGGCCGCCACCGCCATGGGCGCCGTGGGCGCGGCCATCGTCGGCTGGGTGGCCATACGCCAGCGCGGCACCTATTTCGTGATGCTCACCCTGGCGTTTGCGCAGATGTTCTACTTCATCGCCTACTCGGCCACGGACATCACCGGCGGCGACAACGGCCTGCTCGATGTGCCCCGCCCCGCCCTCGCGGTGGCCGGCCAGACGCTGTGGCCGCTGGCCACGCCCTGGCAGTACTACGGCTTTGTGGCCGTGCTCTTTCTGGTGGTGTTCTGGCTGCTGCGCCGCGTCTGCGACTCCATGTTCGGCCGCACGCTGCTGGCCGTGCGCGACAACGAGGAGCGCGCCGCCGCCGTGGGCTACGACCTGAGGCTGCTGAAGCTGCAGGCCTTCGTGATCTCGGGCGCAGTCACGGGCCTGGCCGGCGCGCTGCACGCCATGATGACGGGCATCGCCCCGCTGTCCAATGCCGAGTACCACACCAGCGAAATGATTCTGGTGATGACCGTGATCGGCGGCACGGGCAACCTGCTGGCCTCGGTGCTGGGCGCGGCCTTCTATGTGCTGCTGGGCGACTGGCTGTCCACGCTGTGGCCGCGCTGGCTGCTGCTGCTGGGCGTGGTGCTGATGATCGTGAGCCTGGGCCTGCAGCGCGGCCTGTGGGGCCTGGGCGAGAGCCTGTGGGCCCTGGTGCGCCGCAAAGGGCCGGCAGATGCCGCGGCGGCCGCTGCAGAAACCAAAGGAGGCCAGGCATGAGCGCCGCAGCATCTCCCATCCTGCTCGAGGCCGTGGGCGTCGAGAAGCGCTATGACAAGTTCGTCGCCCTGGGCGGCGTGGACCTCAAGGTGCGCGCCCATACCGTGCACTCGGTGATCGGCCCCAACGGCGCGGGCAAGACCACCCTGTTCCACATGCTCACGGGCACCAAGAGCGTGAGCGGCGGGCGCATCGTGTTCGACGGCCACGACGTGACGCGCGAGCCCGACCACCGCCGCGTGCGGCGTGGCATGGCACGGTCCTTTCAGGTCACCAGCCTGTTCCTGACCCTGCCCGTGCGCGAGAACCTGCGCCTGGCCGCCCAGGGCGTGGCGCCCGCCAGGGCGCTGGACTGCTGGAACGCGCCCGTGGGTGCTCGCGCCCTGGCCGACACCGTGGCCAGCGTGCTCTCGCGCCTGGGCCTGGAGCGCCATGCGGACACGCCGGCCGGCAACCTCTCGCACGGCCAGCAGCGGCGGCTGGAGGTGGGCATGGCCCTGGCCGCGCGGCCCAAGGCCATCTTCCTGGACGAGCCGACCTCGGGCATGGGCATCGATGACCTGGACGAGATGAAGCGCCTGATCCAGGGCCTCAGGGATGAGCACACCGTGGTGCTCATCGAGCACAACATGAACATCGTCATGGACATCTCCGACACCATCACCGTCATGCAGCAGGGCCGTGTGCTGGCCGAAGGCCTGCCCCACGAGATCCGCGCCGACGAGCGTGTGCGCAGCGCCTATCTGGGCAACATGATCACGGGAGGAAAGGCATGAGCGGTCCCCTGCTTTCGGTCGAGGGCATACACGCCCACTACGGCAAGAGCCATGTGCTGCAGGGCGTGTCGCTGCAGGTGCAGGACGGCGAGCTGGTCACGCTGCTGGGCCGCAACGGCGCGGGCAAGACCACCACACTCAAGTCCATCGCAGGCGTGATGCAGCCCTCGCAGGGGCAGATCCGCTTCGGCGGCGAGCCCGTGCACCGGCTGGCCACGCACCAGGTGGCCCAGCGCGGCATCTGCCTGGTGCCCGAGCACCGCGGCATCTTCAAGCTGCTCACGGTGGAGGAGAACCTGATGCTGGGCCAGCGCAAACGCTCGCCCTGGCAGCTGGCCGACATCTACCGCATCTTCCCGCGCCTCAAGGAGCGGCGCGGCAACGGCGGCGGGCAGCTGTCGGGTGGCGAGCAGCAGATGCTGGCCATAGGCCGCGCCCTGATGAACGCGCCGCGCCTGCTCATGCTGGACGAGCCCGTCGAGGGCCTGGCGCCCGTGATCGTGGAGGAGATCGTGGCCCAGCTCAAGACCATCAAGGCCGCTGGCGTGGCGATCTTGCTGGTGGAGCAGAACCTGGAGGTCTGCACCCAGCTGGCCGACCGCCACTACATCATCGAACAGGGTGCGATTGCGCACGAGGCAGGCAATGCCGCTTTCCTGGCCGATGACGCCATCAAGGACCGGTATCTCGGTGTAGGGATCGCCTGATCCACCGCCTTTCGCATTCCCAGGAGTCATTCATGGATCTCAGTACCCCTCTTGCAGCCGCCGCCGTTGCGGCCGGGCTGCGCACCGACGGCGCCCGCCTGTGGCAATCGCTGATGGACCTGGCGCGCATAGGCGCCACACCCAAGGGCGGCGTGTGCCGCCTGGCGCTGACGGACCTGGACCGCCAGGGGCGCGATCTCTTCGTGCAGTGGGCGCGCGAGACCGGCTGCAGCATCCGCGTCGATGCCATCGGCAACATCTTCGCGCGGCGCGCGGGCCTGGACGATGCGCTGCCGCCCGTGATGACGGGCAGCCACATCGACACCCAGCCCACGGGCGGCAAGTTCGACGGCAACTACGGCGTGCTGGCCGGGCTGGAGGTGCTGCGCACGCTCAACGATGGCGGGGTGCGCACGCGTGCCCCGGTGGAAGTGGCCGTGTGGACCAACGAGGAAGGCTCGCGCTTCGTGCCCGTGATGATGGGCTCGGGCGTGTTCGTCAATGCCTTCACGCTGGAGCATGCGCTGGCCCAGCGCGATGCCCAGGGCGTGAGCGTGGACGAGGCGCTGCGCGCCATCGGCTATGCCGGGCCGGCCGGCCCGGCGCCTGCGGTGGGCGCGTATTTCGAGGCCCATATCGAACAGGGCCCGGTGCTGGAAAACCATGAACGCGTGATCGGCGTGGTCAGCGCCGCGCTGGGCCAGCGCTGGTACGACGTCAGCGTGCAGGGCATGGAGGCCCATGCCGGCCCCACGCCCATGGAGCTGCGCCGCGACGCCCTGCTGGCCGCCAGCTGCATCGTGGCCGAGGTCAACCGCATCGCCCTGGACCGCCTGCCGCATGCGCGCGGCACCGTGGGATCGCTGGAGGTGTTTCCCAACTCGCGCAACGTGATCCCGGGCGGCGTCAAGCTCAGCGTGGACCTGCGCGCGCCGGACGACGGCCAGTTGCTGGACATGGACGCCGCACTGCGCGCGGCCTGCGAGCGCATTGCGGCCGCGCATGGCGTGACCGTTGGCCTGGAGCAGGTCGTCTACTTCCCGCCCCAGCCGTTCACGCCACACCTGGTGGAGGCCGTGCGCGCCAATGCCGCCGACCTGGGCTACAGCGCCATGGACGTGGTCAGCGGCGCGGGCCACGATGCCGTCTACCTGGCGCGCGTGGCGCCTGCCGCCATGATCTTCGTGCCCTGCGCCGACGGCATCAGCCACAACGAGATCGAGGATGCCGAGCCCGCCCACCTGGAGGCCGGCTGCAACGTGCTGCTGCGCGCCATGCTGGCGGCCGCGGGCGTGGTGCAGGCAGCGGACGGCGGGGTGCCGGCATGAAGATCCTGATCGCCCGGCTCAACCACGAGACCAATACCTTCTCGCCCGTGCCCACGCCCATCGAGGCGTTTGCGCCCACCTATGGCGAGGCGGCCTATTCGGCCAACAAGGGCATGCGCACGGCCATGGCCGCCTTCATCGACCTGGCCGAGGCGGCGGGCGCCACCCTGGTCACGCCGGTATCGGCCACCTCCAATCCCAGCGGCCCCGTGCATGCGGCCGCCTATGACGAACTCACGCACC
Organism: Delftia sp.; assembly: GCF_059499305.1. Taxonomy (NCBI): domain Bacteria; kingdom Pseudomonadati; phylum Pseudomonadota; class Betaproteobacteria; order Burkholderiales; family Comamonadaceae; genus Delftia; species Delftia sp. The sequence goes on from NZ_JCABYI010000022.1 coordinate 42,136, forward strand.
GCATCGTGGCGGCCGCGCCGGGCTGCGATGCCATCTTGCTGGACCTGCACGGCGCCATGGTGGCCGAGAACAGCGCCGACGGCGAAGGCGACCTGCTCGAACGCGTGCGCGCCGCCGCGCCCGGCGTGCCCGTTGGCTTGGCGCTGGACCTGCACGGCAACATCACCGAAAAAATGGTGGGCAATGCCGATGTGATGGTGGGCTTCAAGACCTATCCGCACATCGACATGTACGAGACCGGCGAGCACGCGGGCCGGCTGCTGCTGGACATGCTGGCCGGCCGCGCGCGCTACGCCGTGTGCTGGCACCGCCTGCCCCTGATGAGCCACACGCTGCGCAGCACCACGCTGGACGGCCCCATGCTGGACGCCGTGAACGCAGCGCGCGCCCTGGAAGCGGAGGGCCTGCCCGCGGTCTCGGTGTTCGGCGGCTTCTCGCTGGCCGACATCGCCGCGCCCTGCGTGAGCGTGGTCGCCACCTGCAGGACCGACGAGCGCGCGGCCACCCAGGCGAGCGTGGACGCGCTGGCCGCCCGGATCTGGCAGCGCCGCGCCGACTTCGTCTACCGCAGCGAGCCGCTGGCCGATTCGCTGCGCCGCGCCCAGGCCCTGGCCGACGGCGCCGACCGCCCCGTGCTGCTGCTCGACCATGGCGACAACTGCATGTCCGGCGGCACCTGCGACACCATGGACGTGCTGCAGACCGCGCTGGAGCTGGGCCTGTCAGGCATTGCCGTGGGCCCGCTGTGCGACCCCGAAGCGGTTGCCTCGCTCACGGCGGCCGGCGAAGGAGCCGAGGTGGAGATCGCGCTGGGCAACAAGGTCTCGCTGGAACGCATCGGCCTGCACAAGCAGCCGCTGCGGCTGCGCGGCACGGTGCGCGCCGTCAGCGACGGCGCCTACACGGTCAGCGGCCCCATCTACACCGGCCAGCGCTGCCACATGGGCCGCACGGTCTGCCTGGACACGGGCGCAGCGCAGATCGTGATCACCGAGCAGACGCACGAGCCCTGGGACCTGGGCGTGTTCCACTGCGTGGGCATGGACCCGACGCGCTTTCGCTTCGTGCTGCTCAAGTCGCGCATGTACTGCCGGCCCGTCTTCGTGCCGCTGTCGGCCGGCCTGGTCGAGTGCGACAGCCCCGGCGTGACCACCTCGGACTATTCGCGCTTTCCGTTCGCCCGGGTCAGCCGCCCGGTGTTTCCGCTGGACGCCATCTGATGGACGCCATCTGATTGCCCGGCTTTGCGGCGCCGCGCAAGCAAAGACCGCCGCCGCCGCAGGACATTGGGCAACCAGGCATCACAACAGTTTCACAGCAGGGCCCGGCTATTGCCTGTCGGCCTACAATCGGTTCCCCCCTACCTCGGCCGACGGCACGCGGGCTGATCCGCGCGTGCGTTGGCCATGCCTTCGCTGGAGACGCTTGATGTCCGACAACACGGCCCCGACCCCTTCCGATAAACGTGCCCAGCTGCGCCGTGCCGCACTCGAATACCACGAGTTTCCCAAGCCCGGCAAGTTGACCATCGTGCCGACCAAGCCCATGGCCAACCAGCATGACCTGGCCCTGGCCTACTCGCCCGGCGTGGCAGCGCCCTGCGAAGAGATCGTCAAGGACCCGGCCGCCGCCTTCAAGTACACGGCGCGCGGCAACCTGGTGGCCGTGATCTCCAACGGCACGGCCGTGCTGGGACTGGGCGACATCGGCGCGCTGGCCTCCAAGCCGGTGATGGAAGGCAAGGCCGTCCTGTTCAAGAAGTTCGCGGGCGTGGACGTCTTCGACATCGAGATCAACGAGAAGGACCCGCAAAAGCTGGTCGACGTGATCGCCGCGCTGGAGCCCACCTTCGGCGCCATCAACCTGGAAGACATCAAGGCGCCCGAGTGCTTCTTCGTGGAGCGCGAACTGCGCCGCCGCCTGAAGATCCCCGTCTTCCACGATGACCAGCACGGCACGGCCATCACCGTGGCTGCGGCCATGGTCAACGCGCTCAAGGTCGCGGGCAAGAAGATCGAGGAGGTCCGGCTCGTCGCCTCGGGCGCGGGCGCCGCTGCCCTGGCCTGCCTGAACCTGCTGCTCAAGGTCGGCCTGCGCCGGGAGAACGTGTTCGTCACCGACCTGGCCGGCGTGGTCTACGAAGGCCGCACCGAACTGATGGACGAGGACAAGGCCCAGTTCGCACGCGCCACCGAGCTGCGCACCCTGGGCCAGGTCATCGAAGGCGCCGACGTCTTCCTGGGCCTGTCCGCTGGCGGCGTGCTCAAGCAGGACATGGTGGTCAAGATGGCCGCGCGCCCGGTGATCTTCGCGCTGGCCAATCCCAACCCCGAAATCGTTCCCGAAGACGTCAAGGCCGTGCGCAGCGACGCCATCATCGCCACGGGCCGCTCGGACTATCCCAACCAGGTCAACAACGTCCTGTGTTTCCCGTACATCTTCCGCGGTGCGCTGGACTGCGGCGCGACCACCATCACCACCGAGATGGAAATCGCCACCGTCCACGCCATCGCCGAACTGGCCCAGGCCGAGCAGAGCGAGGAAGTGGCGGCAGCCTACGTGGGCGAGCAGCTGAGCTTCGGTCCTGAGTACCTGATCCCCAAGCCCTTCGATCCGCGCCTGATGATGAAGATCGCCTCGGCCGTGGCCCAGGCTGCCGCCGAATGCGGCGTGGCCCAGCGCCCGATCCAGGACATGGATGCCTACCGCGCCCATCTGCAGACCTTCGTCTACGCCTCGGGCACGATGATGAAGCCGCTGTTCGCCACGGCCAAGAAGGCCACCAAGAAGCGCGTGGCCTATGCCGAAGGCGAGGAAGAGCGCATCCTGCGCGCCGCGCAGATCGTGGTGGACGAGCGCATTGCGCGCCCCACGCTGATCGGTCGCCCGGCCATCATTGCCCAGCGCATCGAGAAGTTCGGCCTGCGCCTGAAGGAGGGCCAGGACTACGACGTGGTCAACGTCGAGCACGACGAGCGCTACCGCGACTTCTGGCAGACCTACCACCGCATGACCGAGCGCAAGGGCATCACCGTGCCCATCGCCAGGATCGAGATGCGCCGCCGCCTGACCCTGATCGGCTCCATGCTGCTGCACAAGGGCGAAGTGGACGGCCTGATCACCGGCACCTGGGGCCAGACATCGCACCACCTGCAGTACGTGGACCAGGTGATCGGCCGCCGCGCCGGCGTGCAGACCTATGCCTGCATGAACGGCCTGCTGCTGCCCGACCGCCAGGTCTTCCTGGTGGACACCCACGTCAACTACGACCCCACGGCCGAGCAGCTGGCCGAGATCACCATCATGGCCGCCGAGGAAATGATGCGCTTCGGCGTCAAGCCCAAGGCCGCCCTGCTGTCGCACTCCAACTACGGCTCCAGCAACCAGCCCAGCGCCGTCAAGATGCGCCAGACCCTGGAGCTGCTGCGCGAGCAGGCCCCCTGGCTGGAAGTGGACGGCGAGATGCACGGCGACGTGGCCCTGGACGGCAAGGCCCGCGCCCAGCTCATGCCCAACAGCACGCTGCTGGGCAATGCCAACCTGCTGGTCATGCCCAACATCGACGCGGCCAACATCAGCTACAACCTGCTCAAGCAGGCCGCTGGCGGCGGCATTGCCATCGGCCCCGTGCTGCTGGGCGCCGCCCGTCCCGTGCACATCCTCACGCCGAGCACGACGGTGCGCCGTATCGTCAACATGACGGCGCTGACGGTGGCGGACGCTAACGCTAACCGTTAAGAGCGGCTTCGCCGCTTCCCCCGTGTGCACGGCGCCCTCTCTCGCTTCGCGGGAGGGGGACGACACCCTCGCTGCGGGGCGGCCCTTGCTCGGTGTCCCTCGTTTTGGCCGCGCGCGTTTTTGAGACAACGGGCGGCATTTGCATTGAATGGAAGGCAACTCAGGCGCAGAGTTGCCTTCTCACTGTTCAATCCCCAGACATTTCCTCGGTCAAGCTGCCTGTTTTTTAGGCAGAACTTGCATTTTGAGGGGGGTTCCGTCACACTAGCGGGTCGAGATTTCAGGGCTTCCCTGGATTTCTGAAAGGTGTAGTTGATGCTGAAGGCAGCCGCCGCCAAGGCGTACCAGTCCGGTCTAGCGCTCATCGTCGGGGCCGCCTTTGTGCTGTCGCCCTCGCTCGCTGATGCGCGCCGCTCGGCGCCCGAGAGCGCGGATTCGACGGCGGCCATGGCCACCGTCACCCTGTCAGAGCTGCCGCGCGAAGGCCGTTCCACCTATACGCTGATCCTGCGCGGCGGGCCTTTTGCCCACGACAAGGACGGCACGGTGTTCGGCAACCGCGAGCGCATCCTGCCGCGCCAGTCGCGCGGCTACTACCGTGAGTACACGGTGCGCACCCCCGGCTCGCGTGACCGCGGAGCCCGCCGCATCGTCTGCGGCGGAGAGCCACGGCAGCCCGATGCCTGCTACTACACCAGCGACCACTACAGCAGCTTTCGCAAGATCATCGAATGACCTCGACCCAGTCTTTGCAGCCAGTTCGACCCTCCGCGTCCGACGCAGTGCGCTGGCAGGGGTCTGCATTTCATCCACAGCCCGGGGACGCCGCAGGCCACGTGCCCGTACCCGCAGGCCACATCCACGTTAGAGAAAGAGCCACGGAGATGGATGCACCACTTCGTAAGATCCCGGACACCCCTTTGCGGAACGTGCGCGCCAACATCGTGCAGTCCATCCGCGCCTACAGGGTGGAGGATCTGCAACAGGCGGCCGAGACGCTGGGGTGCCATTTTCTGTATGCCAACCTGGCCCATGCGCAGACCAAGGCCGACATCCTGGAACTGCTGGCCACGCAGTTCTTCTTCCCCGCGCATTTCGGCAAGAACTTCGACGCGCTCTACGACTGCCTGACCGACCCCATCCACAAGGCCGGCCCGCAGCCGGGCTTTGTGCTCGTGCTCGACCAGATCCCGACCACGCCCAAGTTCGACAAGGAAGTGCGCGAGCAGCTGCTGGACAGCTTCCGCGACGCGGCCGAGTACTGGGCCGAGCGCAAGATTCCGTTCCGCTGCTTCTACTCGTTCCTGTAAGCGCAGGACATTGATGGCCCAGAGCGCACAGCGCCCAATCGGGTGCTGTGCGCTCTGTCGGCGCTGCAGTCGCTGGGCGCCTGTGCCTAGGCGCGCGTGAACCGGGCGGCGAGTGCCTCGTATTCGGACACCGGCACTTCCTCGGCGCGGCGCTGCAGGTCGAATTCCCCGTCAAAGCCCTTGGCTTCCAGCCAGCGCCCCAGCGTGTTGCGCAGGATCTTGCGCCGCTGGCTGAAGGCCACCTGCACCATCTCCTCCAGCAGCTTCGCATCCAGGGCCGCCGGCGCCTCGCGCGGGACCATGCGCACGACGGCGCTGTCCACCTTGGGCGGCGGATTGAAGCTCTCGGGCGGCACGTACAGCACGCTCTCCATCGCATAGCGCCACTGCAGCATGACCGTCAGCCGCCCATAGGCGGCTGTGGAGGGCGACGCCACCATGCGGTCGATGACCTCCTTTTGCAGCATGAAATGCTGGTCCTCGACCACGTCCACCTGCTCGAGCAGGTGAAAGAGGATGGGGCTGGAGATGTTGTAGGGCAGGTTGCCCGCAATGCGCAGCTTGGGCACGCCCAGACGCGCAGCGATGGCGCGAAAGTCCACCTTGAGCACGTCGGACTCGACCACGTCGAGCTGCTCGTGCAGGCGCAGGCGCACGGCCAGGTCGCGGTCCAGTTCGATCACGGTGAGCCGGCCCAGGCGCTCGACCAGGGGCTGGGTCAGGGCCATCAGGCCCGGACCGATCTCGACCATGGACTGGCCCGGCCGGGGATCGATGGCACGCACGATGCCGTCGATGATGCCGCCATCGGTCAGGAAGTTCTGGCCGAAGCGTTTGCGAGGAATGTGTTTCATAGAAAAAGCAAGGCGGTGCGCCATGGCACCGCCTTCCATTGTGGACTGCCGCAGCCATGGCTGCTTGGGGGGTGTCTTATTGCGGGGGCTCGCGGTACTCGACGTAGGCGCGGCCACGCAGCTCCTGCAGCCAGGTCTGGTAGTCGGTTTCGAGCTTGCGCTCGCGCACCACGTTGCGCACCATGTCGCGCTGCTCGCGCGGCGTCAGCGCGGCCTGGCGACGCTCGATGAGCTGGATCAGGTGCACACCGAAGCGCGAGACCAGCGGGTCGCTGACCTGCCCGGGCTGCAGCGCATTGAGCACCTGCTCGAACTCGGGCACGAACTGGCCGGGCGAGGCCCAGCCCAGATCGCCGCCGTTGCGCGCGCTGCCGTCCTGCGAGAACTCGCGGGCCAGCGATTCGAAGCTGGCCTGGCCGCTGTCCACGCGGCGCTTGTAGTCGGCCAGGCGCTTGGCGGCATCGGCCTCGGTCATCTGGTCGCCGATGCGCAGCAGGATGTGGCGCGCATGGTTTTGCGTGACCACGGAAGGCATGCCGGCCTGCGACTTCTCCAGCACCTTGAGCACGTGAAAGCCCGCGCCCGAACGGAAGGGGCCGACGATGCCGCCCTGCGGCGTCTGGCCCACGGCCTTGGTGAACAGTTCGGGGTAGCGGTCCAGCGGGCGCATGCCCATGGCGCCGCCGCCCTGGCCGTCGGGCACATCGGAGAACTCCTTGACCACGGCCAGGAAGTCGCCTTGCGTGCGGGCCGCCTCGGCAGCCTGCTTGGCGCGGGCTTCGCGCTCGGCCACTTCGGCGGGGCTGGCATCCTCGCGCACGGCGATCAGGATGTGGCCCAGGTTCACGGCCGCCGGCGCCTTGTCGGCGCCGCCGCTGCGCTGCTCGGCCAGGTAGCGGTCGATGTCGGCTTCGGTCACGCGCACGCGGCCGTCCACATCGCGCTCGCGCAGGCGCTGCAGCGTGATCTGGCGGCGCAGTTCTTCGCGGAACTGCTTTTCGTTCACGCCCTCGGCCCGCAGGCGTGACTGCAGGCCGGCCTTGTCCAGGCCGTTTTGCCGCGCCACATTCGTCAGCGCCTGGTCCACGGCGTAGTCATCCACGCGCAGGCCCGTGTCCTTGGCTTCCTGCAGCTGGGCCTTTTCCACGATCAGCCGCTCCAGCACCTCGCGGGCCAGCAGCGCCTCGGGCGGCATCTGGCCGCCCTGCTCGGCAATGTTCTGCGCCACGCGCGCCATGCGGGCCCGCACCTCGTTGTTGGTCACGGGCTCGGAGTTGACCACGGCCACGATGTAGTCGGCCGAGCGCACGCCGGCATTGCTGCCGCGATCACGCGACAAGGGCTGGTTGGTGGCGTCCAGCGCGCGCGAGACGGAGGCATCGCCTGCCTGGGGCGCCCTGGACTGGCCCGGAACACGCAGGCCTTGCGCCTGGGCTGTGGTGGCCAGCAAGGCCAGCGCCACAGCGGCCGCTGCGCAGCAATGGGTCTGGGAAAGAAAACGCATGGGAGAGATGCCTTGCAAAAAGCGTGTTTGGAGCCTTGGCTCTAATCGTAATTGGTGAAGCGGCTGGGCGGCGTCACCGACTCGCGCAGGTACTGGTAGCGCGGCACATTCTGCTTGAGGCTGCGCTGCGGGTCGGCACCCAGGCTCAGCCGCGAGAAGCCTACGAACTCGATCTGGAACAGCAGCCGGGTGTTGGACTGGGTGATGGAGCTTTGCAGGCGCTCCAGCACCACGCGGCCAATCCAGCAGCAGCCGTCGTACTCCAGCCCGACCACGGTATCGACGAGCTTGCGGTCCTTCAGGCTGTAGTTCAGCCGGCCCACCGTGTACCAGCGGCCGCCGCCCTGGCCACGGCCGGCACCCAGGTCACGGCCCTTGTCGCCCCAGAGGTCGTTGATGGGCCATTGCCAGCCCACATCGACCAGCTTGCTGGCATCGGTGCGTGCCACGGTGTCGTACTGGGTACGGTAGGCCACGTTCACCGTGCGGTAGGAGCTGGGGCTGTAGCGCGCGCCGAAGGTGGTGCGCACCGGGCGGTTCAGGTCGCGGTTGTACTGGGTCGTGCCTTCGGTGGACCAGGCATCGGTCCAGTTGATGGCCGCACCCAGCAGCACGTCGGACAGCCGGCTGGTGGCAGGCACCTCGCCGGGCAGGATGACCTTCTGGTCGGAGAAACGCACGCGCTGCGCAATGCCGAAGCGCGCCTTTTCCGCGCCCGTGGCCCCGTCGATCAGGCGTGTGGTCGCGCCCAGGGTCAGCAGGTGGTTGTCGGCAATGCGGTCCTGGCCGTTGTAGTCGTTTTCGGAGTAGATGCTAGCGAAGTTGAAGTCGTTGCGCGCCGTGTCGTACAGCGGCAGAAAGCTCTGGTCGCGGTAGGGCGTGTAGGTGTAGAAGGCGCGCGGCTCGAAGGTCTGCAGCAGCTGGCGGCCGAACAGCGTGGTGTCGCGCTCGAACACCAAGCCGCTGTCCACACTGACCGTGGGCAGCGTGCGCGAGGCATTGCGGCTGCCGTTGCTCATCAGGCGGTCCACCTGGTAGTTGCTGGTGTGCAACTGGATCCTGGGCGTGATGAAGGCGCCCGGCGACAGGAAGGGACGGCTCAGCTGCGCCTGCATGTAGCTGCGCTGGCCGTTGTTGTAGGTCATGCCGGCCAGGGGCTTGTCGATCTCGAAGCGCGTGGTGTCGGCCACGAAGCTGAAGTCCAGGCCGTGCGGCAGGTCCAGCGGCGTGTAGCGCCATTGCAGTTGCGGCTTCATGCCGTAGGGCGGGGCAATGGGCGCCGATGCGTCCTGCATGGTCTGCCAGTACAGGGTGCGCAGGGTCAGCACCCCGTCGCCACGCGCCCAGGACAGGTTCACGTCGTTGGGCAGCAGGCGCTCGCGCAAGGAACGGGCGGCCAGCGGGAAATCACGCCAGTAGTTGTCGTCGCTGACGCGGTTGAGGTTCATGTTCAACCCCAGGCCGCCGATGGGCGAGCTGATGACGCCCCGGTGCTGCAGCGAGTAGGCCCAGCGGTCACGGTCGCGCTGGCGGTCGCCCGGCATGTAGGCCGCGTAGGCCTCGCCCGAATAGGTGGGCTCCAGATAGCGGAACTGGGCGCCCAGGTTGACGCCGCGCTTGCTCATGACCGAGGGATACAGGGTCATGTCGCGGTTGGGCGCGAGGTTCCAGTAGTAGGGCTGCGTGTATTCGATGCCGCTGAGCTTGTCCAGGCCCATGGTGGGAGGCAGCAGGCCCGACTTGCGCTTGTCCGACAGCGGAAAGCTCATGCGCGGCACGGGCAGCACGGTCACGCCCTTGAACTGCAGGGCCGCGCCTTCGGCCACGCCGACTTCCTCGGCCATGTCGATGTGCAAGGTCCGGGCGCGCAGCATCCAGGCCGGCTGCCAGGTGGCTTCGTCGTCGCGCTGGCAGGTGGTGTAGGTCGCGTCATGGACCACGGCATGGTCGCGGTCGATGAAGTCCACGCGCGAGGATTTGCCGTAGGCCCCGTTGGCCAGGAAGCGGTAGCCGGCGTTGTCGAAAAAGCCCTTGAAGGCATCGACCTGCAGGTCCAGCTGCGAGCCTTCGTAGACATTGCCGGCCTGGTTGATGTGCACGGCGCCCGAGGCATTGACGCGGTCGTCGGGCACCTGGTATTCGAGCCGGTCGGCGCGGATCATGGTGTCGCCGCGGCGCAGTTCGGCATTGCCCTCGATCACCGCATTGATGTCCGGCTGGCCGCTGAGCGCGTCACCGCGCACGTAGACGGGCTGCTGGGAGCGGACCGCCTCAGGGTAGGTTTCCTGCATCAGCGTGCTGGGGCGCAGCGGGCGCACCTGCTGCAGCCGGCCTTCATCGGCCGCAGCGGGCTGGGCCTGGGCCAGCGTCGAGCCACCGGCCCATACGAGAGCCACAAGCCAGGCCAGCGGGCGTACAGCGGGGCGCGCGGGCGCGCGGGCAGCCAGCGGATCGGGGAGCGGCGGTCGGAGGTACACGGTGGTCAACAGCGGCGGGTGGACAAAGGCGCAAGCCTAGCATCACCGCCGGGCATTCGCCGGGGTGGCGGTTTGTAGAATCGCGATTATCCATGAGCCATCCAAACACCCCCACGGCCGGCGTTGTCTGGGCCGACCCCGCCCGCCATGCCGCCTTCGACGCCTGGCTGGCCCCGCTGTCCGCCCGCCACGCGCTGCGCCCCGAAACCCTGCGCCCGGCATCGGCCGATGCCAGCTTTCGCCGCTATCTGCGCCTGGACACCGCCGCCGGCGCCAGCCTCATCGTCATGGATGCACCGCCGGACAAGGAAGACTGCGCGCCCTTCGCCAAGGTGCAGGCACTGATGGCCTCGGCCGGCCTGGCTGTGCCGCAGATCCTGGACTGGGACGCCGTGCACGGCTTCATGCTGCTGTCCGACCTGGGCGGCCACACCGTCATCGAGGCGCTGGACCCGGAAAAGCCCCAGGACGCGGAAGCCTGGTACCGCTCGGCGCTGGAGGTGCTGCTGGCCTGGCAGACCGCCTCGCGCCCCGACGTGCTGCCCGCCTATGACGACGCCCTGCTGCGCCGCGAACTGCAACTGTTCCCCGACTGGTACATCGCGCGCCACCGCGAGACCGTGCTCGACGACAGGCAGCAGGCCACGCTGGCCAAGGCCTTCGACCAGATCGTGGCCCACAACCTGGCGGCACCCAGCGTCTTCGTGCACCGCGACTTCATGACGCGCAATCTCATGCAGCCCGTGACCGCCAGCGGCCCGCTGGGCGTGCTGGACTTCCAGGATGCGGTCTACGGCCCGGTGACCTATGACATCGCCAGCCTGCTGCGCGATGCCTTCATCAGCTGGGAAGAGGACTTTGTCATCGACATTACCGTGCGTTACTGGGAAAAGGCACGCAAGTCGGGATTGGTGGGCGCGCGCAGCCAAAGCGGCTGGGGCGACGATTTCGGCGAGTTCTACCGTGGCGTGGAGTGGATGGGGCTGCAGCGCCACCTCAAGGTGGCCGGCATCTTTGCACGGCTGACATTGCGAGACGGCAAGCCCCGCTACCTGGCGGATACGCCGCGCTTCATCCACTACATCCGCGCCACCTGCAGCCGCTACCGCGAACTGACGCCGCTGCTGCGCCTGGTGGACCAGATCGAGAACATTCAGCCCCAGGTGGGCTGGGCCTACGGGCGCGTTTGAGGACAGGTACGCCATGCCACGCTTTCACTGCCCCATCGCGCTGCGCAGCGGCGACGACATCGAACTGCCGCCCGGTGCGGCGCGCCATGTGCAGGTGCTGCGCCTGCAGCCCGGCGACGGCATCACCCTCTTTCAGGGCCGTGCCGGCGAGGGCTTCAGCGGCGGCGAGTTCGAGGCCACGGTCCTGCGCATGGGCCGCAGCGACGTGGCCGTGCGCATAGGCGCGCACCACGCCGTGGAACGCGAACCGCTGCGCCCCGTGCACCTGCTGGCAGGCATCACGGCCAACGAACGCATGGACTGGCTGGTGGAGAAGGCCGCCGAGCTGGGCGCCGCCAGCATCACGCCGCTGGTGGCCGAGCGCAGCGTGCTCAAGCTCAAGGGCGAGCGCGCCGAGAAAAAGCTGGCGCACTGGCAGGCCGTGGCCGTGTCGGCCTGCGAGCAGTGCACACGCAACCGCGTGCCGCCGCTGCATGCGCCCACCGACCTGCAAGACTGGCTGGAGGGCGGCGCGAAACAGCTGCCGCCCGGCACGCTGCGGCTGCTGCTGTCGCTGGGCGAGGGAACCCGGCCGCTGGGCGAGATCGTGGACGCCATGGCCGAGGATGCGCCCGTGGTCTTTCTATCGGGCCCCGAAGGGGGCCTCTCTCCGGCCGAAGAGGCCCTGGCCCGCGCCCAGGGTTTCGTGCCCGTCACGCTGGGTCCACGCGTTCTGCGCGCGGAAACCGCGCCCTTGGCCGCGCTGGCGGCGCTCACGCTGGACTGAACCGGCCCAGCCACTGCCGCAGCCTTGCGAACACGGGCGCGGCGAAGGCATCGCTTTCGTTGAACAGCTCGTGGTAGGCGCCGTCAAAGCACTGCGCCTGCACCACGGCCGGCGGCGCACGGTCGGAAAAGGCCTGGCTGCCGGCCGGCGCCACCAGCCTGTCGTCCCCTGCCCACAGCAACAGGCTGGGCACACTCCAGCTGCCCGCACGGGCCAGCACCTGCGGGCCGCCCTGCGCCAGAAAGCGCGCCAGCCGTGCGCTGATGCGGTCGTGGCACAGCGGATCGGCGCGGTAGGCATCGCAGACCGCCACGTCGTGCGAGAGATACGGAATCTGCAGGCCGTTGGACACGCGCAGATCGGGCAGCAGGTGCGGCAGCGTGCCAACGAGCAATTTCTGGATCGGCGACAGACCCACATCGAGGGCTGGCGAGGACAGCACCAGCGCATCGACAGGCCGGATGGCCCGGGCCACGAACAGCGCCGCCACCAGACCGCCCAGGCTGTGGCCCAACAGCACCAGCGGCTGGCCGGCCGGTTGCCGGGCGCGCGTGTCATCCACCACGGCCGCCAGGTCGTCCAGAAGCCGGTTGTCGCCCGTCAGGCCACCGCGCGGCCCTGCCGAGCGTCCGTGGCCATATTGGTCGTAGCCGCGTACGGCATAGCCCCAGGCATTGAGCCGCTGGGCCAGTGCCGCATAGCGGCCGATGTGCTCGCCCAGGCCGTGCACCAGCAGCACGGTGGCGCGCGCCGGGCCCTCGCCGGCAGGCCAATCGCACAGTGACAGCTCGGCGCCGTCGCCGGATGCCAGGCGTGTGACCTGGCCTTCCGGCGCGGGGGCAGACGCTGCCATTACGCCACGCCGGCAGTGCCGGCACCGGCTTCGGAAGCTGCCTGCGTCACGGCCATGGCGGCGATCACCTGGGCCACGGCGGCCGTGAGCTTCTTGGCATAGGGCACGTGCAGGAATTCATTGGGGCCGTGGGCGTTGCTCTTGGGGCCGAGCACGCCGCAGACCATCATCTGGGCCTTGGGAAAGCCCTGGCTGAGCATGTTCATCAGCGGAATCGTGCCGCCCTGCCCGATGTAGCCGCAGGAGGCGCCGAAATGCGCCTGGCTGGCGGCGTTGAGCGCGTCCTCGAACCAGCCGTCCATGGCTGGCGCATTCCAGCCGCTGGCACCCGACAGCCCTTGCCAGGTCACACGGGCCTGGTAGGGCGCGTTGTCCTCCAGCAGCGCCTTCATCTCCTGCACGCACGCGGCGGCATCGACCAGGGGCGGCAGGCGCAGGCTGAGCTTGAAGGCCGTGTAGGGCCGCAGCACGTTGCCGGCATCCTGCAGCGCGGGCAGGCCCTCTGCGCCTGTGACACTCAGCGTGGGCTCCCAGGTGCGCTTGACCAGCGCCTGCACCGGGTCGGTGGTGGTGGGCAGGGCAAACAGCGTGGAGCCGCCGCAGTCGTAGTGCGCCCAGGGAAAGCGCGCATAGGTCTCCTCGCCGAGGATGGCCGCCGTGGCGCGCATCTGGGCCATGCGGTCGGCCGGGACCTCGCAGTGGAAGCTGGCGGGCAGCAGGCGCCCGGTCTTGCTGTCCTCCAGACGGTCCAGCACCTGGCGCAGGATGCGGAAGGACGACGGCACGACGCCCGAGGCATCGCCCGAGTGCACGCCCTCCGTGAGGATCTCCACCTTCAGCGTGCCGCTGGCCATGCCGCGCAGGCTGGTGGTCAGCCACAGCTGGTCGTAGTTGCCGGCGCCGCTGTCCAGGCAGATCACCAGGCCCACATCGCCCAGGCGCGGACGCAGGGCATCGACATAGGGCAACAGGTCGCGCGAGCCGCTTTCCTCGCAGGTCTCGATCAGGCCCAGGATGCGCGGGTGCGGCACGCCCTGGCGCTTGAGCTCCTGCACGGCGGCAATGCTGGCGTAGACCGCGTAGCCATCATCGGCACCGCCGCGCCCGTACAGCTTTCCGTTCTCGTACTTGGGCGTCCACGGACCCAGGTCGCTGCGCCAGCCGTCGAACTCGGGCTGCTTGTCCAGATGGCCGTACATCAGCACCGTGGGGCTGGAGGCCGCCTTGTCCTGCGTGCCTTCCACCTCGAAGAACAGCACTGGCGTGCGGCCCGGCTGGCGCACGATCTCCAGCGTCAGGCCCGCCACCTTCTGCGCCTGCACCCAGTCGGCCGCATTGCGCAGCACGGTCTCCAGGTGGCCCTGCTGCTCCCAGTCGGGCGCGAACATGGGCGACTTGGCGGGAATGGCGATGTACTCGGTCAGCGCCGGGACGATGCGCTCGTCCCAGGAGCGGCTGATCCGGTCCAGCGCGGCTGCAGGCTGCAGCAGTTGTGAAGGAGTGCGTGCATTCATGGTGGGTCCTCGTGTCAGGGATGGGCGCACCGTTCGAGCGAAGCCAGCGCCGCGATCCGGTCATTGTGCGCCAACGCCATGCAGACCATGAGAGCCCGGCGCCAGCGACTACGATCACGCCCCATGTATATCGGAGAACTCGCCCGACGCGCCGGCTGCTCGCCCAAGGCCGTCAGGCTCTATGAATCACGGGGCCTGCTCGGTGCCGTGGCGCGGGCAGGCAGCTACCGCGTGTATGGACAGCAGGATCTGGTGCTGGTGCAGCGCATCCGCCAGGCGCTGGGGCTGGGCTTTCGACTCGACGAGCTGCATGGCCTGCAGCGCCTGGACCACGCCGACAGCTGGGACGCGCTGGCCCGGCTGCTGCGCGGCCGCCGCGAGCAGGTGCAGGCGCAGATGCAGCACCTTCAGGGACTGCAGACGCAGCTGGCCGCACTGGAGCGTGAGCTGCTCGAATGCCGCCTGGAGCCGGCGGATTCCAGAGAACGCGCCTGCGAAACCGCCATGGCTTGATCCAGGGTCTTGACCCTGCCCCTTGGGGCAAGGCGAACATGGCCGCCATGTTTCCAAGCACCACGCACCCCCATCATCCCCAGCGCATCCTGATCATCCTCGGCCACCCGTCGGCCGGCAGCCTGTGCGCCGGCCTGGCCGATGCCTACGCCCAGGGCGCACGCGACAGCGGTGCCCAAGTGCGCACGCTGCGCCTGGGCGAACTGGAATTCGACCCGCTGCTGCGCGCCGGCTATCGCCAGGATCAGCCCCTGGAGCCTGACCTGCAGCAGGCCCAGGCCGACATCCTGTGGGCCAGCCACCTGGCCTGGGTCTATCCGACCTGGTGGGGCGGCCTGCCGGCCTTGCTCAAGGGCTTCATCGACCGCATCTTTCTGCCGGGCTTCGCCTTCAAGTACCGCAAGGGCTCGATGCTGTGGGACCGGCTGCTGGCCGGCCGCACCGCCGATCTGCTGGTGAGCATGGATTCCCCGCCCTGGTATTACCGCTGGCTGGCGCACATGCCGGGCCATCACCAGATGCGCCGTGCCATCCTGGAGTTCAGCGGCATCCGGCCCGTGCGCATACACAGTTTCGGACCCGTGCTCGGCGCCGATGCCGCACGCCGCCAGCAGTGGCTGGAGCAGGCGCAGGCAGCGGGCCGGCGCACGGCAGCACGTCCGGTCAAGGCCGCGACTTGAGCAATGCGTCAATGGCGGCTCGCCCCACCGACGGGTCGTCGGTGAAGATGCCATCGATGCCCGTGCGCAGGAAATCGTCCATGTCGGCGCGCGCATTGCCACGCCGGGCGCCGTCCTGTGCGGGCGGAGATTTCAGGCTCAGGGGAAGGAAGGCGTTCTCGGGCCGCAGCGTCCAGGGATGGACCAGCAGCCCCGCGCGATGGGCATCGGCCACCAGCGCAGTGGGCGCGGCATTCGCACCCTGCACCACAGGGATCACCATGCTTTTGCTCGGCCCGATGCCGTTGGCGTAGCGCGCAATCTCGGCCAGGCCTGCGGGCGTGACCATGTCGGCATAGCCGGGGCCCGTGCCGCGTGCCACGCTGTCATAGGGCTTGCCCTTGGGCGCCAGCAATTGCACCAGGCGCAGGCTGCTGCGCGCACGGATCCAGCGCAGGTTCTCGACCTCGAAGGACTGCACGAACACCGGCGCCTGCGCATGGTTCCAGCCGTTGTCCGCGAGCAGCTTGAGCAGCGCGGGCTCCAGCGGCAGGCCGATGGACTGGAAGTAGCTCGGGTGCTTGGTCTCGGGATAGATGCCGATGGTGCGGCTCGTGCGTGCGCTCTCGGCTCGGGCCAGGTCGATGACCTCCTGCAGCGTGGGCACCTCGAAACGGTCATTGAACTGCACATTCGCCGGGCGGATCGCCGGAATGCGTTCGCGCGCACGCAGCGTCTTCAGCTCGGCCAGCGTGAAATCCTCCACGAACCAGCCCGTGATCGCCTGCCCGTCGATGGTTTTGGTGGTCTTGCGCGCCGCGAACTCGGGGCGGTCGGCCACATTGGTCGTGGCCTCCTTGAGGCTGCCGTCGGCCGCGAGGATGGCGATGGCGTTCTCATGCCGCGCCACCAGCACGCCATCGCGCGTGATGACCAGGTCGGGCTCGATGAAGTCGGCGCCCGCGCGTATGGCCTCGCGGTATGCCTCCAGCGTGTGCTCTGGCCACAGCGCCGATGCGCCGCGATGGGCGATCAGCGCGGGCCGGGGCGGCCAGTCGGCAGCGGCATCGCTTCGGGCGGGCGCCTGCGGTGCGGCGCAGCCGGCCACCAGCAGGCCGGCGGCCGCGCCGGCCAGGGCCAGCGCGCGGCGGCGTGGGAGGTTGTCCATGTCTGTCTCCGGGGTCTCGGGGCATTCGATTGTGCGCGCCGGGGATGACACGGGCATGGCCCGCCTGCGCTCAGGCGTGCTCGAAATGGAAGACCGCCGTGCCCGCCATGAGATTGGGCAGGGTACGCACGCTGCGGCCATCCTGCAGGCCGAAGGAGTCCAGTATGCGCAGCCGGTTCCGGGTGGCCAGCACCTCGAAGTCCTTGTAGGTGCCCACGCGGATGTTGGGCGTGTCATACCACTGGTAGGGCAGGCGCCGCGTCACCGGCATGCGCCCGCGCAGCACGGACAGGCGGTTGGGCCAGTGCGCGAAGTTGGGGAAGGCGACGATGCCCGCGCGCCCTATGCGCGCCGTCTCCTGCAGCATGGTCTCGGCATTGCGCAGATGCTGCAGCGTATCGATCTGCAGCACCACGTCGAAGCTGTTGTCCTGGAAGATGGCCAGGCCGTCCTCCAGGTTCAGCTGCAGCACGTTCACGCCCCGGCGCACGCAGGCCAGCACGTTGGCGTCATCCAGCTCCACGCCGTAGCCGGTGCAGCCACGCTCGCGCTGAAGGTGCGACAGCAGGGCGCCATCGCCGCAGCCCAGGTCGAGCACGCGCGAGCCCTTGGGGATCAGGCGCGCAATCGCCTGCATGGTGTTCAGCTCGGTCATGCGGCCTCCTTGGCGACTGTCGTGGTTTCCTGGGCGATGCCGTCGAAGTAGGAGCGCATCACGTTCATGTAGCGGGGGTCGTCGAGCAGAAAGGCGTCATGGCCGTGGGGCGCGTCGATCTCGGCATAGCTGACGTCGCGGTTGTTCTCCAGCAGCGACTTCACGATCTCGCGGCTGCGTGCGGGCGCGAAGCGCCAGTCGGTGGTGAAGCTGACCAGCAAAAAGCCGGCCTTGGCCACCGACAGCGCCTGGGTCAGGTCGCCGCCATGCGTGCGCGCCGGGTCGAAGTAGTCGAGCGCGCGCGTGATCAGCAGGTAGGTATTGGCGTCGAAGTAGCTGCTGAACTTCTCGCCCTGGTAGCGCAGGTAGCTCTCGATCTGGAACTCCACGTCCTGCGTGCTGTACTTCAGGTCCAGGCCCTCCCTCAGCTGGCGGCCGAACTTCTGGTTCATCACGTCGTCGCTCAGGTAGGTGATGTGGCCGATCATGCGGGCGATGCGCAGGCCGCGCGCCGGCACCACGCCATGCTGGTAGAAATGCCCGCCATGGAAATCCGGATCGGTGACGATGGCGCGCCGCGCCACCTCGTTGAAGGCGATGTTCTCCGCATTGAGGTTGGGCGCGCTGGCCACGACCACGGCATGGCGCATGCGGTCCGGATGGCGCAGCGACCAGGACAGCGCCTGCATGCCGCCCAGGCTGCCGCCCAGCACCGCGGCCAGCTGCGCTATACCCAGCCGGTCCAGCAGCCGGGCCTGGGCGTCCACCCAATCCTCCACGGTGACTACGGGAAAGTCGGCGCCATAGATCCTGCCGGTGTCCGGATGCGCGTGCATGGGGCCCGTGGAGCCAAAGCACGAGCCCAGGTTGTTCACGCCGATCACGAAGAACCGGTTCGTGTCCACGGGCTTGCCGGGGCCGATCATGTTGTCCCACCAGCCCTCGCTCTTGGGCTGGCCCTCGTACACGCCGGCCACATGGTGGGAGGCGTTGAGCGCATGGCAGACCAGCACGGCATTGCTGCGGTCGGCGTTGAGCTGCCCGTAGGTCTCGTAGGCGAGGTCGTAGTCACGGATCGAGCCGCCGCCCTGCAGCGGCAGCGGCTCGTCGAAGTGCATGGATTGTGGTGTGGCGATGAAGGACATGAAAAAACCCGGCATCGCTAAAAACGAGGCCGGGTTCTCTGGTGTCGTCTTTAGCTGGATTTATAAAGCGCCCGCAAGCAGAAGCAAATCGGCGCATGAAGAATCATTATGCCAAAACGCCTGCCCCCGGAAGGAACAGGGCCAGCACGCCCAGCACCAGGAAGATCACGGCCGAGATCACATGCACCAGCCGGATGGGCACGCGCTTGACCAGCTTGTCGCCCAGCCACACCACGGGAGCGTTGGCCAGCATCATGCCCAGCGTGGTGCCCGCCACCACCCACAGGTAGGCGTTGTACTTGGCCGCCAGCATCACAGTGGCAATCTGCGTCTTGTCGCCCATCTCGGCCAGGAAGAAGGCCACCAGCGTCGTGCCGAAGACGCCCCAGCGCGAATGCCCGGAGACCTCGTCCTCGTCGAGCTTGTCGGGGATCAGCATCCAGACCGCCATGGCGATGAAGGACAGGCCAAGAATCCAGCGCATGGCGTTCTCGCCAAGATAGCTGGTGATCCAGGCGCCCACGGCACCGGCCAGCGCATGGTTGACCAGCGTGGCCACGAAAATGCCCGCAACGATGGGCCAGGGTTTGCGAAAACGCGCGGCGAGCACCAGCGACAGCAGCTGGGTCTTGTCCCCCATCTCGGCAAGCGCGACGACGGAGGTTGAAATCAGGAAGGCTTCCATGGTGTGGGGATTTATCCGGCCGGATAGAGCACGCATTGACCACGCTCCGACTCCGGCCTTTGGATCGGTGCGCGGTCAATGGTCTCGATCGGTCACACGCAGCATTGCACTGCGCGCCGCATACGCCATAGGCCAGCGAAGGCCCAAGTTTGTTGACGCATGCATCCGGCTGCTGAGCCGAACGATCTACTCCCCAAAGACTGAGCCGGCGATCATAGCAGCCCTCGGATCTGCATGCCGGCCCCCACTGCCGCCAAGGCACTTGCTTATGCGCTGCCGCAATTTCAGGGTAACTCCCAGGGGCATTCTGTGGCGGGCACGACGAATTTTTGCGAAACAGTAATAACGTGCGAAAACTTCTGCCACATAATGGGCGAGCTTTCGTTCGGGCTTCGGCTCAATGAGTGCTAGTGCGTTTGCGTCTCTAACGTTGTCATCCCGTGTTGACTCCCTAGGGCTCCATCGCGTTTTCCAGTTTTTTCAGGAGTCCTCCATGGGCAACAAGCTTTACGTCGGCAACCTGCCGTACACCTTCCGTGACAGCGATCTGGAGCAAGCCTTCAGCGAATTCGGCGCCGTTAACAGCGCCAAGGTAATGATGGAGCGCGACACCGGCCGTTCCAAGGGTTTCGGCTTCGTCGAAATGGGCAGCGATGCCGAAGCACAAGCTGCTATCCAAGGCCTGCACGGCCAAAACCGCGGCGGCCGTGACCTGGTGGTCAACGAAGCCCGCCCGATGGAGCCCCGCGCTCCCCGTAGCGGCGGCTTCGGCGGCGGCTTCGGTGGTGGCGGCGGTGGCGGCTTCGGCGGTGGCAACCGCGACGGCGGCTACGGCGGTGGCCGTCGCAACAGCTACTAAGCTCTCGCTTAGAGCATGCGTTAGCAAAAAAAGGGGCCCTCCGGGCCCCTTTTTTGTTGCCAAACGTTATCAGCTTGTGTTTTCGAGCATTTATCTTTTTGATTTTTGTGCTTCATAATTTAGTTTCGGGCAGACCCGTTCGAACGCTATGTGTTTAGGAAGGTTGGCCAGGCTCTTGTATACAAGGAACCTGATGTCTGTGCGTCCTGAAGCCGAGCGCAAACCAGTGAGCATTGAGGAGTTGAGGAGTTTTTGATGGGCAATAAGCTTTACGTCGGCAACCTTCCCTATGGTGTGCGTGACAACGACTTGGAGCAGGCATTCAGCCAGTTCGGCGCTGTCACCAGCGCCCGGGTCATGATGGAGCGCGACACAGGCCGCTCCAAGGGATTCGGGTTTGTCGAGATGGGCAGTGATGCCGAGGCTCAGGCTGCCGTTCAGGGCATGAATGGCCAGCCATTGGGCGGACGCAGCCTCGTGGTGAACGAAGCACGTCCCATGGAGCCTCGTCCCCCGCGTTCGGGCGGCTTTGGCGGCGGTGGCGGCGGCTATGGCCGTGGTGATGGTGGCGGCGGCGGCGGTTACGGTGGCGGTGGCCGCGGTGATGGCGGTGGCTACGGACGCGGTGACGGTGGCGACCGTGGCGGCTATGGCCGTGGCGACGGCGGCGGTGGCGGCGGCTACGGCGGTCGTGGCGACGGCGGATTCCGCAGCCCTTATGGCTCCGGCCCCCGCAATGGTGGCCGTGGCGGCGGCTGGGGAAACAACAATAACAACGGGGAATGAGATCCACGGTTCTCAGTGTTACCCCGAATCAAAAAGGCTCCTTCATGGAGCCTTTTTTACGCACAAGATGCGTGCATGAACATATTCAGAACGGCAATGGGCATCAGGGATTTTCCAAATGCCGATGTTTGCGCTTCCGTCCTACAAGCAGCCTGTCGAATATCGCGTTGGGGAGAATTTTCATCAACCGCCCCACCCAGGCCATTTGCCATGGAATGATGACCAGACTGCGGCGAGCTTCAATGGCACGCCAGGCCCTTGCGGAAAACTCCTGCGGCTCCAATAGGAATGGCATGCCATAGCGGTTACCACGCGTGAGGGGTGTATCCACATAGCCAGGAAGCAATGTCGTGACTTTTACGCCACTACTGCGCAATTCACCGCGAAGGCTTTCGCAATAGGCAATGACTGCAGCCTTGCTGGCGCAATAAGCGCCGTGTCCTGGCAGGCCGCGCAGCCCGGCCACACTGGAAATTCCGACCAGTTGCCCGCTTCCACGCTGCACCATGGGTGCGATGAAGGGGTGGAAGCTGGCCACAACCCCCATCGTGTTGACGGCCAGCACCTGCTGCATGGTGTCGAGGTCCTCGCGCATCGAGGTGTCCACGCCCCAGCTGACGCCAGCATTGGCGATCACGACATCGGGCAGGCCCTGCTGCTGCTCGCAGCGCCGGGCGGCGGCGATGATGCTGTCAGGCACGCCCACATCAGCCTCGTAGAGGGCGAAACGCGAGGAGTCCAGGCCCTGTTGCGCAGCCCATTGCGCCATCACGTCGCCGCGCCGAGCCACCAGCGCCAGCGACCAGCCTTGCTGGTAGGCGTGCCAGGCCAGGGCCTGGCCTATGCCGCTGGATGCGCCGGTGATGAAGGCCAGGGGTGCCGGGCTGCGCGAGGATGTCGTCATGGCTTGTTCTCCATCGGCACGCCTGCGCTTGCGCTGGCGCCTTACTTGGTCCTGGAAGGCTGCAGGGTGCCGCGCACGCGGCCCTGCAGTTTCATGACCAGATCCAGGTTGCTGTACTGCATGCTGTCGGCCGTGAAGCGGTCCTTGCCACGGGTCAGCACCACGGGCTGGTTGGAACTCACGCGCTCCTCGTTGGGCCAGGCGTGCAGGAATTCGCCCTGGAATTGCAACTGCGGCTGCGGCTGTTTACCTGCTGTCACAAATGGCTCGCGCGTGACGATGGCATTGCCGAACATCTGCACCTCGGAACCATCGGCATTGCTCAGCGCCCGGTTCGCACTGCCGCGCGTGATGCGGCCTTCGGGCGAGACCGCGAACATGCGGACGTTGTCGATTTCAAGCGTGTCGGTATCGGGATAGTGGCGGCCCATGCTGCCCTCGATCTGGCTCTTCAGACGCCCCGTGGCATCGAAGCTCTTGATCGAGAAATCCTTCATGAAATAGTCGGGCTCGTGCGCCACGGCCTTTTCGGTGCCGCTGGCCAGGGGCTGCGGCGCATTGCGCACCAGCCACCAGGTGCCCAGCGCCAGCAGGCCCATCAGCAGCACGGGCAGGTACAGGGAAAGCCGGTCACCGACGCGGCGCCAGGCCTGGGTCATGATGCGTATTCCGCCAGCAGCCCGGCATAGGCGCCACGCGCGGCCAGCAGCAGGTCGCACAGCTGGCGCACCGCTCCTTCACCGCCGCTGCGCGGCGTGACCCAATCGGCCACGGCCAGCACTTCGTCATGGGCGTTGGCCGGTGCGCAGGCGAAGGCGGAGCGCCGCATCACGGGCAGGTCCGGCCAGTCGTCGCCCATGGCTGCCGCCTGGTGCCATTGCAGGCCCAGCTCCTTCAGGATGGCCTCGGCGGCAGGCACCTTGTCTTCCGTGCCAAAGCGCGCATGCGTGACGCCCAGATTGCTCAGCCGCAGGCGAAGCGCGGGCGAATCGCGGCCCGTCACCACGGCGGGCGTGATGCCAGCCTTTTGCAGCAGTTTCAGACCATGGCCGTCCAGCGTGTTGAAGCGCTTGAGCACTTCGCCTTCGCCAGAGAACAGCAGGCCGCCATCGGTCAGCACGCCATCGACATCGAAGAATGCCACCCGCACATCCTGCGCCAGCAGCAGCAGTGGTGCGTCCCAGTTCTGCACGGGCGTCAAGGGAGCGCGTGCCATCAGATTACCTTGGCGCGCATCAGGTCGCGGATATGGACCACGCCGCGCAGCTGGTGCTGCGCATCGGCCACCAGCACGGCGGTGATGCCGTGCTCCTCCATCATGCTGGCGGCGTCGACGGCCAGCGCGTCTTCGGCGATGGTGCGGGGGCCCTTGTGCATGACATCGCCGGCCTGCAGCGCGCGCAGGTCGGTGCCGGCCTCGACACGGCGGCGCAGGTCTCCGTCGGTGAAGATGCCTTGCAGCACGCCTGCCGCATCGACGATGGCCGAGCAGCCCAGGCCCTTGGCGCTCATCTCGCGCATCAACTCGACAAAGCTGGCATCGGCCCCGACCTTGGGCAGCTCTTTGCCGCTGCGCATGACATCGCGCACATGGGTCAGCAGCTTGCGGCCCAGCGCGCCGCCCGGATGGGAGCGCGCAAAGTCCTCGGCGCCAAAGCCGCGTGCATCGAGCAGTGCCACGGCAAGGGCGTCGCCCATGGCCATCTGCGCGGTGGTGCTGGCCGTGGGTGCCAGGTTCAAAGGGCAGGCCTCGCGCTCCACACGGGTGTCCAGCACCCAGTCGGCATGGCGGGCCAGCGTGGACTGCGCGCCGCCGGTCATGGCCACCAGGGGTATGCCCTGGCGCTTGATGGCAGGCAGCAGCACGGTGAGTTCATCGGCCTCGCCGCTGTTGGACAGCGCCAGCACCAGATCGATGCCGGTCACCATGCCCAGGTCGCCATGGCTGGCCTCGCCCGGATGCACGAAGAAGGCGGGAGTGCCCGTGGATGCCAGGGTGGCCGCCACCTTGCGCCCGACATGGCCACTCTTGCCCATGCCCATCACGACGACGCGGCCGGACAGGCTCAGGATGCGCTGCACCACTTCACCGAACACGCCATCCAGGCGCTGCGACATGGCAAGAAGGGCATCGGCCTCGATGCCCAGGGTGTCGCGGGCCAGGCGCAGGACCCTGGACGTATCCAGCGCATTCAAGGTGGCAGCATCAGAATTCATCTGGAAGATTTTAGGCGGTCTGGCTACCCGGCGGCGGCGGCCCCCATCGGGCGTCTGGGTACACTGGCCCGTTCTTTCCAGCCCCCGATCCAGCGCCATGCACACCACCCTCAGCGTCAACGACTACCTGCGATCGCACATACGCACCGTGCCCGACTGGCCGGCGCCCGGCGTGCAGTTCCGCGACATCACGCCGCTGCTGCAGGATCCCCAGGTCTTTCGCGTGATGACCGACGCCTTCGTGCACCGCTACATGCAGCGCGGCATGCGCCCCGACGTGGTGGCAGGGCTAGATGCACGCGGCTTCATCCTGGGTGCCGTGGTGGCCCACGAGCTGGGCGTTGGCTTTGTGCCCATCCGCAAGAAGGGCAAGCTGCCGTTCACCACGGTGGAGGAAACCTATGAGCTCGAATACGGCAGCGCCACGGTGGAGCTGCACACAGATGCCGTCAAGACCGGCGATCGCGTACTGCTGATCGACGACCTGATCGCCACCGGCGGCACCATGATGGCCGGCAAGAGATTGCTGGAAAAGCTGGGCGCCACGGTGATCGAGGGCGCGGCCATCGTGGATCTGCCCGAACTGGGCGGCTCCACCCTGCTGCGCGGTGGCGGCCTGCCGCTGTTCACGCTGGTGGATTTCGCCGGCCACTGAATCAGGCCGGCGCCCGGTCAGCGCAGTTCGCCGTACTGGGTGACACCCAGGTCCAGATGGTCCAGCGTGCTGTGGTGAAAGTCCGCGCCGCGTTCGCCTGCGCCCGGCCCGAGCAAGGGGCCCGAGCGGCGCACGCCGGCGGGCGCCGCAGCTGCAGAGCCCGCACCACGGGCTGCAGCGGGCATGGCCGCCACGGCCATCTTGAAGGCGGCCATTTCCTGATCGTCTATGGGCTCGAACGGCGCCGTGTCCTGCCTGCGGCGCTGGGGCGCCACGGCCTCCATCGCAGCCACGGCGGGGACGGCCACGGGCTGGACGGGACGCGGTGTGCGCACGGCCACGGAATGCACCTGGGCCTGGGCGGCGGCGTTCTGGTCGCTGACCCGCCAGTACACGGCTGTCACGACCGCGCCCATGCGGGCCTTGGCCGCCTGGGCCAGCATGGCCTCGATCTCGCTGAGCCGAGCGGTTTCGCTGGCATAGGCCCGTGCCAGGTCCATCATCACCACGAAGCGCTGGCCCACGCTGTCCAGCGAGAGCACCTTGAACTTGTAGCTGGCCGACAACACCCCGGCACGCACCATGACATCGCGCACCACGCCGTAGAGCTGCTCACGGCGCTCGGACCGCTCGCTGCGGCGCCCGGCCGCGACGGCATCACGGCGTGCCGCGGGGTTGGCCTGGCCATCGTTTCCAGGCGAACCACGGCCCTGTTCGGGCAAAGGCTTGCGGGAAAACCAGTTGAACACAGACATGGGGGCTCTCATTGTCACGAATAGTCACAAACTCGCGGCATTGTGCCTGCAACTTGGCGACATTTTGAGCACAGGTGTTGCAAAAACCGCTGTATCAATTTGTCGCAGAGCAAAGCCCGGTCTGTAATCCCACCCGGCCCCCCGAGAGCCTTCGCCCAAGTGCCGTTCAGGTGCTGCTCAGGTGCTGCTCAGGTGCTCGCCACCCGGCGGCGGCTGTCCACCGCGCGTCGCGCCAGGACCTGGCCGGCGGCCATGACCAGGGCCAGAGCCACCCCGGGCTGGCGGTTGCTGAGTTCGGCGAAGCGCATGGCCGTCAGGCACCACAGGCGCCCCGGCGCGGCAGCCTGCACCGTGGCGTGGCGCGCGCGGTGCGCAAAGAAGGCGCCCTCGCCCAGGATGGAGCCCGGACCGACGATGGCCAGGCGGATGCGCTCCTTGGCATCCTGGTAGTGCACGCTGAGGCTGCCGGACTCCACGAAGTACAGATTGCGGTCCAGCGAACCTTCGGCAAACAGCAGCTCGCCCGCGGCCAGAGTGACGGGCACCAGGTAAGGTGCCAGCAGATCCCACTGCTCCGAGGTCAGCGCGTTCTGCACACCGTCGACAGCCACGGCCGACGACATGGCCTGGGCCAAGGGCCGCAAATCATTGTGGGAGGAAGAAGACATGGCGGATCCGGTTCGAAGTGGGCCGCGTACCCGCTCCGGGACGGCACCCGGCGACAGGCAGCGGCAAGGGCCGCTGCGGCACGCCGCATGCTAAGCGACGGCAGCGGGCACGCCAATGCCGGCGCGTGGGTTTTCGACGGCAAATTTTGTAGCAAAAGATAAATATTGCCGCCATCCCATCAGCCGTGCTGGGCATGCCGCGCTCAGCCCGGATCCCCTCCGTCACTTGCCAATGCAAAAGCTCGAGAAGATCACACCCAGCAGGTCATCCGAGCTGAATTCCCCGGTGATGGAGTTCAGCGAGACCTGGGCCAGGCGCAGTTCCTCGGCCAGCAGGTCCAGATGGGCGGCCTGGGCCGCCAGCTGCAGCTCGGCCTCTTCCAGGCGCGCGGCCACGGCCTGCAGCGCCTCCACATGGCGTGCGCGCGCCAGGTACAGGCCTTCGGGGGCGGACTGCCATCCGGCCACATCCAGCAGGCGCCGGCGCAGCGCATCCAGGCCGTCGCCGGTGCGTGCCGACAGCGCCACGCTGCCTTCGCGCCCGCCATGCGCCTGCAGCTGGGCCGGCTCGGCGCGATCGGTCTTGTTCCAGACATCGATCACGGGCACCTGGCCCGGCAGCTTCTGGGCCAGGGTTTCGGCGATGGCCGCGTCTGCGGCCAGATAGTCGTTGTCGCCCATGCGCGTGAGGTCGTGCAGGAAGAGCACGGCATCGGCCGCAGCGATCTCCTCCCAGGCGCGGGCGATGCCGATGCGCTCGACTTCGTCACTGCTCTCGCGCAGGCCGGCTGTGTCTATCACGTGCAGCGGCACGCCCTCGATCTGGATGGTCTGCTGCACCTTGTCGCGCGTGGTGCCGGCGATGGGCGTGACGATGGCCAGCTCGGCACCGGCCAGCGCATTGAGCAGCGAGCTCTTGCCCGCATTGGGCTGCCCTGCGATCACGACCTTGATGCCTTCGCGCAGCAGCGCACCCTGGTGGGCGCGCGACAGCACCTGGTCCAGCTTGCCGCGCAGCCGCGCGAGCTGGCCGCTGGCATCGGCCTTTTGCAGGAAGTCGATCTCTTCCTCGGGAAAGTCCAGCGTGGCCTCGACCAGCATGCGCAGGTGCACCAGCGCATCGCGCAGGCCATGAATCTCCTCGGAGAAGGCTCCCGACAGCGAGCGGCTCGCGCTGCGCGCGGCGGCCTCGGTGCTGGCGTCGATCAGGTCGGCAATGGCTTCGGCCTGGGCCAGATCGATCTTGTCGTTGAGAAAGGCACGTTCGGTGAATTCCCCAGGCTGGGCCAGGCGCAGGCCAGGCAGTACGCTGCGATGGCCTTCGAGAGGCTCTTGCGCCGCCTCCAGGCAGCGTGCCAGCAGCAGCTGCAGCACGACCGGGCCGCCGTGGGCCTGCAGCTCCAGCACGTCCTCGCCGGTGTAGCTGTGCGGCGCCGGGAAGAACAGGGCCAGGCCGTGGTCTATGGGTCCGCCTGCGGCATCGCGCAACGGCAGGTAGGTGGCCTCGCGCGGCTTGAGGTCGCGCCCGCACAGCACCCGCACCAGCGGCGCCACCCCCTTGCCGGAGACGCGCACGATGCCCACGGCGCCGCGCCCCGGAGCGGTGGCGATGGCGGCAATGGGGTCGTTGTGGCGGGGCAGCATGGATGGAGCTTTCTTGGGAAGGGATTTCAGGCCGCCGATGATAGGCCGCCCATGAAAAAAGCCCGCCGAAGCGGGCTTTGGAGCCAGGGCCTTCGCAGGCTTACTTGGCAGGCTTGGTCTTGCCGAAGTTGGGCAGATTGAACTGCGGCGGCACGCCCATGCGGGTGTTGATGATCCACTGCTGGGCAATGGACAGGATGTTGTTCGTCAGCCAGTACAGCACCAGGCCGGCCGGGAAGAAGAAGAACATCACGCTGAAGACCAGGGGCATGATCCACATCATCTTGGCCTGCATCGGATCCGGCGGAGCGGGGTTCAGCGCGGTCTGCAGCAGCGACGACAGGGTCATCAGCACGGGCAGGATGAACAGCGGGTCCTTGGCCGACAGGTCGGTGATCCAGCCGATCCAGGGCGCGTTGCGGATTTCCACGCTGGACAGCAGCACCCAGTACAGCGCGATGAATACCGGGATCTGGATGATGATGGGCAGGCAGCCGCCCATGGGGTTGACCTTTTCCTCGCGGTAGATGCGCATCATCTCCTGCTGCATCTGCTGGGGCTTGTCCTTGAGGCGCTCGCGCATTTCCATGATGCGCGGGTTGATGGCCTTCATCTTGGCCATCGAGGAGTAGGCCTTGGCATTGAGCCAGTAGAAGGCGATCTTCAGCAGCAGCACCAGGGCCACGATGGACCAGCCCCAGTTGCCCAGGAAACCGTGCAGCTTGTCCAGCAGCCAGTACAGCGGCTTGGCCAGGATGGTCAGCCAGCCATAGTCCTTGACCAGTTCCAGGCCGGGGGCCAGAGCCTCCAGGCGCTTTTCGATCTGGGGTCCGGCAAACAGGCGCGCTTCCACGCTCTTGCTCTGGCCGGGCTCGATGGTGCCCACGGGCGTGATCATGCCGACGGCGTAGAGGTTGCTGTCCACCTTGCGCAGGAAGTTCTCGCGCTGCACGCCTTCGGCCAGCAGCCAGGCGCTGGCGAAGTAATGCTGGACCATGGCCACGTAGCCGCCCGAGGACGACTTCTCGACGCTGGCCTTGCCGTTTTCGATGTCCTTGAACTCGACCTTCTGGTACTTCTTCTCGTCGGTGTAGACGGCCGGGCCCGTGAAGGTGGAGTACATGGTGGACTCTTCGCCTTCGGGCTTGTTGCCGTCGCGCACCAGCTGCAGGTACAGCTGCGGGTTCACGGCAGTCGTGCCGGTGTTCACCACTTCATGGCGCACGCCGATGTCGTAGGCACCGCGCTTGAGCGTCCAGATCTTGACCAGCTTCACGCCGCCCATGTCGGGCGACTCGAAGCGAAGCTCCATCTGGTCCTCGCCGTCCTTGAGCTCGCGTGCACCGGGCAGCGCGGTCATGGTCGTCTTGTGCGTGGGGAAACCGCCGCCGATCAGGCCCGACTGGCCCAGATACACACGGTGCACGCTCTCGTCGAACAGCACGACCGGCTTGTCCTTGTGGGCGGAATCGGCGTACTTGAGCAGCTCGGCATGGCGCAGCGTGCCGCCCTGGCTGTCGAAGGTCAGGCGCAGCACGTCGGTGCTGATGGTCACGTTCTGGCGCGGAGCAGCCTCGGGCGCGGCAGCGCCGCCAGGCACTTCGCCGGCACCGGCCGTTGCCGCAGTCGCTGCCGAGGGCACGCTGGCGTCGCCGGGCGCCTTGCCCGTTTCAGGTGCCGGGGCCGTGGCCACGGCCGGCGCGGGGAAGAAAGTGGCCTTCTTGCCGTTGTGCACTTGCCATTTGTCCCATAGCAAGACCAGCGAAAAGCCAAATATCACCCACAGGATGGTGCGGCGAATATCGTTCATGAAGACTTCTTAGGTGAGGAAGGTTGGGTGTTTTCGGGCGCAGCCGTCAGGCTGGTGAACAGCCTGGGCTTGTGCTCTGGCACAGGGTCATGCCCCCCGTCACACCACGGATGACAGCGCGCCAGTCGGCGCAGTGTCAGGTAGGAGCCTACCGCAGCGCCGTGTTGCTCCAGCGCTTCAAGGGAATAGGCAGAGCAGGTCGGCGTGAAGCGGCAGGCCGAGCCCAGCCAGGGACTGAGCATCAGCCGATAGCCACGCACCAGCGCCATCAGCAGCCGCTGCATCATGGCGTGGCTCCGGCAGGCTCGCCAGCGGCAGCGGCCGGCTCCTGCGCTGGCTGAGGCAACCCGGGTGCCGGCTGCGACAGGCGTTTCGCGGCATGGGCGAACAGCTGCTGCAGCTCGGCACGAACCGCCTGCTTGAGCACATCGGACGTGGCGCTCACGAACTGGCGCCGGTCAAAGCCCGAGCGCAATCGCACCACATGCGCGCCATGGAGCATCAAGGCCTCGTGCTCGCCGCCCACGGCGTAGATCTGCCGCTTGATGGTGTGGCGTGTCACCGATCGGCGCGCCCAGCGCTTGGGCACCATGGCACCCAGCCAGGCATCCCGGCGCACCGCGCCAACGCCGAACAGGGCCTGCGGATCTTGCGATCCGGGCCCTGTCGGTGGCGGCATGGCAGCGACCTGCTCCGTCAGAACGAGACGGTGCAGGGCGAAGTGCGCGGTACGCGAAATCGTACCAGCAGCCATGGCGGCCTGAAACTGCGGACGTGTTTTCAGCCGTTGCATTCCAGCACCCCTTTCAGGGGTTCAGTGCAGCGAGCAAACCGCCCAGCAATGGCTGGCCTTAGACGGCCAGACGCTTGCGGCCCTTGGCGCGGCGAGCGTTGATCACGGCGCGGCCGCCCTTGGTCTTCATGCGGACCAGAAAGCCGTGGGTGCGGGCGCGACGGGTCTTGGAGGGTTGGTAAGTACGTTTCATGTTGGTTCCTAGAGAAGGTTCAGTTTTGCACCGGTCCCGTATCCGGCACGCTACACGCAGTGCAGCCAGCAGCCGCCACAAAGGCAAACCGCCAGGCCACCTGCCAAAAATCTGCACGATGCACTTGCCATGTGCGGCCAGGAGCGCGAACCGGGAAGGTTTCGCCCAAGGCAACCAGCAGCAGCATGCAGACCCGATGCAGACGGGCGGGACATATCACCCTGAACACATTCAGGGAAACCCGCGATTATCACAGCGTTGCCCACTTGATGCAATGCCCTTCGAACCCGAAGGATGCCTGCCCATTTTGCGACAGGGCAGAGGACAAGCTCCTGATATTTTGTGGATAACTTCCGCAAAAGCTACAATGGCAGCCTCGCAACAGTTCCTCCTATCCACAACTAGACTTCGACAATGACAGAGGAACCTACGAACGATGCAGGCCAGGGCCTGTGGCAAGTCTGCGTTGAGCAACTGGGGCAGGAAATGCCTGAGCAGCAGTTCAACACCTGGATCAAGCCCCTGACCGCGCACGTCGCCGAAGACTTCTCCAAAGTCACCGTCTACGTGGCCAACCGCTTCAAGCTCGACTGGATCCGCGCCCAATATGCAGGTCGCATCTCGGCCATGCTGGAGTCGCTCTATGGCCAGCCGGTGACACTTGAGTTAGCGCTCGCTCAACGGGAAAGCGTTGTGCGTACTTATGTTCGCCCATCTTCCAGCGAGCGCTCGGCCCCACCGGAAACCATTGTCACCTCGGTGCCCACGGTCACTGGCGAAGACGCGGCAGCGCCGGTCTTCCGTACGCGCCTGAACGCCGCGCTGACCTTTGAAACCCTGGTGGAAGGCACGGCCAACCGCATGGCACGCTCGGCCGCCATGCATGTGGCGGGCTCGCCCGGCCACCTGTACAACCCGCTGTTCATCTACGGCGGCGTGGGCCTGGGCAAGACCCACCTGGTGCATGCCGTGGGCAACAAGCTGCTGGCCGACAAGCCCGACGCGAAAGTTCTCTACATCCACGCCGAGCAGTTCGTCTCGGATGTGGTCAAGGCCTACCAGCGCCGCACTTTTGACGAATTCAAGGAGCGCTATCACTCGCTGGATCTGCTGCTGATCGACGATGTGCAGTTCTTCGCCAACAAGGACCGCACGCAGGAGGAGTTCTTCAACGCCTTCGAGGCCCTGCTGGCCAAGAAGAGCCACATCGTGATGACCTCGGACACCTATCCCAAGGGCCTGGCCAACATCCACGAGCGGCTGGTCTCGCGCTTCGACTCCGGGCTGACGGTGGCCATCGAGCCGCCCGAGCTGGAGATGCGCGTGGCCATCCTGATCAACAAGGCCCGCGCCGAGAACGCCGAGATGCCCGAGGAAGTCGCCTTCTTCGTGGCCAAGAACGTGCGCTCCAACGTGCGCGAGCTCGAAGGCGCGCTGCGCAAGATCCTGGCCTATTCGCGCTTCAACCAGAAGGAAGTCTCCATCCAGCTGGCCCGCGAGGCCCTGCGTGATCTGCTGTCCATCCAGAACCGCCAGATCAGCGTGGAAAACATCCAGAAGACGGTGGCCGACTACTACAAGATCAAGGTGGCCGACATGTACAGCAAGAAGCGCCCGGCCAGCATTGCCCGGCCGCGCCAGATTGCCATGTACCTGGCCAAGGAATTGACCCAGAAGAGCCTGCCCGAGATCGGCGAGCTGTTCGGCGGACGCGACCACACCACCGTGCTGCACGCGGTGCGCAAGATCGCCGGCGAACGCCAGCAGCTGACCGAGCTGAACCAGCAGCTGCACGTGCTGGAGCAAACTCTCAAAGGTTGATGAAAACTCCCCCGTTCAGGCCCTGCGTACGCGGCAAAATGGGGGATTCGAGCGGCAAGAGGGGGCTCATGTGTGAGCCGCCGCTCCCACCGAGACCCGCATCCTTAAATCAGAGGTTGACATGATCGTCCTGAAAGCCACACAAGACAAAGTTCTCGCGGTCCTGCAATCGGTGTCCGGCATCGTCGAACGCCGCCACACGCTGCCCATCCTGGCCAACGTGCTGATCAAGAAGACCGGCAACGCATTGCAGCTGACCACCAGCGACCTGGAAATCCAGATCCGCACCACCGCCGAACTCGGCGGCGACACCGGCGACTTCACCACCACCGTGGGCGCGCGCAAGCTGATCGACATCCTCAAGACCATGCCCGGCGACCAGACCGTGAGCCTGGAGACCCAGCAGGCCAAGATGGTGCTCAAGGGCGGCAAGAGCCGCTTCACGCTGCAGACCCTGCCGGCCGAGGATTTCCCGCTGGTGCAGGAGGCTGCGGCCTTCGGCCCGTCGTTCAGCGTGCCGCAGAAGGTGCTCAAGGACCTGCTGGGCCAGGTCTCCTTCGCCATGGCCGTGCAGGACATCCGCTACTACCTCAACGGCATCCTGTTCGTGGCCGAGGGCAAGCAGCTGTCCCTGGTGGCCACCGACGGCCACCGCCTGGCCTTTGCAAGCAGCCAGCTGGACGTGGAAGTGCCCAAGCAGGAAGTGATCCTGCCGCGCAAGACCGTGCTGGAGCTGCAGCGCCTGCTGTCGGATGCCGGCGGCGAGAACCAGCCCCACATCGAGATGCAGTTCGCCAACAACCAGGCCAAGTTCACCTTCGGCGGCATGGAGTTCGTGACCAAGCTGGTCGAGGGCAAGTTCCCCGACTACAACCGCGTCATCCCGCGCAACCACACCAACAGCGTGACCCTGGGCCGCGCCCCGCTGCTGGCCAGCCTGCAGCGCACGGCCATCATGACCAGCGACAAGTTCAAGGGCGTGCGCCTGACGGTGGAGCCCGGCACCTTGCGCGTGGCCTCCAACAACGCCGAGCAGGAAGAGGCCATGGACGAGCTGGACATCGACTACGGTGGCGACACCATCGAGATCGGCTTCAACGTCACCTACCTGATCGACGCCCTGTCCAACATGGGCCAGGACATGATCAGGATCGACCTGCAGGACGGCAACAGCTCGGCGCTGCTGACCATCCCCGAGAACGACAGCTTCAAGTACGTCGTGATGCCGATGCGCATCTGAGCGCGCGCCACACCTACCCGATGCCTGACACATTGCGCAGCCCCTGCACCCGCCGCCCGGTGGCACAAGCCGGTGCAAGGCGCGCAACCACCCTATCCGACTCGTAGCCCGCAGCGCGCGTCCCTACGCACCGCGCCAGCGGCCGAATCGAACATTTTCAAGCGAAGCGACAGCTTCCGACGGAACTACCCCAGGGCCTTCCATGACCGACGAGAACAAGCCAGAAAACCAGACCATTGCCCCCGAAGGCTCAGACTCCAGCGGCTATGGCGAAGGCGCGATCCAGATCCTCGAAGGCCTGGAGGCCGTGCGCAAGCGCCCCGGCATGTACATCGGCGACACCTCCGATGGCACGGGCCTGCACCACCTGGTCTTCGAAGTGGTGGACAACTCCATCGACGAAGCCCTGGCCGGCTACTGCGACGACATCCTGGTCACCATCCATGCCGATGGCTCCCTGTCCGTCATCGACAACGGCCGCGGCATCCCCACGCGCGTGAAGATGGACGACAAGCACGAGCCCAAGCGCTCGGCAGCCGAAATCGCCCTCACCGAACTGCACGCGGGCGGCAAGTTCAACCAGAACAGCTACAAGGTCTCGGGCGGCCTGCACGGCGTGGGCGTGTCCTGCGTGAACGCACTGTCCATCTGGCTCAAGCTCAGCGTGCGCCGCGACGGCGAAGTCTACGAGATCGACTTCTCGCGCGGCCAGGTGCAGAACCGCCCCATCGAGATCGTGGACGGCGTCGAGGTCTCGCCCATGCGCGTGGTCGGCAAGAGCGACAAGCGCGGCACCAAGGTCCACTTCCTGCCCGACACGGAAATCTTCACGCAGAACCATGAGTTCCGCTACGAGATCCTGGCCAAGCGCCTGCGCGAACTGTCCTTCCTGAACAACGGCGTGCGCATCCGCCTCAAGGACGAGCGCGACGGCCGCGAAGACGACTTCTCCGGCGCCGGCGGCGTCATGGGCTTCGTGCAGTTCATCAACGCCAACAAGAAGGTGTTGCACCCCACCGCCTTCCACGCCAACGGCACGCGTCCTGCGGAAAGCTACGGCGGCATCCCCGGCACCGAGATCGGCGTCGAAGTCGCCATGCAGTGGAACGACAGCTACGCCGAGCAGGTGCTGTGCTTCACCAACAACATCCCGCAGCGCGACGGCGGCACCCACCTGACGGGCCTGCGCGCCGCCATGACGCGCGTGATCGGCAAGTACATCGAGCAGAACGAACTGGCCAAGAAGGCCAAGGTCGAGGTCAGCGGCGACGACATGCGCGAAGGCCTGTGCTGCGTGCTGTCCGTGAAGGTGCCCGAGCCCAAGTTCAGCAGCCAGACCAAGGACAAGCTGGTCTCCAGCGAAGTGCGCGCGCCCGTGGAGGACATCGTCGCCAAGGCGCTGACCGACTACCTGGAGGAAAAGCCCAACGACGCCAAGATCCTGTGCAGCAAGATCGTCGATGCCGCGCGTGCCCGCGAGGCCGCGCGCAAGGCCCGCGAGATGACGCGCCGCAAGGGCGTGCTCGACGGCATGGGCCTGCCCGGCAAGCTGGCCGACTGCCAGGAAAAGGACCCGGCGCTGTGCGAGATCTACATCGTCGAGGGTGACTCCGCCGGCGGCTCCGCCAAGCAAGGTCGCGACCGCAAGTTCCAGGCCATCCTGCCGCTGCGCGGCAAGATCCTGAACGTGGAAAAGGCCCGCTACGAGAAGCTGCTGTCCAGCAACGAAATCGTCACCCTGATCACGGCCCTGGGCACCGGCATCGGCAAGGCCACGGCCGAATCGGGCAAGAGCGGCAGCGACGACTTCGACCCCAACAAGCTGCGCTACCACCGCATCATCATCA
Source organism: Delftia sp. (assembly GCF_059499305.1). Classification (NCBI taxonomy): domain Bacteria; kingdom Pseudomonadati; phylum Pseudomonadota; class Betaproteobacteria; order Burkholderiales; family Comamonadaceae; genus Delftia; species Delftia sp. Next base: position 77,359 of record NZ_JCABYI010000022.1, read on the forward strand.
TGACCGACGCGGACGTGGACGGCGCCCACATCCGCACCCTGCTGCTGACCTTCTTCTACCGCCAGATGCCGGACCTGGTCGAGCGCGGCCACATCTACATCGCCCAGCCGCCGCTGTACAAGGTCAAGAACGGCAAGGAAGAGCTGTACATCAAGGACGGCCCCGCGCTCAACCAGTACCTGCTGCGCATCGCGCTGATGAACGCCAGCGTCAGCACCGGCGGGGCCAACCCGCGCACGCTGGACGGCGAGGAACTGGCCAAGCTGGCCAACATGCACCTGGCTGCCGAGACCGTCATCGACCGCCTGTCCAACTTCATGGATGCCGAGGCCCTGCGCGCCATCGCCGACGGCGTGCAGATCACGCTGGACAGCATCGAGGCGGCCCAGGCCTGCGCCCCCATCCTGGAGGCCAAGCTGCGCGAGTTGACCACCACGGGCGTGCCCGCCGAGGTCACGGCCGAAATCGACCCGGTCTCCGAAAAGCCCGTGCTGCGCATCAGCCGCCACCACCACGGCAACATCAAGAGCTCCATCCTCACCCAGGAGTTCGTGCGCAGCCACGACTACGCCGCGCTGGCCGACGAAGCCCAGAACTTCAACGGCCTGCTGGGCGAAGGCGCCAAGGTCACGCGCGGCGAAGGCGAGAAGGCCAAGAGCGACAAGGCCACCGACTTCCGCCAGGCCATGCAATGGCTGCTGCACGAGGCCGAACGCACCACGGCCCGCCAGCGCTACAAGGGCCTGGGCGAAATGAACCCCGAGCAGCTGTGGGAGACCACCATGGACCCCACCGTGCGCAGCCTGCTGCAGGTGCAGATCGGCGACGCCATCGAGGCCGACCGCGTGTTCACCATGCTCATGGGCGACGAGGTGGAGCCGCGCCGGGACTTCATCGAGACGAATGCGCTGCGGGCCGGGAATATCGACGTGTGATACCCAGACGCTGGGCGTGGAGGGCGACGGCAGGCCTACCGGCCTGCATGCCGAGCACCGCAAACTGGCGGGACTGACTACGGTGCCCAAGGTGCCATCGATGGTAGCCACGGCAGTCGGCGTATACCTGCGCGCGGCAGCATGGGCAAATCCGCCGAGCAGAGATCATGGGCTTGTGCCACCTGAGTGAAGGGCAGGCCAGGGACTTGCTGAAACGGATGCAGGGATCGGAGCTGCTGCGGCTGGAAGGTGCAGGGCGTGGAGCCTTCTATCGGATGGGAGAGCGCGGGCAAAAACGGATGAAAACGGATGAAGAGCATCCGATTGTGGCGACGCGAGAGCGCTAGCGGGCATGTGATCCTTCCTCGCTTGCTCGCACACGATGGGTCAAAACGCCCGCAGCTCAGGCAGCCATTTGCTCTATGGCAATACTGGCGGGCTGCCTGAACAGCAACAACTGATTCACGGGTGACTGCATCAGCTCCAGCAGCTTGGGCTTGTTTTCCATGAACGCCCTCTCCCCGCTGGAGCCCAATGCACCAGCAACCGCTTCTCGGTGAAGCTGATTCATCAGCGCCCGGTAGCTGCCCAGCACCCGCTCGTACTTCATGGCGCCGGTCTGCAAGATCTGCTGTGCCAGACGAGGTTTGCCCACACGTGCGGCCAGCAGATGTTCCGTATGCAGTGCGGCCGGCAGCACATCCACCAGCAGGTGAATGAAGTCCAGCATCAGCTTGAAGTTCTTGCTCTCATTGCGCTCCTTGCTGCTTGAGCGCACATAAGCTGCAATATTGTCCACAAGCGAGATGATGTGATTGCGCTTGGCGCCCATCTGTGGCAGCAGCTGGGCAGCCACATCGCGGATTTCAGGCACCAGTGCGCGGTCCTGCAAAAGCGATCGCGCATATTCCACGCCGCCCATGTAGTCGCCAATCTTGTCCATGTAGAACACCAGATTCTGCTCGTGCTGCGAGGCGCCTATTTCATCGACCGTGCTCTGGATCGCATCCAGCTTGCGGCCCAGATACTGCGTCTGCACCACAATCGCGCCCACCACAGCCACCGTGCTGAGCACCTGTGCCGCCATCAGCACATTCTGCATATGCTGTATGGCCTGCGCCGCAGATGCCACGGACTTCAGCTGCTCCAGAATCTCCTTGCTCGCATCCACCGTGCGTTCGGTGAATTTCAGGTGCTGGATGACGCCCGTCTTGCCACTGCCCCGCGCCCAATACGCCACACCGTCATAAATCACGGCCTGGCCCTTTTGCAGGGCTTCCACCAAAGTCGCACCAATGGAGGTTTCATCCAAGACCCAGATCTTGGTCACCAAATCTGCAATGTTGTTGATCAAAATACGTCTCTCTGAAGATACTTCTTGCGCATATAGGCGATCTGAATCACTGCAGGCATGGTCACGCGATAGGCGGCACCGGAAAGCATGGGCACCGTCAGCGCCACACCCAGGACCACGGCAAATGGCCCGGCAAAGGCCGCTGTACCCAAACGCGTACCAATGAACTGCGCAGCCATGGGGCCAGCAAAACGTGCAGCCAACCCAGCCCCCAGCGAAGCCAACATGGCCCCCGCGACATACTCATAGAGCAGCATGGCAGCGGCACCACCCGTAGCCAATGCCAGGCGCACGGGCGACAGGCCGCTGGCCTGCTTAAAGCGCTCCAGCAGATTGATCTTTTGCAAGAACTCTGCGCGCTGCGCCTCATTCATCTTTTCCCAGGCCTTGTCAGCCAGAAATTCGATGAGCTTTTCTTCCTTCCGGACAGCCTCGGTATCCTCTGCGCCCAGTTTCACCCCTACGCGCTCGCACACATCGGACAGGATTTCCTCGTACAACACCCCGTTGCCACGGAAAAAATTCACCACCGAATCACCACCGTACAGTTGCAACTCGCCCGCCACCGCCTGCCAGCTCCTGAGCCATTTGTCGGGCATATCCAAGTGCGCGGTAAAGCCGGGGTCTGTCAGGATGCTGCTGGTACGGCGCATCTCGCCATCCGTGTCATAAATCAGGATCTGCGCCAGATTCGACACATCATCGTTGTCGCACAATGCCAGAAATTTCAGACCTGGATCTTCACGGTACTTGATTGCCATAACGGCTTGCCTCTTTCTCAGAAATATGGAATGCCTGCTCCGCCAGCGCGGCGCATTTTCGCAGTGCTGGCGGAGCAAGTGTTGGTCATCAAAAATCAGACCACCTGCGCCTTGCGGCCACGCACTTTTTTGTCAGCGACTTCAGCTGCGCGCGCCTCGCGCAGGCGGCGCAGCAGCTCGGCGGCCGGTTCGTCATTCGGGTCTTGTGGCACCAGCTCACCGCGAAAGGCTTTGGCCAGCAGCGCGGGGGTGAGGCGTTCGGCGGCAGTGCGGGCGGTTTGCAGACGGGATTCCAGCCGATCGGCATAGGCAAGAAGGATTTCTACGCGGCGGACGATTTCGGTTTGTTCTTCTTTTGTTGGAATAGGTACCTGCAAGGCTCGAACATCGCCAATATTGATACCACGCACTGCTACACCACGTATCGCGTTGGCCATACGTCTTTGGGTATCTGGTGCTAGTAGTGCAAAGTAAATATACCTAGAACTAAGTCGCTTACTTATCGAAAGTCGCGCAGTATCTTGAGTAATGTTCGCACCTTCAAGATTTGCAGGGATTTCAATCAATCGCCCTACACTTCCTCTAATTGACAACAAGAGATCGCCACTAGCGAGACGTGCCCGCTTGTACTGCAGATCAATTTCCGGACTAGTTTTTTTGATTTTTTCCGGGTTCAAGCAATTTCCCGGAAAGTCAGCAACACGAATGTAGGGAACTCCTATTTCTAGCTCAGGCCCCGGCTTCAGGATGCCGTATGTAATCGGACGGCCTGGTATGCAGCAATCCCTCAAATTACCGACTTGCCAACCACTCGGCAATTTATCAGAACTCAAGTCATGAGCTTCCTTGGTCGGCTCAGATGCATTTCCTCGCTCATGACCGCCCTGCGCAATGTGATCGTTAGTCAATTCTTTAAGAAGAGCGGCGGCGCCCGTTAAACCGACTGCCTTGATGCGCCAATCCTCCGTCAACCGCCCCGAAGTGGCTGCAGCCAAGACGGACTGCCGAAAGCGTTTGAGCAAGGGTGTAATGCGATCGAGACGATCGTTCAGGGCATCGACTCGGGTCAGGATGGTGTCGAGTTTTTTGGCGATGCGGCACTGTTCATTTTCTGGCGCCAATATCGTTTCAAGATTTTGTATATCTTCAATCCGAATACCTTTGACTGTTGTTCCAGTACCTTTGGACTGAATTAGGTCAGATTTTGAACGCCAAAAATATTCAAGATAAGTTTTATCAATCCCTTGAGAAGGAAAAAGTGCTTTTAAGTCTTGATTAATAGCAACCTCCACAGAGGGCCGAACAATCTTCCCCAGCGACATGCGGGTTGCGACAACCAAAGTATCTGGAGGAATTTTGACTGTCGAACTAGATGCAACTGCACCCTCTGAAATGTGATCGACCGTATCCTTAACAAAGCGCACCTTCATGTCTTTCACAGTCATGAAAGGCACAGCCCCCATAAAGTTGGCAGACACAGCTTTACTTGGCGTCCCTCCACCCACAATCTTATCCAGCAGATTGCTGAGTGGTGTAACGGTCCACGATATCGGCAAGTTCATTCGACGGCCTCCCCCAGCTCCGCCAAAATCCCTTCCAATTCCTCCAGCGCTGCATTCAACTCATCCGTAATCTCTCGCGCCAGCACAGCTGGCTCGGGCAAGTCGGCCGCGTTCTCCACGCTGTCATCCTTGAGCCAGGCAATGTCCAGGCTGTCCTGCTTTTCGGAGCGAATCCATTCGCGTGAAAAATTGCGCCAGCGGCTTTGTTCGCCTTCATCGGTGCGCGGGCTCTTGCCATTTGCATCGTCGCCATAGGCGGCAATGAATTCGTCAAAGTGCTTACCGGTCAGCGGAGTACGCTTGCCAAACTTGGGGGCGTTGGCCCGCATGTCGTACACCCACACGTTCTTCGTACTGCCCGTGGCGGCTTCGCCCACCTTCTCGAAGAACAGCACATTGGTCTTCACACCCTGCGCGTAGAAGATGCCTGTGGGCAGACGCAGGATGGTGTGCAGGCGGCATTTGTCCATCAGGGCGCGGCGAATGTCGGCGCCCACACCGGCTTCAAACAGTACGTTGTCCGGCAGCACCACGGCGGCGCGGCCGCCGTCCTTGAGGTGCTTGACGATGTGCTGCACAAATGCCAGCTGCTTGTTGCTGGTGACGTAGGTCAGGTCGTCCCGCGTGGGGCCGCCTCCGCCCTTGGCCGTGCCAAAGGGCGGGTTGCTGAAGATGATGTCGCTCTTGGGCAGGCGCTGACCGGCAGTGCCCAGGGTGTTGCCCAGATGGATGGCACCTTCGTTATCGCCCTCGATGCCATGCAGCAGGCAGTTCATCAACGCCAGTCGCCGGGTGTTGGGCACCAGTTCCATGCCGGCGTAGGCCTTGCGGATCTGGTAGGCGCGCTGGGCCTCGGTCAGATCCAGCAGATCATCGGTCTGCGCGCGGATGGCACGGTCTGCGGCAATCAGAAAGCCTGCGGTGCCAGCGGCCGGGTCTTGAATGGTCTCGCCGACCTGTGGGCGCATGACGGCAATCATGGCGTCGATCAGCGGGCGCGGGGTGAAGTACTGGCCTGCGCCGCTTTTGGTCTCGGAGGCGTTCTTTTCCAGCAGGCCTTCGTACAGGTCGCCCAGGCCGTCCTTGTCGGTGTCAAACCAGTCGATGCGGTCAAGGTCGCTGATGAGCTGCTCCAGATGGCGCGGCTCGCTCAGACTGGTCTGGGCATTGGCGTAGATGGCCGCAATGCGGGGGCTGGTGGACTCTGACAGTTGCTGCAGCGTGCGGCGGTAGGTGTTGAGCAGGTTGATGCCGGAGAGGCCCCGCAGCTGGTTCCAGCGCGCGTACTCGGGCAGCAGCGGCTGTTTGATGACGCCGGACTTGAGATTCTCGTGCTCCATCTTGATGAAGAGCAGCAGCACGAGTTCGGTGACGTAGTCGCTGTAGTTGATGCCGTCGTCGCGCAGGACGTCGCAGAGGTTCCAGAGTTTCTGGACGATGTCGGAGGTGGTCATTGGAGATGAGAGTTGTCTGTCTTTTGATCGCTGTTAGCGCCTGATAGAGCCTGGTTTCGGTGCAGTTCATACCTGAAATCGGCGTCTATCGTGCGCAAGCGACTATTTTTTGGATGCCACCAGCTTGTAGTGATTGCAGCGCTGGAGGCAGAGCATAGTGGCAAGCACTGGTGCGTCAGGCCACCTTTTGCCAGAGGGCTTCTGCCAGGTGGATGACAACGGTATCGAGCTGTCCGCCCAGCACCTTGTCCACCTGCTTGGTACCGCCTTGCTGGCGGAAAGCCTCATTCAGAAAACTGCTGTCCACCACGGTTTCATGCTTGAGCTGCCTCGCAATGCGGTCCAGCCAGCTGCGCTGCGCCGTCGTCCAGCTGTGCAGGCTGTAGATACGCTGCATGGCACGGTTGACGCGGTCCTCAAAAGGCAGCAGTGCTTCACCCAGCGCCGCCTTGCGAATGTGGGCCACGATGCCTGCAGCGATGTCCTGGTTGCTCTGGTTGCGCCAGGCCGCCTTGAGGGCGGCCTCCGAGAAGCCCGCGCCGTCCAGCAGCAGGCGCACTTCGCGCAGCTGCTCGCGTGTGAGATCTTTGGGACGGTTGACGATGACGGACAGTGCCACCGATTGGTTGAGCTGCTCCTTGATGAAGCTGGCAAAACCATCCAGATAGTCTTCAGGCCTGGCGTAGTAACCCCAGCTCTGCTCGCGGGCTACGAGTTCATCATGGTGATCGGACAAGACAGGGCGGTAGGCCGTCCCCATGAGTTCCTGCACCTCGCCCAGTTGCTGCAGCAACCGGGTGTTGTCCTTCAGGAAATTGGCGGCGGCCTGTGTTCCTTGCGTCTTGGCGACTTCATGCAGGTGCTTGTGCAGTTGGGCCGGCGGCACCCCCCAGCTTTGTTCGAGCTGCTGCAGGCGCTCCTTGAGCACGGGCTTTTTCTCGGCCTTGTGCTCGGCCTTGCGCAGCACGCGCATGAGCTTCTGGTTCAACTGGTCGAGCACGTCGTCGGCGTGCTTGCGCTCCGGCGTGCTGCCCGGTGCTTCGTAGGCAGCCGGGCTGTTCAGCTCATCCACCAGCTGCTCGATGGTGACGTTGGGATTTTTGACCAGCGGCTGCATGGTGTTGACCTTTTGCAGCGCGGCGTACAGGTCTACCGGGTCATAGATGCGAAAGACGGTTTTGCCAATATCGTCGCAACGGCGTGTGGCGCGGCCGATCATCTGCTCGTACAAGATGCGTGAACGCACGCGGCGCATGAAGACCAGATTGCAGATGGGTGGCACATCGATGCCGGTGGTGAGCAAATCCACCGTGACTGCCACCTTGGGATAGGCCTCGTTCTTGTAGTTGCGGATCATTTGGCTGACCTTGTCGGTCTTGCCCGTGATCTTGGTGACGGTGGCCTGGTTATAGACATCTCCGTGCAGTTCCTTGAACGCTTCTCCGAGCATGCGCACCACAGTGTCTGCATGGGTGTCGGTCGCGCAGAAGATCATGGTCTTCTCGTCACTGAACGGGTCCAGTTCCTGTGCCAGCTGGTTGCAGATGACACGGTTGAAGTTGTCGTTGAGCACGCCCTTGTTGAAGCTGGTCACGTCAAAGTGCAACTCATCTTCCAGCTCGGCCTTGTCTATCTCTCCGGTTTGCAGGTGAATGCTTTCCACCGCATCCCCTTTGTCAAAGTGGATGCCGTTTTTGGATAGCAGCGTGGTGTAGCGAATCGGTGGCTCGTGATCGATCAGCCAGTCATCAGCCACGGCTTCGCGATAGCTGTAGGTGTAGATAGGATGGCCAAAGATATCGCTGGTGTGCTTGGCAGGCGTGGCCGTGAGTCCTACTTTGACGGCATCAAAGTAGTCCAGCACACGGCGGTAGGTGGACAGGTACTGGGACTGATCACGCAGCTCTATTTCGCCTTCGGTCATCTCCTGATCCAGCGTGTAGCCACGGTGGGCTTCATCGATGATGACGCAGTCAAACAGGTCTACGGGTGGCGGGCTGTCGCTGCCAAAGACGCGCTTGACCATGGCTTGCACCGTGGCGACCTGTACACGGTCTTCAGCCTCGGCCGCCATATCACCGAGTTCGGCAATGTTGTAGAGCTTGGACAGCGGCATGTTCTGCTCAAGCAGCATGTCGCCAAAGGCTTCCAGTGCCTGATCGCCCAATGCCGTGCGATCAACCAGAAACAGAATGCGCTTGAAGCGCTCGGCTTTGAGCAGGCGATAGATCAGCCCGATGATGGTGCGCGTTTTGCCCGTTCCCGTGGCCATGGCCAGCAAACAGTTGCGCTGACCATTGGCAAGACTCTGCTCAACGGCCTGGATCGCGTCGAGCTGATAGTCACGCAGGCCCAGATAGATTGCAGCCTCGGCCTCCAGCTTTTCCTGTGCCTTGGCAGTATCTCGTCGAAGCAGATCCAGCAAGCCCTCTGGCGAATAAAAGCCCTGCAGCGGCTTGGCCAGATTGGCCGTATGACGCAGGTCGCGAAACCACGTTCCACTGGACTGCTCATGCTGCTTGACGTAGGGACGGCCATTGCACGAGTAGGCAAACGGAATCTGGAACAGACCCCCTTGCCCATCTTTCCACGGCTGCGAAGGCGGCTGCTCTTTCCAAGCCATCTCACAGTCACCCGCCAGGGCAAAGCTGCGTGCATAGCGCTCCGCCTGACCAATCTTGCCAGCTACGTTTTGGTTGATTCGCTTGGCTTCGACCACCCCCACGGGAATCAGGCCGGCAAACAGCACGTAGTCTGCGCTTTGCATGCCTTGCATGGGCCATTCGGCAATGGCCAGGTTCTGCCCGCGCACAGGACGGGCGCCTTTGGCATGGGTCAGCTTGACGGTATCGGCCTTCCAGCCTGCATCGCGAAGCATCTGGTCAATGATGAGTCGGGTAGCCGCCTCGTCCATCGTCACCAGACTGGCTGCCTTGCGAGAACGCTCACTCCAGGCTCGCACAGACTCTGCGCTGGGGGCTTGCGCTGTTGCTGCTGCCGCCTGCGCTTTGGCCAGCTCTGCCTTGAGTTGCTCGATGGTGGCGCTGGCTTCGCTGGCCAGCTGCTCATAAATGTCGCGCTCTTGCAGAGCCTGAGCCGCCAGGGACTTTTCCTGATCGGCCTGCTGATGCAAAAGCTTGGCCAGCGCTTCACGGTCTGAAACCAGCGCTTGCTCGCTGCTCAGTCGCACATGAAGCGCTTCAATTTGCTTTTGCAGTGCATAGAGCTTCTGGCTTGGGTCATCCGGCAATTGGAATGGCCCTGGCTTGAATTGAGGGTTGGCTCCAAAGGTTCGATGAAACCAGAGCGCGACTTCTCGGGCGACCTTGAGGCTTTCCAGGGCCTCGCGATAACCGATGATGGCGCCCGCTTCATGCACAGCATCATTGCCGCGCGTGCGCAGCAGATGAAACATTTGACGCAGTTGCGGATCGAGGCTCAGGCGGCTGTCAATTGCACGTAGAAGCTCGGCCTGTGTAGGCTGCAGCAATTGAAGCCCGATACGGTGACCCACATCCTTGGCAATGGATTCCGCCAGCAAGCGCAGCTTTGCAACGCAACTGGGGGGGTCATGAGGAAAGATCTTCTCGGCAGCCAGGCCCAGAGCAGCCAGCGACTGGGAATGTGCGCTCAGAAAGTCAAAATTGCTCACTCTCCATTGCCTCTATTTCTTTACGTATAGATACATTATGGACTGCAGCCAGTTCCGTTCTGAATCGCCCCGGGCTTTGCGGAGGATGTTTGGTCTAAGCCCGCCCCATCATCACGGAGGGCCGACGGAAAACCAAGCCGGCTATCGCCATCCGGAAAGCCGGGCCAACTCCTCATCCTTCCACATACGCCCGCTCCAGCAACGCCTTCGCCCGCTCAAGATCCCCCGCACTACGCAGACACAGCTCCAAATCCCCTGTCCCCCAGTGCCCGGTCTGCCGCACGTCGCGGCTGAAACCTTCCTCCAGCGTCACGGTGTCGGGGTCCAGTTTCAGCATCACCAGCATCTTGTTGGGGTACATCACCACGCTGGCAAAGTTTTTGAGCTTGCGGAAGGCGACGTAGAGCTTGAGCTGCTTTTCCGTCACATCGTCGCCCAGCGCAAACACGAATGAGCGCACATCGGCATACAGGGCCTGAATGTCCGCAGTCGCGCCTTGCAGCTGTTCGGCAAAGCTTTTGTCTTTGCCTTGCGGCTTGGAGGTGATGGGGCTGGCATCCACCGAAGAAGACTTGGCAGTTTCCGTAGCCGGTTCGACCACCGTCTGCGTGTTCACCAGCTCCAGCAGCAACAGGTCTTCGCCAAAGCGTTTGTAGCGGATCAGCTCGATATTGCGTGGGATCTGCTGCACCGCGTGCTGGTCGTAGCGCGTGAAATCCGCAGCGATGCACAGCAGCCGGGTGCCCGACCATTCCACGCTGTCCGCCACGTCCTTACCCAGCCTTTCCATCACCAACCAACGGAATTCGGCCTTGTGGTCCAGCAGCCAGTCCAGGTAGAACAGCCCCTGGTTGATGACGTTCTCGTTGCTGTGCCGCTTGTATTCGATGATGACGGGGCAGTTGTTCTCGTCCAGCCCCAGCGAGTCGATACGGCCGCGGTGCGTCTTGCCGGTGGCGTATTCCGTGGCCAGGAAGCGCACGCCCAGGAAGGTTTCCATTTGGCCTTCGATCAGTGTCTGCAGATTGCGCTCCAGCGCTACCGCCGTGGCGGCCAATTCGGTGGCGGTGCCGCCTTGCAGACGGAAAAGCTGGATATCGCTCATGCAAAGACCTTTGGAGCCAAGCAGCAGGCACTGGTATTGATCTGGCCGATCAATGACAGTTGCTGCATTGGCGATGACTTGAAGGGAAAGGCCATTGCGTCAATGGCGGGACAAGTCTACAAGAGGCACTTGCACAAGGGCGACACGCCCAGCTACCCCTGCCCAAACTCCTCAACCAGGGCAGCGACACCCGACCGGCTCGGGTTCTCGTTCAGCCTGATCTTTGATGAGAGCGAATGAGAGCCAGATAAGAACCCTCGCTCAGACTTAATAAAAATCAATGACTTAGCCTCTTTTTGCAGATGCATGCTCACATCAATTGAAGAGAGCTGCCGACGAGAGCGCATGCACGCTTGACCGATCCATGCGCAGACAGCAACGCTGCGCCCCAGCACCTGAGCGAAGCCATGACGCAGAAGATGCAAAATCCCCAGCCAGATGAACCCTCTATTTTTCACATCGTCTGCCACCCCGCACCTCGGCTCACAAAGGTACCGGCATGGATGAGGACCCGCAGGACGAGCACGACGCAGCGCTGCCCTTTGTCGAGGACTACCTGCCGGCGCTGCTGGCACAGGCCAGCAAGCTGATTTCGGCGGAGTTCCATGCCGTGGTCGAGGCCGAGGGCTTTTCGGTCACGGAGTGGCGCATCCTGGCCTCGCTGACCGGTTCGCAGGGCATCAGCACCGGGCGGCTGGCGCAGATCTCGGTCACCAAGCAGCCCACGGTCACGCGGCTGCTGGACCGCATGGAGGCCAAGGGCTATGTGGAGCGCTTCGCGCACGAGAGCGACCGGCGCCTGACCATGGTGCGCATCGCGCCGGCCGGCCAGGCCACCCTGGCCGACCTGATCCGCAAGGCCAAGGAGCACGAGCTGCGCGTGCTGCAGCCCTTTGGCCTCAAGCGCGCTGAGGCCCTGAAGGTCACGCTGCGGCGCATCATCGAGCTGCACCTGCCGCCTGGCTGAACCGCTGTATCGACAGCTACAGCGCGAGGCTGCCGACGCTGGTGCCGCCGCAGACATACAGCACCTGGCCGGTCACGAAGCCGCTGGCCTCGTCGGCAAAGAAGGCCACCGCACGCGCCACATCGGCGGCCTCGCCAAGCCGGCGCACGGGTACGGAGGCGGCCAATTGGCGCTCCTTGTCGCTGCCCTGCTCCACCACGTCATAGAACATGTCGGTGCGGATCGGCCCCGGCGCGACCACGTTGACCGTGATGCCCTCAGGCGCCAGCTCCAGTGCCCAGGTGCGCGCCATGCCCAGCATGCCGGCCTTGGTGGCCGAGTAGCTGGTGCGCGTGGCCAGACCCAGCGCCGCCCGCGAGGACAGCAGCACCACGCGGCCGAACTGCCGCTGGCGCATGGCAGGCAGCGCGGCCTGCAGCATCTGAACCGCACAGCCCAGATGCAGGTCGACCAGGGCATCCAGATCCGCGAGTTTCACCTGCGGCAGCAGCGCAGCGCGGATCACGCCAGCGTTGTGCACGATGGTGGTGACCTCATGCTGCTGCACCATGGACTGCACGGCCTGGGCCGTGGCGGCACGGTCAGCCAGGTCGACCTCGATGCTGTGCAGCCGTGGATGGTCGATTCCGGCACGCCGCCGCGCCAGCGATACCACCTCGTAGCCCTGGTCCAGCAGTTGCTCGCAGACCACCTTGCCGATGCCCGCACTGCCGCCCGTCACCGCCGCCACCTTGTTCGTCTTCATGCCCTGACCTCCACCAGCGCCAGTACCCGCAGCGGGCTGCCGCTGCCGTTTTCTATCTTCAGTGGCGCAGCCACCACCAGCGCGCCTGTAGGCGGCAATTGGTCCAGGCGGGTCAGGCATTGCAGGCCGTACTTGCCCGCACCGTGCATCAGCGAATGGCAGGGATAGGGCGGGCGCAGGTGATAGCCCTGCCCCGCGTCCGTGCCTATGGCCTCGGAGCCAAAGCCCAGCACGTCGCGCTGCTCGACCAGCAGGCGCACCGCCTCCGTGTCCGGCCCTGGCGTGTGCTGCCCGGTGGCGTCGAAATTCTGGAAGGCCTGGGCATCGCGCGCCTGCGACCAACGCCTGGACCAGTCGGTGCGCATCAGCACCCAGCTGCCGGCCGGAATGCGGCCATGCGCAGCCTCGAAACGCTCGATGTCTTCCACGCCCATCAGATAGTCGGGATCGGTTGCGACCTGCGCGCTGCAATCGATCACGCAGGCCGGAGCGATGAAATGCTGCGCGGGAATGCTGTCCACGGCGTTGTTGGGCAGGTCGCGGCCCGAGATCCAGTGGATGGGCGCATCGAAATGCGTGCCCGTGTGCTCGCCACAGGAAAAGTTGTTCCAGTACCAGCCCGGCCCGCGCTCGTCATAGGCCGATATCTGCTCGATGCGAAAGGGCTGGCACTGGCCCACTTCAGGGGGCAGGGCAATGGTAGGGAAATCAGGGCTCAGCGTCTGGGTCAGGTCGACGATGCGGATGCGTCCGGTGGCCAGGGCCAGCGCCAGGCCGGCCAGCAGATCGGGGGAAGTGGTCATGTCAGTGTCCTCCTGCGGCAAGTTCGCGTTCCAGTACCTTGGGGTCGTGGCGCCAGCGCTGGTGCCACTCCTGGGCCACGTCGCCGGGATAGAGGTCCTCCACGCCACTCTGCAGCGCGCGCACGATGGCCGAGGCCAGTGCGGCTGGCGCCAGCTTGGGTGGTGGCAGGTTCTGGTTCCATTCATCGTCGATAGGCCCAGGGAACACATTGACCACGCGGATGCCCGCGGGCTGCATTTCGGCGCGCAGGCACTGTGCCAGCGACAGGGCAGCAGCCTGGGACGCCGAGAAGGTGCCGTGCGCGGGGAAATTGGCCAGCGCATAGACCGACAGCAGATTGACCCATGCCGTCGCATGCACGGCACCATCGGCCGAGCGGCCCCTGAGCGCCGGGCCGAAGCACTGCGCCAGCCGCAGCAGGCCGAAGTAGTTGACCTCCATCTCGGCCTTGGCCACGTCGGTGCCACGCCGCGCAGCGATGCCAAAGCCCCGGTGCAGTTCGGCCGTGTTGACCACGATGTCGACCTTGCCGCCGATGCGGCCTGCCAGGGTGCTGACCGAGCGCTCATCGGTCACGTCCAGCGGCACCAGCGTGACCTGAGGCAGGGCCGCCAGTTGGGCCAGTCCCGGCAGTTGCTTCCAGGGTTCGGCATGGCCGACCCAGACCAGGTCGGCACCGGCTTTCACCAGGGCATGCACCAGGGTCTGGCCCACGGCAGACTTGCCGTCCGTCACCAGGACCTTGCGGTACTTCGGGTCGCTGGCCATTTCGCGCAGCAGGGGGTCGTCAGCCATGTGTTCCGTTCCTTTCTCGGGACATCCGATCAGCACCGCCTGGCCAGCACGGTCCAGCCGGGCCTGCACCTGCACACGGCAGGGTTCGGCTCGGACTTCACCATGCAGATGGACCATGACGCTGGGCCCGGCATCCAGCTTCACCATGCCCAGGCGCCAGGGCAGGCGCTCGCGGAAATACAGGTCGTTGCTGTGGGCCAGCGTGGTGGAGGCCAGCAGCACGCCTGCGCCGTCCTGCGGCTGCCAGGGCAGATCGGGCGACAGGCAGCGGTGGCAGGCCTCGCGCGGCGGGTACTGCACGGCGCCGCATTCGGCGCAGACCTGCAGCGCAAAACGCCCTTCGGCGGCAGCGGCCGTCAGCCCCAGCGCCACGCGGCCGCGCGCGGACGGCGGCAGATTGATCTGCGGGGTGCGCAGCACAGGGTTCTTGCGCGCGGGCTTCGTGAATGGCGTTGTCATTCGCTGCTCCCGAGGATCACGGCGCCCGTGCACAGGCAGCGGTCGTAGGTCACCATGCCAAAGCCGCCCACGAGCGCCGTGCACGCACCGGGCACGGCGCGTTCCCCGGCCTGTCCGGTGAGCTGGCGCAGCGCCTCCGTCAGGCCCAGAAAGCCGCCGGCCGCACCCGCCTGGCCGCAGGACAGCTGACCGCCACCGGTGTTGTGCGGAAAATCTCCGGCATGGGTCAAATCATGGGTACGCACGAAGTCCGGCCCTTCGCCCTTGCCGCAAAAACCCAGATCCTCCATCTGCATCATGGCGATCACCGGGTAGTCGTCATAGGTCTGCAGCAGGTCGATGTCCCGGGGCTGGATGCCCGCCTGGGCGTAGAGATCGTCGCGGTCCACTGCCCAGCCGCCACGCAGCATCACCGGGTCGTCTGCATAGGCGTTGTGGCGTTCGATGGCGCCGTGCAGCAGCACATGGGGCAGGCCCAGGTCGCGCGCGCGCTCGGGCGCCATCACGAGAAAGGCCTCAGCCCCCGCGCAGGGCATGACGCAATCGAACAAATGGATGGGCTCGGCAATGGGCCGTGCCGCCATGTAGTCATCGAGCGTCAGGGGCTTGCGGAACAAGGCTTTGGGATTGCGCAGCGCGTTGGTGCGCTGGGCCACGGCGATGCGCCCGAAATCCTCGCGCCGCGCGCCGTGGGTGCGCATGTAGTGCGCGGTGATGAAGGCGAACATCGAGTTCGGCCCACCAGCGCCATAGGGATAGCTGGCATCGCGCGCGAAATCGCTGAACGCACCCAGCGTCTGGCGGAACGAGTCCACATGGTTGGTATCGGCCGCCACGCAGGCCACGACCTGGGCATCGCCGCACTGCACGGCCCGCGCGGCGCGGCGCAGCGCCATCACGCCCGAGGCGCCGCCTGTAGGAATGTGGTCCAGCCAGCGTGGCGACAGGCCGAGGTGCTGGGTCACGCCCACGGCGGTGTCGGGCGCCAGCGAAAAGCTGCTGACCGTCAGGCCGTCGATCTGCGCCTTGGCCAGCCCGCTGCCGGCCAGCAGGCCGCGCATGGCCTGGCCCAGGAAGCGGTGCGCACCATGGAGGCTGTAGCGCTCGTAGGGCACGGTGACGGGCACGGCCAGCGCCACGCCCTCATAGCCTTTGCGTTGCAGGTAGGCGGCCATGCTCAGTCCAGCCGGATACCGGCCGCCTCGATGATGCGGCCGAACTTGAGGGCGTCCTCCGCGATGGTCTGCGCAAACTGCGCGGGCGTGCCGGCCACCACCGTCATGCCCATGCCGGTCAGCAACTCGCGCGTGCCCGGCATTTGCAAGATGGCTGTCAGCTCACGGTGCAGCCGGTCGATGATGGGCAGGGGCGTGCCGGCCGGCACCACGAAGCCGATCCAGGTCTGCAGGTCCACGCCGGGCAGGCCCGATTCGGCCAGGGTCGGCACCTCGGGCAGCAGCGGGCTGCGCGCGGCACTGGTCACCGCCAGCGCGCGCACCTTGCCGCCCTGAAGGTAGGGCATGGCCGGCCCCAGCGCATCGAAGATCAGTGGAACCTGGCCCGCCACCGTGTCAGTCATGGCCGGGGCACCTCCCTTGTAGGGAACGGCCAGCAGGTCCACGCCAGCTGCGCGCTTGAACACCTCGCCGGCCACCTGGGCCGGCAGGGCGCCATGCGCATAGGCCAGCCGGCCGGGCTGGGCACGCGCCGCCGCCAGCAGCTCGGCCATGCTGCGCGCGCCCACCGACGGGTGGGCCGCGAGCACCATGGGCATGGTGATGGCCAGCGTGACCGGCGCGAAGCTCTTGACCGGGTCATAGGGCAGCTTGCGATACAGGCTCTGGTTCATGGCCAGCGTGGCTTCTATGGCCACGAACAGCGTATGCCCGTCCGGCGCCGCCCGGGCTGCCGCCTCGGCCGCGATGAGGGTGTTGCCCCCGGGCCGGTTGTCCACCAGAACGGGCTGCTTCCAGCGCTCGCCCAGGCGAGCCGCCACCGTGCGGGCCACGAGGTCGCTGCCGCCTCCCGGCGGAAAGGGCACGATGATGCGGATGGGCTTGCTGGGGTAGGCATCTTGCGTCCCCGTGCCTGCGGCCGCACCCAGTGCCAGGCAAGCGGTGCACAGCAGCGCGGCCAAAGATCGCGCCAGGCGTCGCAAGGTTTGCATGGTGGTTTCTCCCAGGGGTCAGCGCTTGAGTTGGAAGCCGGCCGCCTCGCGGTCCCAGGTCTGCGCGGTGATGCCGCGCTCGCGCAGCTTGAATTTCTGCACCTTGCCGTTCTCGGTCGAGGGCAGAGCGGCCATGAATTCCAGGTAGCGAGGCACGGCGAAGTACGCCATGCGCGGTTCGCAAAAGAGCAGCAGTTGCACAGGGTCCGGCGCAACGCCCTCGCGCGGCACGATGGCGGCCATGACCTCGTCCTCGGCCAGCTCGCTGCGCACAGGGAACACCGCCGCCACGGCCACGTCCGGGTGGCTCAGCAGCACCTGCTCGACCTCATAGGAGGAGATGTTTTCGCCACGCCTGCGGATCGCATCCTTGAGCCGGTCGAGGAAGGTGAAGAAGCCGTCGGCATCGCGCACCACGCGATCGCCGGTGTGGAACCACAGGTTGCGCCAGGCCTGCACGGTCTGCTCGGGCATGCCGAAGTAGCCGGTGGCGAAGGCAAAGGGCTCGTCGGCGCGCAGCAGCAGCTCGCCGGGCGTGCCGGGCGGCACCTCCCCGTCATGCGCGTCGGCCACGCGCGCGGTGAAGCCCGGCACCACGCGGCCCATGCTGCCGGGGCGCTGCTCGGCACCCAGGCCGATCACGAAATTGGTCTCGGTGGAGCCGTAGCCGTCCAGCAGCCGCATGCCGAAGCGCTCGCCGAACTGCGCATGAAAGCGCGGCGGCACGCCGGGTGCCAGCGCCATGCGCACCCGGTGCGCGCGGTCCAGCGGCGAGACCGGCCGGGACAACAGGATGGGTACCATGGCGCCCAGCACATAGGTCACCGTGGCCCGGTGCTGCGCCAGCGCAGCCCAGAAGCCCGACGCCGAGAAGCGCTTTTCCACCACCAGCGTGGATCCCGTCAGCAAGGCCTGGAAGAAGGCATTCAGGGCATTGGTATGGAACAGCGGCAGCGTGGTCAGCAGTACCTCGCCCTCCCCCGAGCCCGACAGCTCCAGCAGTTGCGCGGTATGGCGGCCCCACCAGTAGAACTGCGCATGCGGGCAGCACACGCCCTTGGACAGGCCGGTCGTACCCGAGGTGTAGAGGATGGCCAGCGTGTCGCCAGGCTGCACGGGTGCAGGGTCTGCGATGGCGTCGGCCGGCACCTCATCCGGTGCCGGAAAAGGGCCGGTGTCTGGCACGGCACCAGGCGGCGGCGGCGCATCGATGCACCACACGCGCTCCAGAGCCAGGCTGTCACGGTCCTCCAGCCCTTGCAGTGCCGCCAGCCCCTCGGCCTCAGCCACGAACAGCCGCGCGCCGCTGTTGGCCAGCATGTGCCGCAGCGAGGGGCCACGCGCAGCGGTGTTGATGGGCACGGTGATGGCGCCTATCCAGGCGCAGCCCAGCAACGCCTGCAAAAACTCGGGACGGTTGCCGCACATCAGGGCCACGCGGTCGCCGGGGCCTATGCCGGCGCCCCTCAGCACCGCGCCCAAGGCACGGGCGGTGCGCAGTGCATCGGCGTAGCTCCAGCGG
This sequence comes from Delftia sp., assembly GCF_059499305.1. Lineage (NCBI taxonomy): Bacteria > Pseudomonadati > Pseudomonadota > Betaproteobacteria > Burkholderiales > Comamonadaceae > Delftia > Delftia sp. The sequence goes on from NZ_JCABYI010000022.1 coordinate 95,641, forward strand.
GTGTCGCCGGCCACGAGCAAGGTGCGGTCGGCAAAGCGTCGGCATTGCTGCTCCAGCATCGCCGGCAGGGTGCGCGCAGCGGGCGCGAAGCTGTCGATCCAAGGGTTGGCACAGGGCATCGCAAGCCTCACATGAACAGTTGCATGTTGCCGAACGCGGCATCGCAGTTGACCAGATCCACGCGCTTGAGCCGCATGCGCAGCGCGCCATCGCCTTGCCGCACCAGTTCGTGGCTGGCCCAGCCCGCATACAGCGTCTGCTCGTCCTGCCGCGTCTCGATGTAGTGGAAGGCCGTGCGGCAGTGGTAGATGCCGGTCGCGTCGTCGCGCGCCGTCACGCGTGGCGTCTGCAGCAGGTGGTGGCAACGGCTGCCGGGCTGTTGCGAGAAGGTGCGCGCCCCGTGCAGGCGCTCTATGCGCACCTGCAGCAGCAGCCGGTCTTCGTACAGCAGCGAGGCATGCAGGCGGGCATCGGTCTGGCCAGGGGCCAGCGGCATCCAGTAGTGGCCGTCGTCGGTGAACAGGGCCAGCCAGTCGTCGTAGCGCAATGCGTCGAGCAAGGCGGCTTCGTCGAGCACGAAGTCGATGAGCTGCTGATCGGTGGGTTGGGCGGGGTTCATGGCCGGGCCTCCTGCGCGTGCATGGCGTCGTGCATGCCGTCCGTCATGAAGCGCACCCAGGCACGCATCTGGCTGCGCATCTGCCATTCGCTGGTGCCGTTGGTCACGGCTTCGCCCTGGTCCTTTTCGGCGGGGTCGAACAGGCGGCCCACGTTCACCCATTGCGAGCCGCGCGAGGCCAGGCCCTGCTGGGCACGCTCGTACATCTCCAGGTCATCGTGGCCCACCACCGAGGTGGGTGCGTTGACGAGCCGGTTGTACATGAGCGTGCGCTCCAGCAGCAGGTCGGGCGCCCCTGCCAGGCGGAAGGTCCAGCTCTCCACCAGCGTCCTGTCGGCCGCCAGCGGCTTGAACAGGCGCAGCGTCTGTATCGGCCCCTTGACCATGAGGTTGGGAAAGTAGACGGTGTTGTGCCGCACCTCGCCCAGAATGCCGCGCGCACGCTCTTCGCCGTAGGCCGCGACCATGCTTTCCCAGTAGCCGGGCGCGGGCGAATATGCCGCATGGATGGAGTCGCTGACACCCGTGTGGCCATGGCCGTTGGGCCATACGCGAATGCCCATGTTCTCGAAGAACTCGTAGGGGCTCACGAAGGGCGCGAACAGCTCCACCGCCATGGGCCGGGGCGTGCCCTCGGGGGCCTGCTGCCAGACCTTGACCGCCGTGCCGGCCGACGACTCGTGCGCCACCATGGGATGGCAGGTGTCGGTCTGGTTGTCCACCAGCATCTTCCAGTTGCAGCGGTGCAGGTAGCGCATGACGCCACCGGCCACCTCAAGGCGCCCCTCGGGCGAGCGCTCGACCATGTTGTCCAACGTGGACAGCGAGGGGCCGAAGAATTCTGCAAAACCTATGCCCTGCGGCCGGAGACGGCAGAAGACGAAGTCTCGGTACACCTCGACGGCGCCCACGGCCACCATGCCCTGGCTGGCCTCGCACGCCTCGAAGCCCGTGTTGTCGTATCCCTTCTTCAGGGGAATGGACAGCAGCCGGCCATCGGTGCGGTAGGTCCAGGCGTGGTAGGGGCAGCGGAAGAACTTGCCCGTGTGGCCGCAGCCCTCGGGGGCGATCTGCACGCCCTTGTGCGCGCAGCGGTTGTAGAGCACCTTGATGCTGGCATCGGTGTGGCGCACCATGACCACGGGTTGGTCGCCCACGGTGGTGGCATAGAAGTCGCCGGGCTTAGGAATCTGGCTGCCATGGCCGACATAGATCCAGGCGCTGGCGAACAGCTGCTCCATCTCCAGGGCGAAGACTTCTTCGCTGGTGTAGCAGTCCTTGTGCACTTCGGTATCACGCACGAGGGCGGCCACCGCCTCGGGCTTGTCGTGGTAGCGGGGGTTGCGGTCCATGGCGTCAGTCCAGGCGGATGTGGGCGTTGCGGATCACGCGGCCCCAGCGCTCGCGTTCCTGGGCGGCGTAGTGCGTGGCCTCGGCGGGCGTGGTGGGCAGTGGCTCGATGCCCAGCGTCTGCATGCGGGCCTTCACGTCGGCGGAATTCAGCGCCAGGTTCAGCGCCTTGTTCAGGGCCTGCACGGTGGCGGGCCGTGTGGCGGCCGGTACCACCAGGGCCTGCCAGGCATAGGCCTCGAAGCCGGGCAGGCCCTGTTCGGCCAGGGTCACCAGATCAGGCATGGACTGCATGCGCTGCGGGCTGGCGACGCCGATGGCGCGTACCTTGCCCGTGCTGATGAAGGGGCCGCCGCTGGAGGTATCGACGAACATGAAGGGCAGCTGGCCACCGGCCACATCGGCCAGGGCGGGCGCGGCGCCGCGGTAGGGCACATGGGTCAGTTGCAATCCCGACCGGCTGCGCAACAGCTCCATCGCCAGGTGGTGGGGGCTGCCCAGGCCCGGGCTGCCGTAGCTGGTGCCTTCGGGCGCATTGCGGGCCCAGGCCAGGAACTCCGGCAGGCTTCTGGCCGGCACGTGAGGCCCCACCACCAGCACCAGTGGAAAGCGCGCGATCATGCCGGCCAGCGCGAAGTCACGTTCGGCGCTGTAGCCCAGCTTGCCGTAGAGAAAGGGATTGGCCGCCAGCACGGCCGAATCCACCGTGGAGACGATGTGCTCCGGGCTGCGCGTGCGCGCCACGTATTCGGCGGCGATGTTCGCGCCCGCGCCCGGCTTGTTCACCACGATGAAGGACTGCTGCATGCTTTTGCCCATGGCATCGGCCAGCATGCGCGCCACCACGTCGGAGCCGCCGCCGGGCGCATAGCCCACGACCCATTCGACGGGCTTGCCGTCATTGGCCAATGCAGCCAGTGCGGCCAGCGGAAGCAGGGCCAGCACAGCCAGCCGCCTCAAGGTTGTGAGCATCATCGGTGTCTCCTCGCATGGGGTGGGTGGGGCCTCAGAGGTCCAGCACCAGGCGCGGTCCCCTGGCGCGCGAGATGCAGATCTGGATCACGTTGCCCGCGGCCTTTTCGCTGGCGCTGAGCACATGGTCGCGGTGGTCTATCTCGCCTTCGAGCACGGGCACGGCGCAGACCCCGCATTCGCCGCGCCGGCAGTCGAACAGCGGATCGCACCCTTGCTCGACCAGGCAATCGAGAATGCTCTGGTCCGCCGCCACGGTGCAGCGCCGGCCGCTTTGCGCCAGCACCAGCTCGAAGGCGTGGTCGCCGGCCTGCGGCAGCGCGGCCGTGAACAGTTCGAACTGCACGCGCTCCATGGGCCACGCACGGGCCTGCGCACCCTGCAGCACGGCATCGAGCAAGGGCTGGGGGCCACAGACATACAGGTGGTCATCGGCCTCGCAGTGGTCCAGCAAGGCGCCCACGTCCAGCGGCGCGCCCTGCTCGTCGTCGGCATGCACATGCAGCGCGTCGCCCAGCAGGGCCCGCAGCTCGGGCAGCAGAGCCATCAGCGCGTGGCTGCGGCCGGCGTAGACCATGCGCACAGGCCTGCCCTGGGCGCGGCAGCGCGCCGCCATGCTGGCCAGCGGCGTGACGCCGATGCCGCCCGCGACCAGCACCGCGCAGCCCATGTGCTCAGACAGGGGGAAATCATTGCGCGGCGGCTCGATGGTGATCTCCTCGCCCTCCTGCAAGGCGTGCATGAAGCGCGAGCCACCGCGGCCTTCGGCGTCCAGCCGCACGGCGATGCGGTATTGGGCCGGTGCGGCGTCGGCGCCGTGGTCCAGCTCGATCAGCGAGTACTCGCGCCAATCTTGCATGCCACTGCCCGGGCCCACCCGCACGCGCAGGTGCGATCCGGCCTCGAACCCGGGCAGCGGCACGCCATCGGCCGCGCGCAGCACCAGCATGCGGATCAGCGGGTTGAGCGGCACGGCCTGCGCGACGCGCAGCGTGAGCGTGGGGGCAGGGGAGGTGGAGTCGGTCGGCTGGGCCATGGGGTACTCCATCAGTCCGCCTTGATGTTTGCGGCCTTCACCACGGCGGCAAATCGCAGGGCCTCGGCCTGTACGGCGGACTTGAACGCGGCCGGGCTGGCCGGCAGGGGCTCGGCGCCCAGCTCGGCGAACCGCAGCTTGATGGACGGCTGCGCGAGCAGCTTGTTGATCTCGCCGTTGAGCCGGTCCACCACCTGGGGCGGCGTGCCGGCAGGGCCGTAGACGCCGAACAGCGTGTCGACGGCCACGTCGCCCAGGCCTTGTTCGGCAAAAGTCGGCGTGTCGGGTGCCTCGGGCACGCGCGCCGGCCCCACGACCGCCAGCAGCCTGAGCTTGCCGCCGCGCACCCAGGTCAGCGCCGTGCCGGGCACGAAGGCATAGTCGATCTGGCCCGACAACAGGTCCTGCAGCACCGGCTGCGCTCCACGGTAAGGGGCGTGGGTGGCGACGATGCCGGCAGCCTGCTTGAAGATTTCTGCGGCCAGGTGCGGCGTGCTGCCTGTGCCCGGAGAACCGTAGCTGAGCTTGCCGGGATGGGCGCGTGCGTGTTGGACGAAAGCCTTCAGATCGCGCGGCGGCAGGTCGGGCCGCGTGACGAGAAACAGACGGCTGTTGGCAAGCAGCGCCACATGCACCAGATCCTTGCCCGGATCGAACGACATGCTGGAGAACATGTAGGGATTGACCGACTCGACGGTGGAGGTGGTGACAAGAAAGCTGTGCCCGTCACCGCCTTTGACCACCAGGTCCGCAGCCAGGTTGCCCGAGGCGCCACTGCGGTTGTCGATCAGCACAGGCTGGCCCAGGGCTTCGGCCAGTTGCGGTTGCAGCAACCGTACCATCACATCGGCCAGGCCACCAGGCGAGAACGAGACGACCAGGCGCAGCGGCTTCGTCGGCCAGGCGTGCGCGGCGGTCACTGCGCCGACTGCGCACAGCAGCACGGCCAGGGCCTGCCGGCAGCCGCGCAGCAGCAGGCGGCGGCGCCTCCGTGGGGCTGGCAGGCATTTCTCGCGGGATGACTCGTGAAATGAGGTGGTGCGGGCATGACTCATGGAAGGGCTCCCGGTGAGGCAAGGGTCAGGTCGGCCGCCGGCCGCCAGAGGCCGGCGTTGCGCAGCTGGGCGAGCGTGCGCGCCAGCACGTCCTCGCGGCAGGCGGCAAGGTCCTGTCCCGCGTAGTCATAGAAGCCGCTGCCCGACTTCAGGCCCAGCAGGCCCTGCTCGACCATGCGGCCAAGGATGGCGGGGGCCGCATAGCGCTGTGCATCGATCGAGGCAGACATCTCGCGGCTCGCGTGGTGCAGGATGTCGCAGCCGCCGAAGTCGATGAACTCCACGACGCCCATCGCCGCGAAGCGCAGGCCCAGCCCGTGGCGCGTGGCCTTGTCGATTTCCTCGGCGGTGGCGATGCCCTCCTCGATCATGCGGGCCGCCTCGTTCATCACCAGTGCCTGCAGCCTCGGCACGATGTAGCCCGGTGCCTGCGCGCACAGCACCGGCACCTTGCCTATCGATTCGAGCATCGCCGTCGCGCGGCGCACGACGTCCGGGTCGGTGCCTGCGTGCGCGCTCAGCTCGACCACCGGGATCAGGTAGGCCGGGTTGAGCCAGTGCATGTTCAGAAACCGTTCAGGCCGGTGCACGAAGCCGGCGATCTGCGTGACGAGAATGCTGCTTGTCGTGGAGGCCAGGATGGCTTCTTCATGGCAATGGCGGTTGAGCTGTTCAAAGGCCTCGCGTTTGGCCTCCAGCGTTTCCGGGACACCTTCGAGCACCAGGCCCGCGCCCGCCAAAGCCCTGCTCGCGGCATCTGCCGCGAAAAATTCGATCCGCGCTTCGATGGCCTGGGCCTGCGCGGCCTGCAGCGCGCCCAGCCGGGTCAGCGCCTGCAGGCTGGCGCGGATTTCCTGGAAAGCCTCGTCGCGCAGGCGCTCGGCGGCCTGCGCTGCACGCGGCTTGAGGTCGATCAGCGCGACGCGGTGGCCCGCATAGGCGAAGGCGATGGCGATGCCGCGTCCCATGCGGCCGGCGCCCACGGCTGCGACAGGTGCCGGCATGGGCTCGGTCAGATGCGCTGTCATGGCCGCTCCCCGTCGTGCAGGCGCTGCTGCAATGCGGCGCGGTCAAGACCGGCAAGACCCAGAGCCTCGAAGGTGCGCGGGCCGTGGCGCAGGTCGCGCCCGAGAAAGCCACCCACGATGGCGAGCAGGCCGTGCGCAACAGGCGCATCCACCTGCGCCCAGCGCGCGGCCGAGGCAAGAAAGGCCAAGCCCAGCTCGGTGTCTTCGGTGATGTAGCGATGCCGGTGCAGGTCGATGTGCTCTCGCCAGTCACCGGACTTGACGAGCTGCTTGTGCGCGTCGCCATACATCCATTGGTCGTTGTCGTAGTGGTCGGCCAGCGGATAGTGGGGCGCGCCATAGCCCAGCGCCTCGCGCACAGCCATGCGTTCGCGGTCGAGACGGTCGGTCACGGCGCGCACTGCCGCCTGCGTGCCTTCGTTGTGGATGTCCCAGCGCTCGAAGTGCTGCAGCGGCGCGGCGTTCATCACCATCAATGGCGGATGGATGACCGGACCTGCATTCATCATTGCACCCGAAAGCGCATCGCCACAGGCATGCACGCTCGGATAGGCGGCGCGGATCACGGCGATGGCTTCGGTTGCCTTGCGTGCCGGGTACACGCCGGTGGGCAGGCGCAGTGCACGCACCGTGACGTTGACTTCGCGCTCCCCATGCTTGCGCGCCAGATAGGGCAGCGTTCCGGTTTCGGCCCAGGCGACGTCGGCCCGGCTGCCGGCAGCACGCACCAGCCGTGCCATCACATAGCTGCCGAAGGTGCCTGGCGGCAGGAAGACAACCTGCCCATCGGCCAGATGCGGAGCCATCGCGGTGGCGATGTCGGCCTGGGCGATCGCCGGGCTGGGGATCACGACCAGCTGTGTTCCGCTCAAGGCCTGGCCGATGTCGGGTGTCGCCATGGCAAGCGGCACTTCTCGGCTGCCCTTGGCATCCTTGAGGATGATGGAGCCCGCCGCCGCAAGCGGTTCGAGCGCCGCCGCATCGCGCCGCCACAGCCGGACTTCATGGCCCGCTTCGGACAAATCGGCCGCTGCCGCATAGCAGCCGTGGCCGCCGCCCAGGATGGTGATTTTCATGACGTTCCCTCCTTCATGCTTGTTGCTTGAAATCAGGCCAGTGCCTGGCCTTGCAGTGCGGCCCGCAGCGCGTGGCCATGCTCGTCCGCGAGAGCCGCCTCGCGCAGCGCACACAACGTGGCAGGCGCCAGCGCAGACCCGGCGCGGCGCACGGCCTGCATCAGCAGCTGGTAGTTCGCCAGGCCCCGCGCATGGGTGTCGCCATAGCCCTTGACCAGGCGCTGACAGCGGACCACCTCGGACGCCAGGGCCGGGTTGAAAGCGGCCGTCTCGGCGATCTGCGCCAGCCATTGCTCGATGCGCGCGTTCTCGTGCTGGAAGCGCAGAGAGCCGCGCCGCAGGCCGCGCAGCCGCGCCAGGCCCCACAGCAGCAAAAAGCCGCGCAGCGAACTGGTGGAGACCGTGCGCCCCTGGCGCGTGAAGCGCGCCACCAGCCGGTGCACCGCATGCGGCCTGGCCAGCCAGCGGCCCAGGCCTGCGGGCAGGGTGTCGCAGATTTCTTCGATGCGCGGGTGCATGAACTCCTGGATTGCGATCTGCTGGCCGGCCTGCAGCCGCACTTCGGCCTCGACCCGTGCGAAGCGGCTGCCGCGCGTCTTGAGGTCGGCCACGCGCACCGTGTCTTCGTAGGCCATCCACAGCGCGAGGTGGCGCGCAGCGTCGCGCAGCAAGGCCCCCGTGCCATCGCTTGGCAGGGCCTGTACCTCGGCCAGACGATCGAGGTAGAGCGCGGCGTAGGCCGGATCCTGGTAGTCGATCAGACGGCGTATGCCTTCGGTGATGAGCGGCTGTGCGTCGCCGGGGAATGCCGCCACGCGCGCCAGCAGGGCTGCTACGGCTGGCTCGCGCGCGGCCGGAGGCTGGACGGGGTCAGCCGTCTGCGCTTGCGTTCGTGGCGCAGGCTCAGCCACATGCTCATAGGCCGCACCAAAGGCCTTCAGGCTGGACTGCACGCCCACGCCGCCGCGCTCGATGGTGGCCTCGAACTGCGCCCGGCTCCAGGGCAGTACGCCGGTCGCCGCCAAGGCACCGAACAGCGCCGCGCTGACCACGCTGCCGGCCTGTTCGGCCACCTGGGCCATGTCCATGCCCACGAAGCGCCGGGCCGCCTGGCGTGCATGGGACAGCAGGGCGGCGCTGTCCACGCGGCCATCGCCCATGGCAGATTTTTCCGCGATGGAATAGACACGGTGCGTGGACGTCACCAGGGTGGTGCGCTCGTGCGTGACCAGGCCGCGCTGCACGGCCCGGCCCGCCTCCATGAGTTCGGAGGCCAGCACCACGTCCACGTCGCCGGGCAACGGCATCAGTGCCAGCACGGGTTGGCCACCGTCGTGCTGCGCCCGCTCCAGCGCAAACAGCTCGACGTAGTAGATGGTGGCGCCGGTGCGCTGTGCCACGCCGGGCACCGAGGTGCTCTGGGCAATGAAGCCATTGGCCTCGCCGAGATCCACCAGCCAGTCGGCCAGCACGCCGCCACCTTCCCCCCCCATGGCGAGAATGGCGATCTTGATGGGTTGGGGACTTGCCATGCCAGGCCCTCAGAACGCGTAGCGCGCACGCCGCTGCTGGTCCCGCGCCTGCAGCCAGCCGATCACGGCGCTGCGCAGACGCTGGCGCAGGCGGTCCCAGCGCGTGGGATTGCTGACGATCTGCGCACGGTAGAAGGAAGGGCACAGCACGGCCGCGTGCGCCACCTCGCCGCACAGGCCGCAGCCCACGCAACTGTCGAGCACGGTGGCCACCGGGTCGGTGCGCAGCGGGTCGGGGTTGGGCTTGATCGACAGCGAGGGGCAACCCGACAGGCGGATGCAGGAGTGATCGCCCGTGCAGGTGTCCGGGTCCACGCCGAAACGCTCGCGCACCACGCGCTGGCCGCTGGCGATGGCCTGGCGGACCCTGGGCTTTTCGCGGCGCTGCAGGTTCAGCATGCACTCGCTTTGCGCGATCAGCACCTTGGGGCCCTGGGCCGTGGTGGTCAGCGCCTCGCGCAGCGTACCCACCACGGCCTTGAGGTCGTAGGTGCGGCGCACGGTCCTGACCCATTGCACGCCCACGCCGCGCACCGCCTTTTCGATGGCGTGGTTGGTGCTGCGCGTGGGGTTGGAGGCCTTGGAGGAAAGAATGTCCTGCCCTCCCGTGGCCGAGGTGTAGCTGTTGTCGACGACGATGGTCAGGTTGTCGCTCTTGTTGAACACCGCGTTGGCGATGCCGCTGGTCAGGCCGTTGTGCCAGAAGCCGCCGTCGCCCATGACCGACACCACGCGCTTGACGCCCTCGCGCGGCTGCGCGGGATGGAAGGCCGCGGCCCCCGCTGCGCCCAGCCCGTAGCCCATGGTGGTGTTGCCCAGGTTGAAGGGCGGCAGGATGGAAAACAGGTGGCAGCCGATGTCCGCACTGACATGGTGCTCGCCCAGCTCGCGCTGGACCAGCTTCATCGCGGTGAAGATGGGCCGCTCAGGGCAACCCGTGCAAAATCCCGGCGGGCGCGCCTGCACGCTGGCCTCGACCGGGGGCAGGGAAGGCACGGAGGCCAGCGGGATGATCCTGCGCGGCACCGGCTGCGGCGCCAGCCGGCCCTGCGCCTGCAGAAAGGCGCGCACCCCCTTGAGCAGGGCGGCCGTGGTGTACTCGCCGAAGGCGGGCAGCACGTTCTTGCCATGCAGCGCAGTGGCCGATCCGGCCTGGCGCAGAACAGCCGCCACGTTCTGCTCGACGAAGTTCGGCTGGCCTTCCTCCACCACCAGCAGGGCGCGCTTGCCCGCGCAAAAGCGCAGCAGCTCGCTGTCCACCAGCGGATAGGCCACGTTCATCACGTACAGCGGGATCTGCGTGTTGCCGTAGGCATCGGCCAGGTCCAGCGTCTGCAGTGCACGGATCAGGCCGTTGTAGCTGCCGCCCTGGCAGGCAATGCCGATGTCGTCCGCATCCTCGGCAAAGAATTCGTTGAGCCCGCGCTCCTCGATGAAGCGCACGGCGGCGGGCCAGCGCTGGCTGAGTTTTTCCTGCTCGTGCACGAAGCTGGCGGGCGGCAGCACGATGCGGCCCACGTCGCGCTGCGGCTGCGCCATGGCCTGCTCGATGGTGTGGGCAGGCCGGCGGTTGTCGCTGGCGATGAACTGGCCATGCACATGGCAGGCGCGTATGCGCAGCTGCAGCATCACGGGCGTATGGCTGGCTTCGGAAAGATCGAACCCATTCTTCACCGCCTGCACGATGCTGGGCAGATTGGGGCGCGGGTCCAGCAACCAGATCTGGGACTTCATCGCAAAGGCGTGGCTGCGCTCCTGCATGATGGACGAGCCCTCGCCATAGTCCTCGCCGACGATGACCAGCGCCCCACCCTGCACACCGCCCGAGGCCAGGTTGGCCAGCGCATCGGAAGCGACGTTCGTGCCCACCGTGGCCTTGAAGGTCACGGCGCCGCGCAGCGGGTAGTTGACCGAGGCGGCCAGCGTGGCGGCCGCCGTGGCCTCGCTGGCGCTGTTCTCGAAGCGTATGCCGTGCTCGACCAGGATGTCCTGCGCATCGGCCAGCACATCCATCAGGTGCGAGATGGGCGCGCCCTGGTAGCCCGCCACATAGTTCACGCCCGACTCCAGCAGCGCCTTGGTCACGGCCAGGATGCCCTCGCCACGGAACACCTCACCGGCGCCCAGGCGCAGCTTGCGGACCTCTTCGACAAACGAGCGTTCTGCCATTCGGAACCCTTCGCATGAACCGCGTGGGGAGCGGTAATCCATGAATTTGGATGAAATATGACATGCATCAACTTCAAAGTAAATGCATCCAAAATCATGGTTTTCCCAGGCCTTCAAACCGGTATCCGCAGATGCCTGCAGACAGGCTCTGACGAAAAAAAGCGCTCCGGGGGAGCGCTTTGCGGTTTCAAGAATTCCTCAGAACTTCATCGCCATCGAGACCCGCAGATTTCGCACCTCAACGGAATACGACAAGGGCGACACGATGGGCGTGCAATGCGTGCAGAAGAAGTGCGGGCCGCCCAGGCTCAGTGCAGCCCGCCAAACTCCTCCCACAGCGCCTGCGTATGCTCGCCCAGCGCGGGCACGGCGCCCATGGCGGCTTCGGCATCCGACAGCGTGGCCGGGGGCAGCAGGGCCTGGATGCTGCCGGTGGGCGTGGCCACCTCGCGCCAGCGTTCACGCGCCTGCAGCTGGGGATGGTCCCAGACCGCGTGCATGTCGTTGAGCGGCGCGTTGGCGATGCCGCCTGCATCCAGGCGCTGCATGGCCTGTTCGCGGCTCAGGGGGGCCAGCACGGAGGCGATCACCGCGTCGAGTTCCTTGCGGTGCGCCACGCGCTGCAGGTTGGTGGCAAAGCGCGCGTCCTGCGCCAGCGCGGGCTGCTGCAGCACATGGGCGCAGAAGCTGTGCCATTCGCGGTCGTTCTGCAGGCCGAAGATCAGGCTCTGGCCGTCACCGGCCGTGTACTGGCCATAGGGCGCGATGGAAGGGTGGGTCAGCCCGCTGCGCGCAGGCGCCGCGCCGCCGTAGTGGGCGAAATTCAGCGGGTAGGACATCCATTCGGCCAGCGCCTCCAGCATGGATACCTCCACGCGCAGGCCCCGGCCGGTGCGGGCGCGCTGCAGCAGGGCAGACAGCATGCCCGAGTAGGCATACATGCCGGCCGCGATGTCGGCGATGGAAATGCCCACGCGCGCGGGCTGGTCGGGCGTGCCCGTGACCGAGATCAGGCCGGCTGCCGCCTGGATCAGCAGGTCATAGGCCTTTTTGTCGCTGAGCGGTCCGCCTTCGCCATAGCCCGATATATCGCAGACGATGAGACGCGGATATTTCTCATGCAGGCTGTCGAAATCCATGCCCATTCTCTGCATGGCACCGGGGGCCAGGTTCTGGATCAGGATATCGGCGTTTTCCAGTATTTTCCCGACGATATTCTGCCCTTCGGCGGTCTTGATATCTGCAGCCAGGCTTTGCTTTCCCCGATTGGCCCAGACAAAAAAGGATGATTCACCATGGACCTTGTCGTCATAGCCCCGCGCAAAATCCCCATCGGGCAATCGCTCCAGCTTGATGACCCTGGCGCCCAGGTCCGCCAGCTGCCGGCTGGCAAAAGGCCCTGCCACGGCGTGTTCCATGGCCAATACCGTCAAACCATCCAATGGGCGTGTCTGCATTTTCTTGAACGAGGCGAATATTCGATTCGCCGCATTCTAGAAGTGCGACCATCACCCAGCCAGTCGGCATTTTCTAAGCGGAATTTCAAATCTTCTAAGACAGGGATTCCTGCACGGCGCCTTCCTCGGGCAAAGGCTGGGCCGCCACATAGGCCACGAAATCGCGGGCATAGGCGGGCAAGGTTTCGGGTTCGCGCGTGACCACCTTCTGCTCGCGCTGCGCCCAGGCCTCGTCCAGGCCCACGGCAGCCAGCCTGCGCGCCTGCAGCGCCGGCCGGGCAATGGAGCGCGGCACCAGCGCAATGCCCACGCCTTCCTGCACGCACTGCAGCACGGCCTCGAATGTTGGTGCGTGCACACGTACTCTGGGATTCATGCCCAGACTGGATGCCATGCCTTGGAGGTAGAGAAAGTTGCTGGTCTTGCGGCCGATCGAGACCAGGTCGTAGGTCAGCGCAGTTTCCAGCGGCACCCTGCTGCTGGCGGCCAAGGGGTGGCCAGCGGGCACCACGAACACCAGTTCATCGCGGCCATAGGTGATGGCGTGCAGGCCATGCAGATCGATCTGGCCGGCCACCAGACCCACGTCGGCACTGCCGTCGAGCACGGCGCGCACCGTGTCTTCGCTCAGGCGCTCCTCCAGGTCCACATTGACGTTCGGATAATGGGCCAGATAGCGGCTGAGCACGGGCGCGATTCCCGTCAGCGTGCTGCTGTTGGCAAATACGCGGATATGGCCTGATATTCCGTTGATGTGTCTTTGCATTTCTCCGTGCAGGCGGTCCACGCTGCCGAAAATGGAATCGGCGTATTTCTTGACCGTCATTCCCGCCGGGGTCAGCACCATGCCTTTGGACGTTCTTTCAAACAGCGATGCGCCCATGGCCTGCTCCAGATTCTTGAGCCGGTAGCTGGCCGATGGCGCCGTCAAATGCATTTCAGCCGCGCCTGCGCTGAGGCTTTTGGCCTGGGCAATCGCAAGGAAAACCCTGAGATCCGTCAATTCATATCGCATCCGTTGCATGCCCGCTGGGAGCATTTCCTTGGTGTTAGACGGTTTCTAACCGCCCTATCAATGATTCGACTGGCCGCATTGGCAGCGCATTTCTATAGTCGGCGCCAGGAGACAACGGAGAAAATTATGGACTTCAAGACGGCAAGACGCCAAACCCTGATCACCGCCTTGCTGCTGGCCGCCGGCGCGGCCGCAGCGCAGGACTATCCGGCGCGCCCCATCAAGCTGGTGATTCCCTACGCGGCAGGCGGCCCCACCGACACCTTCGGCCGCGCCATGGCCGATGTCTGGAGCCAGAAGCTGGGCACGCCCGTGGTGATCGAGAACCGCACGGGCGCCGGCACCCTGGTGGGCACGGAGGCGGTTGCCAAGGCAGCCCCTGACGGCTACACCCTGCTGCTGACCACGGTGGCGCATGCCGTCAATCCCTATATCCACGACAAGCTGGGCTACCGCACGGAGGAAGACTTCGCGCCTGTGGGACTGCTCGCCAGGGCGCCGCTGGTGCTGGTGGTGGACAAGCGGCTGCCCGTGCAGAGCCTGCCGGATTTCCTGGCCTATCTGCGGGCGCGGCCCGGCCAGGTCAGCTATGCCTCGGCGGGCGTGGGCAGCGCACCGCACCTGGGTGCAGAGCTGCTGAACCTGATGGCGGGCACCCGGGCCCAGCATGTGCCCTACCGGGGCAGTGCGCCAGCCATACAGGACCTCATCGGCGGGCACCTGGCCTTCATGCTGGACAGCGCGCCCACGGGCCTGGCCCAGGTCAAGGCGGGCACGGTGCGCCTGCTGGCCACCACCATGGCCCAGCGCCTGCCGCAGACGCCCGACACGCCTGCCATTGCCGAGCAGGTGCCCGGCTACGAGGCCTATACCTGGAACGCCGTGTTCGCCCCCGCAGGCACGCCGCCAGCGCTGATTGCCCGCCTGCAGTCCAGCCTGCAGGCCACGGTGGACGATGCCGGGCTGCAGAAAAAGGCCTACGACATGGGCCTGGTGCTGGAAAAGCAGCCGCGCCCCCAGGCGCTGGCCGCCTTCCTCAAGCAGGAGCTGGACAAATGGGGCAAGGTCGCCCGGGCCGCCCACATGAGCGCGAACTGAGGAGAGTCGCCATGCCACGCCACCCATCCCTGTGCGCCCAGCGCTACTTTGAAGACTTCGCGCTGGGCGAGGTCTTCGCCCTGCCCTCGCGCACCATGACCGATGCCCTGTTCGCCGCCTTCCAGCTGGCCAGCGGCGACAACCATCCCGTGCACTACGACGTGGAGTACTGCCGTGCGCGCGGCATGCCCCATATGCTGGCCCACGGCTACCAGGTGGCCATACAGACGGCGGCAGGCGCCGGCCTGTTCCCGCACATGGTCGAGGAATCGCTCAAGGGCTTTCTGGAGCAGGGCAGCCGCTTCCTGGCCCCCGTCCATGTGGGCGACACGCTGTACTGCACGCTGACGGTGTCCGAGCTCAAGCCCGGCAACACCACGGGCGTGCTGACCCTGGCGACCGAGGTGCTGAACCAGCGCGACGAGCGGGTGTCGGACGGGTTTCAGAAATACCTGTTGAGGAAGCGGCCGGCCTGAGGGCCAGGGGATGGATGCAGGGGCGGCGTCCCCCAAAGACCCGCCCCGTCGCTTGGCTACGCCGGCGCGGCAACCGCCGCCGGGCTTTCTGGCGAAAAATAGCGGCCCTGCACACGCCCATCGCCCACCATGAGATCCCCCATCAGCATCGTCGACGTCGACCGCCTCGACTCCTGGAGCAAATACAAGCCCGGCATGTGCGACAGCTGTGCGGCCAACTGCTGCACCATGCCGCTGGAGGTGCAGCTGCCCGATCTGGTGCGGCTGGAGCTGGTGGATCCGTTCGAGGTGGACAACGTGGAGCCCAAGCTCATCGCCAAGCGGTTGATGAAGATGCGGCTGATCGACCACTACAACCCCAAGCACAACATCTTCACCATGGCGCGGCGCGCCAGCGGGGACTGCAATTTTCTGGATGCCAAGTCGCGGCGCTGCACGGTCTACGACAAGCGGCCCGAAACCTGTCGCCTGCACCCCAAGAAGGGCCCCAAGCCCGGCTTTTGCGCCTACGGTCACAAGGACCGCTGAAACGGCTTCAGGCCGTGGGCAACCCGGGCAGCCAGATCCTCGCCTGCAGGCCCGGATGCATGTTCTCGAAGCCCAGCTTGCCGCCATGCAGCTGCACGATGGCCAGCACGCTGGCCAGGCCCAGGCCGTAGCCTTCGCG
Organism: Delftia sp.; assembly: GCF_059499305.1. NCBI lineage: Bacteria > Pseudomonadati > Pseudomonadota > Betaproteobacteria > Burkholderiales > Comamonadaceae > Delftia > Delftia sp. The sequence continues at coordinate 111,191 of NZ_JCABYI010000022.1, forward strand.
GTCCGATTCGGCGCGGTAAAAGCGGGTGCTCATCTTCTCGCGCGTCTGCGCGTCCACGCCAGGGCCGCGGTCCTGCACGATGATTTCCACGCCCCAGGCGCCGCCGTCCATGCCGTGTTCGTGGGCCACGCCCGCGCGCAGCAGCATGTCGGCGCCGTGGTCGCTGTCGGGCAGTGATCCGTACTTGATGGCGTTGTCCACGAGGTTGGCCACGGCGCTGGCCAGCAGGTCGCCGTCGCCCAGCGCCATGGGCGTGCCTTCGACCTGCAGCCGCAGCACGCCGCCTGCGTCCTCGACCAGCGGTTCGTAGAACTCCACCACGTCGACCAGCAGGGCGCGCAGGTCCACGGGCGCGAAGTTCTTGCGGCTGGCGCCGCTTTCCACTTCGGCAATCTGCAGCAGCTTGTCGAAGACCACGCCCAGCTCGGCCACTTCCTGGGCCACCAGCGCCAGCGTCTCGTTCTTTTCCTCGGGCGTGGCCTGCTGGGCATTGCGCAGGCGCAGCAGGATGCGCGTCAGCGGCGTGCGCAGGTTGTGGGCGATGGTGTTGGAGACATGGCGTATGCCGTCCATCAGCAGTTCCAGCCGGTCCAGCATGGTGTTGATGTCGCGGTTGAGCAGCGTGAACTCATCGTCGCGGCGCGTGACCGGGATGCGCTGGCGCAGGTCGCCCGTGGCCACGCGCGCCATGGTGCTGCGGATGTCGGCGGCACGCTCTTCCACCACGCGCCGGAAGGCCCCGGCGCCCAGTACGGCCATGCCCAGGGCCACCAGGCCGGCCAGCAGGCTGGCGCGGCCGAACAGCTCCTCCACATCGCTTTGCACCTGCATGTCGCTGCCCACGGCCAGCAGCTTGCCGTCGGACAGCTGGGCCACGGCCACGCGGCCCGCGATGATGCGGCCGTTGCGCCGCACCTTGAGATCGCGCACGCCCATCTCCGTCAGGCGGCGTGCGGGCACCACGTCGGCGTTGCCGATGATGGGATTGCCGTCGCCATCCATGAGGATGAGGATTTCGGTATCGGTGTTGACGCCGTCCAGCAGGGTCTGCTGGATCTCGGCCTCCAGCGCGGGCTCGCCGTACTTGTCGCGGTGCTCGACCAGGCGGCGCATGTGGTTCTCGGCCTGCCGGTCCATGCGCATGCGCAGCACGCCCACGGTCTGCACGTAGAACACCGACAGCACGATGGACATGGTCAGCACCAGCAGCACGCCGTAGGTCAGCGCCAGCCGGAAGGCCGTGGAGCTCCAGGGCTTGGCCAGCGACATGGGATCAGGCCACCTGCGGCAGGTCCTGCGGCCGGTCCGACAGGCTGTAGCCCACGCCGCGCACGGTGTGGATCAGCGCAGGCTCGAAGCCCTTGTCCACCTTGCCGCGCAGGCGGCTGATGTGCACGTCGATGACATTGGTCTGCGGGTCGAACCGGTAGTCCCACACCGACTCCAGCAGCATGGTGCGCGTGACGATCTGGTGCGCGTGCTGCATCAGAAAGGCCAGCAGGCGGAACTCGCGCGGCTGCAGGGCCAGCGGCTGGCCCGCGCGCTCGGCGCTGCGCGTGAGCAGATTCAGCCGCAGGTCGGCCAGGCGCATCTCGCGCGCGGGGGCCGGGATCTGGGCGCGGCGCACCAGGGCCTCCAGGCGCGCCGAGAGTTCGGAGAAGGCAAAGGGCTTGGTCAGGTAGTCGTCGCAGCCGGCCTTGAGGCCGCGCACGCGCTCGTCCGTGGCCGACAGGGCGCTGAGCACCAGCACCGGCGTCTGCTTGCCCATGGAGCGCAGCGTCTGCAGGATCTGCAGGCCGTCGAAGCCGTTGGGCAGCATGCGGTCGAGGATGATCACATCCCAGCTCTCGCCCACGGCCATGGCGATGCCCTGCACACCATCGCTGCACACCGCCACCTGCGCGCCCTGCTGGCGCAGGCCTTCGGCGATGTAGCGCGCGTTCAGCGCGTCGTCTTCGATGATGAGATAGCGGTACATGCGGGCGGCAGGGCCTGACTCGAAACTGAGGCAGACACTATACGGCGCGCCAGACTCCGCCGAGATCGGTGGGGATGCCGGCATGTTGACCACCTCTTTCCAGCTAGGGGCAGGGCCGCGCGGCATCCCAGAGCACCGCGCCGCATGAAACCGTCAGGGCGCAGCCCACATCGGCAGATCGCCGCTGGCCACGCGCACCTGCCACTCGGCCAGCATCATTTCCTTGACCAGGTCCAGGTGCTCCAGGCGGTGCTCGTTGATCGATCCCAGCGAATCGATCAGCTCCAGGATGGAGCCCTGGCCCAGCTTGTAGGCGTCCTGGGCCATCTGGTTGAGCGGCGCGATCTGCGCCAGGCCCTGCTTTTCGTAGGCGCGCACGGCATCGCGGCGCAGCTTCAGCTGCCTGATGGCGCGCTGCAGCTCGGTACGCGCCTCGATCAGCGCGGCGTCGTAGCGCAGCTGGGCCTGCTCGGCCTCCACCTGGGCACGCGCGATGGGGCCTTCGCGGCGATCGAACAGCGGCAGCTCCACCGACACGCCGATCTGGTTGTAGTTGCCGTCCAACCGGTTGCGCACCCGCGCCACGCTGATGCTGGGCGTGGGCAGGGCTTCGCGGCGTTCCAGCTCGACCTTGTGGCGCAGCTGGTCCAGCTCGGCCTGGGCGGCCACCAGGGCCGGCAGGCGCAGGCGCGCGGCCTCCCAAAGTTCCTGCTCGTGCAGCAGCTGGGCCACGGGAACGGCCTGCAGGCTGCCCGTGGCGCGCGGTGCCCACTGGGGCAGGGCGGCCAGGGCGGCGGCGTGCGAGGCGGCATCCTGCCAGTCCGACTGGGCCTGGCTGACCTGCATGGCCATCTGGGCCTGCTGCAGGCTCAGGCGCGCGCCGTCATAGCGGCTGCGCGCACCGGCCTCGATCTGTCCGCGCACGATATTGCCCGCGCTGTTCAGGGCCTCCTGCGCCTCTTGCCAGACCTTCAGGCGCTGCTGCGTCATCAGCAGGTCGATGAAGGCCGTGGCTGCATCGTTGAGCGTGGTGGCCACGGCCACCTCGACATTGGCGCGCGCCGCCGTCTCGCCCTTGCGCGCGTTCTCCATGCGCAAACGCCGCTGGCCGAAGATGGGCAGCGGCTGCTCTATGCCCCACTGCTTCTCGCCCGGCTTGCTGCTGTACGACGCCGAAGGATTGGGAAACGCCGCCGCCGTGCGGCTGTCCGCCTGCGCAATCCCGATCTGCAGCCGCTGCGCAGCCAGCTGGGGCTGGTTGCGCACCACCATCTGCAGATACTCCTGCATCCCCACCGGCTGCTGCGGCGCAGCCGCCGGAGCCACCTCGGAAGCAGGCGCCGCAGTGATGGCCGGCACAGCCGCCCCGCCCGGTACAGCGGGTACAGCCTGCTGCGCAAGCGCAGAACCCGCCCCCCAGCACAGCGCCACAGCCACAAACAGGGCCCGATAACGGGCGCTGCCTGCAAAACCGGCGCGACCAAAAGCCAGGGACGCCGAGCAAGAGCCGCCTCGCGGCGAGGGCGTCGTCCCCCCCGCGAAGCGAGAGGGGGAAGCGGCGAAGCCGCTCAGGGGGCTATCACTCTTTTTCATCGAGTTCTTCCTGCGTCAACATGTTCTTGGGGCCCAACAGCGCATAGAGCACGGGCAGCAGCACCAGGGCCACCAGGGGCAGCACCACCATGCCGCCCACGATCACGGAGGCGAAGGGCTTTTGCGTCTCGCTGCCCACGCCCGTGGACAGCGCCATGGGCAGCAGGCCCAGCAGCGCCAGCAGCGCCACGAGCACGATGGAGCGCATGCGCTCGGCAGCGCCCTCGACCAGGGCCTGCATCATGGGCATGCCTTGCCGTCGCAGCTCCTCCACGGCCGAGATCACCAGCAGCCCGGCCAGCGCCACCTGCCCCAGCAAGGCAATGAAGCCGATGGCCGCGCTGATGGACAGCTCGATGCCCGCCAAGTGCAGGGCCGCGATGCCGCCCACCATGGTGAAGGGCGCGCACAGCAAGATGATGCCGGCGCTGCGCGCCTGGCCCAGCGCGCCGAACAGCAGGGCGTAGACGATGATCAGCGACAGCGGCACCACGATCTTCAGGCGCGCGGCCGCGCGCTGCTGGTTCTCCCACTCGCCACCCCAGACGGCCTGGTAGCCCTCGGGGATCTTCACGTTCTTCTTGAACGTGGCCAGCGTGTCCTTGACCACGGAGCCGATGTCGCGGCCTTCCACGTTGAACTTGAGCGCCATGTAGCGCGCATTGCCTTCGCGGAAGATGGAGGAGTTGCCGATCTTGATGGCCACCTGGCCCACGGAGTGCAGCGGCACCGAGCCGCCCGCAGCGCCATTGGGCAGGGGGATGGCGATGTTGCGGATGCGTTCCTCGTCCATGCGGTCCACATAGGGCAGGCGCACGCGCACGGGCACGGGGTACTCGCCTTCCCACAGCGTGGTGGAGATGTTGCCGGCCAGCGCCGCCTCCAGCGTCTTTTGCGCGGTCTCCATGGCAATGCCCTGGCGCGCCAGCGCCTGGCGGTCGAACTCCACGTGCACCTGGGGCGCAGGCGCGTCGCGGTACAGGCCCAGGTCGACCACGCCGTCGATGTCCTTCACCAGGTCCACGGTCTGCTGCAGGATGGAGCGCAGCTGCGGAATGTCGGGGCCGAAGACCTTGAGCACCACCTGGCCGCGCGCGCCGGACGTCGATTCCTCCACGCTGTCGCGGATGGGCTGGGCGAAGTTGAACGACACGCCCGGAATCTCGCTGAGCGTGGCGCGCATCTGCTCGATGAGCTGGGGCTTGGTCAGGCCCTTGCGCCATTCGCCGTGGCCCTTCAGGCGCACCAGCACCTTGGCCAGGTTCAGCGTCTCGTTGTCGGTGCCGGACTCGGGACGGCCCTGCTCGGTGGTGACGGTGATGACCTCGGGGAAGGTCTTCAGGCGCAGGCGCACGTCGCGCAGCACTTCCTGGCCCTTTTCCAGCGAGATCGATGCCGGCATCTGCACCAGCACGTAGGCGTCGCCTTCATCGAGCTCGGGCAGGAATTCCGTGCCCAGCCAGGCGGCCGACAGGCCGGCCGCCACCAGGATGGCCAGCGAGGCGACCACCACCACGGCACGGCGCCGCCCGGCGCCCAGCAGGCTGCCAATCCAGTGCTGGTAGCCGTGGTGGGCGCGGTCGAAGATCTTGGGCTCTTCCACCATCACGTGCTGGGGCTTGAGGAACAGCGCGCACAGCGCCGGCACCAGGCCCATGGCGAAGACCAGGGCACCCAGCAGCGCGAAGCTGTAGGTCATGGCCAGCGGACGGAAGATGCGGCCCTCGATGCTTTCCAGCGAGAACACGGGGATCAGCGCCGCGATCACGATGGCCATGGCGAACAGCGTGGGCTTGGCCACGGCCACGGCCGAGTCGATGATGATGTGGCGCATGTCCGCCTGCGTCTGCGGCTTGCGCAGGCGGGCGTTGCGGATGATGTTCTCGGCCAGCACCACGGCGCCGTCCACCATGATGCCGAAGTCGATGGCGCCCATGGAGATCAGGTTGGCCGGCATGCCCAGCAGGTGCAGGCCGATGAAGGCCACCAGCAGCGACAGCGGGATCACCGTGGCCACGATCAGCGAGCCGCGCAGGCTGCGCAGGAACAGCCACAGCACGCCCACGATCAGCGTGGCGCCGAACAGCAGGTTGTGCTGCACCGTGCCCAGCGTGTGGCCGACCAGGTCGGAGCGGTCGTAGTTGGTCTCCATGTGCATGCCCTCGGGCAGGCCGCCGTCATTGAGCGCGGCCACCTTGGCATGGATCTGGTCCAGCACCACCGAGGGGTTCTCGCCGCGCTTGAGCAGCACGATGCCCTGGACCACGTCGTCGGCATCGTCCATGCCCACCGAACCCTGGCGCGGCGTGTGCGACTGCACCACGCGCGCCACGTCGCCAATGGTCACGGGCGCGCTGCCGCGCATGGCCACGACCACGCCCTGGATCTCCTGCGGCGTGCGCAGCAGGCCGATGCCGCGGATGATCAGCGACTGCTCGCCGCGGCGCATCAGGCCGCCGCCCACGTTGCGGTTGGACTTGGACAGGGCATCGCTCACGTCTTCCAGCGACAGGCCCAGCGCATACAGCTTCTCGGGATCGACCTCGACGTGGTACTCCTTGACGAAGCCGCCGATGCTGACCACGTCCGCCACGCCCTGCACCTGCTTGAGCACGCGCACCACGCGCCATTCCTGCTCGGTGCGCAGCTGCGCCAGCGTGTGGCGGTCGCTCTTCAGGCGGTAGTAGAAGATCTTGCCCAGCGGCGTGTAGTCGGGCGCCATCTCGGGCGTGACGCCGTCGGGCAGATTGGCCTGGGGCAGGCGCTGCGACACCTCGGCGCGCGCATGGAAGCTGTCGGCCTCGTCATTGAAGACGAGGTTGATCATGGCCAGGCCGAAGTAGCTCTCCGAGCGCAGCGACACCAGGCCCGGCGTGCCGTTGAGCTCGCGCTCCAGCGGCTGGGTGATCTGGCGCTCCACCTCTTCGGGGGCCAGGCCCGGCGCCTGGGCAATCACGCCCACCTGCACATTGGTCACATCGGGATAGGCCTCGATGGCCGTGTGCAGGTACGAATACACGCCATAGATGGCGATGATCAGGGTGGCGCACAGGGCGACGAGCCGCCGGTGCACCACAAACGCTATCAGGGAACGCAGCATTGATGGGACTCCTTGCCGCGATCAGAGCAGCTGGCTGGCTGCGCCGTCGAGCAGCAGGCCACCGCGCACGACGATCTTTTCACCCGACTTCAGGCCCGACACCACGGGCACCATGCCGCGCGAGGGCCGGCCCAGCACCACGGTGCGGGCCTCGAACTGCAGCTCGCCGGTCTGCACGAAGACGATGCTGCGGCTTTCATCCTTGATGAGCACGGCCGTCACGGGGATCAGCATCTCGTGCTCGTTGGAGACCTGCAGGCCCACGCGCGCCTGCATGCCGGAACGCAGCACGGGGTTTTGCGCATCGAGCTGCACGATGACGGAGGCGCGGCGCGATTCCTTGTCCAGCGTGGCGCCCAGGTGGCGCACCGTGCCGGTCAGGGGCTTGGGCAGCTGCGGCACATCGACCTGCACGGCACTGCCCAGGCGGATGCCGGGCAGATCGCTTTCGAAGACATCGGCCACCACGTTCATGGCGGCGGGATCGCCGATCAGGAACAGCTCGCCGCTGGGCTCGACCGAGGCGCCGACCACGGCCTTGCGCTCGGCCACCACGCCGGCGCGCGGCGCACGCAGCACCAGCCGGTCGCCGCCGCCTTGCCCCAGCAGCGCCGACGTGCCCTGGGCACGCGCCAGCTCCTGGGCCGACTCGCGCAGCTTGGCCTGGGCCGCGCGCAGATCCACCTCCACGCCCACGCCCTTGTCCACCATGGTCTGCTGGCGCCGCACTTCCACGGTGGCCACGTCATGCGCGCTGCGGGCAGCTTCCACCTCGTAGCGCACGCGCAGCGCCTCGGGGCTGACCAGGGTGGCCAGCTCGTCGCCGGCCTTGACGATGTCGCCCACGTGGGCACGCACGGACACCACGCGCGCGGCCAGCGGCACCGAGACGGTGGCCACGCGGTCCTCGGCAAAGGTCACGCGCGCCGGCGCCCAGGCCATCTGCGTGCCCTGCGGATCGGCCACCGCGGCGATGTCCAGCATCTTCAGCGACTCGGGCTTGACCCGCACCACGCCGGCGGGCGCGGGTGCCTGCGCGGCAGGCTCGTTCTGTGCCGATGCCTTGGATGCATCGCAGCCCGCCACAAGGCAGGCCACGGCGATGACGGCGCATGCCGAGGCCGCCGGAAACCGGGCTGCCGTGGGCAGGCCCGCAAGTGTCTTGATCATTCTTGCCCCTTCAATCCATGCCTGGAGCGCAGGGACTGCAGCGAGCCGACCCTTGTCTCCTGAGATGAAACAGATGCTAGAAAACGCATCTTCCGGCGTGCGTGAAGCCTTCATTACCGTTTGGTAAGGCACTCGCATGCCCTGGGCTCGCCCCCGGGACCTGTCCCCGGCGGGGATGGTCTGTGCCTTTGCCGGACTTTTGCGAGATCCGGCGCGGTCCGCGGCGCACAGCCTGCGCGGTCCCGGACCTGCCGCCTGGCGTGGGACCCAGGCCAGGCCGCAGCGGCGGCAGACCTGTGGATATCCCGGGGAAAAATGCGCCCTGCAAAGCCAGAGATCTGCACAGGCCCTGTTTTCCACAGTGGTGACAACTTCCATCACCTTCTGCAAATTGCAGCAAACCTGAATCCTCGAAAAATTCGTTGCAAATCAACGATGAATCGCGACAATTACTCCATCAATCCACAGGCATGCCAACAGCATGCACACAAGATTGACCACAGGCCGCACACCCTGGCAGCTGTGGGCAAGACTGTGGATGCAGCCACGCGCACAGCCATCAACGGCCATGGGAACAATCCGGGAACAGCCGGTGGACAGATATGTCCATCCCGGCCACCGATACCCACCTGTACGCACATGCGATTGGCGGGTGCAGTGATCCATATGACGTGCAGCTTGTAGGCTGTACGGCATACGAAAAACGCGCTTTGTGCGCTGTATTCCATAAGATTTCGCATCTTATTTAATACATATCACTGTACGAATCCTTATAAACAGACGGACCAAAGTGATCCATCTGTTCGAAATACGCCGAAATGCATGAAAAAAAATGGGCTGACCAAGCCCTGAAATCCTTCGATGACGTGGTCGGAGCCATCCCGGGGTTCCGAAATCGTGAGGGGCAGCGAAAAATGGCGGCCCAGGTCGCGCAGACCTTGAGCCAGGCCCAGCTGGGAAAAATCGATGAGGGCGCGCCGGAGCCCACCCGGTCCATTGCCGTGGTGCAGGCCGGAACGGGGGTGGGCAAATCGCTGGCGTACAGCATTCCCGCCATTTCGATGGCGCTGGCGCGCGGCACCCGGGTGCTGATTTCCACGGCCACCGTGGCGCTGCAGGAACAGCTGGTGAACAAGGATCTGCCCGCGCTGGCCCAGCAGCTGGAGCAGCCCTTCAAATTCGCGCTGGCCAAGGGCCGGGGCCGCTTTGTCTGCAAACTGAAGCTGGAGCGGCTGGCCAGCACCGGCGAGGCCCAGGACGAGGATCTGGACGATCTGTTCGCCGAGGAAAAGGCCCAGGCCCAAAGCCGCGTGGCACGCCCGGCCCTGGAGCTGGAGGCGCGCATGCAGTTCTACAAAAGCATGGCCAACGCGCTGGCCAGCCAGGCCTGGGACGGCGACCGCGACTCGCTGGAAACCCCGCCCGAGGCCGAGGCCTGGAGCCCCGTGGCGGCCGAATCCTCGTCCTGCACGGGCAAGCACTGCCCGGCCTTCAGCAACTGCGTCTACTACGAGCGCCGCAAGGACCTGGTGGCCGCCCAGGTCATCGTGGCCAACCACGATCTGCTGTTGTCCTCCCTGGGCGCGCGGCTGCTGCCCGAGCTGGACAACTGCCTTCTGGTGCTGGACGAAGCCCACCATCTGCCCGCCACGGCGCTGGGCCAGTTCGCCGGCGAGATGGACCTGAGCCGCCTGGGCTGGATAGACAAGCTGACCAGCCGCGCCCTGCGCGTGAATACCCTGGTCGAAGTGGAGGAACTGGCCGACCTGCCCAGCCATGCAAGCCAGCTGCGCCAGCAGCTGCAGGAACTGGCGCGCCTGGTGATGGAGCTGTACGGCGATACGCTCAAGTCACAAAAGGACAGCTGGGGGCCGGCCCGGGTGCGCGTGCCGCGCGGCATGCTGCCCGAGCCCCTGCTGGAGCCACTGGGCAGGGCGGCCCACCATGCCAACAGCTTTCTGGACGCGCTGCGCGCCATCTCCAAGGCGCTGCGCGCCGCCATCAAGGACAATCCAGAGGAAGCACGCAGGCTGTCTACAGCTTATGCACAGGTTGGCGCACTGGCACCCCGCCTGGAATCCGTCTATGACACGGCCCAGTTGCTGATGCAGCAGCCGGCGCAGGATGACGACAGTAGCCGCGTACCCAATGCCAAATGGTTCACGTTGGAGACAGATGGCGAGTACATCGTGGTCAAGGCCCATGCCAGCCCCATCCTGCCCGGCGCCACGCTGCGCCATCACCTGTGGTCCCAGGTGCGCGGCGCGGTGCTCACGTCGGCCACCTTGACCAGCTGTGGACAATTCGACTTCTTCCTGCGCGAGGCCGGCCTGCACGACGATGCGGCCGTGACCACGCTGGAAGTGCCCAGCCCCTTCGACTACGCGCGCCAGGGCACCCTGGTGGCGCGCGAAACCGTGGCCGATCCCAAGGAGGCCGCCCGCTTCACCCAGGAGATGGTGGACGCCCTGCTGGGCGACCTGTCCCGTGTGCAGGCCGGCGCCTTGGTGCTGTTCACCTCGCGCGAGCAGATGCGCCTGGCGGTGGATGCGCTGTCCACGGCCATGCGCTCGCAGGTGCTGGTGCAGACGGCCATGCCCCGCGCCCTGCTGCTGGCACGCCACCGCGATGCCGTGGAGATGGGCGAGCCCTCCATCATCTTCGGCATGCAGTCCTTCGGGGAGGGACTGGACCTGCCCGGCGCACTGTGCGAGTCCCTGTTCATCACCAAGCTGCCCTTTGCCCCGCCCGACGACCCCGTGGGCGAGGCCCGCGCCGAATGGCTGCGCAGCAGCGGCCGCAACCCCTTCAACGAACTCGTGGTGCCGGCCACGGCGATACGGCTGGCCCAGTGGGTGGGCCGCGCCATCCGCACCGAGGAAGACCAGGCCCATGTCTACTGCTATGACCGGCGCCTGGTGAACACCAGCTATGGCCAGCAGCTGCTCAAGGGCCTGCCGCCCTTTGCCCTGCAGCGCCGCCCGGCACGCTGAGACGAAAGCTGTGGAAAGAACGGGGAAACCAGCCCCTCTCCGTTTCCTCCACCTTCCCCCATCCACACAAGCCCTTGATTTCAGGCAATTTTCCTGAAAACCATCCTCCCGATTGCCCACAGGCCATTTGCACACAGCCTGTGGGCAACTTTACTCCACGGGATCCGTTCATGCATGCGGCGCCCGGCAACAGGTTCAAAGGACCTGCGCGACCTCGCAGGCCACACCTGCCGACCACCCCCGTAGATCACGGCCCACAGGCCATCAGGCGGCCCCAGGAAGCGCTTTGGCGCCCCTGCAGGGGTCCTGGCATCTGCCTGGTGTTTGCGCTGTCTGCGGGCCGTTGGAGAGACGGCCTGATTCCCATCCTTTCTCCCTGCAGTGCTGCAGCCATCACTTTTCGTGATTGCCCTTGCCAGTGCTGGATCAGCTGCTCCTGATTCGGATGCACAGGCCGCTTGCAGGGCCCAGATCAAGGATTGAATTTTTTTGAATGAACAACGGCGGCCTCTGGCGTGTCCGCATGTGCCCGTGCGAGAGACGCCGTTTCCTCGAAGTTTTCCCTGGTTGTTCACAGCCTGGCGTGAAAAAGGCCGTCGTTCACCTGCATGCCAACCGGGTGACGGGTGAAGTCTTGTCTTCATGAGCAAGGCCATCGCCCAGGAGTCTTGCGGATTTTTTGCAGACAGGCGCGCCAATTTCGCTGGAGCGCAGTCCTTCTTTGCACATGCCTGGCTCCAGCCGAGCTCACGCGTCTGTTTTTTTGGCAAACCTGGTTGCCTTGGCTTCCCGGCGTGACTTCGCCTTTGGTTGTTCTTTGATCTTCTTATAAAGAATAGTCGTAGTAGTAGAGGCATGATATCTCTGTGGATAACTGCCATTACCTTAAAAAAAACAAGGATCTAGCGTACTGAAAAACATGTGGTCAACGCCCTGTTCCCGGTGTCTTGCCAACGGGGATAGATTGCATGTCACGGATTTTTCTGTGGATAACTTGAAAGTTGATCATCTTCTATCCACAGTTTTGCATGACAGGCTTTTTTTGTGATGTTTTCTTGTAAGTTATTGATTTAAAAGAAATTTAAGCGTTTACCATTCAGAAGGCAGACCTGTGATGCATGGATGAACACAGGGTCTGACCATGCTGTGATCTGTTGACAAGCAGCTTTTCCTGGGCAAGAGGGCTGCTTTTTTTATCCAGATCGGCGTTCGTGCTGTGAAAAACCGAGCTCGGCTGTTATTCCTATTTCTTCTATTTTTTAATTAGTAGTAGTAGTAAGTGAAGCGCTTAATTGTTGATAACTGATTTTTCACATGGAAAATCAATAAGTTATGAGTATGCAAACCCTGTGGTGGATGCTGCCTTGCAGCTGCACCCGTTTTGGGAACAACTTTCCGCGATGCATCCATCGTGTGGATAAGCATGGATTTACAAGGTTTTTATACCCAGGTTTTTCCACAGGCCTGCAGCGGGCAAAAAAAAGACCACCTCGCGGGTGGTCGGGGCTGGGCTGCAGCGATGGTCAGAAATGGTGGGCGTAGCGCAGCTGCAGGAAGTTTTCGCCGGGGTTGGGCTTCTTGATGCCAGCGTTGGAATGGTGCTCCAGCCTCAGCACCAGTTCATGCTGGCCTTGGTTGCCAAACAGGTAGCCCACGCCGATATGGGTGGCGAAGTTGTAGCGGGTCGGGAATTCCTTCTCGTCCGTGACGTAGCGCCGGTTCAGTGCCCAGCTCAGACCCACGCCGGTTTCTGCAAACCAGGGCGACTGTCCGTTGCTGCCACGCCAGCGCAGCGTGGGATTGATGCCCACCACCCAGGTGCTGCGGTGGCTGCCTTCCAGGGGGGCGGACCATCGCGCGCCCCAGATATCCCAATAGCCGCTGAGCTGGCCGCCCCACAGCGCATGGCGCCAGTTGCGCCAGGGCACGGTAACGCCCAGGGTCCAGCTGTCGGCGCTGCGCTCGGCCGCGCCATATTGCAGGTACAGGGAAGGGGTGGATTCCGGCGCCAAGGATTGCGCCTGGGTCGCCATCGGCAGGACAGCGCCTGCGCAGGCCAGCATCACGGTCGCTGCCAGGCGTGCTGGCGGATGGATGCGTGCCTTGGCGAGGCGCTGGTAGCTGGATGGCGTCGTTTGAATGATTTTGAGGGCCATGATCTTCTCCGGGGGCGGCACACGTTGCTGTGCCTGTAACACTCTAGGGAGGCTGGTGAAGACCGGGGCGTCAGCAAAAAAGCCCTTGCACTGTCGGTCGCCCGACAAGGCGTCCGTGCAAGGGCTGGCGCAAGCAATCCGGCTGCCCGCTGGTGGCGGGCAGGCCAGGTGGCTGCTTACTGGGCGGGTGCCGGGGCAGGGCGGGCCTGGCCGCTCTTGTGGTCATGGCGCGGGCCGTGGTCCATGCCGTGGTGGCCGGGGTGGCCCTTGTGCAGCGTGGCGGCATCGAAGGTCTTTTGCTGGTTGGCGTCCAGCTGGGCGTAGAAGGCCTTGGTGGCTTCGCCGCGGCGATCGGCATCGGCCGCGCGCTGGGCGCGCATTTCACGCATCTTGTCGATGCGCTGGGGCGTGGTCAGCTTGGCGAAGTCCTCGCGCTCCATGCGCTGGGGACGCTCGCCGGGCTTGAAGGTGGCCGCATAGGTGTTCCATGCGGTCTCCTGGGCCGGCGTGAGCTTGAGGTCGGCCTTGAGCTTGGCGATGCGCTGCTGCATGTGCTCGCGGCGCTCGCCGGGCTTGTGCATGGGACGTTCGGGCTTGGGCGTGGTGGCTGCAGCCGGTGCTGCCGGCGCGGCGGTCTGGGCGTACGAGGGCATGGCGAACGAGGCCAGCAAGGCGGTGGCAACTGCGGCGCTGGCGAGGGTGCGGCGGAAGGTGGTGGTCATTCCAAAATCCTTTCTGGAGAGGGTGACTGAAGGCCGCCGTCAAGGCACTTGGCGGGCCCTGTGCAGCGGATGGTTGAAGTGTGGTCGTCCGATGTATCGGGGCCGTGTGGTTTTGCGCAGGGCTTGTAAAGAATTGACAAGCTTGTGCAGCGCTGTCCGGTGCCAGGCATGCACAATGGCCGGGCGGGGCGCCAAGGCATGGCGCCCCTGCTGTTTTTTCAGTTTTCTCCCTCTGGATGGAGGCGGCGCAGCCCGGTGTTGCACACCCTCTTGCGGCACGGCCGCAGTCCGTCCGAGCAAAGGTTCGCTATGTTCAAAAACATGATCGTCTATCGCATTGCCGAGAGCTGGCAGGGCGATTTGCAGCAGCTTGAAGAAGCCCTGGGCAAGAGCCCGTTTGCCGAGTGCGGCGCCACGCAGGAGCGCAGCGCCGGCTGGGTGCCGCCGCGCGGCGAGCCCCATGGCCCGCTGGCCGAGTCCGTGGCCAATCAGTGGGTGATGCGCTTCATGACCGAGGCCAAGATGCTGCCGGCCAGCGTGCTCAACCGCCGCGTCAACGAGAAGGCCGCCCACATCGAGGCCACCGAAGGCCGCAAGCCCGGCAAGAAGGAAAAGAAGGAACTCAAGGACGAGGCCAAGCTGGACCTGCTGCCCATGGCCTTCACCAAGCAGGGCTCCATGTGGGTGTGGCTGGACCCGCAGGCCCGCACCCTGGTGCTGGACACCGGCAGCCAGGCGCGCGCCGACGAGGTGGTCAGCTCGCTGGTGGAGGGCCTCACAGGCTTTGCGCTGGCCCTGGTCGATACGCAGACCAGCGCACAGGCCGCCATGGCGCACTGGCTGACCACGCAGGAAAGCCCGGCCGGCTTTTCGATTGACCGTGAATGCGAGCTCAAGGCCGCCGACGAATCCAAGGCCGTGGTGCGCTATGCGCGCCATCCGCTGGACATCGACGAGGTGCGCCAGCACATCGAGCACGGCAAGCTGCCCACGCGCCTGGCGCTGACCTGGGACGACCGCGTGAGCTTTGTGCTGACCGAGGGTCTGCAGATCCGCAAGATCGCGCTGCTCGATGCCGTGATGGAAGGCCAGTCGCAGGACGACGGCGGCTTCGATGCCGACGTGGCGATTGCCACGGGCGAGCTGTCCAGGCTCATCCCCGATCTGATCGAGGCGTTGGGCGGGGAAGGGCGCACGGGCCTGGGCCAGGATCTTCCCGCATCGCTGCAGACGCCTGCTGCCCACGCTCCCGCGACGGCACCGCGCGCAGCGGCATCGGGCCGTGGTGCGCTGACGGGGCCGGCCACGGCACCCGTGGACACGGCGCCTGAAGAAGCGCCGTTCTGAGCCAGCAGCAAGGCACCCGGGCCGGCAATGTTTCATGTGAAACATCGCCGCGCCCCCAGGGCGCTCAGACCCTTTCGAAGATGGCTGCGATGCCCTGGCCGCCGCCTATGCACATGGTCACCAGCGCATAGCGGCCGCCCGTGCGCTGCAGTTCGGCGATGGCCTTGGTGGTGATGATGGCGCCCGTGGCGCCGACCGGGTGGCCCAGCGAGATGCCCGAGCCGTTGGGATTGACCTTGGCCGGGTCCAGCGCCAGTTGCTGGATCACGGCGCAGGCCTGGGCCGCAAAGGCCTCGTTGGCCTCGATGACGTCCATGTCTGCAATCTTCAGGCCCGTGCGCTGCAGCACCTTCTGCGTGGCCGGCACGGGGCCTATGCCCATGTAGGCGGGGTCCACGCCGGCATGGGCGTAGCCGACCAGGCGCGCCAGCGGCTTCAGTCCCAGGGCAGCCACGCGATCGCCTGCGGCCAGTGCCACGGCGGCGGCACCGTCGTTGATGCCCGAGGCATTGCCGGCCGTCACGGTGCCGCCTTCCTTGCGGAAGGCCGGCTTCATGGCGCTGAGCACTTCGATGGTGGTGGCCGCGCGCACATGCTCGTCGGTGTCGAAGACCACGACGCCCTTGCGCGTGGCGATTTCCACGGGAACGATCTGCTCCTTGAAGTGGCCGGCCGCGATGGCAGCGGCCGCGCGCTGGTGGCTGGCCGCTGCCAGTTCATCCTGCATTTCACGGCTGATGTGATAGCGCTCGGCCACGTTCTCGGCCGTGATGCCCATGTGCATCTTCTGCCAGGGATCGTGCAGGATGCCCAGCATGTAGTCGATGCTCTTGGCGTCGCCCATGCGCGCGCCCCAGCGCGCGGCCTGGTCGAAGTAGGGGCCGCGGCTCATGGACTCGCTGCCGCCGCCGATGGCCACGTCGCAATCGCCCAGCGCAATGGCCTGGGCGGCAGAGACGATGGCCTGCAGGCCGGAGCCGCACAGCCGGTTGACGTTGAAGGCCGGCGTCTCGATGGGGCAGCCCGCATCGATGGCGGCCACGCGCGAGAGGTAGGCGTCCTTGGTATCGGTGGGGATCACATTGCCCATGACCACGTGGCCGACGGCGTCGGGCGCCAGGCCCGCGCGCTCCATGGCCGCCTTGACGGCCGTGGTGGCCAGCTGGGTGTTGGGTACGTCCTTGAGGCTGCCGCCGAAGGTGCCGATGGCGGTGCGCGCAGTGCCGACGACGAAGACGTCGCGTAGGGTCATGGTGAAGCTCCTCGAAGCGATGAACACGGGGGTGGCTTGCATTGTGCCGGGCGGGCGCAGTCTTGCGCAGCCACCTCGGTGTCAGGCATGGATGGTCCCCTGCCCGCCGATCCTCACAGGCCCTTACCGGCCTTCGAATTGCGGCGCCTGCTTGGCGTGGAACGCCGCAATGCCGCGCGGCAGGTCGGCCGTGCGCGCACAGGCATCGAAGGCGCAGGCCTCGGCCGCCAGCTGGTCGCGCAGGCTGCGGTCCAGGCCCGCGCGCATGAGGCGGCGCATATGGCCCAGCGCCACCGTGGGGCCGGCGGCCAGGCGCTGGGCCAGCTGCTGCACGGCGGCGTCGAGTTCGGCGGGCGGCAGGACGCGGTTGATCAGGCCCAGGCGCTGCGCTTGGGCGCAGTCCAGGGTCTCGCCCAGCATGGCGATCTCCAGCGCGTTGCGCAGGCCCACGATGCGCGGCAGCGCCCAGGAGGCGCCCACGTCGCAGCTGGCGCCCAGGTTGATGTAGGCCAGGTTGAAGCGCGTGCCCTCGGCCGCGTAGACGAAGTCGGCCTGCAGCATCAGCGACAGGCCTGCGCCTGCCGCCGCGCCATGCACCTTGGCGATGACGGGCGCATCGAGCTGGCCCAGCAGCGCCACGGCCTCGTTGAGCGGCGCCAGCAGCTCGGCCGCGCCGCGCACGGGGTCGGCGGCCAGCGTGTCCAGGTCGCCGCCCGCCATGAAGGCGCGGCCCGCGCCTTCCAGCACCACGCAGCGCAGCGCACGGTCCTGGGCCAGGGCGCGCACGGCGTCGCGCAGCGCCAGCGCCATGGGCACGTCGATGGCGTTGAGGGCGGCGGGGCGGTGGAAGGTCAGCGTGGCGATGGCGCCTTCGCGCTGCAGCCGCAGCGGGGTGTCTTGCGTATCGGTCATGGGAGGCTCAGTGGTACAGGGCGTCGATTTCGGCGGCGTAGGTCTTGTAGATGGAAGAACGGCGCACCTTCATCGTGGCCGTGACTTCGCCGTCGTCGTGGTCCAGCTCCTTGGTGAGCAGATGGAAGCGCCGCACATGCGAGACCTGGGCCAGGCGCGCATTGCCCTGCGCGATCTCGGCCTCGATGAGCGCGCGCACCTCGGGCATCTCGGCCAGGGAGCGGAAATGCGTGAAGGCAATGCGCCGCGCCTGGGCCCATTGGCCCACGGTCTCGTAGTCGATCTGCACCAGCGCGCCCACGAACTTGCGGCCCTCGGCGACGACGATGCACTCCTTGATGAAGGGGCTGGCCTTCATGGTGTTCTCGATCTCCGAGGGCGTGAGGTTCTTGCCGCCGGCGGTGATCATGATGTCCTTGAGGCGGTCCACGATGCGCAGCTGGCCGCCCTGCACGCGCACCACGTCGCCCGTGTGCAGCCAGCCGTCCTGGATGCTTTGCGCCGTGGCCTCGGGGTTCTTGTAGTAGCCCGCGAAGACCATGTCGCCCTTGATCTGCAGTTCGCCGCTGTCGTCACCCTCGTGGCCCGCGCTGCTGCCGAGGCTGGCAATGCGCCATTGCACGCCTTCGGTGGCCACGCCCACGCTGCCCACGGACACGTCGTCCAGCCGGTGGCCCGTGACCATGCCCGTGGATTCGGTCAGGCCGTAGACCTCGATCAGCGGCACGCCCAGCGTGCGGAAAAAACGCACCACGTCGGGTGGTATGGGCGCGGCGCCCGTGAGTGCCACGCGCGCCTCGCGCAGGCCGATGAAGTTCTGCAGTGCGCGCAGCACGCTCCAGTAGCTGGCGGCCCAGGTGAGGTGTTCGGCCAGGCTCCATTGCCTGCGGGGCTTTTCGGCCAGCGGCGCGCAGGCCGCCATGGCACGCCGGTAGAGCGTGCGGCGCAGCGGCCCGGTCTCCTGCATCTTGATGCTGATGGCCGCATGCAGCTTTTCCCAGATGCGCGGCACGCCCAGGAACATGTTGGGCGCGACTTCGCGCAGGTCTTCCTGCACCGTGCGGATGGACTCGCCGAAGTGCACCTGCGAGCCCAGGTAGACCGGCACGAAGCTGGTCAGCATCTGCTCGGCCACGTGGCACAGCGGCAGGTAGGACAGGTGGCGCGTGCCGCCATCCAGCCCCAGCCGCTCGGCAATGCCGGGCACCACGCCGCGGATGTTGCGGTAGGTGATCATGGCGCCCTTGGGCTTGCCGGTGGAGCCCGAGGTGTAGATCATCAGCCCCACGTCATCCAGCGTCTGGCGTGCCAGCGCCTGTTCGATGGGGGCGCGGCTGGCGGCCTGGGCGCCCAGGCGCTCGACCTCGTCGAAGGTGGTGATCAGGGCGCGCAGCTCGGGCGCAAGGCTGCGCAGGCCCTTGGTCTCCATGACGATGATTTTCTGCAGCTGCGGCAGCTCGGGCAGGGCGGCCAGCAGCTTGTCGGTCTGCTCCTGGTCCTCGCACACCATGATGGCGATGTCCGCGTGTCCGGCCACGTAGGCGACCTCGGGCGTGGGACTGGTGGGGTAGACGCCCACGGTGATGGCGCCGATCAGGCCCGCGCCCATCTGGGCCAGCACCCACTCGATGCGGTTCTCGGAGATCACGCCCATGTGGCCGCCTGGCGGCAGGCCCAGCTGCGCCAGGCCCAGCCCGAAGTGGCTGGCACGCTCGTGGTAGCGCGCCCAGCTGGTGGGCTTCCAGATGCCGAAGTCCTTTTGCCGTATGGCCACGCGCCGGGCATCGCTGCGCGCGCGTTCGGCCAGCATCTGGGGCAGGGTGAGTTCGGGAAGGTTCTTCATATCAATGACCCATCGCGCTGCCTGTGACACTGGCGTGCCCCCACACGGGAGCACCGAGGAAGGGCCGCCCCGCACCGAGGGTGCTGTCCCCCTCCCTCGCGAAGCGGGAGAGAGGGGGAAGGCGCGAAGCGACTCAGGGGGTGCTTCATGACAACCAGCGCTTGCGGCGCTTGTAGTGCTTCAGGTCGCGAAAACTTTTTGCCTCGCCGCCACCACCCATGCCCAGGTAGAACTCGCGCACGTCGGCATCCTGGGCCAGGCGTTCGGCCGGGCCGTCGATGACGATCTTTCCGTTCTCCATGATGTAGCCGCTGTGCGCCACGGCCAGGGCCACGGTGGCGTTCTGCTCGACCAGCAGCATGGAGGTGCCGCGCTCGGCATTGATGCGCGCGATGATGGTGAAGATGTCCTCCACCAGCTTGGGCGCCAGGCCCAGCGAGGGCTCGTCCAGCAGCATGAGCTGGGGCTCGGCGATCAGCGCGCGGCCAATGGCCAGCATCTGCTGCTCGCCGCCCGACAGGTAGCCGGCCAGGCCTTTGCGTCGCTCATGCAGGCGCGGGAAGTAGCTGTAGACCAGGTCGAAGTCGGGCTTGACTTGATGGCGGCCCGTGAGCGCGTAGGTCGCGGCCACGAGGTTTTCCTCCACCGTGAGGTCCTCGAACACGCGCCGGCCCTCCATCACATGCGACAGCCCCAGGCGCACCAGCTGCTGGGGCGCGTACTGCGCGGTGGACTGGCCGTTGTAGCGCACGCTGCCGCTGGCCAGCAGGCCGTCCTCCAGCGCCAGCAGTCCGGAGACGGCCTTGAGCGTGGTGCTCTTGCCCGCGCCGTTGCTGCCCAGCAGCGCCACGATCTGGCCGCGCGGCACGGCCAGCGACAGGCCCCGCAGGGCCTGCACGACCTTGTTGTAGATGACCTCGATGTTGTTGATTTCGAGGACCTTGTCCGTGGGCTGCTCGGTCATGTGCGGGCGTCTGTTCGGACGACGGTCAAAGTGCGATCCAGTCGGACGCAGGCAGCATCTTCTGCGCCTTCATGTCCGCCTTGTAGACGCGGCCCACGGGAATCGAATTGCCCTTGATGGTGATGGGCACGCCGATCAGTCCGCCCGTGTCGAAGTCCTTGATGGAGTTGAGCGCTGCCTTGAGGTTGGGGCCGGTGAGCGGCTTGCCCGCGTCCAGGCAGCGCCTGGCCGATTCCACGAACAGCATGGCCGCCAGAAAGCCCTGGATATAGGCCGTGCTCTGGTACTCGGGGCGCAGCGCGCGGATCTTGTCCAGCATGGGCGCCTTGGCCGAGGTGTCGTAGTAGTAGCGGTAGGGCATGACGCCCATGAAGCCGTCGCCGGCCTCGCCCATCTTCATGACGGTGGAGCTGTCCATGGTCCAGAAGGTGCCCATCCATCGGCTGGTCATGCCCATCTGCTTGCCCTGTTGGATGAACTCGGGAATGGGCGCGAGGATGTAGCCGTGGAAGATGGTGTAGTCGGGCGCGGCGCGGCGCAGCTTGATGACTTCGGTGGACACGTCCACGCTGCCGGGCGGCGTCATCAGCTTGGCCACCATGTTCAGGCCCAGCTTCTTGGCGGCCGCTTCGCTGGCCTCGATGGGGTCGCGGCCGAATTCGGAGTCGGAGTAGACGAAGGCCACCTTGGCGCCCGGCTTTTCCTTGGCGATGTGCTTGAGCAGGATGCCGAACATCTCCGTGTAGTCGGGCCCCACGAGGAACTGGTTCGGGTACTTGGCCGGGTTGTTGAGCTCGGTGGCGAAGGAGGCGCCCGCCATGAGGATGGCGCCGTTGCGGTCCAGCTCCGGGTTGATGGTCTTGGAAAAGCCCGTGGAGTCGCCGTAGTAGAGGTTGACCTTGTTCTGGCTGGTGATCTTCTTGAACGCGGCCACCGAGACATCGACCTTGTAGCCCGTGTCCTCGGGCACGTAGCGGACCTTGCGGCCCTTGATGCCGCCGGCCTCGTTGACGATCTTCACGTAGTCGCCCATGCCGGCATTGATGCCCACGCCCGCGAAGGCGAACACGCCCGTCATGGGGATGGAGCCGCCGATCACGATGTCTTCGCCGCCAGCCTGGGCGCGGGCGGCCAGCGGCGCGGCCAGGCTGGCGCCGGCCGCCAGCAGCAGGCTGCGGCGGCGCGAGGAAGTCGGGTGTTGCTGCATGCTTGTCTCCTTTTGCTTGTCGTGCGCGGCGCCGCCTCAATTGCGGAAGGGCCACAGGTGGAAGAAGCGGCGCAGGCGCCGCCACATTTGTGCGAGCCCCTGCGGCTCGAAGACCAGAAAGACGATGATCAGCAGCCCGAACACCATGGTGCGCACGGGCGACAGGAAGACGGTGAGCTCGGAGCCGCCGGGCAGCAGGTCCACGATGAGCTTGAGCAGCTCCGGCACCATGGTCATGAAGACCGCGCCCAGGATGGAGCCCAGGATGGAGCCCATGCCGCCGACGATGATGGCCGCCAGAAAGAAGATGGACATCAAGAGCGGAAAGCTCTCGGGCGTGACCACACGGAAGAAGTACGCCCACAGCCCGCCCGCCACGCCCGCGTAGAACGAGGACAGCCCGAACGACAGCAGCTTGTAGCGCAGCAGCGGTATGCCCAGCACCTCGGCCGAGATGTCGCGGTCGCGGATGGCGATGAAGGCGCGGCCTGTGCGCGTGCGAAACAGGTTGGCCGCGCCCAGCAGCATCAGCAGCGTGACCGGCACGATCACCCAGTACAGCCGGAACGACGTATCCAGCGCCACGCCGAACACCGTGGCCGGCTGCAGCGTCAGGCCGGCCGTGCCGCCCGTGAGCCTGAGGTTGGCGAACAGGAAGTGCGCGATGAACGAGGCCGCGATGGTGGCAATCGCCAGGTACAGGCCCTTGACGCGCAGCGAGGGCAGGCCCACCACGATGCCGCCCAGCATGGCCACGAAGCCGCCCGCCAGCAGGTTGAACAGCACGGGCGTGCCCCAGCGCGCCTGCACGATGGCCACCGTATAGGCGCCCAGGCCCATGAAGGCGGCCTGGCCCAGGCTCACCAGGCCCGTGTAGCCCGTGAGGATGTTCAGCCCCGTGGCGCTGGCCACGTTGATGCTGACCAGGCAGGCCAGGTACAGCCAGTAGTCGCTGGCCATGAAGGGGAACAGCACCAGCAGCGCGCCGGCCACGGCCAGCCAGATGCGTTGCGTGCGGGAGTCGAACAGCGCCGCATCGGCGATGTAGCTTTCCTTGAGGGTGCCTATGCGCATGCTGCCGTCTTTCTGAAGCTGTCTAGAGCCGCTCGATCTCGTGTGTGCCGAACAGGCCGTAGGGCCTGAGCATCAGCACCACGACCAGCACGATGAAGGTGGCCAGCAGCTTGTATTCGCCGCCCAGGTAGGCGCCGGCCAGCGCCTCCACCAGGCCGATGAACAGGCCGCCGACCAGGGCGCCCAGCACGCTGTCCAGCCCGCCCACGATGACGACCACCAGCACCGACAGGCCGAACACGCCCATGCTCGACGAGATGCCGCCGATGGAGCCGACGATGATTCCCGACATGGCGGCGATCATGGCCGACACCACCCAGGCCAGCGAGAACACGCGCGGCACGTTGATGCCCACCGAATAGGCCGCTGCCTGGTCGCTGGCCGTCGCACGCAGGGCCACGCCGCCGCGCCAGTAGCGGAACACCAGCAGCACGGCCGCGATGAAGACCACGGCCACGGCTGCGCCCCAGGCTACCTTGGGCGCGAGAAAGGCCTCGCCGATCATCACGGGCTGCGTGGGCATGAACTCGGGCAGGCGGCGCTGGTCGGCCGTCCAGATCAGCTCCACCAGGCCCACCAGCACGGAGGCCAGGCCCACGGTGACCATGAACACCGAGATCGGCGGCTCGCCCAGCAGCGGCCGGATCATCGTGCGCTCGATCAGCGCGCCCAGCAGCCCCGTGCCCAGCACGGCGGCGGGAATGGCCAGCCACAGCGGCAGCGCGAACATGGCCGCGAAGGTGAAGAACAGGTAGGCGCCCACCATCAGCAGCTCGCCGATGGCGATGTTGACCACGCGCGTGGCCTTGTAGACCACCACGAATGCCAGCGCGGCCAGCGCATACAGGCCGCCGCCGGCCAGGCCCGTGAGGGCGATCTCGAACAGGTAGGCCCAGTCCATCATGCGGCTTCCTGTGCCAGGGCAGGCTGCGGCGTGGCGGGCTCCGGCCGGGCGGACGCGCCGCGCAGCCGGCGCCGCAGCTCGCCCACATCACCGGCGCCCAGGTAGGCCCGGTTCACCTCGGGATCGGCCTGCACCACGGCGGGCGTGCCCTGGGCGATGACCTGGCCGAAGTTGAGCACCACCACATGGTCGGACAGGTCCATGACCATGCCCATGTCGTGCTCCACCATGAGCACGGTCACGCCCCATTCGGCGCGCACGTCCAGGATGAAGCGCGCCATGTCCTCGGTCTCCTCGCGGTTCATGCCGGCCACGGGCTCGTCCAGCATCAGGATGCGCGGCTGCATGGCCAGGGCGCGCGCCATCTCCACGCGCTTTTGCAGGCCGTAGGACAGGGCGGCCACGGGCGCATGTCGGATGTGGTCTATCTCCAGGAAATCGATGATGCGCTCCTCGATGTCGCGGCGCAGCTCGGCCTCTTCGCGGCGAGCGCGGCCCAGATAGAGCAGGGCATCGAACACGTTGGTGCGCAGGTGGGCGTGGCGGCCCAGCTTGATGTTGTCCAGCACCGTCATGCCCCGGAACAGCGCAATGTTCTGGAAGCTGCGCCCCAGGCCCAGCCGCGCGCGGCGCGGCGCCGGCACGCGCGTGATGTCCTCGCCCTGGAAGCGGATGGAGCCGCCCGTGGGCCGGTAAAAGCCCGAGATGGTGTTGAACAGCGACGTCTTGCCCGCGCCGTTGGGACCGATCACGGCCGTGATGGAGCCGGGCTGCACATCGAAGCCCACGCCCGACAGCGCCTTCACGCCGCCAAAGGCGAGCGTGACGCCATCGACCTGCAGCAAGGGGGCGGGCCGGCCGCCGTCGGGGTGTGTCTCCATGGCTGTCTCGTGCGTTGGTTCGTCGAGCCGGGCAGGAGCCTACTGATGCGTAGGCTGTTTACTTTGGAGTAGATTCTGGTTGTCGCCCACCGCATGCAGCATCGGTGATTTCCCCGGTGCACCCGCCGCCATGAAGCCATCGAGCCCTGAAACCAAGACCCGACCCAGCCCCGGAACCCGCGCCCGCAAAGGCCGTGCGGCGCCCGCCGTGGACTCGCCCTGGAGCGGCACGCCCGACCGCGAGCAGCAGCGCGAGGCCAAGCGCCAGGCCGTGCTGCAGGCCGCCGCGCAGCTGTTCAACGAGCGCGGCTTCTCCGCCACCTCGCTGGACGACATCGCCGCGCGGCTGGGCGTGAGCAAGCCCACGCTGTACTACTACGTCAAGAACAAGGACGAGATCCTGCTGCAGTGCGTGAACCAGGGCCTGGCCATGACGCTGGAAGGCATCGAGGCCTCGCGCCGCGCAGGTGGCCAGGCCGTGGACCAGCTGCGCGCCTGCATGCAGGTCTATGCGCGCATCGTCACCATGGACTTCGGCATGTGCCTGATCCGCGTGGGCGACGAACAGGTCCCTCCCGACAGCCGCCGCGAACTGCGCCGCCAGAAGGCCGCCATAGACCAGGCCTTCCGGCGCCTGGTGGCCGCTGGCGTGCAGGAAGGCTCCCTGGCCCCCTGCGACCCCAAGATGACCGCCTTCGTGATTGCCGGCGCGCTCAGCTGGATAGGCCGCTGGTACCAGCCCGGCGGCCAGTACTCGGCCGAGGAAGTGGCGCAGCAGTGCATTGATACCTTGATGGGGGGGGTGTTGCGCAGGGACCAGGCCCCTGCACAGCAAAAGAAGCGGGCGCGCAATCCGGATTCGAAACGCGCAGCAGCCGAGGCCCGAGGCCCAGGACAACCGCCCGGCGGGGCAGCAGGCTAGGGCGCCGTACTGCCCTCGTCCTGCGCTGCCAGATCATCCAATATCGGGCAGTCCGGCCGGTCGTCGCCGTGGCAGCAGTGCACCAGGGTCTTGAGCGTGCGCTGCATGGCCTGCATGGCGGCGATGCGCTCGGTCAGTGCGTCGATGTGGCGCTGGGCGATGTCCTTGACCTGGCTGCTGGCACGGCTCTTGTCCTGCCACAGGCCCAGCAAGGTGGCGATCTCGTCCATGGAGAAACCGAGGTCGCGGGCGCGGCGGATGAAGCGCAGGGCGTGCACGTCGGACTCGGCGTACTGGCGGTAGCCGCCGTCCGTGCGGTGCATGGGCGGCAGCAGGCCCTGGGCTTCGTAGTGGCGCACCATGCGCGCCGAGACACCGGCGCGGCGCGCGGCCTCGCCGATGGAGACGGGCCAGTGCTGTGCTTGGGCGGACATGGTGCGTGTCACTCCGGGGACTCAGGCGACCTTGTAGCCTTCTTCGGCGATGGCCGCGCCCAGCGCCTCGCGGCTGGCGCTGCTGTCGACTTCCACGCGCTGGGCTGCGCGATCGATTTTTACCTGGGCCTGGTCATCCACGCCCTGCACGGCCTGGGTGACGGCGCGTTCGCAGTGGCCGCAGGTCATGCCCTGCACGGTGAAAACATGTTGCATTTCTAGCTCCTGGTTGGGGCGCGCCGAAGTGGCGCAAGCCATGGACGGCATGTTGAACCCTGACACCATGGCAAGGTCAAGCGCCTGGCTGGGCAAGGGTTGATTTGGCCCAACTCGATGTGAGTCGGCCGGCTCAATGATCCGCTGCAATGGCCGATAGATCGAAAAGAGCCGTGAATATGCAAAAACCGTCATAGACCATTGGCGATCATCTGACAAACTGCAACAATTTGTATTTACGTTGGCGCTATGCATTTGGAGACCGTGCGTGCGCCCTGACTGACAGAGAGGAAAACGGTCATGAACTTGTTGGGAATGATGCGGGCTTTCACGATCCGCACGCGGATGCTGGGTGCCATCGCCATGGTGCTGGTGCTGCTGGGTCTGCTGGGCGGAGCCGGGATGCTGGGCATGTTCCGCATCCATGGCATGAGTCAGCAGTTCATGCATACCTCGTACGCCAAGATGGGCTACATGGTGGAGTTGCGCGCCGAGCTGGGCGCGGTGCGCGCCCATGAAAAGGACATGATCATCCAGTACGAGCGTGCCGACGAGGTGCGCAAGGCCCACGGGCAGTGGCTGGCGGCCATCGAGCGCGTCAAGGCCGTGGCGGGGCGTTTTCTGAAGGACGAGGACCCTGCCGACGATGCCATCGTCAGCGGCATCTCCGACCGTGTGGACCGCTACCGCCAGCAGTTCGAGCACATTGCGCGCCAGCTGGAGGCCGGTGGCTACGACACGGCCACCACGGCCAACCGCATGAGCGGCAAGGCCATGGCCGAGGTGGCCGAGGTTGAAAAGCTCATCGCCCAGCTCGACCAGCTGCTGCGCCAGCAGGTCGATGCCATGGCCGCCGAGGAGCAGGGCGTGGCCGAGCAGACGCAGTGGATCTTCGTCGCCGCCGTGGTGCTCACGGTGCTGGTGGTGGTGCCGCTGACGCTGATGAACATGCTGTCCATCTGCCGCCCCCTGGTGCAGGCGCGCCAGACGGCGCTGACCATCGCCCAGGGCGACCTGTCGCAGAGCGTGAAGGTGGAGGGCAAGGATGAGGTGGCCGACCTGCAGCGCGCGCTGGACCAGATGCAGCAGAGCCTGGGCTCCATGGTGACCCAGGTGCGCGACGCCAGCGGCAACATCGCCACGGCCAGCCAGGAGATCGCCACGGGCAACCAGGACCTGTCCTCGCGCACAGAGCAGACGGCCAGCAATGTGCAGGAGACCGTGGCCTCGCTGTCCCAGCTCACGGCCACGGTGCAGCAGACGGCATCGTCCTCGCAGCTGGCCAACCAGTTGGCGGCATCGGCCTCGACCACGGCCACGCGCGGTGGCGACGTGGTGGCCCAGGCCGTGGTGAGCATGCAGGAGATCACGACCTCCAGCCGCAAGATCGGCGACATCATCGGCCTGATCGACTCCATCGCCTTCCAGACCAACATCCTGGCGCTGAACGCCGCCGTGGAAGCGGCGCGCGCCGGCGAGCAGGGCCGCGGCTTTGCCGTGGTGGCGGCCGAGGTGCGATCCCTGGCCCAGCGCTCGGCCCAGGCGGCCAGCGAGATCAAGGCGCTGATCCAGACCAGCGTGCAGGCCGTGGATGTGGGCGTGCGCCAGGTGGAGGATGCTGGCAAGACCATGAAGGAGATCGTGGACAGCGTGCAGCGCGTGGGCGACATCATTGGCGAGATCACGGCGGCTTCCAGCGAGCAGTCGGGCGGCATCGGCCAGGTCAACCAGGCCGTGGGCGACATCGACCGCATGACGCAGCAGAACGCAGCCCTGGTCGAGGAATCAGCCGCCGCTGCCGAGTCGCTGCGCGAGCAGGCCGCGCGCCTGGCTCAGGTGGTGGGACAGTTCCGCATTGCCGGTGCGGCCGTGGCGTCCATGGGCTCGCATGCTTCCTACGGCCGTCCCTCCCAGGGCCAGCCCAGCCTGGCGCCGGCGGCAGGCCGCGCCTCGCTGGCCTCTGGCCGGGACACGCGCGAGACCCAGCTGCTGGAACACGCCTGAGAAGGCAGGGGCCAGCGGCCCTGTTTCACGTGACCCCGTGAATCGCGCGAACGAAAAAAGCCCGCAGGCCATGCCTGCGGGCTTTTTGCTTTGCAGCGCCGCAAATCAGGCCTGGCGCGCGAACGGGTAGTCGATATAGCCCTCTGCGCCGCCGCCGTAGAACAGGCTGGAGTTCCAGGGGTTCAGCGGCAGGTCGTCGTGCAGGCGGTGGACCAGGTCGGGATTGGAGATGAAGGCCTTGCCGAAGGCCACGATATCGGCGTGGCCGTTTTCCACGGCGCGCAGGGCCATGTCGCGGTCATAGCCGTTGTTGACCATCCAGGCGCCCTGGCCGCCGGCCTGGCGGTAGGCGGATTTGAGGGCCGCGTAGTCGAAGGGCCGGTCCGGCAATTCACGCGGGCCGCCGGTGGAGCCTTCGATGATGTGGATGTAGGCCAGGCCCAGCGGCGCCAGCTGGCGCACCACGTATTCGAACAGCGGCTGGGGATCGGCATCGGCGATGTCGTTGGCCGGCGTCACGGGCGACAGGCGGATGCCCACGCGGCCGCCGCCCACGGCATCGGCGGCGGCGCGCGTGCATTCGAGCAGCAGGCGGGCGCGGTTCTCGATGCTGCCGCCGTAGTCGTCATCGCGCCGGTTGGCGCCGGTCTTGAGGAACTGGTCCAGCAGGTAGCCGTTGGCGCCGTGCAGCTCCACGCCGTCGAAACCGGCCGTCTCCACGGCATTGCGCGCGGCCACGGCGAAGCTGTGGACGATGGCGGGAAGCTCCTGCTGGGCGAGCGCGCGCGGCGCGGAGGTGGGCACGAACTGGCCCTTGCCCGAGTCCTCGTCGATCACATAGGTCTTGGATCTGGCCGCCACCGGGGACGGTCCCACGGGCGCCTGGCCTTCGGGCTGCAGCGAGGTGTGCGAGACCCGGCCCACATGCCACAGCTGGGTGACGATGCGCCCGCCCTCCTTGTGCACGGCGTCGGTCACGCGCTTCCAGCCGTCGAGCTGCTCGCTGCCGTACAGGCCCGGCACATGGGCATAGCCCTGGCCCTGGTGGCTGATGGCCGTGCCTTCGCTGATCAGCAGGCCGGCGCTGGCGCGCTGGGCGTAGTAGGTGACCATGATGTCGTTGGGCAGGGCCTGGGGTGCGCGGTTGCGCGTCAGCGGCGCCATGGCGATGCGGTTGGGCAGGCGCAGTTCGCCAGCCTGTATGGGATCGAACAGAGAGGTCATGCAACGGGGCTTTCTGTGCGTGAAGCAAAAGCGCCACCTGTGCGGGCGGCGCGGCGTACGGCACAGATTACGCCCATGGAATCAATCGTGCAGGCCAGGGATTTGCGCGCTGTCGTGCAGGCGACGCCCGCATGCCGCATGGCCCGGCAGATGCGCGCGGCACCCGCCGAGGTGCAGCCGCGCATCCGCAGGCGCCAGGCCTGCGCCGCAGGCACCAAAGACAAAGGGCCGGCCGGTTCCACACCAGCCGGCCCCGTCAGGCCTTGAGCGCAGCAGCGCGGCGCTGCTTACTTGAGCAGGCCTTCGGCCTTCATCGCGGCCTGCACGGCAGGGCGGGCCAGCACGCGCTCGCGGTAGGCCAGGAGGTTGGTCAGCTCGGAGATGTCCACGCCCACGAACTGGGCCCAGCCCGTCACGGTGAACAGGTAGGCGTCGGCCACGGTGAACTGCTCGCCCATCAGGTAGTCGCGGCCATTGAGCTCGCCGTCCACCCACTTGAGGCGGTCCAGCACGCGCTGGCGCACCACGGGCTTGTAGTCGTCGGGTGTGGCGGGGTTGAACAGGGGACCGAAGCCCTTGTGCAGCTCGGTGCCGATGAAGTTCAGCCACTCCTGCAGGTGGTAGCGGGCCATGGTGCCGTTGGCCGGGGCCAGCTTCTTCTCGGGGACCAGATCGGCCAGGTACTGGACGATGGCCGGGCCTTCATGCAGCGTGTCGCCGTCGTCGAGCACGAGGAAGGGAACATAGCCCAGCGGGTTGATGCCGTAGTAGTCCGTGCCGTCCTGCAGCTTGTGCGTCTTGGTGCTGGCCAGGACCGGCTCGTAGGCCAGGCCTGCCTCGTGCAGGACGATGTGGGGAGACAGAGAGCAGGCGCCAGGGCTGTAGTAGAGCTTCATGGTGGATGGCTTCCGATCAGGGTAAGAAAGACAAGCGCCCATGCTAACCCCATGTGGCGGGGCTGCGCATGATGGGACCGCGCTGGCGCCAGGGTTCAGGCCGACAGGCGCTGTGCAGCCCAGAGCACCTGTTCCAGCACGGCCTTCATGCCCTGCTGGTCCTGGGATCGCTGCAGGCGGCCGGCGTCGTCGAATGCCTGGCCTGCCTGGCCCACGGCGTGGCTCACGGGTGCCAGCCAGCACTGCAGGTTCAGCAGCAGCGGCGCCAGGTGCGACTGGGCGCGCAGGCCGCCCAGGCCGCCGGGCGAGGCGCTGGCCATGCCCACGACCTTGCCGCGAAAGGGCAGGGTGCCATCGGACCAGACCGGATCACCGGCCACGGGGCTGGAAGCCCAGTCGATGGCGTTCTTGAGCAGGGCGGGGTAGCTGCCGTTGTACTCGGGCGAGCAGATCAGCCAGGCCGGGTGGCTGTGCAGCGCGGCCTTGAAGCGCAGCACGTCAGGCGGCGTGCCGCTGGCCTCCAGGTCGGCGTTGTACATGGGGATGTCGAAATCCGACAGCTCCAGCAGCGTGGGCTGGGCGCCCAGTTCACGGGCCATGTCGGCGGCGGCGGCGGCCAGGCGCCGGTTGTGCGATTGTTGGCGGGTACTGCCCGCGAAGATGAGGATCTGCATGGCCGCCATTGCATCACAGGCCCTGCACATGTTTCTTGCAAGCGGGCCGCCCTGCGGGCGGCGGCGCGCAGCATCCTGCGGAGAATGCGGCCGCCCGCCGCACTGTTTCACGTGGAACACCGGCGCAGTGCCGACCCGGTGGCAGGGCCGGCCGACCCCTTGCAAGGCACTGGTGCGGCAAAGGTGGGAAAATCGCGGGTTCCCCGCTGGGTTCCCCTCGCTACATGAACGAGGGCCACCTGCCATGAGCGCCGGAGCGTGAGTGCTCCGTGTCGGGGGCTTGGGCCGGGCAGGCCCCCGGAGTGATAAGCATGTTGTACCCACAGGAATTTGATGTGATCGTGGTCGGTGGCGGCCACGCCGGCACCGAGGCCGCGCTGGCCGCTGCGCGCATGGGCTGCAGGACGCTGCTGCTGAGCCACAACATCGAGACCCTGGGCCAGATGAGCTGCAATCCCAGCATCGGCGGGATCGGCAAGGGCCATCTGGTCAAGGAAGTGGATGCGCTGGGCGGCGCCATGGCGCTGGCCACCGATATCGGCGGCATACAGTTCCGCATCCTCAACAGCTCCAAGGGCCCGGCCGTGCGTGCCACGCGCGCCCAGGCCGACCGCATTCTCTACAAGGCCGCCATCCGCGACATGCTGGAGAACCAGCCCAACCTGTGGCTGTTCCAGCAGGCGGTGGACGACCTCATGGTCGAAGGCGACCGCGTGGTGGGCGCCGTCACGCAGGTCGGCGTGCGCTTTCGCAGCCGCACCGTGGTGCTCACGGCGGGCACCTTCCTGGACGGCAAGATCCACGTGGGCCTGAACAACTACGCGGCAGGCCGCGCGGGCGACCCGCCGGCCGTCAGCCTGTCGTCGCGGCTCAAGGAGCTGCAGCTGCCCCAGGGGCGCCTGAAGACCGGCACGCCGCCGCGCCTGGATGGCCGCAGCATCGACTTCTCGCAGTGCGAGGAGCAGCCCGGCGACGGCATGCCCGGTGGTGTCAACGAAGGCGTGCTGCCGGTGTTCAGCTTCATCGGCAATGCGGCCATGCACCCGCGCCAGATGCCCTGCTGGATCACCCACACCAACGAGCGCACGCACGACATCATCCGCAGCGGCTTTGACCGCAGCCCCATGTTCACGGGCAAGATCGAGGGCGTGGGCCCGCGCTACTGCCCCAGCGTCGAGGACAAGATCAACCGCTTTGCCGACAAGGAAAGCCACCAGATCTTCCTGGAGCCCGAAGGCCTGACCACCAACGAGTTCTATCCCAACGGCATCTCCACCAGCCTGCCCTTCGACATCCAGTACGAACTGGTGCGCAGCATGAAGGGGCTGGAGAACGCGCACATCCTGCGTCCCGGCTACGCCATCGAGTACGACTACTTCGATCCGCGCTCGCTCAAGAGCAGCTTCGAGACGCGCCAGATCCAGGGCCTGTTCTTCGCGGGCCAGATCAATGGCACGACCGGCTACGAGGAAGCGGCGGCCCAGGGTCTGTTCGCCGGCCTCAACGCCGCGCTGCAGTGCCGCGGCCAGGAAGCCTGGCTGCCGCGCCGCGACGAGGCCTACCTGGGCGTGCTGGTCGATGACCTGATCACCAAGGGCGTGACCGAGCCCTACCGCATGTTCACCAGCCGCGCCGAGTTCCGTCTGCAGCTGCGCGAGGACAACGCCGACATGCGCCTGACCGAGGCCGGCCGCGCCATGGGCCTGGTGGACGATGCGCGCTGGGATGCCTTCAGCCGCAAGCGCGATGCTGTTTCACGTGAAACAGAGCGCCTGAAGTCCACCTGGGTCAATCCGCGCATCGTCGCGCCCGAGGAATCGGAGCGGGTGCTGGGCAAGTCCATCGAGCGTGAATACAACCTGTTCGACCTGCTGCGCCGCCCCGATGTGGGCTACGGCAAGCTGATGAGCCTGAACGAGGGCCGCTATGCCTCGGCCGATGTGCAGCCCGAGGTGCTGGGCGATCTCAGCGCCTCCGTCGTCGAGCAGGTGGAGATCGCGGCCAAGTACGCAGGCTACATCGACCGCCAGAAGGACGAGGTGCAGCGCGCCGCCCATTTCGAGAACCTGCGCCTGCCGGCCGAGCTGGACTATATGCAGGTGCCGGCCCTGTCCTTCGAGGTGCGCCAGTCGCTGCAAAAGCACAGGCCCGAGACGCTGGGCCAGGCATCGCGCATGTCGGGCGTGACGCCAGCGGCGATCTCGCTGCTGATGGTGCACCTGAAGAAGGGGGGCTTTCGGGGCTTTGCCCCTGATGTGACAGACGCGAAGGGCGAGGAGGCATCCGCATGAGCCAGGAACTGCGCGCTCCTCTCGAGGCCGGCCTGCGGGCGCTGGGCCTGGAGCTTTCCCCTGCCCAGGTCGATACGCTGATGGAATTCCAGGCCCTGCTGGGCAAGTGGAACAAGGTCTACAACCTCACGGCAGTGCGTGATCCGCAGGAAATGCTGACCCATCACCTGCTCGACAGCCTGGCCGCCGTGCCGCCCCTGCAGCGCCACCTGGCCCAGATGCCTGCGCGCGCAGGGCGCACCGCCATGCTGGACGTGGGATCGGGCGGCGGCCTGCCCGGCGTGGTCTTTGCCGTCTGCTGCCCGCAGATCGACGTGCACTGCGTGGACACGGTGGGCAAGAAGGCGGCCTTCATCCAGCAGGCGGCGGCCACTCTGCGCCTGCCCAACCTGCGCGGCATCCACAGCCGCGTGGAGCAGTTGACCACGCGCTATCCGCTGATCAGCTGCCGTGCCTTTGCCTCGCTGGCGGACTTCACCAGCTGGTCGCGCCAGTCGCTGGAGGAGGGCGGCACATGGCTGGCCATGAAGGGCAAGCACCCCGACGAGGAAATCGCCGCGCTGCCTGCCGACGTGCAGGTGTTTCACGTGGAACCATTGAAGGTGCCGGGCCTGGATGCCGAGCGCTGCATCCTCTGGCTGCGCACTGCTGCAGCCTGATTTTTTTACCGAATAGCACACTGCCGCGTTGCGGCGGGGCCATGTTCCCCATGCGCTGGCCATGGCCCTCGCATAAACTCCCAGCTTTCATCGCTCAGGGGTCAGCATGTTCGGCATCTCCGATTTCAGCGCATTCGTTGTTGCCATTCTTCTGTTTTTGCTGATTCCGGGGCCGGGCAATCTGGCGCTGATCACCTCCACCGGCAAGGGCGGCATACGGGCCGGAATGGCGGCCTGCGCCGGCGTGCTGGCGGCCGACCAGGTGCTGATCTGGATGGCGGTGGCGGGCGTTGCCGCGCTGCTGGCTTCCTATCCCGCGGCCTTCCATGCCGTGCAGTGGCTGGGCGCCGCCTACCTGGGCTGGCTGGGTTTCAGGATGCTCACAGCCAGGCCCGGCGACAAGCCCGTGCTGCACATCGAGCCGCGCCACTACTTTCGCCAGGCCGGCCTGATCACCCTGATGAACCCCAAGTCCATCGTGTTCTACATGGCCTTCTTCCCGCTGTTCGTGGATCCCGCAAGCCACCAGGGCCTGCTCACGTTCGCGGTGATGGCGGCCACGGTGGCTGCTCTGACCTTTCTCTATTGCCTGATCGTGGTGCTGCTGACCGCGCATCTGGCCGAGCGCATGCGCGCTAATCCTGCGGTTTCCCGGGTTCTCGAAAAGACTGCGGGCGTGTTTCTGATCGGTTTTGGCCTCAAGCTGGCCATCGCCAAATAAGCGTGTAAATACCATGGCCAAAATCTTCTGTGTCGCCAATCAAAAGGGTGGGGTCGGCAAGACCACCACCGCCGTCAACCTTGCTGCGGGCCTGGCCAAGATCGGCCAGCGCGTGCTGATGATCGACCTGGACCCCCAGGGCAATGCCACCATGGGCTCGGGCGTGGACAAGCGCGCGCTGGAGCTGTCGGTCTACGACGTGCTGCTGGAGAACGCCAGCGTCAAGGAAGCCGCCGTGCGCTCCGAGGCCGTGGGCTATGACGTGCTGGGCGCCAACCGCGAACTCAGCGGCGCCGAGATCGAGCTGGTCACGCTGGAGCGCCGCAACGAGCGGCTGAAGGGCGCCCTCAGGGCGGCCGATGCCGACTACGACTTCGTGCTCGTGGACTGCCCGCCCAGCCTGTCCATGCTCACCCTGAACGGCCTGTGCGCGGCCCATGGCGTGGTCGTGCCCATGCAGTGCGAGTACTTCGCGCTCGAAGGCCTGACCGACCTGGTCAACACCATCAAGCAGGTGCATGCCAACATGAACCCCGACCTGCAGATCATCGGCCTGCTGCGCGTGATGTTCGATCCGCGCACCACGCTGCAGCAGCAGGTCAGCGACCAGCTCAAGGAGCACTTCGGCGACAAGGTGTTCGACACCGTCATCCCGCGCAATGTGCGCCTGGCCGAGGCGCCCAGCTATGGCGTGCCCGGCGTGGTCTTCGACCCGGGCGCCAAGGGCAGCAAGGCCTTCATCGATTTCGCGCACGAGATGGTGCGCCGCATCAAGAAGATGTAGCCATGCAAGGTTCACATGAAACGGCAGGGCAGGGCGTGCCGACCGGGTGGGCTGCCGAGGACGTCTGGCTGCTGCCCGGCTGGCAGAACTCGGACGCCGACCACTGGCAAAGCCGCTGGGAGCAGCGCCACGGCTACCGCCGCCTGGAGCAAAACGACTGGGACCGTCCGCTGCGCGGCGACTGGAGCGCCAGGCTGCAGGAGACGGTGCTCGACGCGCCGCGCCCGGTGGTGCTGGTGGCCCACAGTCTGGGCTGCATCCTTGTGGCGTGGTGGGCTGCGCATTCGCCGCTGGCCGCCCGCAAGGTGCGTGGCGCGCTGCTGGTCGCCCCCGGCGATACCGAGCAGCCCCAGCTGCGCGAGCAACTGCCTGGCTGGTCGCCCGTGATGATGCAGCGCCTGCCGTTTGCCTCCATCGTGGTCGGCAGCAACAACGATATCTATTGCAGCGCGCAGCGCGTGCAGACCCTGGCCGATGCCTGGGGCGCGCGCTTTGTCGATGCAGGGCCTTCGGGCCATCTCAACACGGCCAGCGGGCTGGGCGACTGGGACAGCGGACACGCGCTGCTGGCGTCGCTTTGACAAGGACAACACCATGGTGACCAAGAAACCCAAGGGACTGGGACGCGGACTCGAAGCCCTGCTCGGCCCCAAGGTCCACGACAAGGAAGAGGCCGGCGGCCCCGTGGCCGAGACCGGGCTGCCCAGCATCCTGCAGCTGGACGTGATGGTGCCCGGCCAGTACCAGCCGCGCACCCACATGGACGAGGGCGCGCTCTACGAGCTGGCCGAAAGCATCAAGGCCCAGGGCATCATGCAGCCCATCCTGGTGCGCCGCCTGGCCAAGGGCGAGCACGCCGGCAAGTACGAAATCATCGCGGGCGAGCGGCGCTTTCGCGCAGCCCGCATCGCCGGCCTGGCCGAGGTGCCGGTGCTGGTGCGCGAGGTGCCCGACGAGGCCGCCGCCGCCATGGCGCTGATCGAGAACATCCAGCGCGAGGACCTGAACCCGCTGGAAGAGGCCCAGGGCCTGTCGCGCCTGGTCAAGGAATTCGGCCTCACGCACGAGCAGGCGGCCCAGGCCGTGGGACGCTCGCGCAGCGCGGCCACCAACATCCTGCGCCTGCTGAACCTGGCCGACCCGGTGCAGACCATGCTCATGGCCGGCGACATCGACATGGGCCATGCGCGTGCCCTGCTGTCGCTGGACCGCGCGGCCCAGATCACGGCCGGCAACCAGATCGCGGCCAAGAAGCTGTCGGTGCGCGAGGCCGAGGCCCTGGTCAAGAAGATCGGCGCCGACTTCAGCCTGGTGCGCCAGAAGTCCAAGAAGGAAGGCAAGACGCGCGACATCAAGCGCGTGGAGGAAGAGCTGTCCGACCTGCTCATGGCCGATGTCGAGGTGCGCATCAAGAAGTCCGTGCGCCGGGGCGGCAAGCTGCAGGAAATGGGCGAAGTGGCGATCCAGTTCGGCTCGCTCGATGCGCTCAACGGGCTGATCGAACGTTTGCGCGGCGATGCTCCCGAGTGATGACAACAGCTTGTAACCGTCTGTGATCTGTCGTTCTCCAGCAAAGCAGCGCTTTTTCGCGAGGGTGAATCCCGGTATATTTGCGCGCTGTTATGCGGGGTAATTGTGTGTAATCGCTGACTGGCGACGCTGCCAGTGCGTGGACGCCATTGCCCTGGCGCTGATTCACCTAGACCAGACCAAGAGGATTACAACGTGAAGAAGTATCTTGCCCTGACTGCCATCGCCGCCGTGGCGCTGACCGGCTGCGTGACCACCGACATGCGCATGGGTTCGCCGGAAGCCAAGACCGTGGCCACGGGCGCCGCGGGCGGTGCCAGCGCCGAGAACGCCAACACCGAGCTGGAGCGCTGCGACTCCTCGCTGGGCACCATCTCCCTGGTCGAGAACCAGACCGCCGGCTGGTACACCATCCTCACCCAGCAGTACCGCCTGCCGCCCACTTCGCAGCTGCTGCGCCTGATGATCCAGCAGTCCAACTGCTTCATCGTCGTGGAACGCGGCGCGGCCGGCATGGGCGCCATGGCGCGTGAACGCGCGCTGATGGACTCGGGCGAAATGCGCGGCGGCAGCAACCTGGGCAAGGGCCAGATGGTGGCCTCCGACTACGGTCTCTCCCCCGAAGTGATCTTCAACCAGAGCGATGCCGGCGGCATGGGCGGCGCCATCGGCGGCCGCGCTGGCGGCATCTTCGGCGCGCTGGCTGCAGCCACCAAGACCCGCGAGGCCTCGGTCATGTTGGCCCTGGTGGACAACCGTTCGGGCGTGCAGGTGTCGGCTTCCGAAGGCTCGTCTTCCAAGACCGACTGGGGCGGCATGGGCGCGCTGTTCGGCGGCTCCGCCGGCGCCTCGCTGGGCGGCTACACACGCACGGCCGAAGGCAAGGTGATCGCCGCCGCCTTCATGGACGCCTACAACCAGATGGTGCGCTCGCTGCGCAACTACAAGGCACAGACCGTCAAGGGCCAGGGCCTGGGCGGCGGTGGACGCCTGGGCGTGGACGGCGGTGCCGCACCGTCGCAGACATCGGCTCCGGGCGCCAATGCCGCCGGCATGTCGCTGCGCGCCGCGCAGCAAAAGCTCAACGCCCTGGGCTACACCGCAGGCACGCCTGACGGCGCCATGGGCAAGAACACCCAGAACGCCCTGCGCGAATTCCAGCGCGACCAGAGCCTGCCGCAGACCGGCCGCCTCGACCGTGCCACCTCGCAAGCACTGCAACAGCAATAAGCGGCTCCCGGCCGGAGGGCGCGCATGATGCGGCGCCTTCCCTGGCCGGCCCCGGCCCTTCTTGCCTGGGCCGGCGCCTGGCTTGTGTACGCCGCGCTGCAATCGACCCTAGGGCCGCTGGCCGCCTGGCTGGCGGCCTGTTTTTTGGGCGTGCTCGCCAGCCTGCTGGCCACGCCCTGGTGGCGGCGTCTGGCCGTGGCGGCGGGCTTTCCGCTGTCCTGCCTGATGCTGTGGGGGCCGGGCGGCCTGGCCGCCATCAGCCCCTGGCTGTGGCTGGCGGCGCTGGGCCTGCTCGCCCTGGTCTACCCGCTCAACGCCTGGCGCGATGCGCCGCTGTTTCCCACGCCCGCCGATGCGCTGGAAGGCCTGGCCGATGCCGCGCCGCTGCCGGACGGCGCGGCCGTGCTCGATGCCGGCTGCGGCCTGGGTGACGGCCTGCGCGCGCTGCGCGGGCAGTACCCGCAGGCGCGGCTCAACGGCATGGAGTGGAGCTGGCCGCTGCGCTGGCTGTGCGCGCTGCGCTGCCCCTGGGCCCGCGTGCGCCGCGCCGACATCTGGCTGGCCGACTGGGGCGGCTATCAGATGGTCTACCTGTTCCAGCGCCCTGAAAGCATGGGCCGTGCAGCCGTCAAGGCCGCCACGGAGCTGCCTGAGGGCGCCTGGCTGGTCAGCCTGGACTTTGCGCTGCCCGGCGTGGAGCCCTCCTGGCAGCGCCAGGGCCCGGGCCGGCACAGCCTCTGGGTCTACCGCATGCCGCTGGGCGGTGCCGGCGAGGCCGTGGTGCATGTTCCCGAGCCCGAGGAGACGCCCTACGAAAAGGCCCTGCGGGAGCTGCAGGAACGCCGGTGAGGGGCCGTGCCGCCTACTTCTTCGCGCTGGCCTTGCTCACGTAGAGCGACAGCGCGGCGATATCGGCCTCGCTGAGCGAGGCCTTGAATGAGGGCATGGCGCCTATGCCGTCGCGCAGGGCACGGGCCACGCGCGCGGCATCGGGCTGCAGCTCGTCGAGCACGGGGCCGATGGCGCCCTCGGCACCCGCGTCCTTGAGCGTGTGGCACAGCGCGCAGGCGGGCGTGGCCGTGGCGAACAGCTTCTTGCCCAGGGCCATCTGGGCCGCTTCATCGGCAAAGGCGGGGGCGCACAGCAGGGCGCTGCCGAGCAAAGTGCTGCCCAGCAGGGCGGTGTGGATCAGGTGTTTCATCGTGAACATGGCAATGGAGGTACGGGCCCGCCACGGTCTGGCGCCGTGTGCGGGAGGTGACGGGAGTGAAGAGAAGGGAGGCGGGTTGAGCGCGCGGGCCGTGTTCAGGCCACGGTGACGGTCACGGCGTGGTCGGCCCAGCTGGTGTTGTTGTAGCCACTCTGGTTTTCGCCGCGCGTCTCGGGCTGGACCCGGCCGCGCGCGTCGGTGGCGCGGCTGGCCAGCACATGCGTGCCCTTGGGCAGGCGCGCCTGCAACACGAACTGGCGCCAGGCGTACTTGCCCAGGTCGGGGCCAACCAGGCGCGCGGCCTGCCAGCTCTTGCCGCCGTCCGTGGACACCTCCACGCCCTTGACGGCGTCCATGCCGCCAAAGGCCACGCCGTGGATCTGCACCAGGCCGGCGGCCTGCCCGCCGTCCTCGGGCAGGGGCGAGTTGATCCAGGACTTGACGCTCATCTCCTGCACCGAGGGCTGGCTCGGATCGCCCTTGCTGCCGGGCGGCGAGATGCGGTAGCCGTGGGACATGATGTGGGCCTCGCTCTCGCGCGGCGTGAAGGCCAGCTGCTTGATGTACTTGATG
Organism: Delftia sp.; assembly: GCF_059499305.1. Taxonomy (NCBI): domain Bacteria; kingdom Pseudomonadati; phylum Pseudomonadota; class Betaproteobacteria; order Burkholderiales; family Comamonadaceae; genus Delftia; species Delftia sp. The sequence goes on from NZ_JCABYI010000022.1 coordinate 150,655, forward strand.
TTGTTCACGCCGGTGTAGCCGGGCACGATCAGGCGCAGCGGCCCGCCATGGGCCAGCGGGATGGGCTCGCCGTTCATCTCCCAGGCCAGCAGCGCGTCTTCCATGGCCGACAGCGGCACCGAGCGCTCGACGATGACGCTCTTGGGGTCCAGCCCCGCAGGCAGCACCTCGCCGCCCGTGCCGGTCATGTAGAGGCCGCCGTCGGCCACGCCGCCCAGGGCCTTGACCACCTCGCGCACGGGCACGCCGCTCCAGACCACGCAGCCGGCCGCACCCACGGTCCAGGCCGTGCCGCTGGGCTTGCTGGGAAAGAAGGCCCGGCCATTGCCCGAGCACTGCAGCACCATGGCCACGGTCTCCAGGCCCAGGGACTTGAGCTCGCGCACGCTGAGGCTGCGGGGCTGGCGCACGCCCCCCACCTGCAACTGCCAGGCATCGCGGTCGGCCACGATGGATTCGGGCGGTGTGGGCAGGTTGTTGCGCACATAGAGCTGGTCGCTGGGCGTGATCACGCTGGTGCCGAAGGCGCCGCGCCGCGTCTCTATGGTGGTGGAGCTGTGGACGATGAGGGCATCGGCCTTCTTCCAGCCCGCGTAGCTGGGCAGGGGCTTGGCCGCCGGTGCTGCCGCAGCTGCGGGTGCCTGGGCCTGGGCCAGTGCGCCCTGGTGCAGGCCGGCCAGGCCTGCGGCGGCCAGTGCGCTGGCGCTGCCGGCCAGCAGGCTGCGGCGCGCGGGGGAGGTGGGCGATGTCGGCAAGTGGTTCATGGGTGTCTCCTCGTGGTGGTTGTCATGGGGCATCTCATGGGGCAGGGGGGCCCAGGGCCTTGCTGGCCACGGCCAGGGCCTGTTTCTTCTGGGCCACCAGCACCAGCGGCCGGCCTTCGCGCGAGCGAACGACCTGCCAGTGCATGTTGGCCCACCAGCCCTGGCCATCGGCCAGGCGCTGGGGCTGGTCGAAGGCCAGCACGGTGACGATGCCGCCCTTCTCGAAGAAGGTGGTCAGGTGGTAGGCGCGCGTGCCGTCGATATCGCAGGGCCGCATCAGCTGGGTGTAGCCGGGCAGCTTCTCGCCGGCCGGCAGGTCCAGGCGGCGCGCCACCTCGGCCTCGGGCATGAAGCTGCCGCGCAGCGTGCGCTCGTAGTACTCATGCTCGATGGCGGCGCGCACCAGCTCGGGCGGGCGCATGGCGAACACGGCGGTGGCGGCCGAGCTGCCCACCAGCAGCGCGGCGATCAGCCGGCGCACGCCGCTGCGCGCATGCCAGGGCGTGTGGCGCAGCAGATGGGCGGGCGGCTCGCCGTGCGGCCCGGGGTCGAAGGCCAGGGCCAGTTCGGCGCGTGCGCGCAGGTCGAAGGCCGATTCGTCGGTCGTGTCCGGGGCAGTCATTTCAAGCCTTGGTATCGTGTGGCGCGCAGCGGGGTGGGGCGCAGCGGGATCACGCTGGCAGTCTCTGGGGCAGGCGCCGGGGCGGCCTGCTCCAGCGCCGCCTTCAGCGCATCGCGGGCGCGTGACAGGCGCGACAGCACCGTGCCCGGCGCAATGTCCAGGGCCTCGGCCATCTGGGCCGTGGGCATGTCGTCGAAGTAATAGAGCACCAGCACTTCGCGGTGGATGGGCGCGATGCGCGCCAGCGCCTTGACCACGTCGAGCCGGTCATCCAGCGCCGAAGGCGAGGGGGAGGGGGCGGGATGCTGGTCCAGCGCCTCGTCATCGCTGACCAGATGGGCCGATGGCGCAAGGTGCCGGAAGGCATGGCGGCGCATGATCTGGAACAGCCAGGCCCGCGCCATTGCGGCCTCGCGCAGCTGGTGGCGAAAGCGCCAGGCGCTGGTGAAGCAGTCCTGCACCACGTCCTCGGCCAGCGCGCGCGAGCCGGTCAGCGCCCAGGCGCTGCGCAGCAGGAATCGGTAGTGCTCGCGCACCCACTGGTTGTAGCGCGACTCGGCGGTGGAGATCATGCGGCATAAGAGCACGCAGGGCGCCGCCCTATTCCATGGGCTGGCCTTAGGCAAACCCTATATCGGATCAGCTATCGCGAAGAGGCGATGGCTCCCTGTCATTCCCTGATCGGCCGCGATACAGCGCCTGATCCGACCCTGTGGGCAGCGGAGCCGGCCTGCTGCCCGAAGAACCGTGCCGGAGGCATGCCCACCGTGCGGTGCACCATGGCGCTGAAGGCGCTGGGGCTGTAGCCCAGCTCGGCCGCGATCTGCTGTATGGGAAGGCCGCGCGCGGCCAGGCTCAGGCCGTGGGCCAGCACGACTTGCTGGCGCCAGGCGGTGAAGCTGCAGCCCAGCTGCTGCTGGAACAGCCGGGCCACGGTGCGCGGGCTGGCGCCGGTGTCTGCCGCCCAGTCGGCCAGGCTCTCGTGCTGGGTGGGGTCGGCCACCACGGCCTCGCAGAGCATGCGCAGCCGCTTGTCCTGGGGCATGTTCACGCCAAGGTGGACTTCGCTGGCGCGGCGCAGTTCTTCCAGCAGCAGGGCGCTCAGATGGTGCTCGCGCTGCAGCGTGGCGGCGTCCGGGGCGGGCTGGTCATCGCTTTGCTTGGGCAGGGCCGTGATCAGCTCGCGCATCAGCGGCGAAACCTCCAGCACGCGGCAGCGTGCCCAGTCCTGCGGGTTGCAGGCCACGCCGCAGGGCGGGAGGTCCGGCAGTACGGGGCCCTGGGCCGGATCGTCCTGCAGCACGTAGATGGAGACGAGATCGGCTTCCTCGACCATGGCCACGGCGTGGACCAGGCCGGGCGGAATCCACACGGCCTTGGAGGGTGGGGCGATCAGCGTGCCCTGGGGGGCCGACAGGTGCAGCACGCCGTCCAGCGAGATGGCGATCTGTGCCCAGCTGTGGCTGTGCGGTATGACGCGCGTGCGTGCCGACAGGCGGTGCTGCTTGGCGCGCACGGGGCGCTGGGGCGTGGGCACGAACAGGTGCGGATGCAGGGCCTCCACCGGCTCCATCGGCCGGGCCCTGCGCACCGACCGCAGTGCGGCTGCGGGGCAGGTGCTGGGCAGGGTGTCGGCAAGAGTGTCAGCAGGGGTGTGGGCAGGGGTGTGGGCAGGGGTGCCGGGCGTGGAGACAGGCATTGGCATGTTTGCGATAGAAGTTGGCAGACTATCGCATACAAGACGAAACGCTGCTGCCTAAGATGCGGCCCATGACCGCCTCTTCCTCTTCCATGCCGGACGCCGTGGCGCCGGACCCGCTGCGCAGCGATGTGCGCACCATCGGCCTGATCGGCCTGGCGCATGGTTCCTCGCATTTCTTCCACCTGCTGCTGCCGCCGCTGTTCCCGTGGCTGATCGCCGAGTTCGGCTACAGCTATGCCGAGCTCAGCGTGATGGTGTCGCTGTTCTTCGTGGTCTCCGGCGTGGGACAGGCCATGGCCGGCTTTGCCGTGGACCGCTTCGGCGCGCGCCCCATTCTGTTTGCGGCGCTGGGCAGCTTCACCGTGGCGGGCGTGGTCGCCAGCCTGGCGCAGGGCTATGGAATGCTGCTGCTGGCGGCCTTCTTCGCGGGCCTGGGCAATGCGCCCTTCCACCCGGTGGACTTCACCATCCTCAACAAGCGCGTGTCGGCCAAGCGCATCGGCCATGCGTTCTCGGTGCACGGCCTGTCGGGCAATATCGGCTGGGCGCTGGCGCCGCTGTTCATGGCGGGCATCACCACGGCCACGGGCTCATGGCGCCTGGCCTGCCTGTGCGGCGCGGCCCTGGCCGCCGTCATCCTCACCATCATGGTGCTCAACCGCGAAGCGCTGGACGACCGTGCGGCCGATGCCCAGGCCCCCGCGGCGCGCGCCGCTGCGGCCGCCGTGCCGCAGGAGCATCCCATGGCCTTCCTGAAGCTGCCCTCGGTCTGGCTGTGCTTCTCGTTCTTCTTCTGGAGCACCTGCGCGCTCAGCGCCATCCAGAGCTTTGCCAGCCCCGCCATGCAGTCCATGTACGGACTGCCGCTGAGCGTGACGGCGCTGATCGTCACGGGCTACATGCTCTGCGGCGCGGCAGGCATGCTGGCCGGTGGCTTCCTCGTGGGCCGCGTGCAGCGGCTGGAGAAGGTGATCTCCATCTGCATGCTGGGCTCGGGTGTTGCGCTGTTCCTGGTCGGCACGGGCTGGCTGCCGGCCATGGCGGCCGTGGCCGTGGCCTCCATCGCGGGCCTGGGCACGGGCCTGGCCGGCCCCTCGCGCGACATGCTGATCAAGCGCGCCGCGCCCCCCGGCGCCACGGGCCGCGTCTACGGCACGGTGTATTCGGGCCTGGACCTGGGCTTTTGCCTGGCCGCGCCGGTGTTCGGCTACATGCTGGACCACGGCATGAGCCACGGCGTGTTCTACGGATCGGCCATTGCCCTGGTGCTGAGCGTGGTGTCGGCCGTGGTCGTGGGCGATGGCGTGAGCCGGAAAAGCGGCATGGCGCTGAGCGCGGGCTGATACCGGGTCGCGCTCCCCACAAGGCCCCGCAGGCCCAGGCTTGCGGGGCCTTTGCTTTGGGCGCAGAGATGGACAAAACAGGCACGCCAATTGCGTGCGCCCTGCGCGGCGCCTGCTATCGTGCAGGCACAACTTTTCAACACAGGAGACCTGTCCATGCGTTCCGCCTTCGCACCGCTTTCCCTCATATTCCGCAGCGCCCCGCTGGCGCTGGCCCTCGCCATGGCCGGCCTGTCCGGCAGTGCCCTGGCTGCGCCCAAGGCCGATATCCAGGCGCTGGCGCAAAAGCACCAGCAGCCCTTGCTGGACACGCTGCGCGACCTGGTGCACATCGAGTCGGGCAGCAAGGACATGGAGGGCGTGGAGCAGATCGCCAACTACGTGGCCGGCAAGCTGCGCGAGCAGGGCGGCAAGGTCGAGATCCTGCAGCCCACCGACGTCTACCGGCTGGGTGACACGCCCGAGAAGATCGGCCCCATGGTGCATGCCGAGTTCAAGGGCAAGGGCACCAGCCGCATCATGCTGATCGCCCACATGGACACGGTCTACCTGCGCGGCATGCTCAAGGACCAGCCGTTTCGCATCGACGGCGAGCGCGCCTACGGCCTGGGCATTGCCGACGACAAGCAGGGCGTGGCCCTGATCCTGCACACCGTGGCCATGCTGCGCCAGCTGGGCTTCGACAACTACGGCACGCTGACCGTGCTGATGAACAGCGACGAGGAAATCAGCTCGCCCGGCGCGCGCAGCACCATCACGCGCCTGGGCGCCGAGCAGGATGCGGTCTTCTCGTTCGAAGGCGGCGGCACCGACGGCGGCGTGCGCCTGGCCACCAGCGGCATCGGCGCGGCCTACCTCAAGGTCGAGGGCAAGGCCTCGCACGCGGGCGCCAAGCCCGAGGACGGCGTGAACGCGCTGTACGAGCTGTCGCACCAGCTGCTGCAGATGAAGGACCTGTCCAAGCCCGAGACCGGCCTCAAGCTCAACTGGACCGTGGCCAAGGCCGGCACCAACCGCAACGTCATTCCCGCCGAGGCCACGGCCCAGGCCGACGCCCGCGCGCTGCGCGTGGCCGACTTCACGGCGCTGGAGCAGGCCATGCAGGCCAAGGTGGGCCACAAGCTGCTGGACGCCAGCAAGGTGCAGCTCAAGTTTGAAGTGCGCCGCCCGCCGCTGGAGGCCAACGAGGCCTCGCGCAGCCTGGCCAAACAGGCGCAGACCATCTACAGCGATGAGCTGGGCCTGAAGATGAGCGTGATGGAAAAGGCCACGGGCGGCGGCACCGACGCGGCGTTTGCGGCGCTCAAGGCCAAGGGTGCGGTCATCGAGGGCTTTGGCCTGAGCGGCTACGGCGCGCACTCCAATGATGCGGAGTATGTGCAGCTGAACACCATCGTGCCGCGCCTGTACCTGGCCACGCGCATGATCATGGATCTGTCGAAGTAGCCCCCACGCTCCCCCTGCTTCGCATGGTCCGCTGCCCCTGGCCGGGCGCCCCCCGAGGGGGCCGCGTTTCGCCTTGGGGCGGCCCGGCGGCGAAACCTGGCGCACGCTGCGGATGGCGGGGTCAAAAAGCAAAAAAGGGCATGCCTTGCGGCATGCCCTGAAGGCGCATCGTGGGGCGCTCTGTGTTCTTACTGCGAAGAGATGTTCTTGTCTTTCGCGATCTTGCTCCAGCGCGTGAAGTCGGCATTCAGGCGCGCCTTCATGGCCGCGCCGTCCTGGTAGGTGGCGATGGCGCCTGCGGCCAGCATCTTCTTTTGCAGCTCGGGCTCGGCCAGGATGAGCTTGAGCTCCTGGTTCAGGCGCTGGACCACGGCGGGAGGCGTGTTCAGCGGGGCGATCAGGCCGCCCCAGGTGTCGGCGTCGAAGCCGGGGAAGCCCTGCTCGGCCACCGACTTCACATTGGGCAGCAGCTGCTTGGCCTTTTGCGAGCTGACGGCAATGGCGCGCAGCTTGCCGGCCTGGATGTGGGGCAGGGCCGCGACCACGTCGGCGAACATCACGGCGATCTGGCCGCCGATCAGGTCGGTCACGGCCGGCGCGCTGCCGCGGTACGGCACGTGCTGCATGTCGAAGCCGCCCAGGTCCTTGAGCTGCTCCATGGACAGGTGGCCGAAGCTGCCCGTGCCCGAGCTGGTGTAGTTCAGCGCCGGCTTGGCCTTCTTGGCATGCTCGATCAGCTGCTGCAGGTTGGTCACGTCCGGCAGCTCGCGCGGGTTGATGACGATGGCCATGGGCAGGTCATAGACCGTGGCCACGGGCAGGAAGTCCTTGCGCACGTCGTACAGGTTGTTGTTGAACAGCATGGGCGCCAGCAGCGCGGGCATGCCGAACATGGACAGCGAATAGCCGTCGGGCTGCGACTTGATGAAGGCCGCCGTGCCCACCGAGCCCGAGGCGCCGGGGCGGTTGTCGATGACGATGGTCTGGCCCAGGCGCTCGGTCAGGCGCTGGGCGACGATGCGCGCGGCCGTGTCGGTGGGGCCGCCGGGCGGGAAGGCCACGGTCAGCTTGATCAGCTTGTCGGGCCACTGGCTCTGGGCCCGTGCGGCGGGGGCCAGCGTGGCGATGGCGGTGGCGCAGGCGGCGGAAAGGATCTGGCGGCGCGAGGCCTGGAAGGGGGTGGAAGTCATATGTCTCCTCAAGCGGGAAGGGGTGGAAATGAGAGCCGTGGAGCGGTCTGGGTGGGAACGTCTGCGCGCTCTCAGATGATGTTTTTGGCGCGCAGCGCGGCGCGGGCCTGTTCGTCCAGGCCCAGGCGCTGCTGCAGCACCTCGTCGGTGTGTTCGCCCTGGTGCGGCGGCGGGCGGCGTACGGGCAGGCGCTGGCCGTCCAGCGCATAGGGCGGGGCCAGCACGGACTGGCTGCCGGCTTCGCTGTCCTCGAAGCGGTGCAGCAGGCCGGCGTCGGCCGTGCGCTGCGAGTTCAGGGCCTCGAACAGGCCCAGCACCTCGCCGCAGGGAATCTGCGCGGCCGTCAGGCATTCGAGCAGTTGGGCGCGCGTGAAGCGCAGCAGCTCGGCCTGCACCAGCGGCATCAGCAGCTCGCGGTTTGCCGAGCGTGCGGTATTGGTGGCAAAGCGCTCGTCGGCGGCCCACTCGGGCTTGGCGATGACGTCGGTGCAAAAGCGCTGGAACTGGCCGTTGTTGCCCACGGTGATGACCAGCGGGCCGTCGGCCGCCTCGAACACGCCGTAGGGCACGATGGACGGATGGGCGTTGCCGAACTTGGGCGGGTCGCCGGCCTTGAGCAAGGCCTCCATGCCGTAGTAGCTGGTGATCATCAGGCCGCAGTCGTACAGGGCCATCTGCACATGGCGGCCGCGCCCGCTGCGCTCGCGCTCGTAGAGCGCGGCCAGGATGGCCTGGGCCGAGTACATGCCCGTGAACATGTCCACGGCGGCCACGCCGAACTTCAGCGGGCCCTGGCCTTGCTCGCCGTTCATGGCCATGATGCCGGACTCGCCCTGCACCACCAGGTCGTAGCCGGGCCGCGTGGCCTCGGGGCCGCTGCGCGAGTAGCCCGAGATGGAGCAGTACACCAGGCGCGGGTTCAGCTGCGACAGCTGCTCGTAGCCCAGGCCCAGCTTCTCGGCGCCGCCGACCTTGAAGTTCTGTATGACCACGTCGCTGTCGGCCGCCAGCTCGCGTGCGATGCGCAGGCCCTCTTCGGCCTGCAGGTCCAGCGTGACCGAGCGCTTGTTGCGGTTGGCGCTGTTGAAGTAGGAGGTGTTGCGCTGGCCCACGCGCACGCCCCAGTCGCGCGTGTCGTCGCCGCGGCCCGGGTGCTCGACCTTGACGACATCGGCGCCCAGGTCGGCCAGCGCCATGGCGCACATGGGGCCGGCCAGCACGCGCGAAAGATCCAGGACGCGCACGCCGTCCAGCGGCAGGGAAGAGGGGAGAGCACTCATGCGAAACCTTGTCGAACCACGAAAACCGCGACGGGCCGGTGATGCCCGGGCAGGCCCGCATTCTTCATTCGTTTATGGACTTTGACAATCGTGCTAAAAAATGGACATTGTGTGTACTGAGGTTTGACAATGGATCTGGGCGGACTGTCCCTGCTGGTGGACATCATCGAAGCCGGCAACCTGAGCCGCGCCGCCGTGCGCCTGGGCATGAGCCGCGCCAACGTCAGCCACCGGCTCAACCAGTTCGAGCGCCAGATCGGCCAGCAGCTGCTGCGCCGCACCACGCGCCAGGTCGAGCCCACCGAGCTGGGCCTGCGCCTGTACGCGCATGGCCGCGCGATACGCCAGGAGGTCATGGCGGCGGCCGAGTCGGTGGACAGCCTGGGCCAGAGCCTGCAGGGCACCGTGCGGCTGAGCGTGCCCAGCGGCTATGGCCAGCTGCAGATGTCGGGCTGGCTGACGGAGTTCATGCGCATGCACCCGGGCATCACGCTGGAGGTGATCTTCGACAACGACATCGAGGACCTGATGCAGGGCGCCGTGGACTTCGCCGTGCGCGTGATGACCGAGCCGCCCGAAAGCCTGGTGGCCTGCAAGCTCGGCGACGTGCTCTACGAGGCCTGCGCCACGCCGCAGTTCCTGGCGCAGCATGGCCATCCCGACTCGCTGCTGGCGCTCAAGCGCGTGCCGCTGATCACCTCGGCGCTCACGGGCCAGAAGCTGCGCACGGCCGGCATGAACGGCGCCCGGCCCACCGAGCTGCGCATACGCCCTCGCCTGATGTCGCCCAACTTCCATTTCCTGCGCGATGCCGTGCTGCAGGGCCTGGGCGTGGCCGTGGTGCCGCGCTACATGGTGGCGGCCGAACTGGCCAGCGGCGCGCTTGAGCGCCTGCCGCTGCCGCCGGGCAGCCTGGACTTTCTGGCCACGCGCCAATACCTGCTGTACATGCCGTCCCACTACCAGACGCGGGCCATCACCACGCTGATCGACTTCCTGCGCGAGAAGGCCGAGGCGGAGGGACTCAGAGGCTGAAGATTTTCCCGGGATTCAGGATGTTCTTCGGGTCCAGCGCCTGCTTGATGGAGCGCATCATCTGCACCGCGCCGTCGCCGGCTTCCTCGCGCAGGAAATCCATCTTGTGGATGCCCACGCCATGCTCGCCCGTGCAGGTGCCGCCCAGCGCAATGGAGCGCGACACCAGCTGGTGGTTGAGCTGCTCGGCGCGCGAGCGCTCGTCCTCGTTGTCCGGGTCGATCAGGTAGCCGAAGTGGAAGTTGCCGTCGCCCACGTGGCCGACGAGGAAGTAGGGAATGCCGCTGTCGTCGGCCTCGCGCACCGAGTCCAGCAGCGCATCGGCCAGGCGGCTGATGGGCACGCAGGCGTCGGTGGTGATGCAGCGGCAGCCGGGGCGGCTGGAGACGGCCGCGAAATAGGCGTTGTGGCGGGCCGTGAACAATCGCGTGCGGTCCTCGGGGCGCTCGGCCCATTCGAAGGCGTTGCCGCCGAACTCGCCCGCAATGTCCTGCACCATCTCGGCCTGCTCCTTCACGCCCGTGGGCGAGCCGTGGAACTCCATCAGCAGCATGGGCTCCTCGCGCAGCGTGAGCTTGCTGTAGGCATTGACCATGCGCACCGAGTTCACGTCCACCAGCTCCACGCGGGCAATCGGCACGCCCATCTGGATGGTCTGGATCACCGTGCGCACGGCGGCCTCGATGCTGGGGAAGGAGCAGATGGCCGCGCTCACGGCCTCGGGCAGCGGGTACAGGCGCACCGTGATCTCGGTGACCACGCCCAGCGTGCCCTCGCTGCCCACGATCAGGCGCGTGAGGTCGTAGCCCGCGCTGCTTTTCTTGGCGCGCGTGCCGGTGCGCATCAGCTCGCCGCTGGCCGTGACCAGTTCCAACGCCAGCACGTTCTCGCGCATGGTGCCGTAGCGCACGGCATTGGTGCCGCTGGCGCGCGTGGCGGTCATGCCGCCGATGGAGGCATCGGCGCCGGGATCGATGGGGAAGAAGAAGCCCGTGTCCTTGATGGCATCGTTGAGCTGCTTGCGCGTGATGCCGGGCTGCACGGTGACCGTCAGGTCCTCGGTGTTGACCGAGAGAATGCGGTTCATGCGGCTCAGGTCCAGGCTGATGCCGCCCTCGACGGCCAGCAGATGGCCTTCGAGCGAGGAGCCTGCGCCGTAGGGGATGACCGGCACGGCATGCTGGTCGGCCAGCTTCAGCGCGTCCTGCACGTCCTGCGTGCTTTCGGCAAAGAGCACGGCCGCAGGCGGGGGCGCCTGGATGGCGCCCTCGTCGCGGCCGTGCTGTTCGCGCACCGCCAAAGCCGTGGAGCACTGGGCGCCGAAACGCTGGGCCAGGGCTTGGAGAAAGGCTTCGGGGATGGGGCGCTGAGCGAAGTCAGGCTGCAGGCGGACGGGGGCGACAGGGGCGTTCATCGGTGTTCTCCAGGGGGAACCGGAAAGAATACCACCGGCCCTGTCGCCCAACCGTGTGGGTCAGCCGCCAGGCATCCGGGTGTCAGCGCGGCTGGACAGCCTTGCTGAATTCATCGCGCGACAGCGATCCGTTCTTGTCGGCATCGATCTGGGCGAAATTGCTGCTCACGGCGGGCAGGGCCTCGGCCTCCTTCTTGCTCAGCTTGCCGTCCCGGTTGGTGTCGGCGCGGTCGAATGCGGCTTGCACCTCGTTGGCGGGGGCGCTTGGGCTGGTTGCTGCAGGCCCAGGTGCAGCCCTGACGCCTGTCGCGGGACCATTGCCCGGACCCAATTCCTGCGCCATGGCAGCAACGCTGCCCAGCGAAATGGCCGCGAACAACATCACGCTGCGGATTTCAAAACCGGAGACTTTGCGCAGTTGAGAGGTCATGTGTCGAACTCCTTGTCGAACGTGGAACATGACTGCATTCCACCTGTTGCAGCGCAGCAGGGCCAGCACTTTTGCCGGCTGTTGCCTGCTACAACATTTGCGTGCCGGCTGTAACGCACAATCAGGTGATGGGCCGTCACGGGTCCTGTTTTTCACCCCGCATCGCCAAGGAGAACCCCATGGGCAACCGTTTGACACAGATCGCCACGCGCACCGGAGACGACGGCAGCACGGGCCTGGGCGACAACACGCGCGTCTCCAAGAACAGCGGCCGCCCGCACGCCATGGGCGATGTGGACGAGCTCAATTCCCACATCGGCCTGCTGCTGTGCGAGGCCCTGCCCGACGACGTGCGCGAGCTGCTGGTCGATGTGCAGCACCAGCTGTTCAACCTGGGGGGCGAGCTGTCCATTCCCGGCTATGAACTGCTCAAGGACGACGCCCTGCTGCAGCTCGATGAAGCGCTGGCCCACTACAACGCGCAGCTGCCCCGGCTGCAGGAATTCATCCTGCCGGCCGGCAGCCGCGCAGCGGCCCAGGCCCATGTCTGCCGCACCGTGGCGCGCCGTGCCGAGCGCATGGTGGTGGCGCTGGAGCAGGGCGAGGCCATGCGGCCCGCGCCGCGCCAATACCTGAACCGCCTGTCCGACCTGCTGTTCGTGCTGGCACGCGTGCTCAACCGCATGGATGGCGGCGACGACGTGTACTGGAAAAGCGAGCGGCTGGCGCGCGCGCAGTCCGCTCAAGAGTGACCGTGCTGAGGACGGCCCATGCGCCTGCGCCACATCGAGGTCTTCAATGCCGTCATGCAGACCGGCAGCGTCAGCGCTGCCGCACGGCTGATCAACATCACCCAGCCGGCCGTCAGCCGCACCCTGCAGCATGCGGAGCTGCAGCTGGGCTTTGCGCTGTTCCAGCGCGCACGCGGGCGGCTCACGCCCACCAATGAGGCGCTGGCGCTGTTCCCCCACATCGAGAAGCTGTTCGAGCAGCTCGACGAGGTCCAGCGTCTGGCCGACAACCTGCGCCATGGCCGGGCAGCGGACCGGCTCACCGTGCTCACCGTCTTCGCGCTCAGCCGCGAGGTGCTGCCGCGCGCCGTGGCCGGCTTTCGGTGCCGCCACCCGCAGGTGCAGGTCCATGTGCAGGCACTGCACACGCCCCAGGTGGTCTCGGCCCTGCTGCTGCAGGAGGCCGACGTGGGCTTCGTCATCAGCTCCGTGGGCCAGCCCGCGCTGGAGCATGAGCTGCTGGCCGAGGTGGACATGTTCTGCGTGCTGCCCAAGGGCCTGCTGCCGCCCTCGCGCGTGCGCGAAGAGGGGATGGAGCTCAAGGACCTGGCCGAGCTGCCCGTGGTCGCTCTCGATGCGCGCGACCCGCTGGGCATGCGCCTGGGCCAGGCCTGCCGCGAGCACGGCGTGGGCCTGTCGCCCGTGGTCACCGTGCAGACCTACCACGCGGCCCTGTCCATGGCCGAGTACGGCCTGGGCGCCGCCATCATGGACGGCTGCACCGCCCTGGCCGCCGACCGCCGCAAGGTCCATGTCGTCCCCCTGCTGCCGCGCATCACGGTGGGTGTGAATGCCCTGAGCCTGCCCCAGCGGCCGGGGTCGGTGCTGGCGCGGGCAATGACCGAGGAAATGCGCAAGGCCTTGCGCGAGTTGCTGGCTGGTTGAGGCCTGCGGGTTTCAGGCCTCCTCCATCTGCCCCACCAGCCTCTGCGCCGAACCGAACGCCAGCGTCAGCCCCAGCGCGCCGTGCCCCGTCTGCAGCCACAGGTTGCGCGGACCGCCGCGCTGGCGGCCGGTGAGGGGCAGGCCGGTGGGTGTGGCGGGGCGCATGCCGGTCCAGGGGTGGAGGTTGCCGTCCAGCGGCAGGTCGGCGAAGACCTCCTGCGTGGAGCGGCGCAGGCTGGCGATGCGGCGCGGGTCGGTGCGCGTGTCCCGGCCCACGATCTCCACCATGCCGGCCACGCGCAGGCGTTCGCCGATGCGTGCGAAGACGACCTTGCGTGCGGTGTCGGTGACGCTGACCCGGGGCGCGGCGTGCGGCAGCTGCGCGGCGGCATCGGCGGTGATGCTGTAGCCCTTGAGCGGATAGACGGGAATGCGCAGGCCCAGCTGGCGCGCGTGGACCGCGCTTTCCCAGCCGCTGGCCAGCACGTAGTGGTCGGCGCGCAGCGGCAGTGGGCCTGCGGCGGTGCGCAGGCCGGTGATGGCGTCGCCCTCGCGCTCGAAGCCCTGCAGCTCCACGCCGTATCGCAGTTCGGCGCCGCGTGCGGTGAGCCGGGCGGCCAGTTGCTCGCACAGCAGGCGGCAGTCGGCTGCGGCCTCGCTGGGCGTGTGCACGGCGCCTGCAATACGTTGCGCGTAGCGGGCGAGCGCGGGTTCGATGCGCGCCACTTCGGCGGCGTTGACGATGCGCTGCGGCGCGCCGCCCAGGCCCGCCTGCAGTGCCACCTGCTGCGCGGCGGCATCCAGCGCCTGCTGGGTGGGGTAGAGCACCAGCTTGCCGGGCGTGTGCAGGTCGCAGGCCAGTGCTTCGTCGGCCTGAAGCGACTCGAAGGCCTGGCGGCTTTCGGCGGCCAGGGCGAGCAGGGCGCGCGTTCCTTCGGCCGAGGCATGGGCATTGCAGGCGCCCAGAAAGCGCAGTCCCCAGGCCCATTGCGCGGGGTCGGCGCGCAGGCGGAAGGCCAGCGGCGAATCCTTTTGCAGCAGCAGGCGGGGGAGCATCTTCCAGATGCCGGGATCGGCCAGCGGCTGCACGTAGGAATAGCTCAGCTGCGCGCCATTGCCGCCGCTGGCGCCCTGGGCGGGGCCCGGTGCGCGGTCCAGCACGGTGATGCGGTGGCCGGCCCGCTGCAGCGCCCAGGCCGTTGCCAGGCCGACGATGCCGGCGCCCACGATGCAGACATGCATTGATCGTTTCTCCATGCAGCCGCACTGTAGGCCGCGCGCGGCAGGCCGGGCCATGGCATTTGGCACACGGGCCATGCACGCAGGTTATGGCCGGGGGCTGCTGCTCAGGGCAGGGCGACAGCCCATAACCGGCGGGCATGGACCGGCCCGATATTGTCATTCCGCAAAGGCCGCCGCCCTTCCTACACTGGCCGCACATCCACCAAAGACGAGGAGACAAGCATGCAACTTCACACCACCGCGCTGTGCGCGGCCCTGGCCCTGGGAGGCCTGGCTGCGGCCCATGCCGACACGCTGGCCAAGGTGCGCGACAGCGGCCGCATCACGCTGGCCTACCGCGAGTCCTCCGTGCCCTTCAGCTACCTGGACAACGGCAAGCCCATCGGCATGACGGTGGAGATGTCCCAGGCCGTGGCCGAGGCCGTGAAGAAGGCGGTGAACCGACCCGATCTCAAGGTGCAGTGGCAGGCCGTGACCTCGCAGAACCGCATGCCGCTGCTGGCCAACGGCACCATCGACCTGGAATGCGGCTCGACCACCAACAACACGGTGCGCGGCAAGGAGGTGGCCTTTGCCATCAACCATTTCTACACGGGCACGCGGCTGCTGGTGAAGAAGAGCTCGGGCATCAAAAACTACGCCGACCTCAAGGACAAGACCGTGGCCATCACCACGGGAACCACCAATCTGCAGGTGCTGCGCAAGGCCAATGCCGACAAGGCCTGGGGCATGAACATCGTCATGGCCAAGGACCATGCGGACGGCTTCCTGCTGGTGGAGAACGACCGCGCCGCGGCCTTCGGCATGGACGACATCCTGCTCTTCGGCCTGATCCCCACGGCCAAGAACCCCGGGGACTTCGAGGTGGTGGCCGACTCGCTGCAGGTCGAGCCCTATGCCTGCATGCTGCGCAAGGACGATGCCCAGTTCAAGCAGCTGGTCGATGGCGTGATCGGCGACATGATGAAGTCGGGCGCGTTCGCCAGGCTCTATGACAAGTGGTTCATGCAGCCCATTGCCCCGAGGAACGTGGCCCTGGGCCTGCCGATGAGCGAGCAATTGCAGAAGAACCTGCAGGACCTCAGCGACAAACCCGCTTTTTGATTTCGGATCGCAGCATGCAGCAGCAGCTTCAGCCCCCGCGCGCGGTGGGTATTCTCGGGGGCATGGGTCCGGCCGCAGGCGCGGATTTCGTGCGCCTGTTCGTGCAGGCCTGCACGGCGCACCTGCAGCAGCAGGGCCTGCCCGTGCATGACCAGGCCTATCCCGAGCACTGGCTGGTGCAGCTGCCCATGCCCGATCGCAGCGCGGCGCTGCGCGCGGACCCGCAGTCGCCCACGGGGCCGGCCCAGCACCTGCTGCAGGGCGTGGGCCGCATGGCGGCGCTGGGCGTGCGCAGCGTGGCCCTGGCCTGCAACACGGCCCATGCCTGGCATGGGCAGCTGCAGGCGCTGTTTCCGCAGCTGCATGTGCTGCACATCGCGCGCCAAGCCGCCCTGCACCTGCAGGCCGGCGGCGCGCAACAGGCCATCGTGCTGGCCACGCAGGGCACCTATGACAGCGGCCTGTACGACGCGGCACTGGCCGAGTGCGGCATCACCGCGCTGCAGCCCGATGCGCAGGGCCGCGCGCGGCTGATGCAGGGCATCTACGACGGCGTCAAGCAGGGCGACATGGACCTGGCTGCGCGCTGCTTCGGCGAGGTGCTGGCGCCGCTGCTGCAGCGCCATGGCGATGTGCCCGTGATCATGGGCTGCACCGAGATCCCGCTGGCCCTGCCGCAGTCGCCGCTGGCGCGCGGCGCCGGGCTGGTGGACCCTGCCTGGATACTGGCCCAGGCCCTGGCCAGCGATGCGTATGGGCCTGTAGCGATTCAATAAGTCTCCAGATGCAGCCGGCCTTCGCGCTTGAGGCGCGCGCCGACCTGTTCCCAGTCCAGCCCGGCTTGCTGCGCCACGTCGCGCAGTGCCAGCACCACGCCTTCCTCCATGCTCTTGAGCCCGCAGACGTAGAAGTGCGCGTTGTCGTCGCGCAGCAGGGCCGCCAGGTCGGCCGCACGTTCGCGCAGCAGGTCCTGCACGTAGCGCCGGGGCTGGCCGGCCACGCGCGAGAAGGCCAGGTTGTTGTCGATGAAGTCGCGCGGCAGGCTTTGCAGCGGGCCGAAGTAGGGCAGCTCCTGCGGCGTGCGTGCGCCGAAGAACAGCATGAGCTTGCCGCCCTCGAACCTGCCGCTCTTGCGCAGCCGCCTGCGCCATTCGGTCATGGCGCGCATGGGGGCGCTGCCCGTGCCCGTGCAGATCATCACGATGTGCGAGCGGGGATGGTTGGGCATCAGGAACGACTGGCCGAACGGGCCTATGACCTGGACCCTGTCGCCTATGCGTGCGTCGCACAGGTAGTTGCTGGCCACGCCGCGCACGGGGCGGCCCTGGTGGTCCTGGGTGACGCGTTTCACGGTCAGCGCCAGGTTGTTGTAGCCGGGCCGCTCGCCATTGCGCGCACTGGCCACCGAGTACTGGCGCGCCACATGCGGGCGGCCCTGGGCATCGGTGCCGGGCGCGATGACGGCGATGGACTGGCCTTCGAGCACGGGGAACGGCTGGCTGCCGAAGTCCAGCACGATGTGGTGGGTCTCGCTGTCGAAGCCCGCCTCCGTGCAGTTGAGGTTGCCGACCACGGTGGCCGTGACGGGGCTCCTGGGGCCATGCAGGTTGGTGTACGGATGGGCGGCCGACCAGGGCGGCACGGTGGCGCCGTAGCTGGCGCTGCGCAACACCTGGGTATCGGCCTGGTCATCGAGCCGGGCCGCATCCGCACCGCGCGTGGCGGCCGCCGCGATCACGGCCTGGGCCTGGCTCAGGTCCTCGGCGGCAGGCGCGCCCCCTGTGTCCTGTGCCTGGGCCCGTGCCTGAACCAGCGCCTCAGGCGGCAGCTCCTCGGGCAGCTCGTCCCAGAGCAGCTGCTCGGCCACGGGATAGGCGCTTGCCAGCGGCACCTTGCGCCAGTTGTCGATGGCGCCCGTGGGGCAGGGCGAGACGCAGTCCATGCAGCCGTTGCACTGCTCGGCCAGGACCACGTAGTTGCGGTCATCGTGCGTGATGGCGCCCACGGGGCAGGTGGCCTCGCAGGTGTTGCAGCGGATGCAGATCTCCGGGTCGATCAGGTGCTGGGTGAGGATGCCGTGTTCTACCAAGGCGACTGTCATGGGCGACTCCCTGCTGGCGCGGCGCTTCAGTTGAAGCGCACGTATTCGAAATCCACGGGCTGGCGGTTGATGCCCATGACCGGCGGCGCGATCCAGCCCGCGAACCGGCCCGGCTCCACGCAGCGGCCCATGAGCGAGGCGACGAAGGCGCGGTCGGCGTCCGTGGGCAGCCATTCGCCCTCGCGCATGCGCCATTCCTGCTCGCTGACCACGCGGCCGTCGGGGCTCATGCGCACGCCGGCCAGCGCGCCGATCTGGCGGTTGAAGGCCTTGTGCGGCACGGTGAGGCGGAAGTCGATGCCGGCCTTTTCCATGACCTTGTTCCAGCGGCCCACGCCCGCGTTGGAGTCCTTGATGTAGTCGTCGCGCAGCACCTCGTTGAGCGCGTTGAGCATGGGCACTTCCTTTTCCTGCAGCCTGCCGTCCACGACCTCCAGCACCTTGTAGTGCTGGTCGTGCAGCCGGTGGTCGTCCGCGCGCTTGCCTTCCTCGTAGCGGCCCTTGAGGCCGCTGCTGTAGAAGGTGGCGGCATTGCTGGACTGGTCGGCGCCGAACAGATCGATGGTCACGCTGTAGTGGAAGTTCAGGTAGCGCTGCAGCGTGGGCAGGTCGATCACGCCGGCCGCGCGCAGGCGGCCCACGTCGTCGGTGCGCAGCTCGTTCATGACCTGGCAGGTGCGCTGCAGCACGCGCGAGACGCCGGACTCGCCCACGAACATGTGGTGGGCCTCCTCGGTCAGCATGAATTTGGTGGTGCGCGCCAGCGGGTCGAAGGCGCTTTCGGCCAGCGCGGCCAGCTGGAACTTGCCGTCGCGGTCGGTGAAGTAGGTGAACATGAAGAAGGACAGCCAGTCGGGCGTCTTCTCGTTGAAGGCGCCCAGGATGCGCGGGTTGTTCTCGTCGCCGGACTGGCGCTCCAGCAGGGCCTCGGCCTCCTCGCGGCCGTCGCGGCCGAAATGCTTGTGCAGCAGGTAGACCATGGCCCACAGGTGGCGGCCTTCCTCCACGTTGACCTGGAACAGGTTGCGCAGGTCGTACATGGACGGCGCGGTCAGGCCCAGGTGGCGCTGCTGCTCCACCGAGGCGGGCTCGGTGTCGCCCTGGGTGACGATGATGCGGCGCAGGTTGGCGCGGTGCTCGCCGGGCACGTCCTGCCAGGCCTTCTCGCCCAGGTGGTCGCCGAAGTGGATGCTGCGGTCGGCCTCGGCCGGGTTCAGGAAGATGCCCCAGCGGTAGTCGCGCATCTTCACGTGGCCGAACTGAGCCCAGCCCTGCGGGTCCACGCTGATGGCGGTGCGCAGGTAGACGTCGTAGTCGGTGGAGCCTTCGGGGCCCACGTCGCCCCACCAGTTCAGGAAGTTGGGCTGCCAGCTCTCCAGCGCGCGCTGCAGGGTGCGGTCTTCGCCGAGGTTGACGTTGTTGGGGATCTTCTCGCTGTAGTTGATGGCGCTCATGGTGGGGTCTCCGTGGATGTTTCGGGGCGTGCCTGCGGTCAGACGCGGTTGAAGTCGAAGCCGGCCTTCTGGCCCGTGCCGTAGAGCTTGAGAGCGCCCTTGTCGCCCACGGCATTGGGGCGGTTGAAGATCCAGTTCTGCCAGGCCGACAGGCGCCCGAAGATGCGCGTGACCATGTTCTCGCGGCTGGCAAAGCGCAGGTTGGCTTCCAGGCCCGTGAGCGCATCGGGCGACATGGCGGCGCGCTCTTCCATGGCGATGCGGATTTCGTCGTCCCAGTCGATGTCGTCGGGCGCGGCCGTGACCAGGCCCAGGGCCAGGGCCTGGTCGCCGTCCAGCGCGCGGCCCGTGGCGGCGCGCGCGGCCTCCAGCGGCGCGGCTTCCTCGTAGAAGCGGCGCTGCAGGCGCGACTGGTCGTTGACCAGGGGCAGCAGGCCGAAATTGAATTCGTCCAGCTGGATGCGCGGGGCGCGCTCGGTGTCGTCGGGCAGCACCAGCATGTAGGCGCGGTCGGCCGCGAAGGCCAGCTCGGCCAGCATGCCCACGAAGCAGGAGCCGGGCTCGATCAGCGCGAACAGCGTGCGCGAGGACACATCGAGCCGCGCAAAGCTGCGGCGCAGCAGGCCCAGCGTCTCGCGCGCCAGCCAGTGGTCCTGGTGGGCCAGCAGGGCTGCGTCTGCGGCCAGCACGGCGGCGGCATCGCCTTCGGTCTTGAGCAGCCAGGTGCCCACGTCCAGCTCGTTGGTGCGCAGGTGCAGGATGGCGTCGTCCAGCTCGCGGCCCATGGCCAGCGGCCACCAGGCGTCGCCAGCCTGCTCGATGGCTTCGATGGTGGCCGGCTGCGGGCCTTGCCCAAGCGTGGGCGCCTTCACGGTCAGCGTGGCGCTGCGGCGCGCGCGGTCGATCTGCACGCTGACATGGCGGTAGTGCAGCGCGTCGTCCGTGGCCTCGCGCTCCAGGCGCGTGAGCGTGATGCCCTGCGCATTGGCGGGGCGCGTGCTGCCCTCGGCCAGGCGCTGCGCGCGCTGGGCCACCACGGCCTCGAACTGCGCGGGCTTGGCCACGGCATCCACCAGGCGCCAGTCCACGGCGCGCTGGCCGCGCACGCCTTCGACGCTGGTGCAGAAGATGTCGGCCAGGTCATGGCGCACATGGCGCTTGTCGGTCACGCGCGTGAGGCCGCCCGTGCCGGGCAGCACGCCCAGCAGCGGCACCTCGGGCAGGGAGACGGAGGAGGAGCGGTCGTCGATCAGCACGATGTCGTCGCAGGCCAGGGCCAGCTCGTAGCCGCCGCCCGCGCAGGCGCCGTTGACGGCGGCCAGGAACTTCAGGCCCGAGTGGCGCGAGCTGTCCTCGATGCCGTTGCGCGTCTCGTTCGTGAACTTGCAGAAGTTCACCTTCCAGGCATGGCTGGACACGCCCAGCATGAAGATGTTGGCGCCCGAGCAGAAGATGCGGTCGCGCCCGCTGGTGACGATGACGGTGCGCACCTGCGGATGCTCGAAGCGGATGCGGTTGAGCGCGTCGTGCAGCTCGATGTCCACGCCCAGGTCGTAGCTGTTGAGCTTGAGCTTGTAGCCGGGCCGTATGCCGCCGTCCTCGGCGATGTTCAGCTGCATGCGGGCGATGGCGCCCTCGACGGTGAACGACCAGTGGCGGTACTGGGCGGGCTCGGTGCGGTAATCGACAGTGGGGTTGGACGGGTGCATGGACGGCCTCTTGGATGAAAAATAGTGCAGTCGCAGATACGGTGCAGGCACAATTATGCAGATTCATCCGGAAAATGCACGCAACAACACGCACGATAGTGCGTGTTTTGGCCGTATCCAGGGTAACCACCAGCCAGCACAGGCGAAAAAAATCCAGGCCTGGGGCCTGGATGCCGTGGGTTGCTGCCGCCGTCTCAGCGTGCGGGCAGGAACAGTGCCTTCAACTGATCGAAGCTCTGCTCCAGCGTCTGGCCGCTGGTATCCACCACGTGGTCGGCCTTGGCGTAGAAGCCGGCGCGGCCTTCGAGGATGCTGCGCAGATCGTCCATGGCCTCGGGATTGGCGGCCATGGGGCGGGTGTCGCCCTGGGCCACGACGCGGGCCATGTGCTCCTCGGGCTGGGCCTTGAGCCAGACCGTGGTGCAGTGCGACAGCAGCTCGTTGAAGGTGGCCGGGTCGGAGACGATGCCGCCCGGCGTGGCGATGACCACGTCGCTGTAGATCTGCACGGCTTCCTCCAGCGCGCGGCGCTCGTAGCGGCGGTAGGCGTTGGCACCGTACAGGTCGTGGATGGCGCGCACGCTGCAGCCCGCAATGCGCTCGATTTCCTGGTTGAGTTCGAGGAAGGGCACGCCCAGCTGCTCGGCCAGCATGCGGCCCAGCGTGGACTTGCCCGCGCCGCGCAGTCCGATCAGGGCGATGCGCGTGTGGCGCTGGCGGTCGCTGGGCGCCGTGCCCAGCAGCTCGCCTGCGGCCAGGCGCACGCGGCGCAGGTCCTCTTCATTGCGGCCTTCCAGCAGCTCGCGGATCAGCAGCCATTCGGCGCTGGTGGTGGTCACGTCGCCCAGCAGCTCGGCCATGGAGCATTGCAGGGCCTGTGCAATATGGTGCAGGACCAGCACCGACACATTGCCCGTGCCGTATTCGAGGTTGGCCAGGTGGCGCTCCGAGACATCGGCCGCCGCCGCCAGGGCGCGCCGCGTCATGCCCCGGCGCGAGCGCAGGCTGCGCACACGCTCGCCCAGCGCCTGCAGCACCTGGTTCCTGGGGGCTTCTGAGAGGGAATCCGCCGCCCCGGCGGACTGGGCTGCCGTCTCGAACTGGTCCATAGAGTTTCCTTGAAGAGGGCGTGAATGATAAACAGTCGGGGTTAACACCAGCCATGCAATATAGTGCTTGACGCTCGGTGGTGTTCTAACTATCTTTTCGGTGCACGCACAATATTGCATGTTGTGCGGAAGATCACAAGTCGGGCCGGATGCCCGATGTCGAAGGAGACCCCGATGATCGACTTCACCCAGCCCTTCAATTTCGCCGCGCACCTGTTCGCGCTCAATGAGGGGCGGCCCGGCAAGATCGCCTACATCGACGACCACGGCACGCTGAGCTACGGCCAGCTGCAGCAGCAGGCGCGGCGCATGGCCAGCGGCCTGCTGGCGGCGGGCATCCACCGCGAGGAACGCGTGCTGCTGCTCATGCACGACCGCCATGAATGGGCCGTGGCCTTTCTGGGCGCGCTGTATGCGGGCGTGGTGCCGGTGGCGGTGAACACCTTGCTCACGGCCGACGACTACGCCTACATGCTGGGCCACAGCCGTGCCCAGGCCGTGCTGACCTGCGATGCGCTGCTGCCCCTGCTGCGCCAGGCGCTGGACCGGGCGCCCAACGAGGTGCGCCATGTCTGGGTGGCCGGCGACGAAGCGGCCGCGCGCGCCGCAGGCTTTGCGCCCCTGCAGCCCTGGCTGGCGGCGCAGCCGCCGTTGCCCGCACCGGCGCCCACGCTGGGCGATGACCCGGGCTTCTGGCTGTATTCCTCGGGCTCCACGGGCAAGCCCAAGGGCGCGGTCCACACGCATGCCAATCCGTACTGGACGGCCGAACTCTATGGCGGCCCGGTGCTGGGTCTGGGCGAGGGCGACATCTGCTTTTCCGCCGCCAAGCTCTACTTCGCCTACGGCCTGGGCAATGCCCTGAGCTTTCCGCTGAGCGTGGGCGCCACCGTGCTGCTGATGGCCGAGCGGCCCACGCCCGAGGCCACCTTCGCGCGCTGGGTGCAGCACCGGCCCACGGTGTTCTTCGGCGCGCCCACGGGCTTTGCGGGCATGCTGGCCTCGCCGCTGCTGCCCGCGCGCGAGCAGGTCAGCCTGCGCATGTGCTCCTCGGCCGGCGAGGCGCTGCCGGCCGAGATCGCCCAGCGCTTCAAGGCGCATTTCGGCGCCGACATCGTGGACGGCATCGGCTCCACCGAGATGCTGCACATCTTCCTGTCCAACCGGCCCGGCGACATCCGCTACGGCACCACGGGCAAGCCCGTGGACGGCTACCGCGTGGAGCTGCGCGGCGAGGACGGCCGCCCCGTGGCCGATGGCGAGGTGGGCGACCTGTTCATCCAGGGCCCCAGCGCCGCCCTCATGTACTGGGGCAACCGCGACAAGACGCGCGAGACCTTCCAGGGCGGCTGGCTCAAGAGCGGCGACAAGTACGTGCGCGACGCCGATGGCTACTACACCTATGCCGGGCGCAGCGACGACATGCTCAAGGTCAGCGGCATCTATGTCTCGCCCTTCGAGGTCGAGGCCACGCTGATGCAGCACCCGGCCGTGCTGGAGGCCGCCGTGATCGGCAAGACCGACGCCGACGGCCTGCTCAAGACCAAGTCCTTCGTCGTGCTCAAGGACGGCTGCAGCGCCACCGAGGCCGAGCTCAAGGCCTTCGTGAAGCAGCGCCTGGCCGCCTACAAGTACCCGCGCTTCATCGAGTTCGTGGACGAACTTCCCAAGACCGCCACCGGAAAGATCCAGCGTTTCCGCCTGCGTGAACGCGAGGCCAGCGTCGGCTGAACAGCCCCTTCCGATTCCCCTGACAAAAGCAAGACCCATCGACCACAAGGAGACACGCATGAACATCGATCGCAAACACTGGGCCGCCCTCGCCCTGACGGCCTCCCTGTCCTGCGGCGCATATGCGCAGGACAGGATCAAGGTCGGCTTCATGCTGCCCTACAGCGGCACCTACGCGGCGCTGGGCTCGGCCATAGAGAACGGCTTTCGCATGTTCGTGAACGAGCAGGGCGGCAGGCTGGGCGGGCGCGAGATCGAGTTCTTCAAGGTCGATGACGAGTCCGATCCGGCCAAGGCCACGGACAACGTCAACCGCCTGATCAAGCGCGACAAGGTCGATGTGCTGGTGGGCACCGTGCATTCGGGCGTGGCCATGGCCATGGCGCGCGCGGCCAAGGAAAGCGGCACCGTGCTCATCGTGCCCAATGCGGGCGCCGATGCGGTCACGGGCGCCATGTGCGCGCCCAACATCTTCCGTTCGTCCTTCTCCAACTGGCAGTCCTCCTATCCCATGGGCGTGGTGGCGGCCAGGCAGGAGGGCAGGAAAACCGCCATGACCATCACCTGGAAATACGCGGCCGGCGAGGAGATGACCAATGCCTTCAAGGAGGGCTTCGAGAAGGAGGGCGGCAAGGTCAGCAAGCAGCTCACCGTGCCCTTTCCCAACGTGGAGTTCCAGGCCCTGCTGACCGAGATCGCGGCGGCCAGGCCCGATGCGGTGTTTGCCTTCTTCGCGGGCGCGGGCGCCGTCAAGTTCGTCAAGGACTACCACGCGGCCGGCCTGCACAAAACCATCCCGCTGTACGGCTCGGGCTTTCTGACCGACGGCACGCTGGAGGCCCAGGGCGAGGCCGCCCAGGGGGTGCTGACCACGCTGCACTACGCCGACGAGCTGGGCACGGAGCGCGACCGGCGCTTTCGCTCCGCCTATGCCCAGGCCTACAAGCTGATGCCCGATGTGTATGCCGTTCAGGGCTACGACGCCGCCCAGATGCTGGGCGTGGGCCTGAAGGCGGCGGGCGGCGACATCGCGAAGAAGGCCGAGTTCCGCCAGGCCATCGAGAAGGCCACCATCCCCAGCCCGCGCGGTGACTTCACCATCAGCAAGTCGCACAACCCCGTGCAGGACATGTACCTGCGCAAGGTCGTGGGCAAGGAGAACCAGCGCATGGGCGTGGCCATCAAGGCCCTGGGCGATACCGGCCGCGGCTGCCGCATGTGAGGCGCGGGGCGCACTCATACGGACGAATACGCACGCATACGGACATCGCCATGGACCTTGCCACCTTTCTCGTGCAGTGCCTGAACGCCGTCCAGTACGGGCTGCTGCTGTTCCTGCTGGCCTCGGGCCTGACGCTGATCTTCGGGATCATGGGCGTGATCAACCTGGCCCATGGCAGCTTCTACATGATCGGCGCCTACATGGCCTTTGTGCTGTCCCCGCTGCTGGGCCAGCACTTCATCACCATGCTGCTGGCCGGCGTGGCGCTGACCGTGGTGCTGGGCTATGCGCTGGAGTGGGCCTTCTTCAGCTACCTCTACGAGCGCGAGCACCTGCAGCAGGTGCTGATGACCTTCGGGCTGATCCTGGTGTTCGAGGAGCTGCGCTCGCTGCTGGCGGGCAACGACGTGCATGGCGTGCCGCTGCCCGGCTGGCTGTCGGGCAGCTTCTCGCTGGGCGGGCTCATGAGCTATCCGTGGTACCGGCTGTTCGCCTCGGGCGTGTGCCTGCTGGTGGCGCTGGCGCTGTACTGGGTGGTCCACCGCACGCGCCTGGGAATGATGGTGCGCGCGGGCGCCAGCAACCGCGACATGGTGCGCGGCCTGGGCATCGACGTGAAGCGCCTGTACCGCATCGTCTTCGCCATCGGCGTGGCGCTGGCGGCACTGGCGGGCATGATCGCCGCGCCCATGAGTTCGGTCTATCCGGGCATGGGCGGCAACGTGCTCATCATCTGCTTCGTGGTGGTGGTGATCGGCGGCATCGGCTCGATCACGGGCGCGCTGCTGGCCTCGCTGCTGGTGGGCTTTGTCGATACCTTCGGCAAGCTGTTCTTCCAGGAGCTCAGCGGCATGAGCGTCTACCTGCTGATGGCGGTGGTGCTGGTGTGGCGGCCCCAGGGCCTGATGGGGCAAAGGAGCTGAACAATGGCCGTATCCAATCCTTCTCCGGCCCTGCTGGCGGCCGCCGCGCAGCCCGTAGAGATGCCGCAGCGCGCCTGCCGATGGCAGGCCTGCGCCGTGCCGCTGGCCTGCGTGGCGCTGCTGGCGCTGGCCGGCCCCTGGTGGTCGGACTATCTGTCGGGCCTGGTGGTCAAGACCATGATCCTGGCCATCTTCGCGCTCAGCCTGCAGCTGCTGGTGGGCGGCACGGGCCTGGTGAGCCTGGGGCATGCGGCCTTCATGGGCCTGGGCGCCTATGCCGCCGTGCTGTCCGCAGGCAACGAGGGCGGCAGCCTGCCGGCCATGCTGGGCTGGGCGCTGCTGGCCTCGGGCGGCTATGCGCTGCTGGTGGGCCTGCCGAGCCTGCGCACGCGCGGCATCTACTTCATCATGGTGACGCTGGCCTTCGCACAGATGGCCTACTTCGTGGTCCACGACACGGGCATCGGCGGCGGCAGCGATGGCATCTACCTGATGGCCCGGCCCGCGCTGGGCGCCATCGACATGGAAATCCCGCGCGTGCAGTACTACGTGGTGCTGGCCGCCCTGGTGCTGGTCTATGCCTTCCTGGCCGGGCTGCGCCAGTCGCGCTTCGGCGCGGCGCTGGCGGGCATACGCGTCAACGAACAGCGCATGCGCGCGGCCGGCTTCACCACCTACGGGTACAAGCTCGCGGCCTTCGTGCTGGCCGGCATGCTGGCTGGCGTGGCAGGCTTTCTGCTGGCGGTGCGCGATGCCGTGGTCAACCCCGAGCTGCTGTCCTGGCACCACTCGGGCGAGGTGCTGCTGATGGTCATCCTCGGCGGCCTGGGCTCGCTGCGCGGCGCCGTGCTGGGCACGGTGGCCTTCATCGCGCTCAAGGAGGTGCTGTCCACGCATGCCATCGTCGGCCCCATGGCCGACCACTGGCAGCTGAGCCTGGGCCTGGCCATCATCGTGCTCGTGGCCCTGCTGCCGAAAGGACTGATGGGGCTGATCGGGCTGGCGGGCCTTGCACGGCAACGCGCTGGAGTGCACAACGAGGTCCATCACAAGGAGGCCGGACATGGCTGATGCGGCACTGCTTTCGGTGCGCGGCCTCACGCGCCGCTTCGGCGGGCTCACGGCCGTGGGCGGCGTGGACCTGGACCTGCACGAGGGCGAGGTCCATGCCGTGATCGGCACCAACGGCGCGGGCAAGTCCACCCTGGTCAACATGCTCTCGGGCGAACTGGCGGCCAGCGCGGGGCGCATCGCGCTCGCGGGCCAGGACGTCACGCGCATGCCCCAGCCCCGGCGCGCGCGTGCCGGCGTGGGCCGCAGCTACCAGCGCACCACCATCTTTCCCGAGTTCTCGGCGCTGGAGAACTGCCGGCTCGCGGCCCAGGCGCAGATGGCGCTCAGGCCCTGGCAGCTGGGCCTGTCCGCACAGCGCTGCGCGGCCAGCCTGCGCCAGGCCCATGCGGCCCTGGAGCGTGCGGGCCTGGCCGGGCAGGCCCAGGCCGTGGCCGGCACGCTGAGCCACGGCGCCAAGCGCCAGCTGGAAGTGGCCATGTGCCTGGCCACCGGCCCGCGCGTGCTGCTGCTGGACGAACCGCTGGCCGGCATGGGCGCCGAGGAGACCGAGCGCATGCTGGCCCTGCTGCAGGAGCTCAAGCGCGGCCATGCGGTACTGCTGGTCGAGCACGACATGGACGCCGTGTTCCGCATCGCCGACCGCATCACCGTGATGGTCAACGGCAGCGTGGTGGCCACGGGCACGCCAGCGCAGATCCGTGTCGATCCCGTGGTCCGTACTGCCTATCTCGGAGAAGACGATGACTGAGCCCATGTTCGCCATCGACGAGCTGCATACCTACTACGGCGACAGCCACATCCTGCAGGGCGTGAGCCTGGCGCTGGGCGCGGGCCAGGCCGTGGGCCTGCTGGGGCGCAACGGCATGGGCAAGACCACGCTGATCCGCACGCTCATGGGCTATGTGCCCGCGCGCCGTGGCCGCCTGCGCGCCGATGGCCGCGACTGCACGGGCGCGCCGCCCGAGCGCATGGCGCGGCTGGGCATTGGCTATGTGCCAGAGGGGCGAGGCATCTTCCCCAACCTCAGCGTGCGCGAGAACCTGGTCATGAGCGCCCGCCCCGGCCTGCAGGGAGAGCGCCACTGGACGCTGGAGCGCGTGCTCGACACCTTCCCCCGGCTCGCGGAGCGCCTGGCCAACGGCGGCGACCAGCTCTCTGGCGGCGAGCAGCAGATGCTGTCCATAGGCCGCGCGCTGATGACGCACCCGCGCCTGCTCATCCTCGACGAAGCCACCGAAGGCCTGGCCCCCCTGGTCGTCGCCGAAATCTGGCGCGTGATCGCCGCCATCCGCAGCACCGGCATCTCCACCCTGATCGTGGACCGCGACTACAAAAAGGTCCTGGCCCACACCGACCGCGCCGTGGTCATGGCCAAGGGCCGGCTGGCGCTGCAGGCCGATTCGCGGGAGCTGCTGGCGCAGCCGGAGCGCCTGTCGGAGTTGCTGGGGGTTTGATCAGGGCTGGGCCGCCACCGGCGGCTGCGCCGCGAGCTTGACGTTCTGCGCATGCGTGGGCGGCAGCAGCGCCATGGTCAGGCTGCAGGTGCAGGTCAGGCGGCCGGTTTCGTCGTGCAGTTCGATGGCCCAGACATGGGTGGTCTGGCCCAGGTGCACGGGGCGGGCCGTGCCCGTGACCCAGCCCTGGCGCGCGGCGCGCACATGGTTGGCCGAGACGTTCAGGCCCACGCTGCGCCAGCCCTCGGGGATGGAGCAGGCCGCGGCCACCGAGCCCAGGGTTTCGGCCAGCACCACGTTCACGCCGCCGTGCAGGATGCCGTAGGGCTGGCAGGTGCGCTGGTCCACGTGCACGCGGCCGCGCAGGAAGTCGTCACCGATCTCGGTGAACTCGATGCCCAGGTGCGAGACGGCCGTGTCGGCGCTCAGCGAGGTGATGTCTTCAAGGGTGAAGCTGCGCTTCCAGATCGGCATGGGAGAAGTCCTGTGGGTGCAACGAAAAAGACGGCCCCGGGGGCCGTCCTTGCATGCTACGCCAGTCCAGGCAGCCATGCCGATGGCCGCCTGTAGCCCAGGAGACTGCGCGCTGGCGCGGTTCAGGCGCGCATGTCGCCCGTTTCGACAAAGCGCTGGTGCCAGCTCAGCGCTTCGCCCAGGATGTGGGGCGTGTGCAGCGCGCCCTGGCGCTGGGCGCGGTCGAAGTAGTCCTGCAGCTGGGGGCGGAAGTCGGGATGGGCGCAGCGGTCGATGATGACCTGGGCGCGCTTGCGCGGCGACAGGCCGCGCAGGTCGGCCAGGCCCTGCTCGGTGACGATGATCTGCGTGTCGTGCTCGGTATGGTCCACGTGCGAGCACATGGGCACGATGCAGCTGATCTTGCCGCCCTTGGCCACCGAGGGCGTGACGAAGAAGGACAGGTAGCCGTTGCGCGCGAAGTCGCCCGAGCCGCCGATGCCGTTCATCATCCCCGTGCCCATGACGTGGGTGGAGTTGATGTTGCCGTAGATGTCGGCCTCGATCATGGAGTTCATGGCGATCACGCCCAGGCGGCGCACCAGCTCGGGGTGGTTGCTGATCTCCTGGGGGCGCAGGATGATGCGGTCGCGGTAGAAGTCGATGTTCTCCTCGAAGTCCCTGTAGGCGCTGCCGGACAGCGAGATCGAGGTGGCCGAGGCGCGGCTCATCTTGCCTGCGCGCAGCAGGTCCAGCATGCCGTCCTGCAGCACCTCGGTGAAGCCCAGCAGGTTCTCGAACGGCCCCGTCAGCAGGCCGGCCAGCACGGCGTTGGCCACGTTGCCCACGCCCGACTGGATGGGCAGCATCTCCTTGGGCAGGCGGCCCATCTTCATCTCGTGCGCGAGGAAGTCGATGATGGAC
This sequence comes from Delftia sp., assembly GCF_059499305.1. Lineage (NCBI taxonomy): Bacteria > Pseudomonadati > Pseudomonadota > Betaproteobacteria > Burkholderiales > Comamonadaceae > Delftia > Delftia sp. The sequence continues at coordinate 180,057 of NZ_JCABYI010000022.1, forward strand.
GCGGCGATCAGGTTGGAGTTGGCGTCGGGCTGGGCGAAGACGTTGTCGCGGTCGCCCTTGTGGGTCTCGACCACGGCGACCACCTTGGCCGGGTCCACGCGCAGGTAGGGCTCGCCGATGCGGTCATCGGCATGGGTCAGGGCAATGGGCACGCGGCGCGGCGGGATGGCCGTGCCGTAGTAGATGTCGTGCATGCCTTCCATCTTGGCCGGCGGCTTGGTGTTGACCTCCAGGATCACCTTGTCGGCAATCTCCAGCCAGGTCTTGTTGTTGCCCACGGCGGTGGAGGGGATGAGGCGTCCGTCCTCGGTCACGCCCAGCACCTCGACCACGGCCACGCTCATGGGGCCCAGGAAGCCGAACCACGCATGCTGGGCCACGTGGGACAGGTGCATGTCGATGAAATCGATCTCGCCGGCATTGATCCTGGCGCGGCAGGTCGGGTCGGTGTTGAAGGGCAGGCGCTGGCCCAGTGCGCCGGCTTCGGCCAGGGCGCCGTCCATCTCGGCGGCCGTGGAGGCGCCGGTCCAGACATTGATCTTGTAGGGCCGGCCGGCCGCGTGTTCGCTCTTGGCGTGCTGGGCGATGGCCTGGGGCAGGGCCTTGGGGTAGCCCGCGCCCGTGAACCCGCTCATGCCGACGTTGACGCCGTGGGGGATCAGGGCGGCGGCCTGCTCGGCCGTCATGGTGCGCGAAAGGAATTCTGGGAAACGTACGCGGTCTGCGAGGGACATCTATGGCTCCGGCTGACGGCTCGCGCCAGCCGGCAGGGTGCCGCAGCGCTGGCTTGCAAGCCTAAAAAAAACCGCCCCATGCAAGAACGCAAGGGCGGTATATCTCCGGAAACCGATGGTAGCAGCGCTGGCAGCGGCCCTCGGGTTTCCCCGTAAAGGCCCTGCCGCGCAGTCAAAGGCTCAAAGAATGTTTGCGTGTGCTCACATTCAATGAATCAGCGGCTGATCATCGCGTGCATGATCCAGCAGCGCGTACAGGATGATGGCGCCGAAAGTCGCGGTCCCGATGCCGCCCAGCGCGAAGTCGCCGAACTTGAGCGTGAAGTCGCCCGTGCCCAGGATCAGGGTGATGGCCGCCACGATCAGGTTCTTGTTCTGCGAGAAGTCCACGCGGTTGTCCACCCAGATCTTGGCGCCGGCCACGGCGATCAGGCCGAACACCACGATGGACACGCCGCCCATCACGGGCAGCGGGATCGCCTGGATCAGCGCGCCGAACTTGGGCGAGAAGCCCAGCAGCACGGCCAGGACGGCGGCCACGAAGAACACGGCCGTCGAGTAGATGCGCGTGGCGGCCATCACGCCGATGTTCTCGGCATAGGTGGTCACGCCGGTGCCGCCGGCCGCGCCGCTGACCATGGTGGCCACGCCGTCGCCGATGAAGGCCCGGCCCATGTACTGGTCCAGGTTCTTGCCCGTCATGGCGGTCACGGCCTTGATGTGGCCCAGGTTCTCGGCCACCAGGATGATGACCACGGGAACGATGAGCACCATGGCCGGGCCGCTGAACACGGGCGCGTGGAACTGGGGCAGGCCGAACCAGGCGGCATTGGCCACGCCCGACAGGTCCACGGGCTTGCCCATGCCCAGCACATTGGTGAACAGGCCGTACAGCACGCTGGCGGCGATCAGGCCCACCAGGATCAGCAGGCGCTGCACCATGCCGCGCGTGAACACGGCCACCAGGCCCACGCAGACGAAGGTCAGGGCCTGCATCCACGACTCGAAGTTGTTGGCCGCCATGTTCTTGACGGGGATGGCCGCCAGATTCAGCCCGATCACGGCCACCACGGCGCCCGTGACCACGGGCGGCATGAAGCGCTCGATCCAGCGCGTGCCCACCAGCTGCACCACCAGGCCGATCAGCGCATAGACCGCGCCGCAGGCAATGATGCCGCCCAGCGCCACGCCGATGTTGCCGTTGGCGCCCTTGCCGCCATAGGCCGTGGCTGCGATCACCACGCCGATGAAAGCAAAGGACGAACCCAGGTAGCTGGGCACCTTGCCGCCCGTGATCAGGAAGAAGATCAGCGTGCCGATGCCGCTCATGAGTACGGCCACGTTGGGGTCGAACCCCATGAGGATGGGCGCCAGCACGGTGGAGCCGAACATGGCGATCACGTGCTGTATGCCCATCAGCCCGGTCTGGGGCCAGGGCAGGCGCTCATCGGGGCCGATCACGCCTCCCCGTTGCAGCTGGTCGGCGGATTTCTCCGTCCATTGGAAAAGGCCCATGTGGCATCGCTCCTTGTAAAAAATTGGCGCGATATTAGAGGCATTTGTTTTCTGGCAGGAGGGGGCGAGCGGAAATTTTTTCCCAGTGTTTGTGCGCAGATACGCGATCCGGCCCGCAGACTTTGTCGCCCAGGTGCCAGGCTAATGGCTTTCCCGTCTGGGCTCGCGGGCAGCGCGCGCGTACCGTGGCCGGTCATGAGCCACACCCCTGCCTTCATCCCCCAGATCCGCCTGTACCAGGACTGGCTGCGCGAGCGCCACGGCCTGCAGTTCGACAGCTACGACGCGCTGTGGCGCTGGTCGGTGACCGACCTGGACGCCTTCTGGCAAAGCATCTGGGACTACAACGCGCTGCAATCGCCTACGCCGCACACGGCCGTGCTGGAGCGCAACACCATGCCCGGCGCCCAGTGGTTTCCGGGCGCCCAGATCAACTACACGCGCCAGGCGCTGCGCCATGTGGATGCCGCCCATGCGGCCGGCATGCCCGCCGTGGTCAGCCGCAACGAGACGGGCCGCCACCGCGAACTGTCCTGGCCCGACCTGCGCCGCCAGGTCGCCGCCCTGGCCCTGCACCTGAAGGCCCAGGGCGTGGGCCGCGGCGACCGCGTGGCTGCCTACCTGCCCAACATCCCCGAGGCCATGGTCGCCCTGCTGGCCACGGCCAGCCTGGGCGCCGTCTGGAGCATCTGCGCGCCCGACATGGGCACCAACGCGGTGCTGGACCGCTTCCGCCAGATCGCGCCCAAGGCGCTGATCGCCGTCGATGGCGTGCACTACGCCGGGCGCGATATCGACCGCATGGCCGTGCTGGCGGAGCTGCGCGCAGGCCTGCCCAGCGTGGAGCATGTGGTCCTTGTGCCCAACCTGGATCTGCAGGCCAGGCTGGCCGATGCCGCCGACTACGGCCAGGTCACGGCCCGCGACGACGCGGCCACGGCGGCCTTCGAGCCCGAATGGCTGCCCTTCGACCACCCGCTGTGGATCGTCTACTCCAGCGGCACCACCGGCCTGCCCAAGCCCATCGTCCACGGCCATGGCGGCATGGTGCTGGTGGCCCTGCAGCTCAAGGCCCTGCATAACGACGTAGGCTGCAGCTACCACCCCAACAGCTGGGGCGAGCGCTACCACTGGTACAGCTCCACGGGCTGGGTGATGTGGAATGCCCAGGTCTCGGGCCTGCTGGGCGGCACCACCTGCGTGATCTTCGACGGCAGCCCCGGCGGCAGCAAGGACAGGCCCGACTGGGGCGTGCTGTGGCGCTTCGCGGCCGAGACCGGCGTGACCAGCTTCGGCTCGGGCGCGGCCTTCTACGCCAACTGCATGAAGGCCGGCGTGGACCTGGCCCAGTGCGGCGACCTGTCGCGCATCCGCAGCCTGGGCACCACGGGCTCGCCGCTGTCGCCCGAGGTGCAAAGCTGGGGCACGGCGCAGTTCGCCAGCATGGGACGGCCTGACATCTGGTGGAACAACATCTCGGGGGGCACCGACTTCGCGGGCGCCTTCATCGGCGGCCACCGCGAGCTGCCCCAGCAGCCGGGCATCATGCAGTGCCGCCAGCTGGGCGCGGCCGTGGAGGCCTGGAACGAGCAGGGCCAGCCCGTCATCGACGAGGTGGGCGAGCTGGTCTGCACCCAGCCCATCCCCTCCATGCCGCTGTACCTGTGGGGCGATGCGGACGGCAAGCGCTACCTGTCCAGCTACTTCGACATGTACCCGGCCGGCCATGGCCGCGCGCCCGGTGGCGGTGACGGCCCCGCCGCCATGGGCCCGGTCTGGCGCCACGGCGACTGGATACGCATCCTCCCGGAGGGCGGCTGCATCATCTACGGCCGCAGCGACGCCACCATCAACCGCCACGGCCTGCGCATGGGCACCAGCGAGATCTACAGCGCCGTCGAGGCCCTGCCCGAAGTGCTGGACTCCATGGTCGTGGACCTCGAATACCTGGGCCGCGAAAGCTACATGCCGCTGTTCGTGGTGCTGCGCCCGGGCGTGGATCTGGACGACGCCCTGCGCGCGCGCCTGCAGGGCGCCATCCGCCAGGCCCTGTCGCCGCGCTTCGTGCCCGACGAGATCGTGCAGGTGGCCGAAATCCCGCGCACGCTCAGCGGCAAGAAGCAGGAGCTGCCCATCAAGAAGCTGATGCTGGGCCAGCCGCTGGACAAGGTGGTCAACAAGGAGGCCATGGCCAACCCGGGCTGCCTGGACTGGTATGTGGGCTTTGCGGCGCAGCATGCCAAGGCACAGGCCGCCTGATATTCAAACGGTATCAGTGGCTCGGTTTTTAATATTGGACTGCGACAGACCGGCTGCCTAGAGTGGGGTCCAACCATGGAGCCCTGCAATGAGTGTGCTTGATTCCCTTGCCCTGACCCGCATCCCCGCCGAGGACGAAGCCCTGCGCGCCGAGGTGCGCGCCTTCCTCGCCCAGGCCATAAGCGGCCTGCCGCCCCATGTGCGTGCGCGCTCCTGGGGCGGCTACAGCGCCGAACTGAGCCGGCAGCTGGGCGAAAAGGGCTGGATAGGTGTCACCCTGCCGCGCGAGTACGGCGGCGGCGGGCGCAGCGCCTTCACGCGCTACGTGCTGGTGGAGGAATACCTGGCCTGCGGCGCGCCCGTGGGCTCGCACTGGATTGCCGACCGCCAGAGCGGCCCGCTGATCCTCAAGTACGGCACCGAGGCGCAAAAGCGGTTCTACCTGCCGCGCATCTGCCGGGGCGAGGCCTTCTTTTGCATCGGCATGAGCGAGCCCGGCGCGGGCTCGGACCTGGCCAGCGTGAAGACGCGCGCCGCGCCGAACGGCAAGGGCTTCGTGCTCAACGGCCAGAAGATCTGGACCACCAACGCCCACCACTGCCACTACATGATCGCCCTGGTGCGCACCTCGGGCGAGGCGGGTGACCGGCACAAGGGGCTGTCCCAGGTCATCGTGGACCTGTCGCTGCCGGGCGTGACCGTGCGGCCCATCACCGACCTCTCGGGCGACAGCCATTTCTGCGAAGTCTTCTTCGACAACGTGCAGCTGCCGCCCGACGCCCTGATCGGCCAGGAAGGCCAGGGCTGGGAGCAGGTCACGGCCGAGCTGGCCTTCGAACGCAGCGGGCCCGAGCGGCTGTTCTCCAGCATCGTGCTGTTCGACGAATGGCTGGCCTGGCTGCGTGCAACGGGCGAGCGCAGCGAAGGCGCGCTGCGCCTGGCCGGCCGCGTGTTCACCGAGCTGGCCCCGCTGCGCGCCATGTCGGTTGCCGTGCAGGACAAGCTGGTGCGCGGCGAAAGCCCTATCGTCGAGGCGGCCCTGGTCAAGGAGCTGGGCACGACGCTGGAGCAGTCCATTCCCGCCGCCATCGCCGACGACCTGTTCGCACGCGAGGCGTCCGAGGTTCCGCTGGAGCTGCTGCGCACCCTCAACTACGTGACGGAGGTGGCACCTTCGTACTCGCTGCGCGGCGGCACGCGCGACATCCTGCGCGGAATGATCGCGCGTGGCCTCGGCCTGCGTTGAATAAGGTTCCCCCTGAGTTGGGGCGCGCCAGTTTCAAACGGAACGCCCAAGGCCTGGCGTCATGTGTCATGAATGGAGAGAGACATGCAAGACGATTTGTTTGCCGATGCCGCACGCCAGCTGCTGCAGGGCGAGTGCACGCCCGCGCGGGTGCGCGCCATCGAGGCCGGGGGCTCGCCCCGGGCGCTGTGGCAATCGCTGGAGCAGGCCGGCTTTGCCGATGCCCTGGTGCCTGAGCACGCGGGCGGCGCGGGGCTGGCGCTGGCGCAGCTGTTCGATGTGTGGTCGCAGGCCGGCGCCCATGCGCTGCCCGTGCCGCTGGGCGAGACCATGCTGGCGCGCGCGCTGTTGGCGGGCGCGGGGGCGGAGCGTCCACCAGGCGCCATCGCGTTGGCGCAAGGCCTGCTCCAGCCGGATGGCAGCCTGCACTGCGCACCCGTGCGCCTGGGCGCGGTGGCGGACAGCGTGCTGGTGCAGCATGCGCAGGGCTGGAGCCTGCTGCCCGTGGCGCAGGCGCAGTCCGAGCCGGCGGCCTTCTGCCTGGACGTGAACCTGCGCTGGAGCGCCGATCAGGTCCGCGCAGCACCTGCTCCCGCTATCGCCCTGCCGGATGGGCTGGACCTGCGCACGCTGCAGGCCGGCCTGGTGGCGGCGCAGCTGGCGGGCGCGCTCATGGAGGTGTTCCAGCGCACGCTGCAGTACGCGAACGAGCGCCAGCAGTTCGGGCGCCCCATCGGCAAGTTCCAGGCCATTCAGCACCAGCTGGCGGTGATGAGCGAGCATGTCTTCGCCGCGCGCATGGCGGCCCGGCTGGGCTGCGCGGGGCAGGGCATCTTCCCCGATCGGCTGCGCGTGGCCGTGGCCAAGGCGCGCTGCAGCCAGGCCGCGCTGGACGTGGCCGAGGCGGCCCACGCCATCCACGGCGCCATGGGCTTCACCGAGGAATACGACCTGCAACTGCTCACGCGCCGCCTGCATGCCTGGCGCCAGACGGCGGGCTCCGAGTCGTACTGGCACGGTGTTGCTGGCGCCGCGCTGGTCCATGGCCACGCGGGCAGCACGCTGGACCTGATCCGTTCAACCACCGACATCACCGAATAAACCCTTGCTCAAGGAGTCTTCTCCATGTCCTTTCTGAACATCGCCCGCGACGGCGCCATCTGGACCCTCACCATGAACCAGCCCGAGACGCGCAATGCGCTCACGGGCAACACGGCCGTGGAGGAATTCGTGCAGGTCTGCGACGAGATCCGGCGCGACGCCTCGGTCAAGGCCGTCATCCTCACGGGCGCCGGCCCCATCTTCAGCTCGGGCGGCAACGTCAAGGACATGCAGCGCTTCTTCGACGACGCGCTCACGCCCGATGCCATCCGCGAGGAGTACCGCCAGGGCATACAGCGCATTCCGCGTGCCCTGACCCAGCTGGACGTGCCCGTGATCTGCGCCATCAACGGCCCGGCCATCGGCGCGGGGCTGGACCTGACCTGCATGTGCGACATCCGCATCGCCAGCGAGACGGCCACCTTTGCCGAGAGCTTCGTGCGCGTGGGCATCGTCCCCGGGGACGGCGGCGCCTGGCTGCTGCCGCGCGCCGTGGGCCGCGCCAAGGCGGCCGAGATGGCGTTCACGGGCGAGGCCATCGACGCGCAGGAGGCCCTGGCCTGCGGCCTGGTCAGCCGCGTCGTGCCGGCGGACCAGCTGCTGCCCACGGCACGCGCGCTGGCCGACAAGATCGCCGCCAACCCCGGCGCCGTGATGCGCATGACCAAGCGCCTGCTGCGCGAGGGCGAGCACAGCACGCTGGAGTCGCTGCTGGAGCTGTCCGCCGGCTACCAGGCCCTGGCCCACAAGACCGCCGACCACCGCGAGGCCGTGATGGCCTTCGTGGAGAAGCGTAAGCCCCGGTTTCAGTGACCGGGTCCGCCCGGCCCCCGCCACGGGGGCATGGGCCGTGTGTGACACAACACAAATGGACACTCCCCGGGGCCCGCCTCCCGGCGGGAGTGGGCGCCCATGTACTGCACACACAGTACACTTTGCGCGTCGAGAGGCAACTCTCCCATCCACCGCACTCCCAGTCCCATGGCCGTTGAAACGACGAGTACTGCCCGCCCCAGCTTCGACCTCAAGAGCGCGCAGCTGCCCGTGGTGGCCGTGACCCTGCGGGATACCGACGTACGTGCGCTCGTGGCCGACCTGGCCCAGCGCCTGGCCGACGACCCGGATTTCTTCGACAACGACCCCGTGCTGATCGACCTGGCCCATGTGCGCGAGGCCGAGGAGTCCATCGACTTCGCCGTGCTCGTGGAGGCGCTGCGCTTTCACCGCACCGTGCCCGTGGCCGTGCGCGGCGGCAGCCCGGCGCAGATGGAGGCGGCGCGTGCCGCAGGCCTGGCGCCCGCGCCCGAGGCCGCACCCGTGCGGCCCACGGTGCCCGAGATCGAGATCCAGGAAGTCGTGCGCGAGGTCGAGGTGGTGCGCGAGGTGCCTGCTCCCCAGGCCGACGCCCTCATCGTGGACAAGCCGCTGCGCTCGGGCCAGCGCGTCTATGCGCGCGGCACCGACATCGTGGTGCTGGCCATGGTCAGCTATGGTGCCGAAGTCATCGCCGACGGCAACGTCCATGTCTACGCGCCGCTGCGCGGCAGGGCCATCGCCGGGGCGCGCGGCAACACCGAGGCGCGCATCTTCAGCACCTGCATGGAAGCACAGCTGCTGTCGATTGCCGGCATCTATCGCACAATCGAGACCGATCTCCCCGCGGATGTGGCCGCCAGGCCCGCCAAGGTGCGTCTCGACGGCGAGAAAATCCTCATCGAGCCGGTATGACACCGGACCCTTCTTCTTTGCTCTCCAGTCTTTAAGGAACCGTGCAAACATGGCCAAAATAGTCGTCGTGACCTCCGGCAAGGGTGGCGTGGGCAAGACCACCACCAGCGCCAGCTTCGCATCGGGCCTCGCATTGCGCGGGCACAAGACCGCCGTCATCGATTTCGACGTGGGCCTGCGCAACCTGGACCTGATCATGGGCTGCGAGCGCCGCGTGGTCTACGACCTGATCAACGTCATCCAGGGAGAGGCCAACCTCAACCAGGCCCTGATCAAGGACAAGCAGTGCGACAACCTCTTCGTGCTGGCCGCCTCCCAGACGCGTGACAAGGATGCGCTCACGCAGGACGGCGTCAAGAAGATCCTGGACGACCTGGCGGGCATGGACTTCGAGTACATCGTCTGCGACTCGCCGGCCGGCATCGAAAGCGGCGCGCTGATCGCCATGCACTTCGCCGACGAGGCCCTGGTCGTGACCAACCCCGAAGTCTCCTCCGTGCGCGACTCCGACCGCATCCTGGGCATGCTCAGCTCCAAGACCGCGCGCGCCATCGCGGGCGAGACCGTCAAGGAACACCTGCTGATCACGCGCTACAACCCCAACCGCGTGCAGGACGGCCAGATGCTGTCGCTGGAAGACATCCAGGACATCCTGCGCATCGAGCTGATCGGCGTCGTGCCCGAGTCCGAAACCGTGCTGCAGGCCTCCAACCAGGGCATTCCCGCCGTGCACATGCAGGGCTCGGACGTGGCCGAGGCCTACCAGGACGTGGTCGCGCGCTTCCTGGGCGAGGAAAAGCCCATGCGCTTCACCGAAGCGCAAAAGCCCGGCTTCTTCAAACGCATGTTCGGGGGGAGGTAAGCGGCCATGTCCATGCTCTCTTTCCTGCTCGGAGAAAAGAAGAAGACGGCCTCGGTGGCCAAGGAGCGCCTGCAGATCATCCTCGCGCGCGAGCGCGTGGGCGGCAATGGCGGCGGTCCCGACTACCTGCCTGCGCTGCAAAAGGAGCTGATGGCGGTGATCTCCAAGTACGTGGACATCGACGTCAACGACATCAAGGTGCACCTGGAGCGCCAGGAAAACCTGGAAGTGCTCGAAGTCAAGATCGAGCTGCCCGACGCCTCGCGCTGAGCGCCGCCCGGCGCCGTGCTCAGCCCAGGCGCAGCGTGCAGCGCAACCCGCCCAGCGGGCTCGGCCCCATCTCCAGCGATCCACCATAGGTCTCGGCGATGTCGCGCACGATGGCCAGGCCCAGGCCGTGGCCCTGGGCCTGTTCGTCGAAGCGGACACCGCGCTCCATGGCCTGCGCGAGATGCTCCGGTGCCAGGCCTGGGCCGTCGTCATCGATCTGCAGCAGCGTCGTCGTGCCATCCTGGCACACGGCCAGCGTGACGCGGCTGCGCGCCCACTTGCCGGCGTTGTCCAGCAGGTTTCCCGCCATCTCCTCCAGGTCCGAGGCCGCGCCGCGCCAGCGCCGCCCATGGCCGGGCAGCGGCGTGGAGGTCTGGATGGACCAGGACAGGTGCCGCTGGGCGTGGATCTGGCGCATGGCATCCAGCAGCCGGGCCAGCACCTCATCCAGCGCCACGCTGCCGGCGCTGCCGGCGCCGCTGGCGAAGCGCGCCAGATGGCGGTCGATGGTGTGGGACATGGCCTGTACCTGGTCACGCAGCCACGGGCCATCGACCTGATGGCCGCGTGCCTGGATGCCGAGCACGGCCAGCGGCTTCTTGAGCGCATGGCTCAGGTCGGCCGCCTGGTGGCGCGCGCGCTCCACGACCTGGGCATTGCGCTGCAGCACCTGGTCCACGGCCTCGGCAATCGGGTCCAGGTCGGGGCCGAAGTGCCGCCCCAGCTGCGTGCGTGTGCCGTCTTCCATGTCCTGCAGCGCCTGCTGCAGGCTGCGCAGCGGCTGCAATCCCAGGCGCACCAGCGCCACCGTGCACAGCAGCAGCGCGGCGACCAGGCCCAGCTCGGTGACCAGCAGGATGCGGTCGATTCGGCGCCATTCCTGGCGCGTACCGTCCAGTGGGCCGAAGACATGCAGCTGCACGCGCCTGCCCGCGACATCGAAGCTGCGGCGCAGGCCCAGCAGTTCGCGCCCCTGCGGCCCGCGCAGCGACAGCAGCGTCTCGCTGCCCTTGTGCCGGGGCCAGGGACGGGCGTCGTCCAGCTCCAGGCTGTCGTCCCAGACCGAGCGCGACTGCTGCAGCCGCCCGTCCTGCTCCAGTGTCCAGTACCAGCCCGAGAAAATGCGGCCGAACTCGCCGCGATTGAGCCGCGTGCCCTGTCCGGTCAGGGGTCCCGGGGACTGCAGCTCGGCCTGCAGCCGCTCGGCGCGGTCCTGCAGGCCGGCCTTGAAGCTGCGCAGCACCGCATCGTGCAACTGCTCGCGCAGCAGCCAGCTGGCGGCCGTGCCGCAGGCCAGCGTGGCCACCAGGCTCAGTGCCAGCAGGCGCTCCGACAGGCCCCAGTGCCTAGGACGCATGGTCGCCGCTGGCCTGCTGCAGGCGAAAGCCCCGTCCGCGCTCGGTATGGATCAGGCCATGCGGGGACAGTTTGCGGCGGATGCGGCCGACCAGCACGTCCACGGTGTTGGAGTCCGGGTCCAGGTCGCGTGCGTAGACATGCTCGCTGATGTCGGCGCGGCTGACGAGCTGTCCATGCCGGTTGGTCAGAAAGCTCAGGATGCGTTGCTCCTGCGCGGTCAGCGCAAGCGGCCGACCTTCGAGCGTGAAGCGGTCTGCCATGGTGTCGTAGGCCAGCGGGCCTATCTGCACCAGGGGCCGGCTGCCGCCTGCTGCGCGCCGGTGCAGCACGCGCAGCCGCGTGACGACCTCCTCGTGCAGAAAGGGCTTGGTCAGGTAGTCGTCCGCGCCGGCCTGGAAGGCCGTGAGCTTGTCGCTCCAGCGGTTGCGGGCCGTGAGCACCAGCACGGGAAAGGAGCGGCCCTGCTCGCGCCAATGGCGCAGCACCGAGACGCCGTCCTGTCCTGGCAGCCCCAGGTCCAGCAAGGCGGCGTCATAGTGTTCGACGCTGCCCAGTTCCTGGGCGAGGCGGCCGTCCGCGCAGCACTCGGCCAGCATGCCGGCCTCCTGCAGGATGGCCTGCAGGCCTGCAGCAAGATCGGCGTCGTCTTCGACGATGAGCACCCGCATCAGCGCAGTCCGTCCTCTTCGATGGGCTGGCCGCTGTACGCATCCACATGCACTTCGATGCTGCGGCCGGCGCTCAGCTGCAACTCGACCTCGTAGTAGGCGCGCTGCCGGACGTCGATCTTGAGCTCGGCCTCTGTGGCGCGGGCCTGGTACTTGCGCTCCAGTTCCTCAAGAATGCGCGGCAGCGGTTGCAGCGTGGCGGCCTGCTCCCGGCTCAGGACAGGCTCCGCCAGGATGCGGCCCGTCTGGGCGTCGGCGCGCAGCAGCTGCTCACGGCCTTCGCGCGTGAGCAGCTGGATCTCGTAGTAGGGCCTGGGGCTGCGCGTTTCCTCCAGCTCGATCTGCAGCACGGTGCCGGGATGCAAGCGGGTGACGGCTGCCGCCACGGCGGACATGGGTATCAGCACGGCGGTGGTCGCGCCCGGCCGGGGGATGTCCTGTCCCGTGACTGCATCGATATAGATCTCCGTGCGCTGGCCATTGGCGAGCTTGATTTCGTACCAGCGCCGGCCGTCGGCGCCGCGCTCGAGTTCGATGTCGATGACGCGCCCTTTGTGGCGCTGCTGCACGTCCTGGAGGATTTCCGCCAAGGGCCGCAGGCGCTTGGACTGCACCTCGCGGCGCACGCTTTCATGCTCCGCTGGCGTGGTGGCAGAGGCGGGCGCCAGCGGCAGGGCCAGCAAGGCAGCAAGTGCGAGGCGGAGTTTCACGGCCACGCATCTTATGTGCACGTTCTTAAACAGTGCATGAACGCGCCATTCATGCGCGGTTTAGGCGCCTTTGCCGACACTGCAGGCGGTTGCACCGATGGCCCCGCCGCGGTGCCTTTTCATCTGTTTCTTTCTGGCATCGAACACCATGCATTTTCTTCGCTTTTCCCGCTCCGCCCCGCCATTGCCCCGGGTCCTGGGCGCTGGCGCGCTCTCGCTGTCCGTGCTGCTGGCCGCCTGCGGCGGTGGCGGCGGCGGGGCTGACAAGCCCGCCCCCACGCCGGTCACTCCCAGCGCCAGCTATGCGTCGGGCACCATTGACGGCTTCGGCTCCATCCTGGTCAATGGGGTGCGGTATGACGAGCGCCAGGCCCGGATCACCGATGGCGATGGCGTCCTGCTGGCCAGCGATGCGCTCAAGCTGGGCATGGCGGTCCATGTCACGGCCGATCCCGTGACCACCGGCAGCGATGGTGTGGCGCGCGCCATGGCCCGCCAGATTCTTGTGCGCAGCGATCTGGAAGGTCCGTTGAGCGCGGTCGTGGGCGACCGGCTGACCGTACTGGGCCAGACCGTGATCGTCGATGCGGCCACGGTGTTCGAGGACGGCCGCGCGGCGGCGCTGCAGGTCGGCCGTGTGCTGGAAGTCCACGGCCTGCGCGATGCGCAGGGCCGCATTCTTGCCAGCCGCATCGAGATCGAGGATGACGCCGACGAGCCCTGGCGCCTGCGCGCGCCTGTGGATGCCGTTGACATGTCGCGCCGCACCCTGCGCATCGGCGAGGCCGTCGTCAACTGGAGCGGCGTGCAGGTTGCCGCCGCGCTGGCTGCCGGCGACGTGGTCAGTCTGCGCCTGGCGCGCCAGCCCGATGCCGCCGGCCTGTGGGTGGCCACCGCACTGTCGGTGCAGCGTCCCACGCTGCCCGAACAGGCGGGCGTGGAGGCCGACGTCACCGGCCATATCACCCGCATGGACTCGCCGACCCGCTTCGTCGTGGACGGCCTGAGCGTGGACGCGGGCAGCGCCACACGCCTGCCCGCAGGCCTTGCCGTGGGCGACCTGGTCGAGGTCGAGGGCATGTTCCAGGACGGGGTGCTTCGCGCCTCCGAGGTCGAGCGCAAGCTGCGGCTGGACAGTGACGATGGCTTCGAGATCGAGGGCCGCATCACCGCTGTCGACAGCCTGGCCGGCATCTTCGAGCTGCGCGGCGTGCGCGTGGACTATCGCAATGCGCGCTTCGAGGATGGCAGCGCTGCCCAAATTGCCGTGGGGCGCGTGGTCGAGGTCAAGGGCCGGCTCTCGGTCGATGGCGCGATGGTGGTGGCCACCGAGGTCGAGTTCGACTAAGGGTTCGCGTTCGCCGCAGGCCGCATCGCCTCGCTCTGCGCACGCGCGGCGGCGGGGCGCACCCACAGCAGGTAGGCGGCGCCCAGCAGCACGATCCACAGGCCGCCCACGACCAGCGCGGCACGGGTGTGGAGGAAGTAGCCGAGCACGCCCAGCACCAGCAGCATGAAGGCGATGGCGGCCAGCGGCGCGGCGGGCCACAGCGGGACCGGGAACTTCAGCGCGGCCACCTGCTGCGGGCTCATGCGGCGGCGCGCCGCGAACTGCGACAGCAGGATCATCAGCCAGACCCAGACCGTGGCGAAGGTGGCGATGGAGGCGATCAGCAGGAACACGTCCTCGGGGATCAGGTAGTTCAGCACCACGCCGGCCAGCAGCGCCACGGCCATCACCACCACCGTCATCCAGGGCACGCCATGGCGCGAGACGCGGCCGAAGCCGGCGGGGGCCTGGCCCTGGTGCGCCATGCCGTACAGCATGCGGCCGGCGCCGAAGATGTCGCTGTTGATGGCGGACACGGCCGCCGAGATCACCACGACGTTGAGGATGGTGGCGGCCGAGGAAATGCCCAGGCCGCTGAAGATCTGCACGAAGGGGCTGCCCTGGCTGCCGATCTGCGGCCAGGGGAAGATGCTCATCAGCACGAACAGCGTGAGCACGTAGAACAGCAGGATGCGCAGCGGCACGGCGTTGATGGCGCGCGGGATCACGCGCGCCGGGTCCTTGGCCTCGCCGGCCGAGATGCCGATGATCTCGATGCCGCCGAAGGCGAACACCACCACCGCCAGCGATGCGATCAGGCCCGAGACGCCATGGGGCATGAAGCCGCCGTGCACCCACAGGTTCTGCACGCCGGTGGGCGCCTGGTCGGACGCCATGCCGAAGCCGAACACCATGATGCCCAGGCCGCCGCCGATCATGGCGATGATGGCCGCCACCTTGAGCAGGGACAGCCAGAACTCCATCTCGCCGAACACCCTGACCGAGCACAGGTTGAGCGCGCCGATGAAGCAGACGATGGACAGCACCCAGATCCAGCGCGGCACCTCGGGAAACCAGAACCCCATGTAGATGCCGAAGGCCGTCACGTCGGCCAGGCAGACGATGACCATCTCGAAGGTATAGGTCCAGCCCGTGATGAAGCCGGCGAACGGGCCCAGGTAGTCGCTGGCGTACTGGCCGAAGGAGCCGGGCACGGGGTTGTGCACGGCCATCTCGCCCAGCGCGCGCATCACCATGTAGACCGCCGCGCCCGCCAGCAGGTAGGCGATCAGCACCGAGGGGCCCGCCTGCTGTATGGCCTTGGCCGAGCCGTAGAACAGCCCCGTGCCTATGGCCGAGCCCAGCGCCATGAAGCGGATATGGCGGGCCGACAGCCCTCGGTGCAGGCTGCCTGCAGATGGTGAACTCATGTGCTGTCTCCCCCCGTCATTGGTGAAATGGCCGCCGCATCCACGGGCTTCATCGGCCTGCGGATGGGTCTGTGCTCAGATGTATAAGCCTGTATATACAATATGCGCAGACACCGATTTCCCGGACCGGGGATTACCCGGAGGCGGGAAGGAGCGGGAATGGGGGAGCTGCCGAGAGAGACGACGGGAGTGCTGCCGCGGGCCCGGGCTCAGCCCAGGCCGCCCGTGTGCATGCGGCCTGCGTGGTACAGCAGCGGCGTGTGGCCGGCCTGGTGGCTGCACTGCTCGACCTCGCCGATGAAGATCACATGGTCGCCCTCTTCATGGCGATGGCGGTTGCGGCACTCGAAGACGGTGGTGGCTTCGGTCAGCAGCGGCACGCCCTGGGCCGAGCTGCGCCAGGCGGTGTTGGCGAAGCGGTCCACGCCCTTGCGCGCGAACAGCTCGGCCAGGGGCTTTTGCGAGGCCGACAGCACGTGGATGGCGTAGTGCGAGCAATGCTGGAACACGGGCAGCGAGGCCGCCGACAGCGCCATGCTCCACAGCACCAGCGGCGGTGTGAGCGAGACCGAGTTGAACGAGCTCACGGTGACGCCCACCGGATGGCCCTGCGGGCTGCGCGCGGTGACGATGGTCACGCCCGTGGCGAACTGGCCCAGCGCGTCGCGGAACTCGCGCGACGAGAACGGGGCCTGAGGGGCCAGGTTGGCCATGGCGGCAGGAGGCAGGGCGGAATTCACGGGTGCAAGAACCAGGCGGCAGCAAGGCGGCAGCAGGGCTGCCGCGTTTGGGACGGGCGCCCGTAGCCGGGCAGCAACCGTGCATTATGGGTGCGGATGCCGGCAGATGCGGCCGATGGGGATTTGGCCAGGGAGGTCTTTGCCTTGCGTGCGCCGTGCCGGCTCACAGCGCCATGCGCATCTGGGCGGGCGCGGCGTTCTCCTGCAGCCAGCCTGACATGCGGGCGCGCGCGCAGCGCTGCAGCCGCATCAGCAGGGCATGCTCGGGCCAGGCCAGCGCATAGCGCCGGCACAGGTCCTGCTGCATGCGCGCCAGCAGGGCGGCGGCCATCTCGGCATCGGCCAGCGCCCGGTGGGCACGCTCGGCCACGGGCAGGCCCAGGTGGGCGGTGAGCCGGCTCAGGCTGTGGCTGGGCGCGTCGGGATAGATGCGGCGCGACAGCAGCACGGTGCAGGCAAAGGGCTGGGGCGCGGCCTCGCCGGCCAGGGCCAGTTCGGACTGCCAGAACTTGCTGTCGAAGGCCGCGTTGTGCGCCACCATGGGCGCGCTGCCCACGAAGCGGGCGGCATCGCGCATCACGTCCTCGGCGGGCGGCGCGGCTGCGACCATGGCATTGGTGATGCCGGTCAGCCGCGTGATGAAGGGCGGTATCCAGGCGCCCGTGCGCATCAGGCTCTGGAAGCGGTCCACGACCTGGCCGCCCTCGATCAGCACGATGGCGACCTCGGTGGCACGCGCGCCCTGGGCAGGCGCCATGCCCGTGGTTTCAAAGTCGATGACGGCAATCGGCTGCGGCATGGGGCGATTGTGCCCGGCAGTGCCCGACCGGCGTGCCGGGGCGGCTATTCCTCGGCCTGGCTGCCGTCGGCCGCGCCCAGGCGCTGCACGACCTGGTCGAGCAGGGCGTAGAGCTGCTCGATCTCTTCATGGCCCACCAGGCGCTCGATCTCGGCATAGGTCTCGGAGGAATGCGGCGCGATCTCGGCCACGATGGCGTGGCCGGCCGCCGTGAGCTCGAACTCGGCGCCGCGCATGTCGCTGGCGTGGCGCGACCGCTCCACCAGCTGCCGGCCTTCCAGCGTCTTGAGCAGGCGCGAGAGGCTGGGCATGCTGATGTAGGTGGCCTGCGACAGCTCCATGGGCCGCAGCCTGTGCGTGACCGCCGCCATGGCGCGCAGCACGCGCCACTGCTGTTCGGTCAGGCCATGGGCGCGCAGCATGGGCCGAAAGCGCACCATGACCGATTCGCGGGCGCGCAGCAGCGCCATGGGCAGGGAGCGCGAGAAGGCGCGCAGCGGCTCGGGGGCAAAAGAGGTCGTGGTCTGGGGCATGTTCGGCAGCATCTGTCGGCTGGATTCTATGCAGCCGCCGCTCCCTCCCCGGAGCGGCGTTGCGCGCGCCTTGTCAGGCCGGGGCCTCAATAGGTCTGGCTTTTCGGCGCGGGGGCCGCTGCCTGCTTGAAGCGCGCAGCCAGCGCGCTGGTGGCCTGCACCAGCACGCTGGTGTCCAGGCCCACGGCCGTGAAGGTGCAGCCTAGCTCCAGGTACTTGCGCGCCAGGGCCTCGTTGGGCGTGAGGATGCCGGGCGCCTTGCCGGCGCGGCGTATGCGCGCGATGGCGTCGGCAATCGCCTCCTGCACCTCGGGATGGCCGGGGTTGCCGATGTGGCCCATGGAGGCCGACAGGTCGGCCGGGCCGATGAAGACGCCGTCCACGCCCTCGGTGGCGGCAATGGCGTCCAGGTGGGCCAGCGCCTGGCGCGTCTCCACCTGCACCAGCACGCAGACCTGGGCGTTGGCTTCATGGGCGTAGTTGGCGCGCCGGCCCCAGGCCGATGCGCGTGCGCCGCCCATGCCGCGGATGCCGCCCTGGCCGTCGGCCTGCGGATAGCGCGCGGCGCGCACGATGCGTGCGGCCTGCTCGGCCGTGTCCACCATGGGCACGAGCAGGGTCTGCACGCCGATGTCCAGGTACTGCTTGATCAGCATCTCGCCGACCTCGCCGTGTCCCATGGGCACGCGGGCAATGGCATGGCTGTCGGGATAGGCCGCGATGGCCTGCAGCTGCGCCAGCAGGGTGCGCGTGTCGTTGGGCGAATGCTCGCCGTCGATCAGGAGCCAGTCGAAGCCGGCGCCCGCGCAGATTTCCGCCGAATAGGCGTCGGCCAGGCCCAGCCACAGGCCGATCTGGGGTTGGTCGGCCGCAATGGCGGCCTTGAAGCGGTTCACAGGTGTCTGCATGGTGTGATTGTCCGGGCCTCAGTGGCCCATGCACAGGTACTTGGTGCTCAGGTATTCCTCTATGCCGGCGGCGCCGCCCTCGCGGCCCATGCCCGACTGCTTGACGCCGCCAAACGGCGCCACGGCCGTGCTGATGATGCCGCTGTTGATGCCCACCATGCCGTACTCCAGCGCCTCGCCCACGCGCCACACGCGGCCCACGTCGCGGGCGTAGAAGTAGGCGGCCAGGCCGTACTCGGTGTCGTTGGCCATGCGGATGGCCTCTTCCTCGGTCTTGAAGCGGAACACGGGCGCCACGGGGCCGAAGACCTCTTCCCTGGCGATGCGCATGCGGTCCGTGGCGTTGGCCAGGATGGTGGGCTCGTAGAAGGTGCCGCCCAGCGCGTGGCGCTTGCCGCCCAGCACGACCTCGGCGCCGTTCTTCACGGCATCGGCCACCAGCTCCTCGACCTTGTCCACGGCGGCCTGGTCGATCAACGGGCCCTGGCCCACGCCGGCCTCCAGGCCGTTGCCCACCTTGAGGGCCTGCACGGCGACCTTGAGCCTGGCCATGAAGGCGTCGTACACGCCGTCCTGCACCAGCAGGCGGTTGGCGCACACGCAGGTCTGGCCGGTGTTGCGGTACTTGGAGGCCATGGCGCCCTCGACGGCGGCATCCAGGTCCGCGTCATCGAAGACGATGAAGGGCGCGTTGCCGCCCAGCTCCAGCGACATCTTCTTGAGCGTGGGCGCGCATTGCTCGGCCAGCACGCGGCCCACTTCGGTGGAGCCCGTGAAGGTCAGCTTGCGCACGGCCATGCTGGCCGTGAGCACGCCGCCGATGGCGCGCGAGGAGCCCGTGATCACGCTGAACACGCCCTCGGGAATGCCGGCGCGCTGGGCCAGCTCGGCCATGGCCAGGGCCGACAGCGGTGTCTGCTGCGCGGGCTTGACGATGATGGTGCAGCCCGCCGCCAGGGCGGGTGCGACCTTGCGCGTGATCATGGCGGCCGGGAAGTTCCAGGGCGTGATCGCGGCGCAGACCCCCACGGGCTCCTTGGTCACGATGATGCGCTTGTCGGCCCAGGGCGCGGGCACGGTGGAGCCGTAGATGCGGCGCGCTTCCTCGGCAAACCACTGCACGTAGGAGGCCGCATAGGCGATCTCGCCGCGCGACTCGGCCAGGGGCTTGCCCTGCTCGCTGGTCATGATCAGGGCCAGGTCCTCCTGGTTCTCCATCATCAGCTCGAACCAGCGATGCAGCAGGCGTGCGCGGGCCTCGGCGGTCTGCTGCTTCCAGAGGGCGAAGGCGCGCTCGGCGGCGGCGATGGCGCGCTGCGTCTCGGCCTCGCCCATGCGGGGCACATGGCCCACGGACTCGCCCGTGGCGGGGTTGTGGACGTCGATGCGGCTGCCATCGTCGGCGGCCAGCCATTGGCCGTCGATCAGGCAGAGGTTCTTGAGCAGGCTGGGGTCACGCAGGGCAAGGGGCATGGGAAATCTCCAATAAGGGCGGGGCAGGCGTCGGGACGACAGCGCCTAGACAAAGCGGAACTGCAGGCGGCCCAGCGGGCCGTAGTCGGCATCGAACAGGTCGCCAGGCTTGGCGGCCACGGGGCGCGTGAACGAGCCGGCCAGCACGGTCTGGCCGGCCTCCAGGGCCTCGCCCCAGGGCGAGAGCTTGTTGGCCAGCCAGGCCACGCCGATGGCGGGATGGCCCTGCACGCCGGCAGCCAGGCCGGTCTCCTCGACCACGCCGTTGCAGCGCAGTATGGCGCCGCACCAGGGCAGGTCTATCACCTGGGGGTCAGCGCGGCCGGCGCCGGTGACGATGCCTGCATTGGCTGCGTTGTCGCTGATGGTGTCGTAGACCTTGCGCATGGCCTTGGTGTGGCGGTCGAACTGCTCGATGCGCGCGTCGATGATCTCGATGGCCGGCGTCACGTGGTCGGTGGCGTCCAGCACGTCCTGCAGCGTGATCTCCTTGCCGCCGGGCAGGCCCGGGCCGCGCAGCGGCGCCTTGAGCACGAAGGCCAGCTCCACTTCCACGCGCGGCGCGATGAAATTCGCGGCCGGGATGTCCAGCACCTGGCCCGGCGTGCAGCGGTAGAGCATGCTGTCGAGCAGGGTGCCGTAGTCGGGCTCGTCGATCTGGCTCGATATCTGCATGGCGCGCGAGGTCAGGCCGATCTTGTGGCCGATCACCTTGCGCCCCGCCGCGATCTGCAGGCGCACCCATTCGCGCGAGACGCGGTAGCCATCCTCCACGGTCATGCCGGGAAAGCGCTTGGAGAAATGCTCGACCTGCACGCGCGTCTTCTCGCTGCGGTCCAGCTCCTGGGCCAGTTGGGTCAACAGTTCTTGGGAAAACATTTCAAGGCCTGGAAAAGAGGGGATGAAGGGTGCTGTGCTTGCCGTCATACACCTGGCCCGGGCTTTCATCGACCTGCACGGTCAGGCCCAGGTGGCGCTGCGCGAACAGCGGCTGCAGATGGCGGCGCGCGCAGGCCAGCAGGGCGTCGCCGGCCTGCTGCTGCACGGCGGCCGAGCGGCCCCGGCCCATGCGCAGGTTGATGTAGATGAAGCCGTAGTCGCCATCGCCGCCCGCTGCGCGGCCCGCAGCCCCGCCATCGGCCACGGCGCTGTGCGGCGCGGGGTAGGCCAGCACGCGCGTGCCGCCCGTGGGAAAGACCTGGGCGCCGTCTTCGGCACGCACGGTGAGCATGGTGTCGGCCAGGGCGCGGCACAGCTGCGTCATGTCGGTATACGCGTCCAGGCTGGCCGTGTAGAGGATGACCACGTGCGGCATTCAGGCCACCTCCATGGTGGCGGCCGTGCAGCTCACGGCGAAGATGGGAATGGGCTGGCAGTACAGCACCTGGCCCGCGCCGCGCGCGGCGGCGGCCACGGCGATGAAGCTGCGGATCTCGAAGCCGCCCTGGCCGCCGTCGCGGTAGGTTTCGGCGTCGGTGTACGACAGCAGCGCGTCCCGGTCGTTGCGGCACCAGCGGTCCATGAACTGCTGGTCCCATTCCCAGTTGACCTTGCCCGAGTCGGGCGTGGCCGGCCAGTGCGAGATGCCGCCCGTGCCCACGATGGCGATGCGCTCGGGCGCCTTGTCGCAGGCGCGGCGCAGGGCCTCGCCAAAGGCCCAGGCGCGGTGCAGCGGCGTCAGCGGCGGGCCCTGGCAGTTGATGTTGACGGGGATGATGTCCTTGTCATAGGCCGGCGTCAGAAAGTGCAGCGGGACCATGATGCCGTGGTCGAACTTCCACTCCTCGGCAAAGGCCACGTCCACGGTCTGCATGACCTCGGTGATCAGGCGCCGCGACAGCTCGGCATTGCCGGGAATGCGGTGGCGCTCTATGCCCAGCCAGGCCGGGTCCTCGATGGGTCCTTCGTAGTGGTCTGCCATGCCGATGGCATAGGCCGGCATGTTGTTCATGAAGAAGTTGGCGAAGTGCTCGGCCGCGATGACGATCACGGCGTCGGGCCGCGCCGCCTCCAGCCGTGCGCCCATGTCGCGGAAGGCGGCATGGAAGGCATCCCTGGTGGCCGGATCGGCCAAGTGTGCGCGGCCCGTGATGCCGGGCGCGTGGCTGCAAACGCCTGCAAATACCAGACTCATCTCAAACTCCTGCGATCTTTTCGTTGGTGGCTGTCGTCATCGCGTAGACGCCCGCGCGCACCGGTCCGTGCTTTTGCACGCCGTCGCGCATGGCCTGCAGGTAGTCGGCCCAGGGCATGCCCAGCAGTGGCGCGAAGTGCATCAGCAGCTGGCCGTTGCAGCCCAGCACGTAGAGCTTGCCGATGTCGCCCTGGAACATGGCTTCGTACTCCTCGGGCTCCAGCGCGTACTCGGCCAGCAGCGCGGCGCGATCCTCGGCAAAGCGCCGCTGCACCTCGGGCTCGCGGTTGAGCTGGAACAGGAATTTCTGCATGGTGTACAGGCTCATGGCGGCTCCCGGTGTCTGCCTCAACCCAGCGTGATGTTGGCGCGGCGGATGATGGCTTCGTACTTGGCGATTTCGCTGGTGACGAAGGCCGCGAACTGCTGCGCCGTGCCGGCCTGCGAGACGATGCCGCCGCGCGCGAAGGCGTCCACCACGGCGGGCTCGGCCAGGGCCTTGACCACGGCGGCGTTGATGCGCTGCACCAGCGCATCGGGCGTGGCGCCGGGTGCCAGCAGACCCTGCCAGGAGTTGGATTCCAGCGCCACGCCCTGCTCGGCCAGCGTGGGCACCTGGGGAGCGAACTGCGAGCGCTGGCGCGTGGCCATGCCCAGGGCCACCAGCTTGCCGCTTTGCACATGGCCACGGAACTCGGGCCAGTTGCCGAACATCACGTCCACCTGGCCGCCCAGCAGGTCGGCCAGCGCCGGGCCCTGGCCCTTGTAGGGGATGTGGACCATGTCGATGCCCATCTCCTGGCACAGCAGCGCGCCCGACAGATGGGCCGAGGTGCCGTTGCCGAACGAGGCATAGCTGAGCTCGCCGGGCCTGGCCTTGGCGCGGTTGCGCAGATCGGCCAGCGTCTTCAGTCCGCTGCCCGGGTGGGTGGCCAGCACATGCTCGGACAGGCCCATCAGCGCCACGGGCTTGAGGTCGCGCGTGGTGTCGTAGGGCAGGTTCTTCACCAGCGTCTTGTTGGCCGTGAAGCTGTTGGCCACGCACACCAGGGTGTAGCCGTCGGCCGGCTGCTTGGACACATAGTCCACGCCGATCACCGTGCCCGCGCCGGGCTTGTTCTCCACGATCACAGGCTGGCCCAGGGACTTGCCCAGCTCGGTGCCCACCAGGCGCGCCACCAGGTCGGTGGTGCCGCCCGGCGTGAAGGGCACGATGATGCGCAGCGGTTTTGCAGGCCAGGTGCCGGCCGGGCTACCGGGCTGGGCCTGGGAAAGGCCCGGGAGCATCAGCGCTGCGGCCGTGGTGGCTGCGGTGGATTGCAGGAAATGGCGGCGTTGCATGTCTTGTCTCCTCGGTTCTCTTTGTCGTTGTCGCTGGTCGCCCGTTCAGACGCCCCAGTGCGGAATATGGTGCGAGCCCAGCGAGACGGCCACGTTCTTGGGCTCGCAGAAGACCTCGTAGCTCCAGCTGCCGCCCTCGCGGCCCGTGCCCGAGGCCTTGGTGCCGCCGAAGGGCTGGCGCAGGTCGCGCACGTTCTGGCTGTTGACGAAGCACATGCCGGCCTCGATGGCGGCGGCCACGCGGTGGGCGCGGCCCACGCTCTCGGTCCAGACGTAGCTGGACAGGCCGTACTGGATGTCGTTGGCCAGGCGCACGGCCTCGGTCTCGTCGCTGAAGGGAATGATGCAGGCCACGGGGCCGAAGATCTCGTCCTGGGCGATCTGCATGCGGTTGTCCACGTCGGCAAACACCGTGGGCAGCACGTAGTTGCCCTTGCGCACGCGCTCGGGCAGCACGGGCGCGTCCAGGCCGCCGCACAGCATGCTGGCGCCTTCCTTCTGGCCCAGCTCGATGTAGTGGCGCACCTTGGCCAGGTGGCTGGCGCTGATCATGGGGCCGACGATGGTGGACTCGTCCAGCGGGTCGCCCACGGTGATCTTCCTGGCGCGCTCCACGAAGCGGTCCACGAACTTCGCATAGATGCCCTTTTGCACCAGGATGCGGCTGCCGGCCGTGCAGCGCTCGCCGTTGTTGGAGAAGATCATGAACACGGCCGCATCCAGCGCGCGCTCGAAGTCGGCGTCGTCAAAGATCACGAAGGGGCTCTTGCCGCCCAGCTCCATGCTGAACTTCTTGAGGCCGGCGGCCTGCACGATGCGGTTGCCGGTCTGGGTCGAGCCCGTGAACGAGACGGCGCGCACATCGCGGTGGCGCACCAGGGGCTCGCCCGCGTCCTTGCCGTAGCCGTGCACCAGGTTGAGCACGCCGGGCGGAATGCCGGCCTCCAGCGCCAGCTCGCCCAGGCGCGCGGCCGTCATGGGCGACAGCTCGCTCATCTTGAGCACGGCCGTGTTGCCGAAGGCCAGGCAGGGCGCCACCTTCCAGGTGGCCGTCATGAAGGGCACGTTCCAGGGCGAGATCAGCGCGCACACGCCCACGGGGTGGAACAGGGTGTAGTTCAGGTGCGTGGGCGTGGGATAGGTGTGGCCGTCCACGCGCGTGCACATCTCGGCAAAGTAGTAGAAGTTGTCGGCCGCGCGCGGCACCAGCTGCTTGCCGGTCTGGGCGATGACCTGGCCGCAGTCGTTGGTCTCGGTCTGCGCGATCTCGGGCACATGGCGGGCGATCAGGTCGCCCAGCTTGCGCACGAGCTTGGCGCGTTCGGTGGCGGGCGTGTTGGCCCATTTCGGGAAGGCGTTCTTCGCGGCGGCGACGGCGGCCTGCACCTCGGCCTCGCCGCCAGCGGCAACCTCGGCCAGCACCTCCTGGGTGGCGGGGTTGACGGTCTCGAAATAGTCCTTGCCGGCGACGGCCTTGCCGTCGATCAGGTGGTCAATGCGCATGGGGATTCCTTGGCGTGTGCGGTGGGTTCAGGAGGCGGCCGGCGCGTCGCCGACGATGGTGTTGACCAGGCGGCCCAGGCCTTCGATCTCGGTGACGATCTCGTCGCCCACGCGGGAGTCGGCCACGCCGTCGGGCGTGCCGGTGAGGATGAGATCGCCGGGGTTCAGCGTCATGAAGCCCGACAGGTGGGCGATCAGCGAGGGGATGTCATGCACCATGTCGCGCGTGCTGCCGTCCTGCTTGAGCTCGCCGTTGACCCAGCTGCGCAGGCGCAGGTTCATGGGGTCGGGCACATCGGCCGCATCGACGAACCACGGGCCCACGGGCGTGGCGCCGTCGCGGTTCTTCACGCGCAGGTTGGGCCGGTAGAAGTTCTCCAGGTAGTCGCGTATGGCGTAGTCGTTGGCCGTGCAGTAGCCGGCGACCACGCCGTAGGCATCCTCGCGGCGCACGTTGCGGCAGGTCTTGCCTATGACCACGCCCAGCTCGCACTCGAAGTGCATGTAGGCCACGTCGGCGGGCCGGTACGTGCGGCCGCGGTGGCCGTTCAGCGTGTTCGGGCCCTTGAGGAAGACCAGCGGCTCCTCGGGCGCCTTGTTGAAGGCGATTTCCTTGGCATGGTCCGCATAGTTCAGGCCCAGCGCGAAGACGGTGCCGAACTGCAGCGGCGGCAGCCACTGCACGGCGGTCTCCGCCACCAGGCGGCCATCGGGCAACTGCACCTGTCCGTGCGGGCCTTCGGTGACCTGCAGGCTCTGTCCTTCGAAGATGACGCGTCCGTGCTTCATGCTGCTGCTCCCTGTTCTGCCACCACCGAATGCGTGAGCCGGCCCAGGCCGGGCACCTCGATGACCACGCGGTCCCCGGGCCGCGCCAGCGGCGCGCCTTCGCCCGGGCCCAGCAGCAGCACGTCGCCGGGCGACAGCGTCATGAATTCGGTCACGTCGGCCAGCAGCCTTGCGGGCGAGCGCACCAGACCGGCAAAACCGCGCTGCCAGACCTGTTCACCATTGATGGACACCGTGAGCGTGGCCGCCTGTGCGTCAAAGCCTGTGCCGCGAACGAGGGCGCCCAGCGGGCAGAAACCGTCGCGGCAGCGCTGGCGGATGGCGGGGCGGTAGTAGTTCTCGTGCGGCAGCGTGAGGTCGCTGGCGATCAGCCAGCCGGCCACATGGTCCAGGGCCGTTGCTTCGCGGACGCGCGTGGCGCTTCGGCCGATCACCAGGCCGATGCTGGCATCGACGCGGACCTCGCCGGGATCGGCCGGCACGGCCACCGCAGCGCCATCGCGTGCCCAGGTGTTGCGCGGCTTGAGGTAGAGCACGGGGGCGCGCGGAGCGGCCTTGTAGGGCGCGCTGTCGAACTGCGGCGACAGGCGCTGCACGGTGGCCTGCTGGTTGAGCAGCGTGCCGTAGACCGTGCCCAGCGCAAGGCCGTCATCCAGGAGAAAGGGCTGAATCTGCATGGTGTGGATTTAGTTAACGTGGTAATTATTGTTTTTGCAACAAGCCCCGTCAACACGGTGGATTCAGGGTTTTCCCAGGCCGCAGCAAAAAGCCCCTGCGCGGCGAACCGTGCAGGGGCTTGAAGGGGGTACCGGGTGCGGCCGGTACAGAAGGCGCGCGGGCGTCAGCCGCGGCGGCGGCGCAGTGCGGCCATGCCGCCCAGGGCCAGCGCCAGCAGCGCCTGGGCCAGTGTGGACAGGCCGGGCACGGGGGTGGCCGTGGCGCCGGGCGGCAGGGCCGCAGGCGCGGCCACCGCCACGGGGTCCACGATGACGCCGTTGGCGGCCAGGTCGCTGTCTCCCGTCTGCCCGTCGGTGATGTCGAAGCTCACCGAGCGGCGGTCGGGTGCGAAGCGGTAGGCCGACGCGGCCAGCTCATACCAGTGCGCCGTGGGCGTGGCGGCCGTGGGGCCGTACTTCCAGAGCGTGGCCTGGGCGGGTGCGGCTTCAGGCAGGTCCATGCGGATGGTGGCCATGGAGCCCGGTGTGCCGCCCATGAGCACGAAGCTCAGGCTGCCGTAGGGCATGCGCAGGCCGCCCGGCAGCGGGCTTTGCGAGGGCGCGGGCTGAAAGCCTGCCGAGTTCGAGGCGAACTGCCATTGGTCCGCACCCACATTGCCCGTGCCGTTGCTGACACCTGCCGTGTTGCTGCCCGTGCCGATCTGCGTGCCGATGGGCACGGGCTTGCTCAGGGCCAGCACAGCCGGCGCGCTGGCCGTGCCCGAGGCCGGCAGGTTGACCGCATGCACGCGGTAGCTCACGGCAGGGTCCAGGCCGGTGAAGGACAGCGTGGCGGCCGTGCCGGCTGCGGTGCTGACCGTGTTGCTGGCAGGGGCCGGCAGGCCGGCGGCATCCAGGCCGGCCATGACCTGTTCCCAGCTGGGGACGGGCGCATTGGCAGGCAGGGCCACGGCGCGCAGGCTGCCGCCCACGCTGGGCGTGGCCTGGACCACGGCCGATGTCTGGTCCACTGCCTGGGCGGACAGGGCCACGGTGGACAGCGCCGGCACCGCCAGGCTGTCCAGGCGCGCCTTTTTCCAGGCGGCATAGGGCAGGTCCTTGGCCACGGTGCCATCGCCGTAGAAATCGGCATCGCCGCAGTCGCTGAGGATGTCCACGCTGCCGCCGGCGTCCAGGCTGGCGGGCATGGCGCCTATGCCTTCGGCCGAGCAGGCGGTGTGGGGTGCGGTGATGGCGGCCAGGTCGGCAGTGCGCGGGCGCAGGTTCAGGGCCAGGCCTGCGCCGTTCACGCGGCCATCCCAGGAATAGAGCTGGAAGTTGCGCGGCGCGGTGCCCGTGGCGCTGGCCGAGGGGCCGGCGATGATCAGGTACTCGCCGGCCGCGTTCTTGCGGATTTCGCGGATGCCGCGGCCGCCCAGGTCCAGGCGGATCGGCTGGCCCATGGACGCGCTGCCCTTGCTGCCGCCATCGGCCGCAGGCAGGGCCGCGAAGTTGGTCACGGGCACGATCAGCGCATGCGTGCGGCCCGTGGCGTCGTCCGCCGTGACGGCGGGCGCGCCCGGCGCCGGCACCAGCGGCGCGCGAAAGCCCAGCCAGGCGGCGCCGTCGTCGGGGCTGGTGGACATGCCTTCGATGGAGAAACCGCTCATCGTCTCGGCCTCGGGCGCCTTGGTGGCGCCGCCGTCCGAGCTGGCCACCAGGCCCAGATAGTTGGCGGCAAGGCCGTCATGCGCGGCCGCGTCCCAGCTGCGCAGGTCCTCGCGCAGCCAGCGGTAGTAGCCACTGGCGGTCAGCGCCGTGGAGGCGCCGGAGCCGGTCACATCCATCGCCGCCAGGCGCCAGCGGTCGGTGCGCGACTTGCCGCTCTTGTTGTTGGAGTGCGAGCCCGCCACGTACACGCGGCTGCCCAGGGCAAAGCTGGCCTCGATGTCCATTTCCTCGTCGCTCTTGCAGCTGTCCAGGCCCGTGAGGCCGGGGGCGGTGCAGGCGGCGGCATCGGCCAGGCCCAGGGCGGTCCTGTCCAGCATCAGCGGCTTGACGGGCAGCCCGCCGGCCGGGCCATAGGCCGAGAAGGAGTTGCCGGCCGGCAGCGCATTGCCCGAGGCATCCTGGGCAGGCGCCTCGTCGTCGCCCACCAGCATGGTGGCGGCATCGATGACGATGGCCGTCGATGCGTCCGAGCGCCCGGCCAGCCAGCGCGGGCTGGTGTTGGCTGCGGTGTTGGCCGAGGCCGCGTACTTGATGGTGCGGCTGACGGAGGCGCCGCCCGCGTTGGTCAGCGTGACGGTGATGTCGGCATAGCCCACGCCGGTGGGCGTGATCCTGAGCACGGCGTTGCCGGCCTGGTTGGACGCGGCCAGGCCGGCGTCGGCCACCACGGCCTGGTTGCTCGAACGCGCAGTGACCTGTACGCCGCCAGCGCCCCCCGCATCCTGCACCGTGAAGCCGATGCCTGCCGAGGCCAGCGGGTCGTTGGCGTCGCCGACCACGCCGGAAAACGCGGTCAGTTCGGGCAGCGAGGCCGTCGGCGGGGCCGAGGCCATGAAAGGCACGCTCACTGCAGCCGTGCTCCCGCCGAGGCCGTTGACCGCGCGCACGCGCAGCGTATAGCTGCCGGGCTGCAGGCCTTCCAGCGCCTGGCTGTTGCCCAGGGCCACGGCCGTGGAGGCTACCGATGCAAAGCTGTCCTGCGACAGCTCCACCACGTAGTAGGCGGCGCCCGGCACGGCGTCCCAGGCGGCCGTCACGCGGTTGCCGGTTGGGGTGGCCGCCAGGTTGGAGGGGGCGGCGGGCACGGTCGCCGGCACGGTCTCCAGCGGGGCCCAGGCCACGCCATAGAACACGCCGTCCTGCGGCGCGGCGATGGACTCGGCCGTGCCCGACAGCGTGCCGGCGTAGCCGCCGTGATCGAAGGCGCGGTACAGGCGGCCCGTGGTGTCGGTGGCCATCAGCATCACATTGCCGCCGCCGGTATCGAAGGCGGCCAGGCCGTGGACCTTGGACAGGCCGGCAATGGAGCCTGCGGGCTGCCAGCTGGTGCCGTCCATCGAGAGGCGGAATTTCCGGATGGCGCCGGTATCGTTGTCCGCCACGTAGACGGTGTTCGCCAGGGCGGGGCCGCCATCGAGTTGCAGGAAGGCGATGCCGCGGTAGGTGGAGGGCGTCAGGCCCGCCAGGGGCAGGGCCGTCTGGATGCCCGTGGTCGGCAAATTCGTGCCGATCTGGTTGAGCGAGCCTCCGTTGATGGCGGCGATCAACTGGCCGCTGGCGACCGCCAGGCCCTGGACATTGCTGCTGTTCAGTTGGGAGATGCCCGTGCCGTCGGCAGCCACATGCCAGATGCCGTTGTTGGCCGTGGCCGTACCCTTGCCGCTGGCCCAGACGGCGCCGCAGTCGCTGCTGGCTGCTGCGCGGATGGTGTCCTTGCTGAAGGCCGTGGTGCCGAGCGGGCGCAGGCTTTTCACGTCGGAGTCGAACCCCACCACGGCCACGGCGCGCGGGGCCGCCGCTGCCGTGACGCCGTTGGGCTCGGTGCCGCCGGTGGCCACGGCATAGCCGGGAACCACCAGGCACAGGCCATTGTCCGAGCGGTTGAGCAGGCCTTCCGAGCCCTTGCTGCTGGCCGTCAGCGGCGTCGCTCCGCCTGACAGCGGCAGCGATTGCACTAGCGTGCCGTCCACGCGGTACTCATCCAGGAACACGGGCAGCGCGCCTGTGCCCGTGCCCACGCGGTAGGCCACCAGGTTGCCCGGGGTGAAGGGCGCGGACCATGCAGCGCCACACAGGGCCAGGCAGGCCGTTGCAATCGCCTTGTGCCGCCAATCCAAAGTACTCGCGCGCATGCTCACCATCCCCCTGTGTGACAAATCGCGCGACTGTAAGAGGCGGCTGTGACAGCCCGGTGACGGCAGGCCCGCAGGATGGTGGGAAGGCACCATGCAAAAAAAGACGGCTCCCTCAAGGGAGCCGTCCTTGCCTCATTGCGCCGTGATGCCCGCGCTTTGCTTTTTCTGGTTATGGGCGCTGCGTGTGCACGGGGCAGCGTATCGCGCGGTCGATCAGCGGATCAGCAGCACAGGCACTTGGCTGCCGGCCAGCACCTGGGTGCTGACCGAGCCCATGACCAGGCGGCCCAGCGTGCCGTGGCCATGCGTGCCCATGACCAGCAGGTCGAACTTGCCTTCTTCGGCCGCCTTGATGATGGAGTCGGCAATCGGGCCGACCTTGCTCAGGCGGGCTGCCTGCACGCCGTGCTCGGCCAGGTAGCTGCACACGGGGTCCAGCACCTTGGTCGACTCCTCGGCGTAGTACTCGTCCACCACGTCCTTGCCCAGGGCGGCGCGCGCGCGGGCCGGCAGCTGGGGCTGGACGGTGATGGCGCTGTAGCTGTGGGCCGAACCCAGGATCTCCGGGTGCGAGGTCAGGTAGGCCAGCATCTTCTGGGTGTAGGGGCTGCCATCGACAGCGAGCAGGATGTTCATGAAGGTCCTCCTTGGGTATGGCCCGAGACTAAGCCCAAGCCGGGGTGGAGTGCTTGATCCAGGTCAAGCACGGGCCGGTGCCTCTGCCGCCCCTGCGGTCGCATGCACCGGCAACTCGATGGTAGAGCGCGGCGAAAACCCCTCCTGCTCGCCCTTGCGCGCGTAGCCCAGCGGGTTGGCCACCACGCGGCAGCGCCAGGCGCTGCCATCGCCGCGCAGGCCCTCGGCCACATAGTCGCTGGGCGAATGCAGGTGGCCGTGCAGCCACAGATCGGCAAAGGGCAGCAGTTCATCCAGCACGTTGCAAAAGCCGGCCGTGCCCGGCACCAGGCCGTAGCGCGGGTCGGCGCTGCGCAGGCTGGGCGCGAAATGCGTGACGGCCACCGTGGGGCCATCGAAGGGCCTGGCCAGCGCCTGGCGCACCCATTGCTGGCAGACCAGCGACTGCTCGCGCATGGGCTCGGCCAGGAAGGGCTCGCCGTCGCGCGTGCCGCCGGTCTTTTGCAGGTAGAAATTGGCGGCGCGAAAGGCCTTCTCGCGCAGTTTGAGCAGCCGGGCCAGATCGGTCACGCCTTCATGCATGGACATGGCGTCGTAGTCGCTCCACAGCGTGGTGCCCACGAAGCGCACGCCGTCCAGCACGGCCGTCTCGCGCTCCAGCCAGACCATGCCCATGCGCTCGCAGGTGGCACGCAGGCGGGCGTGGGCGGCGTCGAAGTCCTGCATGTCGTACTCATGGTTGCCCGGCACGAAGATCACGGGGCAGGGCCAGCCCGCGTACTGGGGCAGGGGAGAGAAGCGCTCCAGCCCGAAATCCTGGCCCGGCAGCAGGCTGCCGCTCTGGTAGGAGCCTATGTCGCCGGCCAGCACCAGCACGTCGGCATCGGGTGCGGGCTCAGCGATGAAATGCGGATGGGCCTCGAGGTGCAGGTCGGACAGCAGCTGGATCTTCATGCGGCCAAGTGTAGAACCTGCGCTGGCGCGGGCGCCCCGCAAACGGCGCTCAGGTGTGCGGGAAGGTCGCCTCTGCAGAGCGCGTGAGCGTGCGCAGCAGCCAGTCGTAGGCCTGAGGATGCTGGCCGCGCCGGCGCCACAGCGCGTCCACGTGCACGGGCTGCACGTCGAAGGGCAGCTCGCGCAGCACCAGCTTGTCGGCCATGCCGGTCACGGGCACGAAGTGGCGCGGCAATATGGTCAGCAGGTTGGAGGTCATGACCACGCGCCCGGCCGTGAAGAACTGGTTGACGGTAAGCACCACCTGGCGCGTGCGGCCCAGCGAGGCCAGGGCCTCGTCGATGAAGCCGAAGGAGCGGCCCGAGAAGCTCACCAGCATGTGGCGCGCCGCGCAGTAGTTGTCCAGCGTCAGCGGCACATCGGCCAGCGGATGGCCCTGGCGCATCACGCACAGGTACTCGCCTTCATACAGGCGCCGGCTGTCGAAGGCCACCAGGGCGCCCGACTGCGCGCGCGCCGTCAGGTCGGCCAGCGCGGCGGGGAAGTAGCCCACGGCCATGTCGGCCTCGCCGGCCTCCAGCAGGCTGCGCGGGTCGCGCGTGGTCAGCGGCAGCACGCGGATGCCGATGCCGGGCGCCTCGCGCTCCAGCAGGCTGAACATGGGAGGAATCAGCGTGGCGGCCGTGGCGTCGGCCATGGCCAGCACAAAGGTGGCGGTGGCGGTGGATGGGTGGAATTCGCCTGGCGTCAGCGTGTCCTGCAGCTGCTGCAGCGCCTCGCGGATCACGGGCCACAGCGCCAGCGCGCGCGGCGTGGGCTCCACGCCCTGGCCCTGGCGCACCAGGAGCTCGTCGCCCAGCGCCTCGCGCAGGCGGCGCAGCGCATTGCTCACGGCCGGCTGGGTGATGGCCAGCTTGTGGGCCGCCCGCGTGAGGCTGCGCTCCGCCATCACCTCGTCGAAGACGCGCAGCAGGTTCAGATCCAGTGTGCGGAAGTTCAGGGCGGACATGGCCGTGGCAGCGAGCGCTGAGTCATCACTGGTGTGAATGCTACAGATTCAAGATATAAATTTGAAGAACTCTAGGGTAAACCCTATAGTTACCCCTAGTCGCCCGCCACGCCGTCAAAAGCGGCCATTTAACTGGGTTTATCTGCCATGAGCAACTTCATTTACAACTCCTACTGTGTCGAGCACCCTGGTGTGGTGCATGTCTATCAAGCCGCCGACGACCGCAAGAGCGCCGTCAAGCGTTTCTCCGGCAAGCGCGGCGCCAGCGCCCTGCTGCTCGCTGCCCTGGTGGCCGCGCTGATGGTGGTGGTCAACGAGGTCGCCCACAACTGGACCGACGGCCACATGCTGGGCGCCTGGGTCGTGCTGTGGGTTGCCGCCTTCATGGGCCTGGCCCTGTTCTCCGCCCCCGCCCGCCGCGCCGCCATGATGGCCCGTGCCGGCTACCGCGCCTGGACCGAGAGCCGCCAGCAGGCCGCCGCTGACGAGCGCATCTGGAACGCCGCCCTGCAGGACGCCCGCCTGATGGCCGACCTGGCCCGCGCCATGGATAGGCAAGGTAGCTGATCTCTGCCTGGGGCGCCTTGCGGCGCTCCTCCAAAAAAAGCCGCTGCCCACAAGGCGCGGCTTTTTTGTTGTCTGGGGGCGTCGTTGAAACGCCACAAAAAAAGCCTCGCACTGCGAGGCTTTTTCCATGGGTCGAGAGCTACTCAGGGATTCATTGTTCTGTGCATCTTCCACAGTCCATGAAACTGGCGCTGCCCAAAGCATGAGGCACCGAGGAAGGGCCGCCCCGCACCGAGGGTGCCGTCCCCCCCGCGGAGCGAGAGGGGGAAGCGGCGTAGCCGCTCAGGGGGAACTTTATGTCCCCAGGCGCTTTTCGAGTTCGGCCTTGGTCACCAGCAGCTCCTGGGGCAGCTTGTGGGCCAGCTTGTCGAAGTGCTCGGTGTGCAGCTGCATTTCCTCGGCCCAGGCGGCCTTGTCGATGCTGGTCACGCTGGCGAACTGGTCTGCGGAGAAGTCCAGGCCGGTCCAGTTGATCTCGGCGTACTGGGGCGCAATGCCGAAGGCGGTCTGCTCGCCCTGTGCCTGGCCTTCGAGGCGGTCGATCATCCACTTCAGGACGCGCATGTTCTCGCCGTAGCCGGGCCAGACGAACTTGCCGTCGGCATTCTTGCGGAACCAGTTGGTGGTGAAGATCTTGGGCAGGGCCGCGCCCTGGGCCTGGATCTTGGCGCCCAGCGTAAGCCAGTGCTGGAAGTAGTCGCTCATGTTGTAGCCGGCAAACGGCAGCATGGCGAAGGGGTCGCGGCGCACCACGCCCTGGGCGCCGAAGGCGGCGGCCGTGGTTTCCGAGCCCATGGTGGCGGCCATGTAGACGCCTTCGGTCCAGTTGCGGGCCTCGGTCACCAGCGGCACGGTGGTGGAGCGGCGGCCGCCGAAGATGATGGCGTCGATCTTCACGCCCTTGGGATCGTCCCAGGCTTCGTCCAGCGCGGGGTTGTTGGTCGCGGCCACGGTGAAGCGGGCGTTGGGGTGGGCGGCCTTGGCGCCGGTCTCGCGGGCGATCTGGGGCGTCCAGTCCTTGCCTTGCCAGTCGATCAGGTGATCGGGCAGCTTGCCGGTGTCCTTGTCCATGCCTTCCCACCACACGTCGTTGTCGTCGGTCAGCGCGACGTTCGTGAAGATCACGTTCTTGTCGAGGCTGGCCATGCAGTTGGGGTTGGTGTGGTAGTTCGTGCCCGGGGCCACGCCGAAATAGCCGGCTTCGGGGTTGATCGCGCGAAGCGAGCCGTCGGCCTGGGGCTTGATCCAGGCGATGTCGTCGCCGATGGTGGTGACCTTCCAGCCTTCGAAGACCTTGGGCGGCACCAGCATGGAGAAGTTGGTCTTGCCGCAGGCGCTGGGGAAGGCCGCAGCCACGTGGTACTTCTTGCCTTCGGGGTTGGTCACGCCCAGGATGAGCATGTGCTCGGCCAGCCAGCCCTGGTCGCGGCCCATGGTGGAGGCGATGCGCAGCGCAAAGCACTTCTTGCCCAGCAGGGCGTTGCCGCCGTAGCCCGAGCCATAGCTCCAGATTTCGCGCGTCTCGGGGTAGTGGACGATGTACTTGGTCTTGTTGCAGGGCCAGCTGGTCTGGTCCTTCTCGCCTTCGGCCAGGGGCGCGCCCACGGTGTGCACGCAGGGAACGAACTCGCCTTCCACGCCGATCACGTCATACACGGCACGGCCCATGCGGGTCATGATCTTCATGTTGACGGCCACATAGGCGCTGTCGGACAGCTCCACGCCCACGTGGGCGATGGGCGAGCCCAGCGGGCCCATGGAGAAAGGCACCACATACATGGTGCGGCCGGCCATGCAGCCGTCGAACAGCGGCTGCAGCGTGGCGCGCATCTCGTTCGGGGCCATCCAGTTGTTGGTCGGGCCTGCGTCTTCCTTGTTGGCCGAGCAGATGTAGGTGCGGTCCTCGACGCGCGCCACATCGGACGGATCGGACCAGGCCAGGTAGCTGCCGGGGCGCTTGACGGGATCGAGCTTCTTGAAGGTGCCGGCATCGACGAGCTGCTGGCACAGCTGCTCGTATTCCTCCTGCGAGCCATCGCACCAATGGATTTTGGCGGGCTTGCACAGTGCGGCCATCTCGGCCACCCAGGCGATCAGGCGGCTGTTCTTGACATAGGCGGGGGCCTGGATGTTCAGGCCTTGCATGACGGGTGCGTTCATCGCGGAGCTTCCTTCAATTGAAAAAACCAGTTTTTCAAAGGGGACGCGCCTGCTGCACCGCGCCAACTTTGAGAAACGGGCTCTCGTTCAGTCGGCGCGCGAAGGAAGCTCTTCTCTGGGCGGCGAAGCGGCGCTGGCGGAAGCTGGCGGCGCACCGGCTGGGGATTCGATTCTAGGGAGCGGTCACGAATTTGTCAGCAAACGAATGGCAAAAACTATGCATTCTATGCATTGAAGTATGCAATATGAAAGATGAAATTGCCTGTTGAAAAGGCAAGCAAAAAGCCCCGCAAAGCGGGGCCTGGTGCAGGGGCAGGAGGGCCGGAATCAGGCCATGTTGACGGCAATGAAGGCCAGCAGAAACATCAGCACGGCGCCTGCCAGGGGCAGGATGACAGGCATGTAGGGGACGACGGCCTCGGTGGCGTCTTCGGGGGCCGGCTGCTCGCCGTGGTGCGCTGCGGGATCGTGCGTCATGCAAAAGCTCCTGGCTTGCCAATGGGGATGCCTGATTCTAGGCAGGCCTGTCCCCTGGCGCCTTCGGGGAAAGCCATGACACCGGGCCTGCTAGACGGCATTGACCTGCATGCCTTCGGCCTGAAGGGCGGCTATGACCTCGTCGATATGGGCCTTGTTGCGCGTCTGCAGCACCAGCTCGATTTCCACGCTCTGCGCGGCCAGCATGGTGAAGGCGCGCTGGTGGTGGACTTCCTCGATATTGGCGCCCGCTGCAGCCACTGTGGCCGTGATGCGCGCCAGCACGCCGGGCACGTCGCGCGCGCTGACCTTGATGCGTGCCAGCCGCCCGGAGCGCACCATTCCGCGCCCGATGATGGCCGCCAGCAGCAGCGGATCGATATTGCCGCCCGACAGGATCATTCCCACCTTCTTGCCCGCAAAGCGCTGCGGATGGCGCAGCAGCGCGGCCAGGCCTGCGGCGCCCGCGCCCTCGACCAGGGTCTTCTCGATCTCCAGCAGCATGAGCACGGCCTGCTCGATATCGCCCTCATCGACCAGCAGCATGTCGTCCACCAGGCGTGCCACGACTTCCTGCGTGATCGCGCCGGGCTGGGTGACGGCAATGCCTTCGGCGATGGTCGAGGTGCCCATCGGCAGCTCGGCCTGGCGCACGGCATTGAACATGGACGGAAAGCGCTGGGTCTGCACGCCGATGATTTCGATGTCCGGGTTCAGCCCCTTGGCCGCCGTGGCCACGCCCGCGATCAGGCCGCCGCCGCCAATGGCCACGACCAGCAGGTCCAGATCCGGCTGTTCGGCCAGCATTTCCAGCGCCAGGGTGCCCTGGCCCGCCGCGATCTGCTCGTCGTCATAGGGATGGACAAAGCACAGGCCCTGCTGCTCGGCCAGCGCGTAGGCGTGCTGGCGCGCCTCGGCCAGGGAGTCGCCGTGCAGCACGACCTCGGCGCCGAAGCCGCGCGTGCGCTCCACCTTCACCCCCGGCGTGAAGCGCGGCATGACGATGACGGCACGCACCCCCAGGCGCTGCGCGTGGTAGGCCACGCCCTGGGCATGGTTGCCGGCGCTCATGGCGACCACGCCGCGTGCGCGCTCCTCGGGCGAGAGCTGGGCCAGCTTGTTGAGGGCGCCGCGTTCCTTGAACGAGGCCGTGAACTGCAGGTTCTCGAACTTGAGATACACCTGCGCGCCCGTGATCTGGGACAGCGTGCGCGATTCCACGCAGGGCGTTTCGAGCACGGCGCCGCGCAGGCGGCCGGCGGCGTTCTGGATGTCTTGGAGGCTGAGCATGGCGCATTGTGGCGCACACGCGGGCCTGCCCGCGCCAGGCCATGCAATGGATTCCCCGCAGCCAGCGTGGTGCAGGGGGCTTTCATAAAATAAGAATCATTCTTGTCTGTGGGGCGCGCACCGCTCCGGCTGGCCATGGCTTTCTCCTCTGTCCAAACACCTGCACGCCCTCCGCGCTGGCTGGGGCGGGGCACGCTGCGTGCCTGTGACTTCAGCGGGCCCGACTACCGCATCCTCGATGCCGAGGTCACGGCACAGGATGCGCTGCTGGCCGGGCACCTGCAGGCCTGGCAGGTCCAGCCCGGCCTGTGGCTGCATGGCGTGGAAGCCCGCGACCTGCGCACCATGAGCACGCGTTCGCCGGCCGTGCCGGGCCTGCACATGGTCGTGCTGCTGGAGGGGTGCGTGGACGTGGCCTTCGGCAACCAGGGCCTGCAGCTGCAGGTGGCGCCCGCCAGCGCCGCCGGTGCCCATGTGCAGGCCTGCGGGGCCATCATCCACACGCGGCCCGGCGACATGTTCATGCGGCAGTGGCGGCGCGGCAAGTTCGAGCGCAAGCTCAGCATCACCGTGCAGCCGCAGTGGTTTGCCGCACAGACCCTGCCCATGGCGGCGCCGCCGCTGCTGCAGCACTGGATGGAGCAGCAATTGCTGGCCATACGGCCCTGGCAGCCCTCGCCGCGCGCCGTGGCGGTGGCCGAGCAGATCATCCAGCTGGCACGCGAGGGCTCGGCGCCCTTGCTGCTGGCCAGCCGCACGCTGGAGCTGGTGCACGAGGCCGTGCAGTCCCTCGAGGCGCCCGAGCCCGATCCGGCGCAGACCGTGCCGGGCGTGCTGGGCGTACGCGAGCACCGGCGCATGGCGCGCCTCAAGGCCCTGCTGGACAGCGGCGGCGACGGCTGCCGCACGCTGGCCGAGATCGCACGCGAAGTGGGCCTGAGCGCCAGTGCGCTGCAGCGCCAGTTCCGCCTGGCCTATGGCTCCAGCATCGACGAGTACCGGCGCGAGCAGCGGCTGGCGCGCGCCTGGGCCGCGCTGGAGCAGACGGGCTGCAGCGTGGCCGAGGTCGCACATGGGGCCGGCTATTCCAGCGCGGCCAACTTTTCCACGGCCTTCAAGCGCCGCTTCGGCATCTCTCCCAAGCTGGTGCGTGCCCGGGTCTGACGCCCGGCGGGCGTCTTTGGCGCGTGGCGCAAACATCGGCAGGCCTGCCGCAAAGCCTGCTTGCGCCAGGCGGTGCTGCAATGTGGCAAAAGAAAGGACATACGCGAATGACACAGCTGCAGGCGCGCACCTCGGTGCACATGGACAGGCCCGACGAAGCCATTGCCGCCATCGTCGGGCACATGCAGGAGCACGACATCACCGTGCGCCGCGAAGGCACGCGCTGGGTGGCCGACTACGAAGGCGGCCGGGGCCAGCTGTGGCTGGAGGGCCGGCAGGTGCATGCCGAGGTGGCGGCACCCGGCGTGGAGCTGCTGCAGGACATGAAGCTCATGCTGGCCCACCTGCTGCTGGAGGCCACGGGCGCCGCCGACGGCTCCCTGGCCTGGGAGGGTGACGGCGCCGCGCTGCAGCGCCCGCCGGCCTTCCGCGTGCTGCAGGTGCTGGCCGTGCACGACCTCACGCCGCACATGCGCCGCGTGCGCTTTGCCTGTGACGACATGGCGCGCTATGCGCAGGACACCCACATCCACGTCAAGCTGCTGTTCCCCCAGCCCGGCGTGACCGAGCCCCAATGGCCCACGCTGTCGGCCAGCGGCCTGCTGCGCCTGCCCGAGGGTGACATGCGCCTGGACATGCGCACGTACACCATGCGTGCGATGGGTGTGGATGGCGTGGACAGCGAGGCGGGCGGCGCCAACGGATGGATCGACGTGGACTTCGTGCTGCACGAGGACGCCGGCCCCGGGTCGGCCTGGGCCGCGCGCGCCCAGCCGGGCCAGCGCATCGGCATGACCGGCCCCGGCGGGCGCACGGCCACGCCGGCCGACTGGATGCTGCTGGCCGGCGACGACACCGGCCTGCCGGCCATGCTGCGCATCGCGGCCGCCCTGCCGGCGCATACGCGCGGCCATGTCTTCGCCGAAGTCCAGGGCCCGCAGGACGAGCAGCCCGTGCAGGCGCCCGCAGGCCTGCAATGGCACTGGCTGCACCGCGGCGCTGCCGAGGCCGGGACC
Organism: Delftia sp.; assembly: GCF_059499305.1. Classification (NCBI taxonomy): domain Bacteria; kingdom Pseudomonadati; phylum Pseudomonadota; class Betaproteobacteria; order Burkholderiales; family Comamonadaceae; genus Delftia; species Delftia sp. Next base: position 219,284 of record NZ_JCABYI010000022.1, read on the forward strand.
ACCACGCTGCTGATCGACGCGCTGCGCGCCGTGCGCTGGCCGGATGCGTTGGCCGGTCATCCCGCCAGCCGCTTCGTCTGGGCCGCTGGCGAGTTCGACACCGCCCAGGCCGTGCGCCAGTGGGCGCGCGAGGAGCGCGGGCTGGAAAAGCACGAGCAGCTGGTCGTGGCCTACTGGCGGCGGGGCATGAGCGAGTCGGATTTCAAGGCCGCGAAGTAGGCCGCCAAGTAGACCGCGAAGCAGGCCACGCAGGAGGCCGGCGCCTCAGGGGGCGCTGCGCTCCTGACGCAGCAGAAACTTCTGCAGCTTGCCTGTGGGCGTGCGCGGCAGGCTGGCCGCAAAGACGAATTCACGCGGGATCTTGTAGCGCGCCAGCCTGTCGGCCAGGAATTGCTGCAGCGCCTCGGTATCGGGCGCGGTCTCGCCGCGCAGCACCACATGGGCGATGACGGTCTCGCCCCATTCGGGGTGGGGCCGGCCCACGACGGCGACGTCGGCGACCTGGGGATGGGCCGAGATCGCATCCTCCACCTCCTTGGAATAAACGTTCTCGCCCCCTGTGATGACCATGTCCTTGGTCCGGTCCACGATGAAGAGATAGCCCGCGTCGTCCAGGCGCGCAAGATCGCCCGTGCGGTACCAGCCGCCGGGCGCGAAGGCGGCGGCCGTGGCCTGGGCGTCGTGCAGGTAGCCGTCCATCACGCTGCCGGTGCGCAGCCAGATCTCGCCGGTGTCGCCCGGGCCGGCATCCTCGCCGTCGTCGCGCACCACGCGCATGTCCACGCCGGGCAGGGCCACGCGGCCGATGGAGCCGGCCCGCTCCACCTGCTCCTCGGGGTAGAGCGTGGTGCCCGTGGGGCCGGTCTCGGTCATGCCGTAGACCTGGTAGAAGCGGTCGCTGCGGTAGGCCGTGGCCAGCTTGCGCGCCATCTCGGCGCCGATGGGGCCGCCGCCGTAGACCCAGGCGCGCACGCTGCTCAGGTCGTAGCGGGCAAAGTCCGGCAGCATCTGCAGCGGCGCGAAGTAGGAGACCGGCGCGCCGAAGTACAGCGTCACGCCCTCGTCCTGCACGGCCTGCAGGAAATGCTGCGGGTGGTACTCGCGCAGCAGCACCACGGTGCCGCCCATGTACAGCGTGCCGCCAAACCAGTTGTTGAGCGGCGAGGAATGCCAGATGGGCATGGCCATCAGCGTGCGTTCCTCGCGCGTGATGGACAGGCCCAGCGCGGCCGTGATCGCCGCCAGCGTGACGGCGCGGTGGCTCAGCAGGCAGCCCTTGGGCCGGCCCGTGGTGCCGGAGGTGTAGAGCACCTGGGCGATGTCGCCATCGGCGGGCCGCGCGCCTTCCATGGGCCTGGCGGCCGCCACCAGCGTGTCCCAGTCCTGGACACCCGGGACGGCCTCTTGCGCCTCGGTCACAAGGCGGGCGCAGGGGTGCTGCGCGGCGGCGACCACGGGCGCGAGTGCGGCGTCAAACACCAGGGCCTTGCACTGCGCGTGGCCGAGGATGTACTGCAGCTCGGGCGCCTGCAGCTTGTGGTTGACGGGCACCAGCGCGGCGCCCAGGCGCCAGGCGCCGAACAGGGCTTCGACAAAGCCCGGCGTGTTCAGGCACATCAGGGCCACGGTATCGCCCCGGCCCACGCCCTGGGCCTGGAGTACGGCGGCAGCGCGCTGCGAGCGCCGCTGCATGTCGGCATAGCTGATGGAGGCGCCGCGGTCGCGCAGAAAGGCCTTGGCAGGCGTCTTGCGCACGGCGCTGTCGAAGGCGTCGAGCAGGTTCATGTCTTGTCTCCTTGTGCTTTGTTGTGTGGCGGGCCGGCCACCGCTTCAGGCGGGCAGCGCGCGCTGCAGGATGGCGGCAATGTCCAGGCCTGCGGGATCGAAGGCGCCCGCCACCATGGCGCCCTGCTGCGCGCCCAGGCGCGTGGCGATGAAGCCGTCGGCCATGGCGGGCGGCGCATGGCGGCGCAGCAGGCAGGCCTGGGCCAGCAGCACCAGGTCCTGCACCAGGCGGCGTGCCTGGGCCTCGAGCTGGTCAGGCGGGCCGGACAGGCGCCGGGCCAGCGACTGCGCCTGCTGCAGAAGCGCGGGCTCGCCCGCCGCCGTGTCGATCAGGTCCTGCAGCAGCAGCTGCGCGCCGTCGGGCTCGCGCGAGATGGCGCGCAGCACGTCCAGGCACATGACGTTGCCCGAGCCTTCCCAGATCGAGTTCACGGGCGCCTCGCGGAACAGGCGCGCCATCACGCCCGTGTCCACATAGCCGTTGCCGCCCAGCACCTCCATGGCCTCGCCCGTCAACTCCACGCCGCGCTTGCAGACCCAGAACTTGGCCGCCGGCGTCATGATGCGTTTCCAGGCGCGCTCCAGCGGATCGCCCTCATCGCCTCCACGCTCATAGGCCTGGGCCAGGCGCATGGCGATCTGCAGCGCGGCCTCGCTTTCCAGCGCCAGGTCGGCAAGCACGCTGCGCATCAGCGGCTGCTCGGCCAGCCGCTTGCCGAAGACGCTGCGCCGGCGCGCATAGGCCAGGGCCTGCACCGTGGCCGAGCGCAGGATGGCGGCGCTGCCCAGCACGCAGTTCAGGCGCGTGTAGGTGGCCATCTCGATGATGGTGGGAATGCCCCGGCCTTCCTCGCCCATCAGGATGCCCCAGGCGTCCTCGAACTCCACCTCGCTGCTGGAGTTGCTGCGGTTGCCGACCTTGTCCTTCAGGCGCTGCACGCGCACCGCATTCTTTGTGCCGTCGGGGCGCCAGCGCGGTACGTAGAAGCAGGCCTGCCCACCGCCTTCCCCCATGCGCGCCACCACCAGGTGGGCATCGCACATGGGGGCCGAGAAGAACCACTTGTGGCCGCGCAGCAGGTACTCGCCGCCACGCCCGCCGGCGTACACCGGCATGGCCACCGTGGTGTTGGCGCGCACGTCGGAGCCGCCCTGCTTCTCGGTCATGCCCATGCCCAGCCACATCGACGCCTTGTCGGCCACGGGCAGGTCGCGCGGATCGTATTCGTGGCTGAACAGCTTGCCCTGCAGCTGCTGCCACAGCGCCGGTTCCTTTTGCAGCAGCGGGATGGCGGCCGTGGTCATGGTGGCCGGGCACAGCGTGCCCTGTTCGACCTGGCCATGCAGGTAGAAACCTGCGGCCCAGGCGCTCCAGCGGCCCGCGCTGCTGTCCTCGAAGGGCAGGGAGATCAGCCCCTGCTGCCGGTATAGTCCCAGCAGCGTGTGCCAGCTCGGGTGGAACTCCACGGCGTCGATGATGCGGCCGCGTGCGTCGAAGCGGTGCAGCTCTGGCGTGTGGCGGTTGGCCTGCTCGGCCAGCTCCCAGGTGGCGCGCTCGCCCAGCTGCTGCGCATAGCGCGACAGCGAAGGGATGTGGCGCGCAGCGCCGCTGCGCTGCAGGGCCTCGGCCAGGGCGGGGTCGGCCTCCAGCAGGTTGAAGTCGGTGAGTTCGTCGACCTGGTTCAGGACGTCGTGCGTGTTCCAGGTGTGCCCTGTCTGCAAAGTCTGGCCGGTGCTCATGCGTGTCTCCGTGATCGTGGGTCTCAACGCAAAAGTCTAGGAAAAATGCCCAGCAAAGGTGTTCGGGTTTCAAGGCAGCAGCCGCAGCCGCCCAAAGTGCGGCGCCGCCCCCTGCAATCGCGCGCGCAGGCCACCTCGCAGGCGCTGCAGGACGCCTTTGTTCGGCTTGTGATCGAGCAGGGCTACGAGCGCACCACGGTGCGCGAGGTGGCGGCCGTGGCCGGCGTGGGCCTGGGCACCTTCTACGAATACTTCGGCAACATGGACACGCTGGCGGCCATGTGCATCCACCGCCAGGTGCAGGCCCTGCATGCCCAGGGACTGCAGACGCTGCAGGGATGCGCCGGCATGGCGCCGGCCACGCGCGTGGACCGGCTGCTGGACACCTTGGTGGACGGCATTGCGCGCGAGGCGCCGATGTGGGCTGCGCTGTTCATGCTCGAGCGCAAGGTGTCCGCGCCCGAGCCCTTCCGGCGCCACTACCAGGCCTATGTGCAGCTGTGGGCCATGGCGCTGCAGGACTGCGATCCGCCGTTGCCCGAGCCGGCCCAGCCCCTGGCGCGGCTGCTGCACACGATGACCTATGGCTGGGTGTCGCAGTCGCTGCTGGCGCTGGGGCCGCAGCAGACGCCGCAGCAACTGCGCGAGCCGCTGGGCTGGGCCATTCATGCGCTGCTGCGCAAGGCGCAGGCTGCGTAGTCCCTCAGGGCCCAGGGGCCCGAGACTCAGATGCGCGGAAAGCGCAGCGTGAAGCGGGCGCCGCCCCGCTCGGAATCGTCGGCCTCCACGCTGCCGCCCTGGGACAGGGTCAGCGCCTTGACGATGGACAGGCCCAGGCCAGAACCCTCGCGGCGGCGCTTGCCGGGCACCTGGGCAAAGCGCTGGAAGGGATGGGCGCGCAGCTCGCTGGGCAGGCCGGGGCCTGCATCGCTGATGCGCAGCACGGCCCAGGCGCGGCCTTCGATATCGGACTCCACCGTGAGCGCCACGCCCAGCCAGGCGCCGCTGGCCGCATGGCGCATGGCGTTGCTGACCAGGTTGGAGAGGATCTGGCGCATGCGGTCGGCATCGGCGCGGATGTCGGTCATGCCTTCGTCGGTGGGGCCGGGCAGGGACAGGTCCAGCTGCATGCCGTGCTGCTGCAGCTGGGGGTGGAGCTGGTCCAGCGTCTCGGCCACCAGCAGGGTCAGGTCCATGCGCTGCTTTTGCAGCGAGAGCTGGCCTGCATCGGCCATGGACAGCGTGTGCAGGTCGTCCACCAGCCGGCCCAGGTGCTCGACCTGGGACAGCAGGGTGTTCAATTCGGTGTCGTCCGCCGCGATGACGCCATCGCAGATGGCATGCAGTCGCGCCTGCAGCACCGTCAGCGGCGTGCGCAGCTCATGCGAGATCGAGGCCGCCGTGGCGCGGCGCTCGGTCTCCAGCGTCTCCAGCGAATCGATCATGCGGTTGAAGGCCACCACCATCTCGGCCATCTCGCCGTGGGCCTTGCCGGGCAGGGCGCGCGCGCTGAAGTCGCCCAGCTCCACGCGCTTGGCCACCTCGACCATGGACGCCAGGGGCCGCGTCACCAGGCGAGACACCCAAAAGCCCACGGCCAGTCCGAAGGGCAGGCACACCAGCAGGCCGATGACCAGCGACCATTTCTCGCCGAACAGCAGATCGCCCGTCCAGTACTGGCCATAGATCTGCATGGCGCGCGGGCTGTCCTCCAGCGACTGGGCGTTGAGTTCGTCCAGCTCGATCTGCACGGCCGGCGGCAGGCTGTTGTAGAAGTCGCGGTACTGGATCTCGGAGAACACCAGCACGCCGATGGCCAGCAGGGCGATGGTGCTGAGCACGGTGGCCGTGATCCACAGGCCGAAGCGCACCCAGATGCGGTTGGGCCTCAGTCCCAGGGCCATAGCCGGTAGCCGATGCCACGCACGGTTTCGATCAGGCCTTCCTGGCCGGCCAGCTGCAGCTTGCGGCGCAGCTTGGACAGGTGCGAGTCGATGACGCGCTCCAGCGCATCGCTCTCGGGCAGGCAGTGCTCGATCAGGTGGGAGCGCGAGAAGCAGCGCCGGGGCTGGGCCGCCAGGCAGGCCAGCAGGCGGAACTCGGTCAGCGTCAGGGGCAGCGGCAGGGCGCGGCCCTCGTTGTCGTAGACCACGGCGCTGTGCGCCTCGGTATCGATCTCGATGGGGCCCACGCGGATGGGCGCGGGCGCCGGGTTCTTGCGCGCCTGGGTGCGTCGCAGCACGGCGCGCACGCGGGCCACGACCTCGGGCGGATTGAAGGGCTTGACCACGTAGTCGTCGGCGCCCAGGCGCAGGGCCAGCAGCTTGTCCACATCGTCGGCCAGGGCCGTGACCATGATCACGGGCGTCTGGCTGTCATCGCGGATGGCGCGCAGCACGTCGATGCCATCCATGCCGGGCAGGTGGATGTCCAGCAGCACCAGGTCGGGCCGCAGCTGGCGGAACAGCTGCAGCGCCTCCTGCCCGTCCGAGGCCATGCGCGAACGCAGCCCGTCCCGCTCGAGATAGGCCGTCAGGATGCTGGCGATGGCGGGCTCGTCTTCGACGACGAGCACGAGGGGGGTGGTTGCCGTTGGCTGTGCTGTGGAGTTCATGGGAAAGCTGGCAGGGCCAAGCGCACATTATGGTGCGATGCCCTGCGAGCCGCAGCCCTCCATATTGGCTCCACGAAGTCTGCAATCGCGCGCAAGGCTGGCGCTGTTCATTTCCTGCAGTCCCATCAGCGGCTATTGGTAGCTCATCGTGAAGGTCGCCCTGCCATAGGCCACGCCAGGTGTCACGCTGCCGGCTGTCTGCACCAGGCGCGCGCTCAGCGGAATCTTCAGGCTGTTCTGCCCCTGTGCGACCTGGCCCGCATTCCATTGGTTGGCATTGCCCAGGCTGCCGGAGTCGGGGCCGAAGCTCACGGGCACGTTGTTTCTCAGTACCTGTATGCCGACACCCCGGGCCTTGGAGTTTTGGGCCAGCGTCAGCGTGCTCGATCGGTTGGTCGCCTGGGTGGCGTCCGTCAGCGTGATGAAGGCGGTCAGGCGTGTATTGGCTTCGCCTCCCGCGCAGGTCAACTCGATGCTGAAGTCCTTGGCTGCCGTGACGGTCCCGATTCCCTTGAAATCGGCGAACGGGGCGGGGGCCATGGCCACGTCGATCTTGCCCGTGGACACCCGGCAGGTCGGCGGCCTGGGGCGGCTGCTGACGTTGACGGTGATGCCACTCGAAAAGAATACCGTGGCCAGCAAGTCACGGGCATTGCTGGTCCCAGAGTAGATTCGTGCGAAGCTGCCATTCAGGAAACCGCCAGATGTGAGTTCCCCGGTTTTCACGAGCTCGATGGTCATGTTGTTGCTTGGCAGTGAATGGAATATGCCCTGTTTCAGCATGGACCCTGAATAAGGCGCGGCTCTTTCCCACGTGATTCTCATGCCCAGGTTGGGAATGGAGGTGGAATATATTCCACCGCTTTCCGTTCCAATGCCTTCTATGTAATAAAAATCATTGTCGCAAGAAATGTGGTAGCTGCCGGCCCCGGTATTTTGCAAAGCCATTGCCCTGGAATAGACAACGCTGCCAATCGGATAATTTTCGTTGACGATGGTGGGGGTGTTGGCCGAACCCGGAAACTGGGCATTCCAGCCCTGGGAGGAGCAACGCGCCCAGGATGAAATAGGGGCCATGAAGAAAATCAAGAGGAGCGGCATGGCCAATGCATGGCGCAAGATGGCTGTGAAAGGCATGCTGTGGACTCCAGCCAGGAAGATATGGATCAATGTCCTTGGGACAGGCGGCACCGGGCGCGATATCCGGTCAATATACCGACCTGTATGCGGCATTGGAATCGGAGTGTTCTGAAAATAAACTCGGAATCATCCGAGTCCGCGGTAATCTGGCGCGGTCCGCGACTGGCTCCCGCCCGGGATGGGCAAGAGAGGCTTGCGCACGGCGCCGCGTTCTCCATGTTTCCTCCATAAAGCCTGCAACCTCGCGCAAGCTTGGCCGCGTCCAATGGCTATCCGGGGACATGGTTCCCTGGCCTCGTTTTCCCGGTCCTCCCCCTCGATCATCCCCTCCCGCCTGTCCATCCCGTGAACCACGCCGCCGCGACGCAACGCCTCTCCAGCCTGTGCCTGGGCGCCGCCCTGGCGCTGGCCGGCTGCTCATCGCCGCCCCCGGCACAGCTCGACGGCTCGGTGCCTGCGCAGTGGACACAGCCCCTGCCCGCCGCCGCGCCGGGTGCACCTGGCTCGGCCGCCGCACCCGACCTGCAGGGCTGGTGGAAGGCCTGGGGCGATGAATCCCTCAACACCCTGGTCGAGGAGGCGCTGGCCGCCAACCTCGATCTGTCCCAGGCCCAGTCGCGCCTGCGCCAGCAGCGGCTGCTGGCGGGCACGGCCGGCGCTGCCTTCCGGCCCGTGTTCACGGCCGGTGCGCGCACGCTGCAGGACATCGCAGCCATCGACTCGTATTTCCACGCCAGCATCGACGTGAGCTGGGACCTGGGCCTGTTCGGCGCCCGCGAGGCCGGCGAGCGCAATGCCGCAGCTGCCGTGCTCGATGCACGGGGCCGCCTGCAGGCAGCGCGCGTGGCCCTGGTGGCCGACGTGGTGCACCGCTACCTGGACATCCGCATGGCCCAGCGCCAGCTGGCCCTGATCGACGAGCAGGCGCAGCTGGATGCGCGTGCCCTGCAACTGGCCCAGGTGCGCCAGCAGCAGCGCCTGGGCACGGCCGAGGCCGTGCGCCAGCTGCAGCTGCAGGCCGGCCAGAGCGCTGCCCTGCGTGCGGGCCTGCGTGAAACCCAGGCCCGCAGCGCCCACATGCTGGCCGCACTGCTGGGCCGCACGCGGCCCGATGCGCAATGGCTGCAGGCCGATGCGACAGCGCCGCTGCCCGGCCCGCAGGCGCTGGGCGTGGCGGTCCTTCCGGCCGACCTGCTGCGCACGCGCCCCGACATCCAGGTGGCGCAGGCCGGCGTGGAACGCGCCGCAGCCGAGCAGGGCATTGCGCAAGCGGCGCTGTACCCGCGCTTCGTGATCGGCGGCTCGCTGCTGTATTCGTTCAACATCACCCAGAACCTGCGCACGACGCAGGACAACGCGCCCACCTTCGGGCCGCAGATCGACATTCCCCTGTTCGACTGGGGCCGCCGCCGCTCGCAGGCCGATGCCAGCGAGCTGGCGCTGCAGGCTGCCATCCAGGGCTACCGCCAGAGCGTGCTGGACGGCGTGGCCGAGGTCGAATCCGCCCTGGCCGCCATCGGTGCCCAGCGCCAGCGCATCGCCGCGCTGCAGGACTCGCAGCAGGTGCTGGCCGAGCGCGAACGCGTGCAGCACCAGCGCCAGAAGCTGGGCCTGGACAGCGAGTTCGGTGGTCTGGCGTCCCGGCGCGCCGCATTGCAGGCGCGCAGCGAGCAGACCACCGCCCTGGCCGCCCATGCCCTGGCCTATGTGGCGCTGTACAAGGCCCTGGGCGGCGCGCCGCTGCCTGCCGAGGACAGGCCGGAGGACGATTCCGGCAACGGCCCTGCGCCCGTGGCTCAGGGGGCATCCTCATGATCGCGCTGGCGCGCAAGACGCTGGTGCACGAGTGGCGCCGGTTCATTCCCTCCGTCTTCGCGGTGGGCTTCTCCGGCGTGCTGCTGGCCATGCAGGCCGCGCTGGTGCTGGGCATCTTCGGATCGGCCGCGCTGTATGTGACGGCGTCCTCGGCCGATCTGTGGATCGGCTACCCGGGCACGCAGAGCGTGAATTTCGGCCGCACCATCGGCCGCGACGTGGACATGCGCCTGCGCATGGACCCGGACATCACTGCCGTCGAGCCCTACGTCTGGGTCGATGGCGACTGGCGCTCCAGCACGCCGGCCGGCGGCGCGGCCAGCGAACACGGCGGCGGCGTGTCGGTCTACCTGTCCGGCATTGCCACCGATGATGCCTCCATGCTGTTTTCCCGCGTGCTCCAGCCCTGGCAGCGGCAGCGCCTGCGCGAACCCGGCGCCGTGATCGTGGACCGGGCCGACCTGCAGACGCTGGGCGCCAGCGAGGGCGGCGTGGCCTGGGTCAACAACCACCGCGTGCAGGTGGTGGCCGCCGTGGACGGGCTGCGCGGCCTGGGCGGCGTGAACGTGCTGGCCTCGCTGGCCACGGCGCGCGAGATTGCCGGTGACCCGGGCCAGGGCAGCACCTACTTCGTGGCGCGCGTGCGCCCCGGCGCCTCGGCCAAGGCCGTCCAGCAGCGCCTGAACCAGTCCACGCCCAGCTTCGGCCCCTACGAGGCATGGACAGCCAAGGAATTCGCGCGGCGCTCGCAGCGCTACTGGATGTTCGACACGGGCGCCGGCGCGGGCGTGCTGTTCATGGCCGTCATCGTCTGCCTGGTGGGCTCGGTGGTCACCAGCCAGTCGCTCAAGGCTGTGGTGGCTGCCTCGTCGCGCGAGTACGCCGTGCTCAACGCGCTGGGCGTGAGCCGCGCGGCCCTGGGCCGCGTGGTGGTGGAGCAGGCCTGCTGGATCGGCGGCCTGGGCTTCGTGATGGCCGCGCTGGCCAGCGCCGTGCTGCTGGCCGTGGCCACGGCCTACCGCGTGCCCGTGGCGCTGAACGCATCGGCCGTGCTGGCCTGTGCCGTGCTGGTGGCCGTGCTGTCCCTGCTGTCGGGCCTGGGCGCCATGCGCAGCCTGCTGCGCGCCGACCCGGCCACGCTGCTGCGCTGAAGACTTCCAGACACCATGAACGTGATGAATGCCTCTTCCCCCGCGCCCACGGCGGTGCCTCGCACGGCGCCCAGCCTGGAGGCCGTGCGGCTGTGCAAGTCCTTCCTGTCGGGCATGGTCAGCGTGCAGGTGCTGCAGGGCCTGTCGGTATCGCTGTACGCGGGCGAACTGAGCCTGATCTCTGGCCCATCGGGCTGCGGCAAGAGCACCCTGCTGTCGCTGATGTCGGGCCTGCAGGCGCCGGACAGCGGCTACGCCATGGCGCTGGGCGAGGACCTGGGCAAGCTGGGCACGCGGGCGCTGGAGAAGTTTCGCCTGCGCCACACGGGCTTCGTCTTCCAGGGCTTCAACCTGTTCCCGGCACTGACGGCCATCGAGCAGGTGCAGTTGCCCCTGGGCTACATGGGCCTGCGCAGCGACGAGGCCCTGCGCCGCGCGCAGCAGGCGCTGGACGAGGTCGGCCTGTCCCACCGCGCCCACATGCGCCCGGCCGAACTGTCGGGCGGCGAAAAGCAGCGCGTGGCCATTGCGCGCGCCATGGCCAAGGCGCCGCAGCTGCTGTTCGCCGACGAACCCACGAGTGCGCTGGATGCCGAAAGCGGCCAGCGCGTCATCGACATCCTGCACCGCGCGGCGCGCAACCATGGCACGACCGTGCTGTGCGTGAGCCATGACCCGCGCCTGGTGCGCCATGCCGACCGCGTGCTCGGCATGGAGGACGGCGCCATCCGCAGCGACTGGCGCCAGACCTCCCCGTTGAAGGAAAAACAATGAAGCACCCCCTGAGCGGCCTTGCCGCTTCCACTGCCGGACTGGCTGCGGCGCTGGCCGCCGCCGCGCTGCTGGCGGGCTGCGGTCCTTCGCACGATGCGCCCGCCAATGCGGGCCAGGCCAGCTCCAGGGCGCAGCAAAACGGCCCGGCGGCAGTGGCCGTGGCGCGCGGCAAGATCGAGGTGGAAGGCGGGCTGCTGGACCTGTCGCCCGCCGTGGCCGGCGTGGTGCAGCAGCTGTCCGTCAAGGAAGGCCAGTCCGTGCAGCGCGGCCAGCTGCTGCTGAGGCTGGCCGACGAGACGGGCCAGGCCGACCTGGCCGTGGCCGAGTCCGAGGCCCAGCTGGCCAAGGCCCGCCAGAAGGCACGCGCCGCGCGCCTGCCCCAGCTCAAGCAGACCCTGGCGCGCTGGCAGGCCGCAGCGCGCGAAGGCGCCGCCGATGCGCAGAACGTGGACGAGGCCGCGCAGGCGCTGCGCGATGCCCAGGCCGAGATCGACGTGGCCGCGGCCGAGGCCCAGGTGGCACAGCGCAAGCTCGAACAATTGCGCGCCCAGCACAAGCGCCAGGAACTGCGCGCGCCCGAGGCCGGCACCGTGGTGCGCCTGGCCACCCACGCGGGCAGCCAGGCCGTGCCCGGCACGCCGGCCGTGGTGCTGCTGCCGCAGCGCCCGCTGCAGGTGCGCGCCGAAATCAACGAAAGCTTCGCCGCCGCCGTGCGCGAAGGCATGCGTGCCACGGTGACGCTGGATGCCGATGGCGCCGCACAGCAGCAGCTGCCTTCGGCACGCGTGCTGCGCATCAGCCCCGTCTATGGCACGGCGCGGCTGCAGGACGACCAGCAGCGCGGGCCGGTGCGTGTCATCGAATGTGTGCTGGTCTTCGAGCAAGCTCCCGCCGCCGCCGTGCGCGTGGGCCAAAACGTAAGGGTGCAGTTCCATGAATAAGCGCATTCCCCTGTATCTGGACACCGCCGCGCCCGGCTGGATGGTGCAAAGCGATTTCGACGGCACGATCAGCCTGCTGGACGTGACCGACACCCTGCTCAACCGCTTCGGCAAGCCCGGCTGGCAGGAGCTGGAAGACGCCTGGGAGCGCGGCGAGATCGGCTCGCGCGAATGCATGAAGGGCCAGGTCGCGCTGCTGGACATGGACGAGGCCGAGCTGCGCGCCCACCTGGACACCATCGAGATCGATCCCGGCTTCGCCGGCTTCGTGGCGGCCGCCCAGGCCCACGGCATGGTGGTGCAGGTGGTCAGCGACGGCATCGACTACGCCATACGCCATGTGCTGGAGCGCCATGGCCTGGGCCATCTGCAGGTCATCGCCAACCGTCTGGTGCCGACCGGCGAGCGCAGCTGGCGCCTGGACTCGCCCTGGGCCAGCGCGCAGTGCGCGCGCGCCAGCGGCAACTGCAAGTGCGAGCGCCTGGCCGAGCAGCAGGCCCAGCATGGCCGCGTGCTCTATGTGGGCGACAGCACCTCGGACTTCTGCGTCTCGGGCCGCGCCGACTTCGTGCTGGCCAAGTACAAGCTCATCGCCCACTGCGAAAGCCGGGGCATCGCCCATGCGCCCTTCGAGCATTTCGAGCAGGCCACGGCCTTGCTCGACAAGGTCGTCCTGGGCCTGGAGGCGCTGGCATGACATACCACCCCCTGAGTCGCTTCGCGCCTTCCCGTTGCACGGCGCCCCCCAACGGGGACGATACCTTCGGTGCGGGGCGGCGCGGCCGGCCAAGGCCCTTCCTTGGTGTCTCTGGCTTCGGGGCACGCCAGTTTCATGGACAGAGGGCGACGCGCAGCGTCATGGAAAATTGACATGAATTTGAGTGATGGGCTCTCCTTGGTTCAGCGCAGCGAGCCTGCCACGGGGCTGGACAGCGTCTGCGTGACCGAGCATGAATTCGTCATGCCCGGCACGGGCGCTGCCGCGCGCACCGGCGTGCTGCTGGTGCACGGGCTCACGGGCACGCCGGCCGAGATGCGCCTGCTGGCCAAGGGGCTGAACAAGCAGGGCTTCACCGTCTATGCGGTCCAGCTGGCCGGCCATTGCGGCAGCATGGAAGATCTCGTGGACACGCGCTGGACCGACTGGCTGGCCAGCGTGGAAGGCGGCCTGCAGCGGCTGTCGCAGCATGTGGACCATGTGGTGGTCGGCGGCCTGTCCATGGGCGCCGTGCTCTCGCTGGCCGTGGCCCAGCGTCATCCCGACAAGGTGGACGGCGTCTGCGCCCTGTCCACCACCTTCCGCTACGACGGCTGGAGCATCCCCTTCTACACGCGCCTGGCCTTTTTGCTGCCGCTGTTCCGCGCGCTGGGCATTGGCCGCCGCAGCGTGTTCATGGAGCAGCCGCCCTACGGCATCAAGGACGAGGCCCTGCGCGCGCGCGTGGTCGAGCAGATGCATTCGGGCGACAGCGCGGCGGCCGGCCTGCCGGGCAATCCCTGGTGGTCCATCATCGAGCTGCGCCGCCTCTCGGCCCATGTGCTGGCGCGCCTGCCCCAGCTGCGCTCGCCCTGCCTGGTCATCCATGCGCGCAACGACGACATCTCGTCGGTGGCCAACGCCCACGACATCGTGCACGGCGCCAGCCAGGCCCATGTCGAGCTGGTGCTGCTGGACAACAGCTACCACATGGTCACCATCGACCGCGACCGCCGCACCGTGATCGCGCGCACCACCGAGTTCGTGGCGCGCATCGCCAGCGGCGCCGCCCCCCGCGAAGGCCGGGCTGTGGAGGCTGCGCCGCATGGGCAGTGATCTCTCGCCGCTGGTCATCACGCTGTGGGTGCTGAACGTGCTGGTGGACAGCGGCGGCCAGCTGGCCTTCAAGGCCGCTGCCAGCCAGCCCGGTGACCTCGACGGCCTGGCGCGCTGGCGCTTCATGGCCTCCAGGCCCTGGCTGTGGCTGGGCGTGGGCTGCTATGTGGCCGAGTTCGTGCTGTGGCTGGCCTTTCTCTCGCTGGTGCCGCTGTCCGAGGGCGTGCTGCTGGGCTCCATCAACATCGTGGCCATCATGATCGCGGGCCGGCTGCTGTTTGCCGAGAAGCTGGCACCCATGCGCGTGGCAGGCATCGTTCTGGTGTCCATAGGCGTCGCCATCGTGGGCCTGCATTGAGATGAAACAGCACCCCCTGAGTCGCTTCGCGCCTTCCCCCGTGTGCACGGCGCCCTCTCTCGCTTCGCGGGAGGGGGACGACACCCTCGGTGCGGGGCGGCCCTTCCTCGGTGTCCCTGGCTTTGGGGATCGCCAGTTTCATACGATGCGGGCGGCGCGCAGCCCCGTGAATAACTGAGATGAAACGTTTCTATTTCATTGGCTTTCTGGTGCTCATGGCCTTCGACACGCTGGCCCAGCTGAGCTTCAAGCAGGCCGGCAATGCGGCGCTGCCGCTGGAGTTCTCGGTGGACTGGCTGGCGCGCGTGTTCGGCCAGCCCTGGATCTATGGCGCCTTCGTGGGCTACATCGGCGCCTTTTTCTCGTGGATGACCTTGCTCAAGCGCGCGCCCATCGGCCCGGCCTTTGCGGCATCGCATCTGGAGATTCTTTCCGTGCTGGCGCTGTCGTACTGGCTGTTCGACGAGCGCATAGGCATGCCCCAGATCATCGGCTGCCTGTTCATCGTGGCCGGCATCGCCTGCCTGGCGGTCAGCGAGACGCAGGAGGCCGAGGGGCCCGGCGCAGACGACGACACGCCGGGCCATGCGGGCGGCAATCCGGGCGCGGGCTCGGCCAGCGCGGGCGCCGCGCATCTGGCGGCATCGGCCGAGCACGGCACGCGCCATGGCTGAACGCATGCTGCCGCCCACGGCAGGCCTGCCGCTGCGCGCGGCCGACCTGCTGCCCTGGGGCGACGCGGACCTGGCGACGGCGCTGGCACAGTGGCTGGGCGTGCCCGCCGTGCAGCTTGAATGCTCTGGCACCTCGGCGCTGATGGTGGCGCTGCAGACCCTGCGCCGCCTGGCGCCGGGCCGCAGCGAAGTCATCGCCCCCGCCTATACCTGCCCGCTGGTGGCCCTGGCCGTGGCGCACTGCGGCCTGCAACTGCGCCTGTGCGATCTGCATCCCGACACGCTGGACATGGACCCCACGCGCCTGCGCGCCCTGTGCAGCGAACGCACCCTGGCCGTGCTGCCCACGCATCTGTGCGGCCGCGTGGCCGACGTGGCCACGGCCGTGGACTGCGCGCGCGCCGTGGGCGCCTGGGTGGTGGAGGACGCGGCCCAGGCCCTGGGCGCACGCCTGCGCGGCGAGCCCGTGGGCTGGCAGGGCGATGTGGGCTTCTACAGCCTGGCCGTGGGCAAGGGCCTGACCACCTTCGAGGGCGGCGTGCTGCTGGCGCGCGACCCCGCGCTGCGCGAGGCACTGCGCGAGACACATGCAGCCAGCGTGCGCCAGGACCGGGGCTGGGAGTTGCGCCGCAGCCTGGAGCTGCTGGGCTATGCGGCGCTGTACCGCCCCGCCGGGCTGGACCTGGCCTATGGCCGCCCCCTGCGCGATGCGCTGTCGCGCAGCGACTGGGTGCAGGCCGCCGGCGATGATTTCGACGACGCCATTGCCCGCCATGAACTGGGCACCTGGCGCCGCCGCGTGGGCCGGCGCGCACTGGCGCGGCTGGCGGACTTCCAGCAGCAACTGCAGCGCCAGGCGCGTGAGCGCGGCGCCTGGCTGTCGGCCATCGATGGCATCGAGGTGGTGGGCGACACCGTGCCGGGCGCGCAAGGCGTCTGGCCCGTGCTGCTGCTGCGCCTGCGCGATGCCGCCACGCGCGATGCGCTGCTGCGCGCGCAATGGGGGCGGGGCTGGGGTTTGTCGCTGCCCTTCGTGCATGTGCTGCCCGACTATGGCCGCTACGACCATGTGCTGGGCCTGGCACGCCAGGACGTGGTGGACCAGGGGCGCGACTGGGCGCAGCGCCTGGTGGCCGTGGGCAACAGCCTGTGGTTCGACGACGCGCGCTTTGGCGATCTGGTCCAGGTGCTGGAAAGCGCCACGAAGCAGGCCGCCGCCTGACCTCGCAGCCCCGGTCGCCGCAGCCCCGGTGGGGCCTCAGCCGGCCTGCTGCAGACGCTCCACCAGGCGCTCGTTGAACGCATGCTGGCCCAGTTGCCAGGTGGCCAGCGTCTGCGCGCCGATCTGCGTGTCCTGGCCGTCACCCGCGCTCATCCAGCGCTTCCACCAGGTCGCGTAGCGCCAGGAAGACACATCGCCCGTGATGTCGCTGCCCACGATCTGGCCGGACAGCGCGCCAATGATGTCCATGGCTTCGCTCTCCAGCATGCGGCCCTGGTCCCAGTTGGTGCGCACCACCTCGGGCGCGAACACGTCCTTGTCGATGCTCAGGTAGGTGGGCTGGGCCTGCTCGCGCAGCATGCGCGCCAGCGTGCGCGACAGCTCGGCCACGCTGGCAAAGCTGCGAAAGGCCGAGTCCACGCCCAGGCGGCGCGCCCAGCCCGTGTCCACGCCCGCGCTCCAGTAGCTCAGGCGGCCGGCGCGCAGCGGCGTGAGGTAGTTCTCCCAGGCGTGCGCGCGGCCAATGTCGCCGGAGGTGATGCCGGCCACGTGCACATGCGAGACGGCCGGATGCAGGGCCACGCGGCGCACCCAGGAGCCGCAGTGCACGCCCCAGGGAAAGCGCATGTTGTCGGGGTGGTTGTCCAGCACGACCACGCGCAGCGGCCGGCCTGAGGACAGGGCCCGCGCCGCGATGCAGCGCTCGATCAGCGGCCAGCTCAGATGGTGGAAGTCGCCGCTGCCCATGAGGGCCGTGCCATGCGCGGCGGGCAGCTGTGCATCGAGCGCCGCGCGGAACCGCGCGAAGCGCCGCAGGCCGCAGCCGAAGCGCACCTGCTCCTGCCAGTGCTGCAGCGGCAGGCGCAGCTCGCCGGGCAAGGAACCCACCGAGCCATCCACATCCAGCACGACCGGCTGGGCATTCAGTTCTGTTCGCTCCATTGGCGATCGCTTTCGAAGTGGCCGGCAAAGCGCCGGCCCAGTGCGCGCAGCAGCGGGTTGCGGATGAAGACCGCATGCTGCGTGAAGGTGAAGCTGGCGCCCAGCTGGGCCTTGACCTCGGGATCGGTCCAGCCGGCCACGTAGTGGCTCAGGCCGCGTTCGATGGCGTATTCGAGGTTGACCATCCAGCTCACGAAGTAGAGGTTGGCCTCGCGTGCGGCCGGGTAGGACAGGCCGATGTACTTGTCGATCAGCTTGCCGCCGTGCTCGAAGCACAGGTTCCAGCCCAGCAGCGCGCCGGGCGCGCCGTCGTCCTGCAGCGCGCGGTACTCGAAGACGAGGCCGCCGTTGCCTGCATCGCGCAGCACGGCCGCGAAGAAATCGCGCGTGAGCCTGTCGAAGTGGATCTCGCTTTGCGCATACACCGCATCGAACAGCGCGTAGTAGGCATCGACGCAGGCGTCATCGGCAAAGGCCGCGCCCGTGGGAATGCGCTGCACCTGCAGCTGCGCGCGGCTTTTGAGCTTGCGGCGCAGGTTCTGGCGGCGGCTCCTGGACAGGCGCGCAAGGTACTCGTCCAGGCTGGAGAAGTCGATGGGCACATGTGCCAGGGCCTGGCCTTCGACCAGGAAGAAGCCCGCATCGGCCAGGGCCTGCGCCAGCGCCCGTGCATGGGCGTTGTCGGCGTCCGGCAGCAGCGGGGAATCCTGGGGCAGGTCCTTGACGATGGTCAGCATGCGCCGGCCTGCGCGCGCACGCAGCGCGGCAGCCTGCTGGGCGGCAGGGATGCCCATGGGCAGCACGGCGTACTCGCTGACCGTGGTGCCCACGAAATCGGTGGACAGGCGCAGCCGGCGCGACAGCCAGCCGCCACCGGGCAACGACAAAAGACGCGCCTTGAGCGCGTCGTCCGCCGTGGTCAGAAGATCGAAGGGCGCCGTGAAGGCCGGCGCCGGCCAGTCCTGCAGCAGTGCGAAGCCCTCGGGAGGATGGGCTGCGAACTGCGCGAGCAGGCCTGGGGGTTCGAGCTGGTTGTGCAGGCGCTCTGCGGGCATCGCGCCTTCAGGCCGCCTTGGCTTTCGTGAGCAACTGGTCCAGCAGGACCATGGCCTCGTCGATCTCGGGGCGCGAGATCATCAGCGAGGGCGCGAAGGTGATCACGTTCTTGTAGTAGCCGCCCACGTCCAGCACCAGGCCGCGCTTGCTGCCCTTGTATTCCAGGCCGCCTTCGAGTCCGATGTCCACCATCTTGTCCAGCAGCGCCTTGTTGGGCGTGAAGCCGTCCTCGGTGCAGATCTCGGCGCGCAGCGCCAGGCCCAGGCCGTCCACATCGCCGATTTCCTTGTGGCGCCTTTGCAGCTCCTTGAGGCCTTCGAGGAAGTAGGCGCCCGATTCGCGCACCTGGCGGCCGAAGTCCATCTCGTGGGTCATCTTCATGACTTCCAGGCCCAGGGCCGTGCCCAGCGGGTTGGAGGCGAAGGTGGAGTGCGTCGATCCCGGCGGGAAGATGGTGGGGTTGATCAGCTCCTCGCGCGCCCACAGGCCCGACAGGGCGTTGAGGCCGTTGGTCAGCGCCTTGGCGAAGACCAGCACGTCGGGCTTGACGCCGAAGTTCTCCACCGACCACAGCGTGCCGGTGCGCCAGAAGCCCATCTGGATTTCATCGACCACCATCAGCACGCCGTGGTCGTCCAGCACCTTCTTGAGGCCCTTGAAGAAGTTGGGCGGCGGCACGACGTAGCCGCCCGTGCCCTGGATGGGCTCCACGTAGAAGGCCGCGTACTCGCACTGGTTGGTCTTGGGGTCCCAGATGGCGTGGTATTCGTTCTCGAACTTGCGCGCGAACTCCCGGACGATGGAGTCCGCGTATTCCTCCGACGTCATGCCCTTGGGGCGGCGGAACGGGTAGGGGAAGGGGATGAACTGCGCGCGGTCGCCGAAGTGGCCGTAGCGGCGGCGGTAGCGGTAGCTGGAGGTGATGCTGGAGGCGCCCAGCGTGCGGCCGTGGTAGCCGCCCTCGAAGGCGAACATCAGGCTCTTGCCGCCGCTGGCATTGCGCACGACCTTGAGCGAGTCCTCGATGGCCTGGGCGCCGCCCACGTTGAAGTGCACGCGGCCGGCATGGCCCCACTTGCGCTCCGCATCCTGGGCGATGAACTTGGCCAGCTCGATCTTGGTGGGGTGCAGGTACTGGCTGGCGACCTGGGGCAGGGTCTGCAGCTGCTCGATCATCTTCTGCTCGAGGCGCTTGTTCTTGTAGCCGAAGTTCACGGCCGAATACCACATCTGCAGATCGAGGTAGGGCGTGCCGGCCTCGTCGTACATGTAGCTGCCTTCGCAGCCCGAAAAGATCTTGGGGGGATTGACGTAGTGGACGGTATCCCCGAACGAGCAGTACTTGGCTTCGTCGGCCAGGAGTTGGGCGTTATTGGTCACAGCAAAGGGCTCCAGATATTCAGCCGCCGCAGTGTGAGCGGGCAATCTTGCTGCGCTGTCGAGTCTTTGTGTGGGGTTTGTGGAGGAGGTCCGCGCGGGACCGTGATCTGCCCCTGTGACGTAAATGATACAAAACAAATGATAATCATTATCAATTGATGGGAGAATCGCGGAAAGCCAGCAGGAAGAAATCACACCCGGGGGAATCAATGGTCTCGCAAGAGCACTCCGCGAAGAGGTCGGCAGCTAGCCAGCAACCCTCGTTCCCCGATTCCTGCCATGGCTCCATCTTCACGCTCCTGCGCCCCTGTCTCCCTTTTCTGGAATCCCTGCGCTGCGCCGGCCTTGCGGCCCAGCCTGCTGGCCGTGGCCGTGCAGGCCGCCGTGATCGGTCTGGCCACGTCCGGCGCCTGGGCCCAGCCCCGGCCTCGGGCCCTGGACGATGAGGCCCGGCTGATGGCGCAGGCACCCACCAAGGCACTGGCCCAGGTCGACGTGGTCGACACGGCCGAGCCCGCGCAGCGAACCCCGGGCGCCTCCACCACCGTCAGCGGCCCGGCGCTGGAGCAGGCCGGCAGCATGGCCGACGTGGTGCGCTACCAGCCCCTGGTCTCAGCGCCCGGCACGGCCTCGGGCACCAGCCGCAACCGCAGCAGCTTCGACCGCTCGGGCACCACGGGCTACAACATCCGCGGCATCGAGGGCAACCGCATCGGCATGGATGTGGACGGCGTCGAGATGCCCGACGCCACCACGCGCCCCTATGTGAGCCGTGTCGGTGCCAACACCTTCGGCGTGGGCCGCGACTTCATCGACCCCGAGATGTTCTCGGCCGTGGACATCCTCTCCGGCACCACCACGGCGCGGCGCGCGGCCGGTGGCATCGGCGGCTCGGTGGGCTTTCGCACCAAGTCCGCCGAGGACTACCTGGTGGGCGGCAAGACCTCCTACCTGGGCGGCAAGATCGGCCACGACACGGCCGACCGCTCCTGGAACGAGAGCTTCACGGCCGCTGGCCGCTCGGGCGACCTCGACGGCCTGATCGCCTACTCGCGCCGCGACGGCCACGAGACGCGCAACCACAGCGCCATCGTCAACAGCTATCCCGACGACTGGAACTCCAACGCCCTGCTGCTCAAGGGCGGCCTGCGCATCAACCCGGCCCACCGCCTGGTGCTGTCGGCCGACCTGTACCGCCGCAAGAACGACACCTCCTTCCACGGCTGGGACACCACCAACACCAGCATCACCGAAAGCTCGCGCCAGAACAGCGACACCAGCCGCAACACGCTGCAGCTGCAGCACCTGTGGACACCGGCCGGCGCCTGGGTGGACCAGCTGGACACGCGGCTGTACTTCCAGAACACGGACACCAACGACGTCACCGACACCACCACGCTGGCCACGGGCGCCAAGGTGCACAACGTCTCGGGCAACGAGACGCGCACCTGGGGTTTCTCGAGCACGGGCGACAAGCGCATCGACCGCCACCGCCTGAGCTTTGGCGTCAATGCATCGACACAGGACACGGAGCGGCCGTGGAACGTTTTCGCTACCGGCACGCCCGTTATGAAGCCCCAGCCCGACACCACCACCCGCCGCTACGGCGCCTTCCTGCAGGACGAGATCAGCTTCCAGGCCGGCGGCCGCCGCCTGGCGCTGATTCCCGCGCTGCGCGTGGACCGCGTGGAGATCAAGACACGCGACCTGGACAACTTCGTCTCGGGCGTGCTCACGGCCGCCGATGTGGAAAAGATTTACGGCGGCACGCGCGGCAACACCATCCTCAGCCCCAGCCTCGCCCTGGTCTATGACCTCACGCCCACGTTCAGCGCCTATGCCCAGTTCAAGCGCAGCGGGCGAGAGCCCTCGGCCGGCGAGATCTTCGGCTCGTGGAACATGGCCAGCAACTACAACGCGGCAGGCCAGTACGCCCTGGTCGGCAACCCCAACCTGAAGGAGGAAAGCAGCAATGCCTTCGACTTCGGCCTCAAGGGTTCGCCCACGCCGGGCGTGACCTTCAACAGCTCGGTCTTCTATACCAGGTACTCCGACTTCATCGCCTACACGCGCTACCTGCGCGCGGGCCGTCCCGACCTGTTCGTCAACGTGCCCGCCCACATCGGCACCATCTACCAGGCCGAGAACCGCGACAGCGCAAAGATCTACGGCTTCGAGGCCAGCGCGCGCCTGGACCACGGCCAGTGGATGCCCGCCGCCAGGGGCCTGTACTCCACCTGGGCGCTGGGCATCAGCCGCGGCACCTCCAAGTCCTACTACGCAGGCGACAAGGATGTGCCGCTGGACAGCGTGCTGCCGCGCAAGGCCATCGTCGGCGTGGGCTATGACGCACCCGCCCGGCAATGGGGCCTGAACCTGACCGGCACCTTCGTCGCGGGCAAGCAGGCCGTGGCCACCAACCGCGACAGCTACCTGAACGCGGGCACCGGCCTGACCGACCCGACCACCGAGCTGTTCCGCGTGCCCGGCCATGCCATCTTCGACCTGGCCGGCTACTGGCAGGTCGCAAAGAACGTGCGCCTGAACGCCGGCATCTACAACCTGGGCGACAAGCGCTACTGGGACTATTCCAGCACCCGCAGCCTGCAGCCCGGCGTGGCGCGCGACCGCCGCGACATCGAGCTGCTGAGCAACCCGGGCCGCACCTTCGCCGTGTCCATGAACGTTGCGTTCTGAGCACCCTGCGCACCATGCCATTGCATCCACGCCACCTTCACTTGCCGCGTGGCGCGGATCCGAGGAGTTTCTCCAGGGGCCGGCCGGCCTTCCCTACAGCGGCGGTGTCGGCCGGAAAGCCTCCACCACCATCGCAGCCGCCGCTGTATCTGCCTACTTCAGGAGTCGTTTCATGATCGAGTTCTCTCTGTCCCACCGCATGCTGGCCGCTGCCGGCCTGGCGGCCCTGCTCACCGCCTGCGCATCGCCCACGGCACCGTCCGCCAGCGGCCCGGCCCAGCCTGCGGGCGGGCATGGCCAGTCTGCCTTCATGGGCAGCTACGACGCCAACCGTGATGGCGTGGTCACGCGCCAGGAGTACGACACCGTGCGCAAGCAGCGCTTCCTGGCCGGCGACACCAATGGCGACGGCTGGCTCAGCGAGAAGGAGTACGTGGCCGAGTTCGAGGCCCGCCTCAAGCAGCAGTACGCGGGCCGCCAGCCCGACGAGCGCTATGCCCAGTCCATGAAGCAGGCCCATGTGCGCTTCGGCATCGTGGACAGGAACCGCGACGGCAAATACACCGTGGAAGAAGACATGGCCATCGCCGAACGCAGCTTCAAGGAAGCCGACGTCAATGCCGATGGCGTCGTGGACAAGAACGACGTCAAGAAGCCCTGAGCGGACATGGCCAAAACCCCATCCAAGCGATTGGCCTGGTGGCTGCCGCTGCTGTCGGCCGTGTGCATCTCCGCCCAGGCCCACACGCCCTACCTGCTGCCCACCAGCTTCGAGGCTTCGCCCCGGGCCGTCATCAGCGTGGACGCCAGCTTCGCCGACAAGTTCTTCATCCCCGAAGTGGCTTTTGGCGAAACGCGCTTCGCCGTGACGGCGCCCGACGGCTCGGTCACGCCCATGGCCGATGTGCGCCAGTTCAAGACCCGCACCGTGGCCGAGCACCAATTGCCCGACGAGAAAGGCACCTACCGCGTGAGCACCGGCCCGCGCCTGGGCGCCGTCTTCCGTTCGTGGGAGCGCAACGGCAAGGTGGAGACGGCGCGTGATCCCGCCACTCCCACGCCGGCCGATGCCAGGCTGCTGAGCCACTACCAGTCGCTGTCGGTCTCCGAGACCTACATCACGGTGGGCAAGCCCAGCCGGGCCGCGCTCGCGCCCTCAGGCAAGGGCCTGGAGATCGTGCCCGTAACGCATCCGGCCGACCTGTTCGCGGGCGAGAAGTTCGACTTCACCGTGCAATACGACGGCAGGCCGCTGGCCGCGCAGAAGGTGGAAATCTTCCGCTCGGCCATGGACCTGGCCAGCCAGCACAGCGTGGATGCACTGACCACCGATGGCGAGGGCCGCATCTCCTACGCCCTGCCCAAGTCCGGCATCTACCTGGCCCTGGTGCGCTACCGCGCCGACGCCCCCGCCGGCGCCGCCGCGCCGCAGTACGGCAACAACTACACGCTGACCTTCAGGGTGCTGGCGCAGTAAGGGGTTCCGGTTTCACGAAAAAGGCCTGACGCCATGGAGGTGCAGGCCTTTTCTCATGGTGAAGCCCTGCCCCATGCGATGTGCATGAGGGCTATGCGCCTCAGCCCGTGGCCACCACCCGCAGCACCTCGGCGCCATAGGCGTCCAGCTTCTTGGCGCCCATGCCGCTGATGCCCTGCAGGTCGTCCAGCGAGGCCGGGTTGCGCTCGGCAATGGCGGCCAGCGTGGCGTCGTGGAAGATCACATAGGCCGGCAGGTTGTGCTCGCGCGCGACCTCGGCGCGCCAGGCCTTGAGGTTGATGAAGCGCACCTGGGCATCAGGCCCCAGGCTGGCGGCGGCAGCGTTGGGCTGGGTGGCGCGCTTGGAGGTGCGCGTGCGCGGCGCTGCGACGGCCTCGCGCAGCTGTACCTGGACATTGCCGCGCAGCACTTCGCGCGAGCCTTCGGCCAGGCACAGGGTGTCGAAGCTGTGGCCGCTGTTCTCGCTGGTGATCTTGTGCAGGCCCAGGGCGCCAGTGGCCAGCAGCTGGCGCATCACGCCGCGCAGCTGGGGCTCGCTGTAGTCCTTGCCCAGGCCGAAGGTGGAGATCTTCTCGTGCCCGTACTGGCGCACCTTCTCGGTGTCCTTGCCGCGCAGCACGTCCATGATGTGGCCCGCGCCAAAGGTCAGCTGGCTGGCCTCGTGCACGCGGTAGATGGTGGACAGCAGCTTGCGCGCGGCGTCCGTTCCATCCCACAGGGCCGGGGGCTCCAGGCAGTTGTCGCAGTTGCCGCAGGCGGTCTTTGCCACGCGCTGCAGCGGCCGGCCTTCAATGTCCGTCTCTGCGTCTTCTCCCGGTGCGCCCAGGCCGTACTGCTCGCCGAAGTAGGCCAGCAGCCGCACGCGGCGGCAGTCCGTGGCCTCGGCCAGGCCCAGCAGGGCATCGAGCTTGCCGCGCATGACCTGCTTGAAGGTGTCCTCGGCCGGGCTTTCGTCGATCATGCGGCGCTGGTTGACCACGTCGGACAGGCCGTAGGCCATCCAGGCGTCGGCGGGCAGCCCGTCGCGGCCTGCGCGGCCGGTTTCCTGGTAGTAGCCCTCGATGTTCTTGGGCATGTCCACGTGGGCCACGAAGCGCACATCGGGCTTGTTGATGCCCATGCCGAAGGCGATGGTGGCGACGATGACGATGCCGTCCTCGCGCAGGAAGCGGTCCTGGTGCAGCTGGCGCGTCTCGAAGGGCAGGCCCGCGTGGTAGGGCAGGGCGGGCACGCCGGCCTGGCTCAGCGTCTGGGCCAGCTCCTCCACGCGCTTGCGCGACTGGCAATAGACCACGCCGGCCTCGCCCTCGTGCTCGCGCTCGATGAAGCGCAGCAGCTGGTTGCTGACGTCCTTCTTCTCGGCGATGCGGTAGCGGATGTTGGGGCGGTCGAAGCTGCTGACGAAGTGCCGCGCGCTCTCCAGCTGCAGCCGCTCGACGATGTCGGCGCGCGTCAGCGCATCGGCCGTGGCCGTGAGCGCGATGCGCGGCACGCCCGCATAGCGTTCGTGCAGCACGCTCAGCGCGCGGTACTCGGGCCGGAAGTCATGGCCCCACTGGCTCACGCAGTGCGCCTCGTCGATGGCGAACAGCGACAGCTTGCCCTGGGCATGCAGGTCGTCGAGCAGGCCCAGGAAGCGCGGCGTGTTCAGGCGCTCGGGCGCGGCATACAGCAAGGTGATGTCGCCGCTTTGCAGGCGCCATTCGACTTCCTGCGTCTCGTCATAGGACAGCGTGGAGTTCAGGTAGGCGGCGCTGACACCGGCCTCGTGCAGCGCGCCCACCTGGTCGTGCATGAGCGCGATCAGCGGCGACACCACCACCGCCACGCCGTGGCCCTGCTGCTGGCGCACGATGGCCGGCACCTGGTAGCACAGGCTCTTGCCGCCGCCCGTGGGCATGAGCACCAGCGCATCGCCGCCGGCGACCACGTGCGAGACGATGGCCTCCTGCGGACCGCGGAATTGTTCGTAGCCGAACACGGCTTGCAGGACGGAATGCGCGGCGGACAACGGAGGCTTTCGGAGAAGGGGCGGCGGTGCCGCGAGTTGGCGAAGCGGGAATGCAGGGCAAGCGCCCAAAAAACGGTTCCGGCCACAAGGGCCGGAACCCGCAATTGTGCTCCCCCGGCAAGGGCTGCGAGGGTCATGGGGTTTCGGGAAGGCCTGGCAGCCCATTCTCCCTGCGCATTTCCTGCTCACAGGCGACTTGTGTAGCACGGTTTTCAACGGCGTCCAACAGACTATTCCTAGGAGATAGGACGGCGTGGTCGCCGGATTTCCAGCCAAAAACAAACTCCATAAGCTGCATTTTTTCGCAACGAAACGGGAGGCTGGATATGTGGAAGCGACATCAATCAGTGCGATCAGTGCGCAAGCGGGCTCACGGTCCATGGGCCGCAGGGCTTGGGCTGTTGCTCACCTGGACCGGGCAGGGAGCGGTGGCTGCGGCAGTGTCTGAGCCATCGGTGCCCATGCCCATGCAGCAGGTCAGCCAGGCCCTGCAGGGTCTGGCCGTGCCCTTCGAAGCCAACGGCGGCCAGTTCGACCCGGCCGTCGCCTTCAGGGCCAGGACCTTCGCCGGGGCCGTCTTTGTGACGCAGCAGGGCCAGATCGTCTACAGCCTGCCCGGTCCCGTGAACGGCAGTGCAGACCGGGCGCGTCCGGGTCCGGCTCGTGATGCCGAGCTTACCCGCCAGCCCGGCTGGCGGCTGACGGAAACCCTGGTCGGCGCGCAGCCGCTGGCGCCGCAGGGCGGGGAGGCCGCCCAGGTACAGGTACGCCACTTCACCGGCCCGCGCAGCTACCACGCCGCCACCTACCACAACGTGCAACTGGGCCAGGCATGGCCCGGCGTCAACGTGGAGCTGGCAGCGCGTGGCAGCAATGTGGAGAAACTCTTTCATGTGGCGCCCCATGCCGATGCCGCGCAGATCCAGGTGCAGCTCGGTGGTGCGCTGTCCCTGCGCCTGGGCGAGGAGGGTGAGCTGATCGCTGCAACCGGGCATGGCGACGTGGCCTATACGGCGCCCGTGGCCTTCCAGCAGACGCAACAGGGGCGTGTCGATGTGCCGGTGCGCTATGCGCTCAACGCGGCTGGCGATGGCTACGGCTTTGCACTGGGGGCCTATGACGCATCGCTGCCGCTGGTGATTGATCCCTTGTTGCGCAGTACGTATGTGGGGGGCAATGGGTGGGATGGCATCCATGCACTGGCCATTGATCCGCAGACGGGGGATGTGCTCGTGGCAGGGTGGACCAAGTCGTACAGCTTTCCTGGTGTGGCAGGTGGAGGGCGTTTTGGAGATGAAGATGGTTTCGTGTCTCGCCTGTCGGCGGACTTGAAGACGATCAGGCAAAGCATTTACCTGGGCGGCAATGCCCTGGACCTCATCAACGCGCTGGCCATTGATCCAAAGACGGGAGATGTCCTCGTGGCGGGAGTTACAGACTCCACCGACTTCCATGGCGCCACGGGCAGTGCGCCGCCCGGGCGCAACACCTTCGTGGCGCGCTTGTCAGGCGATCTTGCGGCGTCCAGAAGCATCTATCTGGGAGGATCGGGCCGTGACGATGTCTACGCCCTGGTGATCACGGACAACGGTGACGTGGTGGTTGCCGGGGAGACGAACTCCACGGATTTTCCCCTGGCTGCGAGCGGATCCAGCTTCGGTGGTGGTCGGTGGGGGGATGGCTTTGTCGCGCGCTTGTCTGGCGATCTGGTACTGCAGCGCAGTATCTACCTCGGAGGAGAGGGAGACGACAGAGTTACGGCGATTGCCTTGGATACCAGCCGTGCGGGCAAGGGGGAGTTGCTCGTGGCGGGGAGCACGAACTCCAGCGACTTCCCTTTGACACAGGGCGGGCAACAGGAGCGATTTGGCGACCAAACCGTGGCTGGCTTTATATCGCGCCTGTCGAGTGATTTGGGCATAGTGCAAAGCACCTATCTTGGAGGAGGTGAGGGAAGCCGTTCTTGGGTTGATGCATTGGCCATCAATGCGCGCACGGGCGACATAGTGGTGAGCTCGACAACCAACTCTCCCAATTTTCCGGGTCGCGCCAGTGGTGTCCAGCACGACCATGAAATTTATGTTCAAGGGCATATGGAAGTCGTTGTATCGCGTTTACCGGGCAGTCTCACAGCGGCGCCCAACAGCATTTTTCTGGCAAGTCCAGGCAAAACAATCTCTAGCGCACTGGTCATTGCGGCAGGTGACACGGATGATGACCCCGACGATATTGTGGTTACGGGCTGGACAGAAAGGCACCCCAATTCAAACCCAGGGTACCTTGAAGGTGCCGATATGGGCTTGCAACCGTCGCGTTCGGATCGGGGCGCTACCGGCTTTGTTGCGCGCTTTTCGCTGCCAACACGGGGGGATCTGACCGTCAGGCGCAGCACCTATCTGGGGCGAGGAGGCGAGGTGATCGACGCAATGGCCATTGACTCCATGGGCCGTGTCGTGGTGGGTGGAACCACATGGACCGACCTTCCCGGCGCCACAGGCACTATGGGCGGCGGGCGAGACGGCTTCGTCTCCCGCATCGCGGGCGACCTTCGAGCCACTTCCACACAAAAGATCGTCTTTCCCCAGCAAGGCGCGCAGCGCTTCGACCAGGGCAGCTTTGATGTGCATCCCCCGGCCGTGGCCAGTTCGGAATTGCCGGTTCACTACGGGGTGCTGCCGGCATCGAAGAATGTCTGCGCCATCCCCGACGGTCGGGTGGGCAAGGTCACCATTTTGGGCGTGGGTACCTGCGCGGTGGTCGCCAGCCAGCCTGGCGATGGCGGCATCGGCTGGCTGGCTGCGGGTGACGTGGTTCGCGATATCCGCATCGTCCGCTAGCCCAGCACTCCACGCGCAATGATGCTGCGCTGCACTTCGGACGAGCCTTCGTAGATGCGCAGGATGCGCGCATCGCGCACCAGGCGCTCCAGCGGCATTTCGCGCGTGTAGCCGTAGCCGCCGTGGATCTGCAGGGCCTCGTCGGTGACGAAGCCCACCATTTCCGAGGCATGCAGCTTGGCCATGGCCGAGTGCTGGGTGAAGGGCTGGCCTGCCTGGCGCAAGGCCAGGGCCTGCATGGTCAGCGCCCATGAGGACTCCAGCCGCAGCTTCATGTCTGCCAGCTTCCACTGGATGCCCTGTTTCGTGGCCAGTGGCTCGCCGCCGACCAGGCGCTGATTGGCCCATTGCGCGGCGGCGGCCAGGGCGGCCTCGGCCACGCCCAGGGCGGTGGCCGCCACGTCCAGGCGGCTGTTGTCCAGCACCTTCATCGCCGTCTTGAAGCCCGTGCCCTCGGCGCCCAGCCGGTGGCTGGCAGGCACGCGCACGCCGTCCAGCGATACCTCGAAGGCATGGCCGCCGCGGATGCCCATGAGTTTTTCGGGCGCCGAGACCTGGATGCCGGGCAGGTCACGCGGCACGATGAAGGCGCTGACGCCGCGCGCGCCGGCCTCCATGTCGGTCTTGGCGAAGACGACCATGAAGCGCGCCTCGGCGGCGTTGGAGATGAAGTGCTTGACGCCCGTGATCAGATAGTCGTCCCCATCGCGCACGGCGCGCGTGCGCATGTCGGCCGGGTGCGAGCCGCCGCGCGGTTCGGTCAGCGCAAAGGCCGCCAGCCATTGGCCGCTGGCGCAGCGCGGCAGCCACTGCTGGCGCTGGGCGTCGTCGCCGCCGATGAGCACGGCGTCCGTGCCCAGGTAGTGGGCGCCGATCATGGACGAGGTGGCCGCGCAGGCGCGCGAGATGGCCACCAGGGACAGCAGCATGGCCGTGGGCGTGACGCCGGGGCCGCCCAGGGCCTCGGGCAGGTTCATGCCCATCACGCCCAGGGCCGACAGGCCCGGCACATGGCAGGTGGCGGACAGCGCCTCTTCGTCCATGCGCTGCGCCAGCGGGGCGAGTACGTCGTCGGCAAAGCGGGCCACGGCATCGGCAATGGCGTGGTCGTCGGCGGTGGTGCCCAGTCGTTGGAAGTTCATGTCGGTTGCTCAATGTGATGGGGAAGAGGGGGCTGCGCCTGCGGTGCCCAGGGCACCGGATGCGCGCAGCGCGGCAATGGCTTCGGCGCCCCGGCCCAGCCACTGCGAGAGCAGGGCCTCGGTGTGCTCGCCCAGGGCCGGTGCGCGCTCGGCGCGGTTGGGTGCGGCGCCGCTGAAATGCACGGGCTGGGTGGGCAGGCGCAGGCCGGGCAGGCGCTCGTCGTGCACCGCGCCGAGCAGGCCGCGCGCCTGGCTTTGGGGCGACTCCAGCGCCTGGGCAATGTTCCAGATGGGGGCGGCGGGCACGCCGGCCGCATCCAGCGCGGCCACCACCTGCGCCACTTCATGCCGGCCGGCCCAGGCCTCGATGGCCTCGCGCAGCGCGGGTTCGTGGGCCGAGCGTGATTCGTCGCTGGCAAAGCGCGGGTCGCCGGCCAGGCTGCCCAGCTCCATGGCCTGCAGGGCGGCAGCGAACAGCTTGTTGTTGAGCACGGCCAGCGCGAAGTGGCCATCGCCTGCGCGGTACACGCCGAAGGGGGCCGACAGCGGATGGCGGTTGCCCACGCGGCGCGCGGGCCGGCCCGTGAACAGGTAGCGCGCCACCGAGGTGGCCAGAAAACTCAGCGTGGTGTCGAACATGGCCACGTCCACCTGCTGGCCCTGCCCGGTGGCGCGGGCCTGCAGCAGCGCGGCCAGCGTGGCCCAGGAGGCGAACAGGCCGGCCACCACGTCGCTGACGGCCTCGCCCACGACGGTGGGCGCGCCATCGGGCTCGCCCGTGGCCTCCATGAGGCCGCTCATGGCCTGCACGATGATGTCGTAGGCCGGCCGGTGGGCCAGCGGCCCGGTCTGGCCGAAGCCCGAGACGCTGACGTAGACCAGGCGCGGATTGAGTGCCCGCAACTGGCTTGCGCCTATGCCCAGGCGCTCGGCCACGCCGGGCCGGAAGTTCTCCACCACCACGTCGGCCTGGGCCGCCATCTCGCGGACCAGGGCCACGGCCTCGGGGTGCTTGAGGTCCAGCACCAGGCTTTGCTTGTTGCGGTTCATCACCGTGAACAGCGCGCTTTCGCCGTTGTTCATGGGGCCGATGGCGCGGTAGTCGTCGCCCTGCGGCGGCTCGATCTTGACGACCTCGGCGCCCAGGTCGGCCAGCAGGGCCGTGGACAGCGGCCCGGCCAGCACGCGCGTGAAGTCGAGGATGCGCACGCCGTCCAGCGGGCGGGCGGTACTGGCAGGGGCGGGGGGCGAGGCGGATTCGGTCATTGATGCAGCCATGGACAGGTGGTGGATGGCTGCATGCTGGCCCGCAATTGAATCAATGGAAAATATTCAATCCTGATGCAATGCATTCAAAAAGATGATCCATATCAGCCTCCGGCAGCTTGAGTACTTCGTGGCCGCTGCACGCCATGGCAGTGCGGCGCGCGCGGCAGAAGCCATCGGCGTGTCCCAGCCGTCCATCTCCAAGGCGATTGCCGACCTGGAGGCGCAGTGGGGCGAGGCGCTGTTCGTGCGCCGCCATGCCAGGGGGCTGGATCTCACGGCGGCCGGCGCGGTGCGCAGCCGCGATGCCCAGGCGCTGCTGGACGGCGCACGCAGCCTGCAGGGGCCGCGCACGGCGGCGGTGGCGGGCGTGCTGCGCCTGGGCTTTCTGAGCACGCTGGGCGCGCGCTGGGTGCCGGCGCTGCTGGCGCAGATGCAGCGCCGCCATCCCGGCATTGCACTGGAGCTGGTGGAGGGCGATATCGCCTCGCTCACGCAGCAGGTGGAGCGCGGCGAGCTCGATGCGGCCCTGCAGTACAACACGGGCCTGGCGCGTCCCCGCATGGAGCTGCTGCCCGTGGCGGCGTTGCCGCCCTATGTGCTGCTGCCGCATCGCCATGCGCTGGCGGCCAGGACCAGCGTGAGCCTGGCCGAAGTGGCGGCCCACCCGCTGGTGCTGATCAACCTGCCGCACAGCCGCGAGTATTTCCTGTCGCTGTTCCGCGAGGCCGGCGTGACGCCGCTGGTGGCCCATGAGTTCGCCTCCATCGAGATGCTGCGTTCCATGGTGGCCAATGGCCACGGCCTGAGCGTGCTGACCACGCGACCGGTGGTGGACCGCGCCCACGATGGCCAGCGCCTGGCCTGCCGCCGCATCCGGGGCCGCGTGGCCCCCCAGCCCGTGGTGCTGGCCGTGCCGGCGGGCAATGCCTCGCCGCTGATTGCACCTTTTTTGAAGGTGGCGCGGGCTGTGATTGCACCGTAGCGGCGCGCCATGCGGTGGCCTGCACCACGGTGGTGAATCGCGACCAGGGACTTTCCCCAGCTTGTATGGACAAGATGGGTTGGCACGGTGCTTGCTCTCGCTCTCTGTGTTGACCGCAGATGGATGCAGGTTTCCGCCCTTGCCAGGTTTGCCGGGTAATCCTGTATATACATGTTTGGTCGGCAAAAACACACTTCGGGCTTCCGCACCGGTCTGCCCGCGGACCCCGAAACTGCCATTGCCAACTTGCTTTCCCGACCGAGGAGTGCCACATGAGTTCGATCCCCACGTTCCGCCGCCTGCCCCTGGGGCCGCTGGCCGCCGCCCTCTGCCTTGCCGCCGCACTGCAGCCCGCTGCCGCGCAGGAGACCAAGATCACCCTGGGCATGTCGGGCTGGACCGGCTTCGCGCCGCTGACCCTGGCCGACAAGGCCGGCATCTTCAAGAAGAACGGCCTGGCGGTGGACCTGAAGATGATTCCGCAGAAGGACCGCCACCTGGCCCTGGCCTCGGGCGCCATCCAGTGCGCGGCCACCACCATCGAGACGCATGTGGCCTGGAACACCAACGGCGTGCCCATCGTGCAGATCTTCCAGATGGACAAGTCCTATGGCGCCGACGGCATCGCCGTGCGCAATGACGTCAAGGGCTTTGCCGACCTCAAGGGCAAGACCGTGGCCGTGAGCGCGCCGGGCACGGCGCCGTACTTCGGCCTGGCCTGGATGCTGCACAAGAACGGCATGACCATGAAGGATGTGAAGACCGTCTCGCTGGAGCCCCAGCCCGCGGCCCAGGCCTTCGTGGCCGGCCAGAACGATGCGGCCATGAGCTACGAGCCCTACCTGTCCACCATCCGCGCCAACCCGGCGGCGGGCAAGATCCTGGCCACCACCATCGACTACCCCATGGTCATGGACACCGTGGGCTGCGATCCCAAGTGGCTCAAGGCCAACGCCGCCGCCGCCAAGGCCCTGGCCCAGTCGTATTTCGATGCGGTGGCCATGATCGAGGCCGACAAGACCAAGTCCTTCGAGATCATGGGCACGGCCGTCAAGCAAAGCGGCGAGCAGTTCGGCAAGTCGGCCTCCTACCTCAAGTGGTCCGACAAGGAAGCCAACCAGAAATTCTTCGCCAACGAGCTGGTGCCCTTCATGAAGGAGTCGGCCGTGATCCTCAAGGAGGCCGGCATCATCCGCTCCATCCCCGAGAACTATGGCGTGATGTACGACGCCAGCTTCATCCAGTAAGCCCGCCAGGGGATGACCATGCAAGCCGCATCCACTTCCGCAGTCCAGCCGGCTAACAAGCCCATGACCCACGCCACACCGCACGCTCCCGCGCCCGCCGCGGCGCCAGCCCCCGTCCGCCGCCGCCGCATGGCGCCGCTGGAGCCCGTCAGCCCCACGGCCAAGTGGGTGCTGGGTGTGGCCTTCTTCGTGCTGTTCTTTCTCGTCTGGGCGGCTGTGACGCTGGGCGGCTTCGTCTCCCCGACCTTCCTGGCCAGCCCCATGACCATGGCGCGCGAGGGCGTGCTGCTGTTCACCGAGTACGGCTTCCTGCACGACATCGGCATGACGGTCTGGCGCGTGATGGGCGGCTTCATCCTGGCCTCGGTCGTGGCCGTGCCCCTGGGCATTGCCATGGGCGCCTGGAAGCCGGTCGAGGCCTTCTTCGAGCCCTTTGTCTCGTTCTGCCGCTACCTGCCGGCCTCGGCCTTCATCCCGCTGCTGATCCTGTGGGCCGGCGTGGGCGAGACGCAGAAGCTGCTGGTCATCTTCATCGGCTCGGTGTTCCAGATCACGCTGATGGTGGCCGTGACCGTGGGCGGCGCACGCAAGGACCTGGTGGAGGCCGCCTACACGCTAGGCGCCTCCAACACCGGCGTGGTGCGCCGCGTGCTGATCCCGGGCGCCGCGCCCGGCATTGCCGAGACGCTGCGCCTGGTGCTGGGCTGGGCCTGGACCTATGTGATCGTGGCCGAGCTGATCGGCTCGTCCTCGGGCATCGGCCACATGATCACCGACAGCCAGGCGCTGCTGAACACGGGCCAGATCATCTTCGGCATCATCGTGATCGGCCTCATCGGCCTGGTGTCCGATTTCATCTTCAAATCGCTGAACCGTCGCATGTTCGAGTGGAGCACCCTGTGATGAATCTGCTGTCCATTCAAGGTGTTTCGCGCACCTTCACCAGCCACAAGGGCACGAGCACGCAGGCCTTGCTGCCTGTGGATTTCGAGGTCCGCGAGAACGACTTCGTCACCATCCTCGGCCCTTCGGGCTGCGGCAAGTCCACCATGCTGCGCATTGCGGCGGGGCTGGATTTCCCGACCACGGGCCAGGTGCTGCTGGACGGCCGCGCCGTGGACGGGCCGGGCGCCGACCGCGGCATGGTGTTCCAGAGCTACACGCTGTTCCCGTGGCTGACGGTGGCCCAGAACATCCGCTTCGGCCTGCGCGAGAAGGGCGTGAGCGAGGCGCTGCAAAAGGAGCGCAGCGACTACTTCATCGCCAAGGTGGGGCTGCGCGGCTTCGAGAACCACTTTCCCAAGCAGCTGTCGGGCGGCATGCAGCAGCGCACGGCCATTGCGCGCGCGCTGGCCAACGATCCCAAGATCCTGCTCATGGACGAGCCCTTCGGCGCACTCGACAACCAGACCCGCGTGCTCATGCAGGAGCTGCTGCTGGGAATCTGGGAGGCCGAGCGCAAGACCGTGATGTTCGTCACCCACGACATCGACGAGGCCATCTTCATGGCCAACCGCGTGGCCGTGTTCAGCGCGCGGCCGGGCCGCATCAAGGCCGACATTCCCGTGAACCTGCCGCATCCGCGCCACTACACGGTCAAGACATCGCCCGAGTTCATGGAGCTGAAAGCCCGGCTGACCGAAGAGATTCGCGCAGAGTCGCTGGCTGCTGCTGCACACTGACGCTTTTCATGACCACTGCCCACACCATGTCTTCCCGCTCCACGGCTTCTCGTCTTTCCGCAACGACGGCGGAGGTGCCCATGGCCCTGTACCAGCAGGTCAAGGACCATGTGATGCGCAAGATCGCCGATGGCTCGCTGTCGGCCGGCGAGCGCGTGCCGTCCGAGCAGGAGCTGGTGCAGGAGTTCGGCGTGGCCCGCATGACGGCCAACCGCGCGCTGCGCGAGCTGGCCGAGCAGGGCGTGATCGTGCGGGTGGCGGGCGTGGGCTCGTTCGTGGCCGAGGAAAAGCCGCAGTCCACGCTGCTGCGCATCGCCAACATCGCCGAGGAAATCCGCCAGCGCGGCCATGACCACCGCTTCGAGCTGATCAGCGTGCGCCGCGAGTCGGCCTCGCCCGAGGCGGCGGCTTCGCTGCAGCTGTCCGCCGGCAGCTCGGTGTTCCACCTGCAGGGCGTGCATTTCGAGAACGACGTGCCCGTGCAGCTGGAAGACCGCCATGTGAACCCGCGCATGGCGCCGGACTTCATGGAGCAGGACTTCTCGCTGATCCAGCCTTCGGTGTACCTGGTGCGCAACGTGCCCTTCGACCAGATCGAGCATGTGGTGGACGCCATGCTGCCCACGCCCGAGCAGGCACGCTGGCTGCAGATGGAGACCGACCAGCCCTGCCTGACGCTGACGCGCCGCACCTGGTACCTGGGCACGCCCGTGACCTGGGTGCACTGCGTGCATCCGGGCATGCGCTACCGGCTGGGCAGCCGCTTTCGCACCGACGGCGGATCGCACGACGGCTGAGGCCGGAAAGGCGGGGTTCCCGCTCTTGCGCTGTTCCGCTTCGATTGATATTGTATAGACAGGCATAGACATCCATCCTGGCACATCCTCCCAGACACCGACAGGGCATCACCATGAACACCATCACGACTCCCGGCCTCACCTCCCGTCCCGGCACCGCGCTGACGCTGCAGCCCGGCCAAGTCACCCTGGCCCAGCTGCGGGCCATACAGCAGGGCGGCGTGCGCCTGTCCATGGCGGCGCCCGCCTACGAGCGCATGCGCGCCGCCCAGGCCCATGTGCAGCACATCGTGGATGAGGACCAGGTCGTCTATGGCATCAACACCGGCTTCGGCAAGCTGGCCTCCACCAAGATCGCCCATGACCGCCTGGCCGAACTGCAGCGCAACCTGGTGCTGTCGCACAGCGTGGGCACGGGCGAGCCGCTGCCCGACGCCGTGGTGCGCCTGGTGCTGGCCACCAAGGCCGTGAGCCTGGCGCGCGGCCACTCGGGCGTGCGCCCCGAGCTGGTGGACGCGCTGCTGGCCCTGGCCAACGCCGACGTGCTGCCCGTGATCCCCGCCAAGGGCTCGGTGGGCGCCTCCGGCGACCTGGCGCCGCTGTCGCACCTGGCCTGCGTGCTGATCGGCGAAGGCCAGGCCAAGATCGACGGACAGGTGGTGTCCGGCGCCGAGGCCATGCGCCACGTGGGCCTGGAGCCCTTCGTGCTCGGCCCCAAGGAAGGGCTGGCCCTGCTCAACGGCACCCAGGTGTCCACGGCCCTGGCCCTGGTGGGCCTGTTCCAGGGCGAGAGCGTGTTCGCGGCCGGCCTGGTGGCGGGCTGCCTGACGCTGGAGGCCATCAAGGGCTCGGTCAAGCCGTTCGACGCCCGCATCCACGAGGCGCGCGGCCAGCTTGGCCAGATCGCCGTGGCCGCCGCCGTGCGCGAGCTGCTGGACGGCAGCGCTATCGACACCTCCCACCCCCACTGCGGCCGCGTGCAGGACCCGTACTCCATCCGCTGCGTGCCCCAGGTCATGGGCGCCTGCCTGGACAACCTCAGCCATGCGGCCCGCGTGCTGGTGATCGAGGCCAACGCCGCCTCGGACAACCCGCTGGTCTTCGACAACGGCGACGTGATCTCGGGCGGCAACTTCCATGCCGAGCCCGTGGCCTTCGCGGCCGACATCATCGCCCTGGCCCTGGCCGAGATCGGCGCCATCTCCGAGCGCCGCATGGCCCTGCTGCTGGACACCGGCCTGTCGGGCCTGCCGGCCTTCCTGATTGCCGACAGCGGCGTGAACTCGGGCTTCATGATCGCCCAGGTCACGGCCGCCGCCCTGGCTGCCGAGAACCAGTGCCTGGCTCATCCCAGCAGCGTCACCAGCCTGCCCACCTCGGCCAACCAGGAAGACCATGTCTCCATGGCCACCTACGGCGCGCGGCGCCTGGGCGAGATGGCGCGCAACACCGCCGTCATCGTGGGCGTGGAAGCCATGGCCGCCGCCCAGGGCATGGACTTCGACCGCAGCCTGAGCAGCTCCGAACTGATCGAGGCGCAGTACGCGCTGATCCGCAGCCAGGTTCCGCACCTGGACCGTGACCGCTACCTGGCACCCGACATCGAAACCATGCGCCAGTGGGCGCTTGCCACGGACTGGCCCCAGGCCATCGTCCGCCACCTGCCCAGCCACCAGGCTGCCTGAACCCCGCAACCGCTCACCCTACGCACCCAGGAGATCGCCATGAACGCCAACGACGCCATCCTCAACGCCAACGCTGCCACGGCTGCCACCAATCCCCGCTATGACGCCAGCCGCGTCATCCGCGCCCCGCGCGGCAGCGAACTGCACTGCAAGAACTGGCTGGCCGAGGCCGCCTACCGCATGCTGCAGAACAACCTGGACCCCGACGTGGCCGAGAACCCCAAGGCCCTGGTGGTCTACGGCGGCATCGGCCGCGCGGCGCGCAACTGGGAGTGCTATGACCAGATCCTGGAGTCGCTGAAAAAGCTGGAGGCCGACGAGTCGCTGCTGATCCAGTCGGGTAAGCCCGTGGGCGTGTTCAAGACGCACGAGAACGCACCGCGCGTGCTGCTGGCCAACTCCAACCTCGTTCCCCAGTGGGCGAATTGGGAGCACTTCAACGAGCTCGACCAGAAGGGCCTGTTCATGTACGGCCAGATGACGGCCGGCAGCTGGATCTACATCGGTGCCCAGGGCATCGTGCAGGGCACGTTCGAGACCTTCGTCGAGGCCGGTCGCCAGCACTACAACAACGACCTCACGGGCAAGTGGATCCTCACGGCGGGCCTGGGCGGCATGGGCGGTGCCCAGCCGCTGGCCGGCGTGCTGGCCGGCGCCTGCGTGCTGGCCATCGAATGCCAGCAAAGCAGCATCGACTTCCGCCTGCGCACACGCTACCTGGACAAGCAGGCGCGCGACATCGACCACGCGCTGGAGCTCATCGCCCAGCACACGGCTGCGGGCGAGGCCATCTCCATCGGCCTGCTGGGCAATGCCGCCGAAATCCTGCCCGAGCTGGTGCGCCGCGCAAAGGCCGGCGGCGCCCGCCCCGACATCGTGACCGACCAAACCTCCGCCCATGACCTGATCAACGGCTACCTGCCCGTGGGCTGGACCGTGGACGAGTGGCGTGCCGCCGCGGCCGACCCGTCGCGCCATGCCCAGCTCAAGGCCGCCGCCGCCCAGGGCTGCGCCCAGCACGTGCAGGCCATGCTGGACTTCCAGGCCATGGGTATTCCCACGGTGGACTACGGCAACAACATCCGCCAGGTGGCCCTGGACCAGGGCGTGAAGAACGCCTTCGACTTCCCCGGCTTCGTGCCCGCCTACATCCGGCCGCTGTTTTGCGAGGGCAAGGGCCCGTTCCGCTGGGTGGCCCTGTCCGGCGACCCCGAGGACATCTACAAGACCGACGCCAAGATCAAGGAACTGTTCCCCGACAACAAGCACACCCACCGCTGGCTGGACATGGCGCGCGAGCGCATCAGCTTCCAGGGCCTGCCCGCGCGCATCTGCTGGCTGGGACTGGGCGAGCGCCACAAGGCGGCCCTGGCCTTCAACGAGATGGTGAAGAACGGCGAACTCAAGGCCCCCATCGTGATCGGCCGCGACCACCTGGACTGCGGCTCGGTGGCCAGCCCCAACCGCGAGACCGAATCCATGAAGGACGGCACGGACGCCGTCAGCGACTGGCCGCTGCTCAACGCCCTGCTCAACACTGCAGGCGGCGCCACCTGGGTCAGCCTGCACCACGGCGGCGGCGTGGGCATGGGCTACTCCCAGCATGCGGGCGTGGTCATCGTGGCCGATGGCACGGACGAGGCCGCCGCCCGCCTGGGCCGCGTGCTCTGGAACGATCCGGCCACCGGCGTGATGCGCCATGCGGATGCGGGCTACGACATTGCCGTGGCGGCCGCCAAGCGCCATCAGCTGAACCTGCCCATGGTCAAGTGAGCCGCTTGCAGGACACCACGGCCATGCAGCGTTTCGACCTGAACCAGATCGCCGCCAGCCCCTGGAAGAACGGGGGCGGCAGCACGCGCGAGATCGCCTGCTGGCCGCCCGGGGCCGGCATGGAGGCCTTTGGCTGGCGCATCAGCGTGGCCACCATTGACCAGCCCGGCCCGTTCTCGGCCTTTGCGGGCGTGGACCGGCAGATCATGCTGCTCGATGGCGACGGCGTGCACCTGCGCGGCGAAGGCATCGACCATGTGCTGGACGCGCGCTGGCAGCCGTTTGCCTTCTCCGGCGATGTGGCGCTGGGCTGCTCGCTGCTGGGCGGCACTTCCACCGACTTCAACGTGATGGCGCGGCGCGGCCGGTGGCGGGCGCAGGTCCAGGTGCTGGACAGCGCTGCCGACGCCGGCCGCGCCGACGCCGGCCTGTGCATGGTGCTGCAGGGCGACTGGCAGGCGGATGGCGCTGCGCTCATCCCCGGCCAGGGCCTGTGGTGGAGCGCGCAGCAGCCCGACCCGCAGCAGCTGGTGCCGCAGACCGACGACGCGCGGCTGGTGCAGGTGCTGCTGCAAGCCTGCTGACGACCCACGACATCCAAGGAATCACCTCCATGACCGAGCCCCACGCACCCGCTTCTGCATCCGCTTCCGCACTCGCTCCATCCTCCTCGGCCGACGGCTGCTGGCAGAACCTGCGCCTGGCGCCTGACATGTTCGAGGCCGGCCAGGCCGTGGGTGATGGCGAGGATGCCTGCATCGTGGTGCAGCAGGGCCGCGTGGCCTGGGTGGGGCCGCAGCAGGCCCTGCCGCCCGCATATGCGTCCCTGCCGCGCCATGACGGCCAGGGCATGCTGGCCACGCCGGGCCTGGTCGATTGCCACACCCACCTGGTCTATGGCGGCGAGCGCGCCAACGAATTCGCCATGCGCCTGGACGGCGCCAGCTACGAGGAAGTGGCACGCGCCGGCGGCGGCATCGTCTCCAGCGTGCGTGCCACGCGCGAGGCCAGCGAGGACGAGCTGTTCGCCCAGGCCCTGCCGCGCCTGCAGCAGCTGCTGGACGAGGGCGTCTGCGCCATCGAGATCAAGTCGGGCTACGGCCTGGCGCTGGAGCACGAGCGCAAGCAGCTGCGCGTGGCCCGGCGCCTGGGCCAGGCCCTGGGCGTGACCGTGCGCACCACCTTCCTGGGCGCGCATGCGCTGCCGCCCGAGTACGCAGGGCGCAGCCAGGACTACATCGACCTCGTCGCCGGCACCATGCTGCCCGCGCTGGCGGCCGAGGGCCTGGTCGATGCGGTCGATGTGTTCTGCGAGCGCATCGCCTTCTCGCTGGCCGAGACCGAGCAGGTCTTCCAGGCCGCACGCCGCCTGGGCCTGCCCGTCAAGCTGCATGCCGAGCAGCTGTCGAACATGGAGGGGGCGGCCCTCGCGGCCCGCTATGGCGCGCTGTCCTGCGACCACATCGAGCACCTGTCGGAAGCAGGTATCGCCGCCATGCGCGGCGCGGGTTCCGTGGCCGTGCTGCTGCCCGGCGCCTACTACACGCTGCGTGACACCCACATGCCGCCCATCGCGGGCCTGCGCGCCGCGGGCGTTCCCATGGCCGTCTCTACCGATCACAATCCGGGCACCTCCCCCTGCCTGAGCCTTTTGCTCATGGCCAACATGGCCTGCACCCTGTTCCGGCTCACCGTGCCCGAGGCCCTGGCGGGCATCACCCGCCATGCCGCGCGCGCCCTGGGCCTGCAGGACGAGCATGGCCTGATCGCGGCCGGCCGTCCCGCCCACTTCGTGCTCTGGCCCGTGCGCCATGCGGCCGAGCTGGCCTACTGGTTCGGCAGCAAGCCTGACTGCACCATCGTGCGCCAGGGCCGCATCGTGCGGACCCGCGGGCAGGGGAGCCACTGAAAGCCTGCTCATGCCCCATGCACTGTTTCTCGATGAATTGATTTCCACCCTGGGCGCCGAAGTGGCGCAGCGCGGCGACGATGTGCCCGCGCGCTACCACACCGACTGGAGCGGCACGCCGCCCCAGCGCCCGCTGGCCCTGGTGCGCCCGCGCAGCACCGACGAGGTCAGCGCGCTCATGCGCCTGTGCACGGCCCACCGCGTGCCTGTCGTGCCCCAGGGCGGGCTCACGGGCCTGGCCGGTGCGGCCGTGCCCGTGCCGGGTGCGGTGGCCGTCTCCATGGAGCGCATGAATGCCATCGAGGACGTGAACGCGCGCACCGCGCTGATGACCGTGCAGGCCGGCGCCACGCTGCAGGCCGTGCAGGAGGCGGCCGTGGCCGCAGGCATGGTCTTCGGCGTGGACCTGGGCGCGCGCGGCAGCTGCCAGATCGGCGGCAACGTGGCCACCAATGCGGGCGGCAACGGCGTGCTGCAGCACGGCATGATGCGCGAGCAGGTGCTGGGCCTGGAGGTGGTGCTGGCCGACGGCACGGTGCTGCCCATGCTGCGCCCCATGCTCAAGAACAACACGGGCTACGACCTCAAGCAGTTCTTCATCGGCTCGGAGGGCACGCTGGGCATCGTCACGCGCGTGCTGCTGCGCCTGCGCCCCGCGCCCCAGGCCCGCGCCACGGCCCTGGTGGCCGTGCCGGACTTCGATGCGGCGCTGTCCGTGCTCGCGCGCATGCAATCGCGCTTTGGCAACGGCGTGGCGGCCTTCGAGCTGATGTGGGACAGCTTCATCCAGGCCTCCATCCGCTGGCAGAAGCTGCAGCCGCCCTTTGGCCAGGCGCATGCGCTGCTGGCCCTGATCGATGTGGACGGCAAGGACGAGGCCACGCTGCGCGCCGACGTGGAAGAGGCCCTGGGCGAGGCCATGGAGGCCGGCGAGGTGGCCGATGCCGTCATCGCCCAGTCCGTGGCCCAGGCGCGCCAGCTGTGGAAGCTGCGCGAGGCGCCGGCCGAGCTCAACACGAACATGCATCCGCCCGTCAACTTCGACGTCAGCCTGCCCCAGGCCGACATCGGCCGCTTTGCCGATGCCTGCCGCGCCGCGTTCGACGCGCGCTGGCCCGGCCACCACACGCTGTTCTTCGGCCATGTGGGCGACGGCAACCTGCATGTCTCGGTGGACGGTGCCACCGCCAACGGCGACTGCGAAGGCGTCGAGGCCGCGCTGTACCACCTGGTCGGCGAGTTCGGCGGCAGCGTCTCGGCCGAGCACGGCATCGGCCTGCACAAGAAGCCCTATCTCGGCGCCAGCCGCACCCCGGCCGAACTGGCCGTCATGCGCGCCATCAAGCAGGCGCTGGACCCCCTGCATCTGTTCAACCCCGGCAAGGTATTCGACCTATGAACGCTCCCGCCCTCCACGCGATCCACACCCTGGCACGCCCCGAAGTGCCGCCGCTGCCGCCCTACAACGCAGGCCTGTCCTCCGAGGCCGTGCGGGCGCGCTACGGCGTCACCGAGATCGCGCGGCTGGC
Organism: Delftia sp.; assembly: GCF_059499305.1. NCBI lineage: Bacteria > Pseudomonadati > Pseudomonadota > Betaproteobacteria > Burkholderiales > Comamonadaceae > Delftia > Delftia sp. The sequence continues at coordinate 261,747 of NZ_JCABYI010000022.1, forward strand.
GAGCAACGAGAACCCCTTTGGCGCCAGCCCCGCCGTGGCCCGCGCCCTGGCCGACCTGGCCCTGCACGTGGGCACCTATCCCGATGCGCAATGCACGGCGCTGCGCGCGGCCATCGCCGCGCGCACCGGCGTGCCGGCCGAGGCCATTGCCGTGGGCAACGGCTCCGAGGACATCCTGCAGATGCTGTGCCAGGCGTTTCTCTCGCCCGGCGACCGCGTGCTCACCCAGCGCCCGGCCTTCGGCCTGCACGAGATCTACCCGCGCATGATGGGCGCCCGCGTCGAGCTGCTGGAGCTGACGCCCGCGCTGGACTTCGACGTCGATGCCTGGTGCCAGGCGCTGGCGCGCGGTCCCAAGATCGCCATGCTGGCCAATCCCTCCAATCCCGTGGGCTGCATGTTCAGCGCCCGCGATTTCGCGCGCCTGCTGGACGCCACGCCGCCGCAGACCCTGCTGGTGGTGGACGAGGCCTACTACGAGTACGCCCTGCACGCCGACGGCTACCCCGACGTGCTGGCCCTGCTGCGCGGCCGCGCCATGCCCTGGATCGTGCTGCGCACCTTCTCCAAGGCCTGGGGCCTGGCGGGCCTGCGCGTGGGCTACGGCCTGGCCAGCGACGCGGCCCTGGTGCAACTGCTGGACCGCGTGCGCACGCCCTTCAACGTCAACCAGGCCGCCCAGGCGGCGGCGCTGGCGGCCTGGGGCGACGAGGACTTCATGCAGCGCGGCGTGGCCGAGACCGTGCGCCTGCGCGATGTGCTGGCGCAGCGGCTGGCCGCCCTGCCTGCACTGCCCGCACTTCGGATAGCGCCTTCGGCCGCCAACTTCCTGTTCATCGACATCGGCCGCCCCAACGGCCCCGTGAACGAGGCGCTGCTGGCCCGGGGCCTGATCGTCAAGCCCTGGAAGGAGCCGGGCTTCGAGCACTTCATCCGCGTCTCCGTGGGCACGGAGGCCGACAACGAACGCTTCGTGCGCGCGCTGGCCGAGATCCTGGAGGCCGGGCAATGAGCGGCATCGACCCGACACCCGACAGCCGCACGCTGTTCGCCGAGCATGCGCTGCTGCCCACGGGCTGGGCGCGCAATGTGCTGCTGCGCTGGGATGGCGCAGGGCGCCTGCTGGCCGTACAGGCCGACGCCCCGCCCGGCAGCGCGCCGCGCGCGCCCGGCCCCGTGCTGCCCGGCATGCCCAACCTGCACTCGCATGCCTTCCAGCGCGCCTTTGCGGGCCTGACCGAATACCGCGCCGAGGCCCAGGACAGCTTCTGGAGCTGGCGCGACCTAATGTACCGCTTTGCCGCGCGCATCACGCCCGAGTCGCTGGAGGCCATCGCCACCTGGCTGTACGTGGAGATGCTGGAGGCCGGCTACACCTCGGTCTGCGAATTCCACTACGTGCACCACGACCGGGATGGCCGGCCTTATGCCGACGACGCCACGCTGTCCCTGGCCCTGCTGCGCGCCGCGCGCAAGGCCGGCATGGGCATCACCCTGCTGCCCGTGCTCTACCAGACCAGCGGCTTCGGCGGCAAGCCGCCGCGCGCCGACCAGGCGCGCTTCATCCGCAGCACCGACAACATGCTGGCCCTGCTGCAGCGCCTGCTGCCCGAGGCGCGCGCACAAGGCGCGGCCCTGGGCCTGGCGCCCCACTCGCTGCGCGCCGTGCCGCCCGACAGCCTGCGCGTGGCCGTGGAGGGCCTGACGGCGCTGGACGCGCGCGCGCCCCTCCACATCCACATTGCCGAGCAGACCCAGGAGGTGGACGACTGCCTGGCCTGGAGCGGCCAGCGCCCCGTGCAATGGCTGCTGGAGCATGCCCCCGTGGACGCGCGCTGGTGCCTGGTCCACGCCACCCACATGACGCCCGGTGAATACGCGGGCGCCGCGCGCAGCGGCGCCGTGGCCGGCATCTGCCCCACCACCGAGGCCAACCTGGGCGATGGCATCTTCGACATGCCGCAATGGCTGGGCCATGGCGGCGCCTGGGGCGTGGGCTCGGACAGCCATGCCTGCGTCAACGCGGCCGAGGAACTGCTGATGCTCGAATACAGCCAGCGCCTGTCGCTGCGCCAGCGCAATGTGCTGGCCGGCCCCGACCCGCAGGTGGGCACCGCGCTGTGGACCGCTGCCGTGCAGGGCGGTGCCCAGGCCGCAGGCCGCCCCGTGGCCGGGCTGGCCGTGGGCCAGCAGGCCGACTTCCTGGCGCTGGATGCAGGCCATGTGGCACTGGCCGGCCTGCCGGTGCAGGCCATGGTCTCGGCCCATGTCTTCGGCAGCCACCGCAGCAGCGCGCTGCACAGCCTGTGGGTGGGCGGCGAGCGCCGCGTGCAGGCCGGACGGCATGCGCTGCACGAGGCGGCAGCCCGCGGCTTTGTCGCGGCCCGCGCGGCCACCCTGCAATCCTGAGGCCCCCGCATGCCATGGGCCCGCGAAACCCGCCAGAAACGTTCCAGAATCACGCCATGACCGATACCGCTCCCCCTCCCTTCATCTTCCACCAGGGCACGGCGCCGCTGCTGATCTCCATGCCGCATGCGGGCACCCATGTGCCGCCCGACATCGCCGCGCGCCTGACCGAGGAAGCCCGCCACGTGCCCGACACCGACTGGCACCTGCCGCGCCTGTACGAGTTCGCCAGGGCCATGGGCGCCTCCATCCTCGTGGCCACGCATTCGCGCTATGTGGTGGACCTGAACCGTCCGCCCGATGGCGCCAGCCTCTACCCGGGCCAGAGCGTCACCGGCCTGTGCCCCGTGGACACCTTCGACGACACGCCGCTGTACGCCGACCCGGCCGATGTGCCCACGGACGCCGAAATCGCCGCGCGCCGCGAGGCCATCTGGGGCCCGTACCACGCACAGCTGCGCGCCGAGCTGGACCGCCTCAAGGCCGTGCACGGCACCGTGGCGCTGTGGGACGCGCACTCCATCCGCTCGGTGCTGCCGCGTTTCTTCGAAGGCAAGCTGCCCGACCTGAACCTGGGCACCGGCAAGGGCACGAGCTGCGCGCTGGAACTGGCCGAGCATCTGCTGGCCATTGCGCAGACCGCGCCGGGCCACACCGCCATACTCAACGGCCGCTTCACGGGCGGCTACATCACGCGCCACTACGGCCAGCCCGAGGCCGGCATCCACGCCGTGCAGCTGGAGATGACGCAGTGCAGCTACATGCAGGAAGCCCTGCCCTTCGACTACCTGCCCGAGCGCGCCGAACAGATCCAGCCCACGCTGCAGCGCATGCTGCAGGCGGTACTGGACTTCGTGCGCAAGCCGACCTGACACGGCGCCGCGCCGGGGCCGCAGATATTCATCGTCTGCTTGGGCGTTTTGCCTTGCAGCGTTGACCGGCTGGCCCTTTCTGTGTCCCGGCCTACCTGACCCTTACAGTCTTCACTGCCTTGGATGTGATCCGGTCTAGCTCCTTGCTGTGAAACAGGTCAATGCACTTCATTGTGTTGAATTCCGAGGGCACTGAACCGCCGTATTTCAGGGCAACATACTTGGCAACCAGAGCCCGGAGGTCGTCATACACGGCCAAGTCTTGTTGACCAAATTCCAGGTAGGCTCCGGCGGTGGACCCGGCGTCCCTGGCAGTGCGCTCGTCCTGAGCCACTTGCGCCAGGCAAATGCTGAGCGCCCAATTCTTCAGAAGGGTCTTCTGGCTGTACTTGCTTGTTTGCGGGAGCGTCTGCGCCTGCACCGTTGCGCAAGCGATACCAGCCAAGACCCATAGCAGGACTGAGGGCTTCATGGCAATACCCAAATGGATGCAATGTCGGGCACGAACGTGCCGTTGTCAGGGTCCGACATCAAGTGACAAGTGTCAGAGCATTCCGTGCCGTTCCATAGGGTCACATGGCCGATAGCATTGCCCCATCCGTGGCCCTTGACGACGATGATTCCCTTCATGCCAGTAAAGTCGGTCGTCTTCGGCGAACGCACGGTTTTTTCAGCCTTGCCAAAAGTCTTTTCCAAATACGCCATCATTTCTGCCACTCTGTACATGTACTGTCTACCGTCAGCCCCACTCACGGTTTTGTAGGTGCTGCCCTTCGGAATTGGAAATCCCGTCATGTTGAGCACATAGCTCATCCGGATCGGACAGGCATTCTCAAAGCCTCCAAGCTTTGGGTCGAGCTCGGTGTTCTTTTGAACCATGCCGCCGATCTTTCGGCCGACCTCTTTAACGGGAATGCGCACTGCCATGAAGGCATGCCATGCTTGGCTGAAGGCCGGACGTTTGGTAGCCATAAAGATTTCTTTTCTTAGAGCCGCTGAAAAACCATTGATACGTTGCTGCTTCGCGCCTCGCCTCAACCGTCAATCCTCGATTAAATGGTTTGCACTGTACTGAATCGGCATTCCATTTTATGAACTGCCTTCGATGGGCGACCTACCTGGTCTTTTCGATGGAAGGGATCATAGACAAGATTGAGATCAATCGATCATGAGGAGTTCTTCAGAATAATCTTATAAATGTAAGTAAATGAATTTGAAGTTCCATGTGGCTGCTTAATTTTGTTTTCTGAATGCAGGCATGGATCTGTATGACGGAATGGCCGCCGCCGCTGGCCGGTCTTCTCCAGCACGGGCGCGGTCGGGGTGGCGGGCTGCCACCAGCGCTTGCCGCTGGACTTCGTCACGACACGGCGCGTGTCCTGATCAGCCTTCGTCGTGGCAGTGGCCCGGGCAGGGCCCGCCCATGGCCACGGGCGGCGGGTCGCCCAGCCAGCGGCGCGGCCCGGGGCCGTTCTGTGCGCACAGGTCGCCGGGGTTGTGCAGCACGCAGTGGCGCAGCGACAGGCAGCCGCAGCCAATGCACTGGTCCAGGCTCTCGCTGAGCCGCTGCAGCTCGCCTATGCGGTCGTCCAGCCGCTGCTTCCAGACCCGCGACATCTTCTGCCAGTCCCCGCCCGTGGGGACATGGCGGCTGGGTAGCTTGGCCAGCTGCTCGGCGATCTCCTCCAGCGTGAAGCCTATGCGCTGGGCGAACACCACGAAGGCGATGCGCCGCAGCGACGAGCGGTGGTAGCGCCGGTGGCCGCTGGCGCTGCGCACGGACTCGATCAGGTTCAGCGACTCGTAAAAGCGCAGCGCCGAGGCCTTGACCCCGCTGCGCTGCGCCACGTCGCCGATGCTGAGCAGCGGATCATCCTCGGTTTTCATGGTGGCTTTCCTTCGTGGCTTGACTTCAAGTTCACTTGAACTCGAAGAATGCGGCCATTCTGAGCGAAAGCGCAGGAACAGGGCAACCGGGGCTTGTACCGCCCCTGCAGGCGTCCTGGCCGGACTGCGAAATTCTTTGGCCGAGTGCTGCAATGACGCAGCTGACGTTCATTCATAGAGTAATGGGTCTCATTTGTATTGAATGGCATCGGCCGGAGGTTTCCATGTACATCGACAGCAGCAGCTTTCCCCTGGTCCGCATGGGCTACGAGCGCGACAAGGCCGTGCCCGTGGACCGCTTGCTGGAGGATTTCTCGGCCCTGCTGGCCCGCGGCCAGGCCTTTGTCTTCTTCAGCGACGGCGACATGTCCCAGGAGGAGCGCTCGCCCGAGGAGCGCAAGCAGGTCGTGCTGTGGATGAAGGCCCGCCGCCCCGAGCTCAAAAGCCTGGTGCGCGCCCTTGTCCACGCCGAGCCCGATGCGCACAAGCGCGCCGAGGCCGAGGCCTTCGCACAGATGTTCGGCAAGGCCTGGGGCTATCCCATGCTGCTGGTGGCCTCCCCCGAGGAGGCGCAGCAGCGTGCACGGGAGCTGCTCGGGTCCGATTGATGACCGATTGACATGAACTGAGAGAAACACCATGAATGCCGTGGATTCCGCCCTGCTCAAAGTCCTGCCCGAGAGGTGGGATCCCGACCATGTGGACCGTCCCGTGATCGTCCTGCCGATGCGCTCGGGCCCGGGTGACTGGGCAATGGACTTCCATGCCCACCGCAAGAGCCAGCTCATGGTCACCAATGCGGGCCTGATCACGCTGGAGACCGAGGCCGGAGTCTGCGTGGTGCCGCCGCGCAGCGCCGCCTGGATTCCGGGCGGCACGCTGCACCGCGTCAGCTGCAGCGGTGCGGCCAGCGGCCATATCGTCTTTGTGGAATCCGGCGCGGCGCGCCCCGCGCCCGGCCCCTGCCATGCGCTGGCCGTCTCGCCCTTTCTGCATGCCCTGCTGGAGCGCGTGCAGGGCCTGCCGCAGGACTACGAGCCCGACAGCGGCGATGGCCGGCTCATGCAGGTCCTGCTCGATGAAATCCAGAACGCGCAGCCCGAGGGCCTGCACCTGCCCCTGCCGCGCGACCGCCGCCTGCGTCGCATGACCGGCGCCCTGTGCGAGCAGCCCCAGCTGCAGGCGCGGCTGGCCGACTGGGCCCAGCGCATCGGCATGAGCGAGCGCAGCATGACGCGGCTGTTCCTGGCCGAGACCGGCCTCACCGTCAACCAGTGGCGCCGCCAGCTGCATGTGCTCACCGCGCTGCAGCAGCTGTCCCAGGGGCTGCGCATCCAGACCGTGGCCGATGCCCTGGGATACGAAAGCGCACCGGCCTTCGTGACCATGTTCCGCAAGGCCGTGGGCACCTCGCCGCGCCGCTTTCTGGCACTGCGCAGCGCGGTGCGCTGATCGCTACGAAAGCCGCAATCCCAGGCCGACCAGCACGGCCACCACCATCGCCGCCCCGAAGACATCCCAGCGCTGGATGCGCCGGTACCTGAGGATGACGACCAGGACGATGCCGATCAGCGTGATCAGCCGGGCCTGGAACACGGTGCCCAGCAGGAAGCAGATCACGATCTGCGCCCAGTAGGTGAGCAGGCCGGCCATCGGCGGCCTTTTCGATGCGGGCGGATTCGGGTCCGGTGCGGCCGGTGATGGCGATGCCGCGGGCAGGGTGCTTGCGACGCCGGGGGCAGGGCCAGCCGCCTGCCGGGCGGCCTGCCGTTCCTCCTGGCGCTGCTCGCGCCGCTGCTGGTCGGTCTTCTCCAGCACGGGCGCTGCGGGTGCGGCCGGCTGCCACCATGGCTTGCCGCTGGCCAGCGCAGGTGCCTGCCCGCCGGCTGCCAGGCGCCGGAACGTGGCGTTTGCGGCGGGCTTGGCGCGCGCGGCGGCGCGGTCCTGCCGGCTGGCCTCGAGCAGGGCGTCGTTCGCCCGGTCCACAGGGCTGCGCGTGAGCTGCCGGGCCTGTGCCAGCAGCGGCCCGCCCTGCACGGGATCGATCTGGTGGACGAACTGCGCCATTCCCAGCAACTGCGAGGCATGTGCCGGCTGGCCTTGCCAGTGGGGCGCCTGGGCAGGCTGGACAGATTGGCCTGGCAGGCCTGTCCCGGCCTGCGTGGCGCGGTGCAGGGCGGCGCGCAGGCGCCTGCGCGTCTGGCGCGATACGCCGGGCTTGTCCGCGTTCACCACCAGCCCCGTGACCTCCTGGCGGCGGCCCTTGCGCATCACGCGCTCCTTGTCGGGGTGGGGCGTGAAGCCTTCGTCGCGCAGTATCCAGCGCACGCGGCCCAGCAGCCGCCCCACGTTGTCGCGCGCGGCCTCGCCCGAGGCCGAGAAGGTCAGGTCGTCCGCATAGCGCGTGTACACAAAGCCCAGCTGCCTGGCCAGGCCCAGCAGGCGGCGGTCCAGGCGGCGGCACAGCAGGTTGGTGAGCATGGGGCTGGTGGGCGCGCCCTGGGGCAGCACGCGCTCGCGCGCCTTGCCGCCGACGAAGAGCTTCTCGCCATCCACCTGCCAGGCCTGGGCGCGGCTTTCGCTGCACAGCAGGGCCAGGAGGGTGGCCATGGCCTCGCCATAGCCCAGATGCCGGAACACGCCCTTGATGCGGCCGAAGGCAATGCTGGGAAAGAAGTCCTTCACATCCAGGTTGATGACCACGTCGTGGCCCGCATGCGGCGCGGCATTGCTCACGATGGAGCGGCCGGCCAGGAAGCCGTGCGCGGCATCGTGCGCGGGCACCTTGGCGAGGATGTTGTCCAGCACCCAGTACTGCGCGCGCTTGAGGCGCGGCATGGGCGCGGAGATCAGCCGCTCGCCACCGGTCTTCTTGGGCAGGGTGAACGAGTGGTAGTGGTGGGTGCGGGCCACCTCGCGGTGAAAGCCCAGGAAGCGCAGCTCGGCCACGGTGATGCCCATGGCCTGCGCCAGCTGGGCGGCATCGGCCAGCTGCGGCAGGCCATGCCGGGCGAGCCGCTGCGGATCGGCCTGCCTGCGCTCCGTGCCATCCCGGGCGGCATCCTGCAGGGCCGCGGAGACGCCGGGACCCAGATAGCCCATGTGCGTGGACCGCCTGGCATGCCAGGCCAGCGCCTTGTCATGGCGTTCCTGGGCCTGGCGGCGTTTGGTTTCCTCGCGCTGGGCCAGCGCCTTTTGCATGCGCTCCTTGCGCATCTGGCGCAGTGCGCGCTCGGGGTTCTGGCGCACGGCGATCTGCTGGCGCAGCTCGGCCAGCTCGCGCTGCAGCTCGCCTTCGCGCTGGATGTGGGCGGCGGCCAGCTGCGGCTGTCCCTCGCCCTTGGGCCAGAAGCCCAGGCGCTGCATTTCCTCGAGGATGACTTCCTGTTTGCTGGAGGCCTTGATGCGCTCGTAGATCTCGGCGCGCGTGGGTTGCGGCTGGCTCATGCGGCAACTCCTGCAAGGCGGGCCCGGCCGGTGCGAGGCGGGCAAGAAGGTGGAGCGACGCGCTTCTCGTCGAAGAGCCCGCAGGGCTCACGGGACGGGAGCTGTTCGCTCGACGCCACCCCGCGACGGTATGCGTGTTTCGCTTGTAGCAAGCCACTCAGGAAAACGCATACCGTCGCTGGGGTGGCACAGTGAAAACGGCGCCCGTGGTGCATGAAACGGCAGTTCACAAGGGTGGCGAAACACCACCCGGGTTGCAAGAGCCTGCGCGTCGCTCCGCGTGGCAGTGTAGAGCAATTGAGGCGGTTCACGCGATTTCTCCTTGTCCTGCTGCGGCCGCCTGCTGCGGGCCTGCCGGCTGGCGTGCGGCATCGAGCTGGGCCTGCGCCACCAGGCGCAGCGCAATCATGTGCTCGCAGGGCCCCTGGCGCAGCCGGTGCTGCTGGTAGTGGTTGCAGCTGCAGCGCGCATCGGTCAGGCGCTCGTCCGCGTTGAGTTCGAGCTGGGTGTCGAACAGGCGCTTGCCGTCGGCGCGCGGTATCTGGCCGGTGATGCGGCTGAAGCCGTCCTTGCGGTCGATGCGCGGCGGGGCAATGGCCTTGCCGCGCACCAGGGCCAGCGCCTTGTCCTCCTCGGGGTTGGCGGGCTGCAATTGCTGCGCCGTCAGCGGCTCGCGCAGCAGCTCGCGCCAGGCGTAGCGCCCGGCGTCCAGGTCGTAGACCGCGCGCCCGGCCTGCATCCAGCGTGTCATGGCCGTGTGCACCTGGGCCGGGGCCAGGCCCGTGGCCTGGGCCAGTTCCTGCGCGCCGGCCTGCCAGCACGACTGCAGTTGCCGGCCCACGGCCTCGACCTGGGCGGGCGTGACCTCGGCCTGCGGCGCCATCAGGTGAAAGCGCGCGCTGGCGGCCCAGTCGTTGGCGCTCCAGCCCGACAGGCCCAGCGTGACCGTGACCTGGCCCAGCTCCACCACCCAGAAGCTGGGCATGCCACTGCCCAGCAGGTGCACGCGCACGCGCGTGGCCTGCGGGATCAGCCGCTCCAGCGTGAGCAGGCGCCGGCGCCCCCACAGGCGGATGGTGCCGCCGCCCGTGCCCAAGGCATCGCTGACGACGTGCGAGCGCCGGGTGGCCAGGCGTTCCTCCCAGGGCTCGAACACCACGGCGGGCGGCTGCCCCGGCGTCAGCTCGAAGCGCAGCGCGCGCGGGCCATGGCGCTCGCGCCGGGCACGCAGCCGCGCGCAGATGTTGAACAGGTCCATGGGGTGCAGTTCCACCACGGTGGCGGGCAGGGCCATGGCGCTGGAGACCTGCACGAAGCCGCGCAGCCAGCTGTCGGGCAGGTCGATCTTTTCCTCGCGCAGTGCCGGATCGGCGCCCACCTGCACGGCAAAGCCGGCCGGGTCCAGCGTCAGCCGCGTGTCCCGGTAGCTGCGGATCTTCTGGAACTCTTCGTAGAGGCTGGCCGAGTAGTCGATGTTGGTGGTGCCGCAGATGCGCTCGCCCGCATGCTCGAAGGCCTCGTGCCGGATGCTGACCGCGCAGTAGCTGGACTCGTCCTGGCTGAAGGCCTCGAACAGCAGCCGGTCCGGGTGCACGGTGATCACGGGGTCGAGCACGTACCAGGCATCGCGGTTGGCCTGGTACAGCCAGTCGAAGTATTTGCGCTGCGCCTTGTAGAAGGGCGCGAGCACCTGGTTGCGGGTCTCGCGCAGGTCCTTGAGTTCGGCGCTGATTTCCCTGGCGCGCGCCTGGGCGCCGCCGGTGTCGGCCATGAAGCCGGCCAGCAGCTGGGACTCATGCTCCTGCAGCCATTCGCGGTAGGCCGTCTTGTCGCGGCCGCGCGTGCGCATGTCGCTGACCACCACGCTGTGCAGCGCGCTGAGGCCTTCGCGCACCTGCAGGAAGGCCGGGCCGTCGCGCCTGAGCAGGCCGTCGAAGCGCGTGGGAGGCCGCAGCAGGTCGGGCGCGAAGGAAAACGCCTGTTGCGTGGCCGTGTCGCTGACCTGCGTGCTGCCGTAGTACTGATAGCGAAATTCCATGTCCGTTCGACTCCGTGCTGTGAACAGGCGCTCAGGTGGAAGACGGGGCCTGGCCGCGCCGCTCCGCCGCCAGGGGCTGCATGAAGCTTTGCGCCAGATGGGGATGGCGCTGCACGATGTCGCGCAGCCCGGCCACATAGTCGGGCTGGTCGGCCTGGCTGGCGCTGACCACCTGCCGCGCGAAGATGGCCGCGACCACGGCCGCGGTCTCGGGCGCATCGACCTGGCCGCGCAGGAAATGCAGCACGCGCGTCTTGCTGGCGCGCGCGCGGTGCACCTGGCTGAGCACAGTCAGGAAGTAGGGCTGCAGCTCCTGCAGGCGCGTGGCGCGCTGGGGCGCGGGCTCGTCGGGCAGGGCCAGCAGCCATTGCGTGACGAACAGCTGCACGCCGGGGGCCGGGTGCTGGGCCAGGCGCGCGAGGTAGAGGCTGGCCTCGGGCGCGCTCATGTGCTGCTCGAGCCGCTGGCGGCCCAGGGCCTGTACCCAGGACTGGGGATGGTCCACCCAGCCGATCAGCAGCTCGGGCGTGAGCGCATTGGCCGGCAGCCGCTGGCCGAACATCTCGCGTGCGTACTGCTGGGTGTCGGCGAACAGGGCGTCGGCCAGCGGCAGCAGTTGTTCCGCCTGCTCGGGCCGGGTCTGTTCCATGGGCGTGAGGCGCGTGTCGATGCTCTGGCGGCTCCGTGCGCGCACATCGGCATCGGCATGCCGCGCCAGCGTGGACCACTGGCGCAGGGTGTAGGCCTGGATGTCCAGCGCCTTCAGGCCCCAGGCGCCGTAGCGTTGCGCACCCGTGGCCTGGGCCTGCAGGGCGCGCCAGATGCCCGAGGCATCGCGGGCCGGGGCCACGGCGGCCAGCGGGCCGGTGAGCAGGCGCAGCGCCGCGTCGTGGACGCCTTCGGCCTTTTCCGCGCGGAACAGCACCTCGTGCAGGCGTTCGGCGATCTGGGCGTTGCAGCGCGCGTTGTACAGAGGGGTGCCGGCCAGGCGCTCGACCAGGGGCGCGGCCGCTGCGCGCAAGGCGGCATGGGGCGATACCGCGAACCCGGCCAGCATGTCGGCCTGCTCGCACAGCAGATCGTCGGCCAGGCTGCCCATGAGCCGTATGCCGCAGGCCATGCGCGCAGGTTCCTCGGATTCCAGCAGCCCGCGCAGCGCCGCCGCAGGCAGGGTGCGCAGGCCTTGCGGGTGGACCAGCAGCCAGGCGGTCGCCATCTCCACCAGTGCCGTCACCGAATGCGCCAGCAGGTGGTGCAGCGGCGGGGCCGGAACGCCGGGCGCGTGCGCGACCAGCGGTGCCTTGTCCGCGAAGAGGGCCTGCACCGCATCGCGGATGTCGGCCAGCGCAGCGCCGTCCGCATCCAGCGTGGGCAGCGCCGCCAGCAGGGCCAGGGCCACGGCGGCGCCATCGGCATAGAGCAGCAGGGCCAGTGCCTGCGTGCGCGAGCTGGCGGCGGGCGACAGAAGCAGGGCCGCCACCAGCTCGGCATCGCGCGCGGCGGCTGCGCGGTCGCGCGACAGCCAGGCGCCCAGGTAGCGGGCGGCCGGCCCCTCGCCGCATTGCGCAAGCGCCAGCAGCCAGGGGCGGCGCGCCGCATCGTCGGTCAGAGCGACCATGCGCTGCTGGGCAATCTCCAGGCCCAAGGCGGCGGCGGGCGCATAGGTTTGGTGCAGCAGCGGCGCGGCGGCCGCCGCATCCAGGCTGTCCAGAAAGGCCTTCTGGTCCTGCAGAGCGCGCGTGAGCGACCACAGCAGCAGCGTGGACTGCGAGCGGCCCACCAGCTGCAGCAGCCGCTCGGGGTGGGCGTCCCACAGGGGCGACAGCCCTTCCACGCGCTGCGCGGGCAGCTGCTGCAGGTCCAGCGGCTCGTCGGTGTTCCAGCCATGGGCGCGTGCCGAGGCATGCAGCTGCGGCCAGCGCGGCAGCAGCAGCCGGGCGGCAAGCAGCCAGCGCGATTCGGGCAGGCGGCCGGAGCGCGAGGCAGCCTGGCCCGCGCAGCGGCGGTCCATGGCCTGGAGCAGGGCCGTGGCCTGCGCGGCGCCTTCGCTGTGCCCGGCCGAGACCATGCGCCGCAGCTGGCGCCAGCCGCGCAGGCGCAGGTACAGGGAGGTGTCGCGGCTGAAGACGGCACCCTCGTCGCGCGGGCCATCGAAGCGGGCATGCAGCACGGCCAGCAGGGCGTGGTCGCGCCGCCACTCGGCACGCTTGTGGATGCGCCGTATGGCAGGCCACCAGGGGCGTGTGAAAGGGATGCGCTCCATCCAGGCCAGCAGCTGCCGGTGGACGGCGCCATCGTGCGCTCCCAGCGTATCGGCCGCCAGCAGCGCCTGGGGCGTGAGGGCGTTGAACACGGCCTGCTGCGCCTGCGGGCCGTCCTCCGGCGGGGCGGTGCGTGTCTCTTGTTCCCCCTGTGCCCCTTGCTCCCCTTGTACCCACTGCTCCCACTGATCCCGGTGCTCCTGCAGCGCCGCCTGGCGCTCCTGCGGCGCGAGCAGCGCCAGCCAGGCCTGGTGCGCCAGGTCGCGCGTGGCCTCGCTGGCGCCGCGCTGCGACAGCGCCTGCATGGCCACCGCCGCGCCGCCATCGCCCAGGCGGCCCACCAGATAGGCCAGGCAGTAGTCGAGCAGGTCGTCGCCCGTGCCCAGCAGGGCCACCAGGCGCGGCACCTGCGCATGCAGCAGGCGCTGGGCGCCGCCGCCGCGCGCGGCATCCGCATATTCCGCCAGGCGCCACACCAGGCGCGCCTGCTGGCCTGCGGGCATCAGCCGCCAGGCATTGCCGTCCAGGCGCCGGCACAGGGCCGGTATGGCGGCGGCCTGCACGGGCGACTCCGGCAGCTGTGGCGGCTGCGGTGCCGGTTCCTGGGCGTGGCCAGCCAAGGGCAAGGCTTGCACGCCATCCAGCTCGGCAAAACCTTGCTGGGACTGCAGCACATCGCCGGCCGCCAGGCGCTGGCGCAGATAGGCCAGTGCGCGCTGGCGTGCAGGCTCCAGTGCCAGCGGCAACGGGGTCAGCGTGCTGTCATCGACCTGCGCGACGACGCCGGCCTTCCATTGCGTGACCTGCAAGGTCACGACATGGCGCGCCGCCGCGTCGCGCCCCTGCGGGTCCAGGGCCACCAACGTCACGGTGCTGATGCGTTCATTGCGTCCCTGCGGGCGGGACAGTACGGCTTGAGCAAGCAGGTTCATGCGGCAGGCATCCAGTGCTTTTCCATATGGGGTTGGCTGGCGGGAACAACCGGGGCCGCAAAGTGTTCGCGGCCGTCGTTTCCCGCTGGCCAACGCAGGGTCAGATGGCATCGCAGTGTAGTGCCTCGATGCCCTGCGGGCGCCGCCCGCCGCAGTGCCGATGGCCGCTGCGCTTGTCCGATCCGGCCATTGATTCCCCTGGCAAACCGTCCTCAATTTTCGTGGTGTCTTTGTGGCTGGATCTTGACTTCAAGTTCACTTGAACTTGAAGAATGCAACCCATTGTGAGCAGCCGCCGGCAAGGCCTTCAGAGCTTGCGGTACAGCCCCCCTTTTTCCGGCCCTGCACCGACCCCGGCAGCAGGGCCTTGCCCATCCCCCTCAAGGAGAGTCGATCCATGCCAGTTCTTCCCCCGCCGCCGTTGCGGCGTGCCCTGTTCGGAGGCGCCCTGGCGGCGCTGGCCCTGCTTGCCGGCTGCCGCCCGCAGGCCGTGGGCGATGCCCATGCCAGCGACGGCCCGCCGCCTGCGCCCGAGGTGCTGGTGAGCGAGGTCGTGCCGGCCAGCGTGCGTGTCTGGGACGAGTTCAACGGCCGCATCGATGCCGTGGACTCCGTGCAGCTGCGCCCGCGCGTGTCGGGCTATATCGAGCGCATTGCCTTCAGCGAGGGGCAGGAGGTCCGGAAGGGCCAGCTGCTGTTCGTGATCGACCAGCGGCCCTACCGCGCGGCCCTGGCCAGCGCCGAGGCCGAGCTGGAGCGCACGCGTGCCGGCGCCGCCCTGGCGCGCACCCAGGACCAGCGTGCCCGCCAGCTGGTGGCCGAGCATGCCGTCTCGCGCGAGGAAGCCGACACGCGTGCCGGCGCCATGGCCCAGAGCGCCGCCCAGGTGCGTGCCGCCGAGGCCGCGCTGGCGGCCGCGCGGCTCAACCTGGACTTCACCGAGGTGCGCGCGCCGGTCTCCGGCCGCGCGGGCCGCGCCCTGCTCACCGTGGGCAACCTGGCCCAGGCCGACCAGAGTGTGCTGACCACCGTGGTCTCGCAGGACCCGGTGTATGTGTATTTCGATGCGGACGAGCACAGCTTCCTGCGCCACCAGCAGGCCGCCAACGCCGCCAACGGCGGCAAGGGCCGGCCCGTGCGCATGGGCCTGGCCAGCGATGAGGGCTTCCCGCACAAGGGCACGCTGGATTTCACCGACAACCAGCTCAACGCCGGCACGGGCACGGTGCGCATGCGCGCCCGCATGCCCAATCCCGACCGCCTGCTGACGCCGGGCCTGTTCGCGCGCGTGCAGTTGCAGTCAGGGCAGTCCGAGCAGGGCGGCGGCGGGCAGCAGGCGCTGCTGATCGACGACAAGGCCGTGCTCACCGACCAGGACCGCAAGTACGTGTATGTGGTGGGCGAGGGCAACAAGGCCGAGCGCCGCGACCTGGAGCTGGGCCGCATGGTCGATGGCCGGCGCGTGGTGCAAAAGGGCCTGGCGGCGGGCGACCGCCTCGTGGTCGGCGGCCTGCAGCGCATCTACTACCCCGGCATGCCGGTCAGCCCCAAGCCTGCGCCCGGCGATGGGCAGGCGGCGGTGGCCCAGGCGTCGGCCGTGGCCGCGCAGTGAACCGGGACGCACCATGGATTTCTCCAAATTCTTCATAGACCGCCCGATCTTCGCGGTCGTGCTCTCCATCATCCTGTTCGCCGTGGGCCTGGTTGCGATTCCGCAGCTGCCCGTGGGCGAGTATCCCGAGGTCGTGCCGCCCAGCGTGGTGGTGCGCGCCACCTATCCGGGCGCCAATCCCAAGGAGATCGCCGAGTCGGTGGCCGTGCCGCTGGAGGAGGCGATCAATGGCGTCGAAGGCCTGATCTACCTGAAGTCGGTCGCGGCCTCGGACGGCAGCCTGCAGGTGGTGGCCACCTTCCGCGCCGACGTGGACCCCGACACGGCAGCCGTGCGCGTGCAAAACCGCGTGAGCCAGGCGCAGAGCCGCCTTCCCGAGGAAGTGCGCCAGTACGGCGTGACCACGCAAAAGCGCTCGTCCACGCCGCTGATGTATGCGGGCCTGACCTCCAGCGACGGCAACCATGATGCGCTGTATCTGCGCAACCATGCCACGCTCAAGATCAAGGACGAGCTGGCGCGCATCCCCGGCATCGGCGAGGTGGCGCTGTACGGCGCAGGCGACTATGCGATGCGCGTCTGGCTGGACCCCAGCAAGGTGGCCGCACGACAGCTCACCGCCGCCGAGGTGATCGCCGCCATCCGCGAGCAGAACGTGCAGGTATCGGCCGGCCAGCTGGGCGCCGAGCCCAGCCCCAAGGGCTCGGACAAGCTGCTGTCCATCAATGTGCGAGGCCGCCTGAAGACGGCCGAGGAGTTCGGCTCCATCGTGCTCAAGGGGGGTGCCGACGGCCAGGTCGTGCGCCTGTCCGACGTGGCGCGCATCGAACTGGGCGCCAGCGACTACAGCATGCGCTCGCTCAGCGACACGCGGCAGATGGCGGCCGTGGGCATCTTCCTGTCGCCGGGCGCCAATGCGCTGGGCGTGGCGCGGGAGGTCTACGCCACCATGGAGCGCCTGTCCAGGGATCTGCCCGAAGGCGTGAACTTCGAGACCGTCTGGGACCCCACGGTCTTCGTGCGCGACTCCATCAAGGCGGTGCAGAGCACGCTGATCGAGGCGGTGATCCTCGTGGTGCTGGTGGTCATCGTCTTCCTGCAGACCTGGCGCGCTTCCATCATTCCGCTGCTGGCCGTGCCCGTGTCCATCGTCGGAACCTTCGCGGGGCTGTACCTGCTGGGCTACTCCATCAACACGCTGACCCTGTTCGGACTGGTGCTGGCCATCGGCATCGTGGTGGACGATGCCATCGTCGTGGTGGAGAACGTGGAGCGCTACATCGAGGAGGGCCACTCGCCCCTGGAGGCGGCGCACCTGGCGATGAAGGAGGTCTCGGGCCCCATCATCGCCATCGCCCTGGTGCTGTGCGCGGTCTTCGTGCCCATGGCCTTCCTCAGCGGCGTGACGGGCCAGTTCTACAAGCAGTTCGCCGTGACGATCGCCATCTCCACGGTGATCTCGGCCATCAACTCGCTGACGCTGTCGCCTGCACTGGCGGCCAAGCTGCTGCAGCCGCGCGGCGCGCCGCGCGATCTGCTGTCGCGCGGGCTGGACCGCAGCCTGGGCTGGTTCTTCCGGCCCTTCAACCGCTTCTTCGACCGCAGCGCGCACGGCTACCAGAACTCCGTGGGGCAGTCGCTGCGCCGCCGCGGCCTGGTGTTTGCGGTCTACGCGGCGCTGCTGGCGGGCACGGCCGTGCTGTTCCAGGCCGTGCCGGGCGGCTTCATCCCGCTGCAGGACAAGCTGTACCTGTTCGGCGGCGCCAAGCTGCCCGAGGGCGCCTCGCTGGGCCGCACCTCCGAGGTGACGCGCCAGATCGTGGAGCTGGCCCACAGCGTGGAGGGCGTGGACAAAGTCGCTGCCTTCGCAGGCTTCAATGCGCTGCAGACCACGACCACGCCCAACCTGACCAGCTCCTACATCATGCTCAAGCCCTTCGGCGAGCGCACGCGCAGCGCCGAGGAGATCAATGCCGAGCTGGGCGCCAAGTTCGCGCAGATCGAGGGCGGCTTCGCCTACGCGCTGATGCCGCCGCCCATCCAGGGCCTGGGCAACGGCTCGGGCTACTCGCTGTTCCTGCAGGATCGCGCGGGCCTGGGCTACGCGGCGCTGCAGCAGGCGCTGCAGGCCTTCCAGGCCGAGATCGCCAAAACGCCGGGCATGACCTATCCGGTCAGCAGCTATCAGTCCAACATCCCGCAGCTCGAAGTCAAGGTGGACCGTACCAAGGCCAAGGCGCAGGGTGTGGCGCTGACCGACCTGTTCCAGACGCTGCAGGCCTACCTGGGCTCGGTCTACGTCAACGACTTCAACGCCTTCGGCCGCGTCTGGCGCGTGATGCTGCAGGCCGATGCCGACCACCGCCAGGCCGTGGAGGACATCGCGCGGCTGCGCACGCGCAATGCGCGCGGCGAGATGGTGCCCATTGGCTCCATGGTCACCGTGGTGCCCAGCTTCGGGCCCGACCCGGTGCTGCGCTACAACGGCTTCCCGGCGGCCGACCTGATCGGCGACTCCGACCCGCGCGTGCTGTCCTCGGGCGAGGTGCTGACCAAGCTCCAGGAGATCGCGCAGCGCACGCTGCCGCGCGGCATCGAGCTGGCCTGGACCGACCTCAGCTACCAGCAGGTGGAGCAGAGCAACGCCGCGGCCGTGGTCTTCGCCATCGCCGTGATGCTGGTCTTCCTGGTGCTGGCCGCGCTCTACGAGAGCTGGACGCTGCCGCTGGCCGTCATCCTCATCGTGCCCGTGTGCATCTGCGCGGCGCTGTTCGGCGTCTGGCTGGCCGGCGGCGACAACAACGTCTTCGTGCAGGTGGGGCTGGTGGTGCTGATGGGGCTGGCCTGCAAGAACGCCATCCTGATCGTGGAGTTCGCGCGCGAGCTGGAGCTGCGCGGCGTGGGCATCGTCGATGCCGCGCTGCAGGCCTGCCGCCTGCGGCTGCGGCCCATCGTCATGACCTCGATCGCCTTCATCGCCGGTGCCGTGCCCCTGCTCATCGGCGGCGGCGCGGGCAGCGAGGTGCGCGCGGCCACGGGGGTGACGGTGTTCTCCGGAATGCTGGGCGTGACCCTGTTCGGCCTGTTCCTCACGCCGGTGTTCTACGTCACGCTGCGCCGGCTCTCGGGCCGGGCGCTGACGGGGCATGCGCCTGCACATGCCGCGCCTGCCTTCCCACCCTCCGACAAAGCCGCACCCCTGGAGCCCCACCATGTCTGAAATCCGCAAATCCCTGAGCCGACACGCGCTGGCGCTGGCGTCTGCCGGGCTTGTGGCCGGCTGCGCGGTCGGCCCCGACTTCAAGGCGCCTGCGGCGCCGCAGGCCGGAGCACAGTTCGCGCGGGCCGAGCCTGCACCGGCCACCCCGCAGGCCGAGCCCGATGCCGCCTTCTGGCGCCAGTTCCAGGACCCGCAGCTGACGCGGCTGGTGGAGCAGGCGCTGGGCGGCAACCAGGACCTGCAGGTGGCGCTGGCACGGCTGGACGGCGCCCAGGCGCTGCTGAGCGAAAGCCGCTTCGACCAGTTCCCCACGGTCACGATGTCGGGCCAGGCCACGCAGCAAAAGCGCAGCGAGAGCGAGGCCTTCTACGGGCCGCGCAGCCAGCGCAGCTACACGGCAGGGCTGTCGGCCAGCTGGGAGATCGACGTGTTCGGCCGCGTGCGGCGCAACATCGAGGCGCGGCGTGCCGACCTGCGCGCCGACGCGGCCGATCTTGCGGCGCTGCAGGTGGCCATCGCGGCCCAGGTCGCGGGCAGCTATGCCGACCTGCGCGGCTGGCAGCAGCGCCTGGCCCTGGCCCAGGCCAACGCGGCCAACCAGCAGGACACGCTGCGCCTGGTGCAGCTGCGCCTCACACACGGCAGCGGCACCGAGTTCGACCTGGCGCGCGCCCAGGCCCAGCTGGAGGCCACGCGCTCGCGCATCCCGGCACTGCAGGCGCAGATCGCCATGGCCCAGCACCGGCTGGCCGTGCTCACGGGCCAGGTGCCCGAGGCGCTGATCGCCGCGCTGGATGTGCCTGCCGCCCTGCCGCAGCTGCCGCCGGCCATCGACCCCGGCACGCCGGCCGGCCTGCTGCGCCGCCGTCCGGACGTGGCCGTGGCCGAGGCACGGCTGCATGCGGCCACGGCGCGCATCGGCGTGGCCACGGCCGACCTGTTCCCGCGCCTGTCGCTGGGCGGGCTGCTGGGCAGCACGGCGCTGCACGGCGGCGCGCTGTTCGAGGGCGGCAGCGCCACCAGCAGCGTGTTCCTGGGCGTGGACTGGTCCTTCCTCGACGTGGGCCGCGTGCGTGCGCGCATCGCGGCCAGCGAGGCCGGCGCCCAGGCCGCGCTGGCCCAGTACCAGCAGACCGTGCTGCTGGCGCTGGAGGACGCCGAGAACGCCCTGGTGCGCCTGCAGCGCACGCGCACCGAGGATGCCCACCTGGCCCAGGCCGCCGAGCAGCGCCAGCGCGCAGAACAGCTGGCGCTGCGCCGCTACCACCTGGGCAGCGTGGGCCTGTACGAAGTGCTGGATGCGCAGCGCGACCTCTACGCGGCCCAGGACGCCGCCGCCGACAGCCGCGCACGCGGCCTGCGCGCTGCCGTGGCGCTGTACCAGGCCCTGGCCGGTGGCTGGGACGGGAAGCTGCCGCCAGCCTGAGCACAAGGCGTGCGTTGCAAAAAGGGACGGCCAGGCGCCGTCCCTTTTTTTTGCTTGTGCGGACCCCCGGTGAAAACCAGGAGTCAGAAGGGCTTGCCTCATTTTTTTCTTATCGGATAATTTTCTCATTGGAAAAAAATGGAGCGATGGATGATGGAAAGCCAGGTTCTGGATTTCGCCGTGATCGGTGCCGGCATGGCCGGCGCCTCCGTGGCCTGGCGGCTGGCCGGTGCGGGCGCCTCGGTGCTGGTGCTCGAGCGCGAGCCGCAGCCCGGCTACCACGCCACGGGCCGCTCGGCCGCCATGTTCATGGAAAGCTACGGCACCGCGCAGATACGCGCGCTGACACGCGCCAGCCGCGCCTTCTACAGCGCGCCGCCCGAAGGTTTTTGCGAGCACGCGCTGCTGCAGCCGCGCAGCGTGCTCTACATAGGCACGGCCGGCCAGGAGCCCCTGCTCGACGATGCCCTGGCCATGTACCGCCGCGACGGCCTGCGCGCCGAGCGCATCGACGCGCGCCAGGCCTGCACCCTGGTGCCCTGCCTGGACGAGAGCCAGCTGGTGGGTGCCGTGCATGACCTGGACGCCATGGACATCGACGTGGCCGAACTGCACCAGGGCTTTCTGCGCGGCATGGCGCGTGCCGGTGCGCGGCTGCGCTGCGGCGCCGAACTTTCCGGCGCCGAGCGCGAGGTGGATGGTGATGGCCAGGGCCTGTGGACCCTGGTGCTGCAGGACGGGTCGCAGGTCCGTGCCCGCGCCGTGGTCAATGCCGCAGGCGCCTGGGCCGATGCCGTGGCCCGGCTGTGCGGCGCGCGGCCGCTGGGCATCGAGCCCCGGCGCCGCTCGGCCTTCACCTTTGCCGCACCGGAGGGCGAGGACATCCACGGCTGGCCTGCCGTGATCGGCGTGGACGAGAGCTTCTACTTCAAGCCCGATGCCGGCCAGCTGCTGGGCTCGCCCGCCAATGCCGATCCCGTGCCGCCGCATGACGTGGTGGCCGAGGAACTGGACGTGGCCATGGGCATAGACCGCATCGAGACACTGACCCGCCTGCGCATACGCCGGCCGCGCCATGTCTGGGCCGGGCTGCGCAGCTTTGCGCCCGACGACGACTTCGTGATCGGCTGGGACGCGCACCGTGAAGGATTCTTCTGGCTGGCAGGGCAGGGCGGCTACGGCATACAGACGGCCGCCGGCGCCTCGGCCGCCGCGGCCGCGCTGCTGATGCGCGAGCCGCTGCCCGCCGAGCTGCTGGCCCAGGGCGTCGATGCCCGGCGGCTGAGCCCGGAGCGCTTCGCGGCCTGAGACGCCTGCCTTTTCGCTTTTTCAGCCCCCGCAACACACAACAATCCAAGGAGACAGGCATGGGTGCATTCAAGGAAGTGAGCAGGATTGCCGGCGCCTTCGTCGGCGTCATCGTCGGGGCGGGCTTCGCCTCGGGGCAGGAGATACTGCAGTTCTTCGCGGGCTTTGGCGCCATCGGCCTGGCGGGCTGCCTGGTGGCGGCCCTGGCCTTCGTCTTTCTGTCCATGGCGTTCTCCACCATGGGCCAGCGCCTGCAGGCCGGCTCGCACAAGGAGGTGGTGCAGGCCCTGCTGGGCCGGCATGTGGGCATGGTGTTCGATGTGCTGATCACCTTCTTCCTCTTCGCCATCACGGTGGTCATGCTGGCGGGCGCGGGCTCGCTGCTGCACCAGTGGCTGGGCCTGCCCGAGGTCTGGGGCAGCGTGCTGGCCACCGTGGCCACGGTGCTCATCGTCTGCCTGGACGTGGGCCGGGTGATCGCCTTCATCGGCGCGGTCACGCCGCTGCTGGTGTTCATGACCGTGGTGGTCGCAGGCTACGTGCTGGTGACGCCCCAGGGCGAGCCGGCCGCGCTGGAGGCCGCCACCGCCGCCCAGCCCCGGGGTGCGGGGCACTGGCTGGTGGCGGCGCTGCTCTATGTCTCCTACAACGTGGTGGCGGGCATGCCCTTCCTGGTGATCATGGGCGGCCAGGCCAGCTCGCGCCGAGTGGCGCTGTGGGGCGGCGTGGCCGGCGGGCTGCTGCTGGGCCTGCTGATGCTGCTGATCGCGGCCGCCATGGTCTGGCGCATGGACACGCTGGGCGGCCTGTCCATGCCCATGCTGGCGCTGGCCACGCAGATCTCGCCCTGGCTGGGGCACCTGATGTCGCTGGTCATCTTCGGCATGATCCTCAACACCGCCGTGGGCATGCTCTATGCCTTCGTGGCCCGCATCCTGCCGGCCGGCACGCCGCGTTTTCGCTGGGGCACGGGCGTGGCGGGCGTGGTGGCACTGGGCGGCAGCTTCGCGGGTTTCATCACGCTGGTGGGCATGGTGTACCCGGTCTATGGCTACATCGGCTTCGCGCTCATGGCCTGCGCGCTGGCAGGCTGGCTGCGCATGGGCCGCAGGCCGGCGCCCCAGGCCGATCTGCGCGGCACCTGAGGGGCCGGGCCTGACCCTAGAATCGGGCGGTCGCCAGCCCCGATCGCCCGCTTCATGCCCAGCCCCCGTCCTCGCACCAGTCCCGCCCCTGGTCCCGGCCCCAGCCCTCGTTCCAGTCCGCTTCCCACGGCAGACCAGGTCCTTGCCGCCGTGCTGCCGGGCGCCCGCACGGCCGCCGCCCTGCCCGCAGGCAAGCACGAAGTGGGGGCCAAGCTGCGCAAGGCCCGCAAGGAGCGCGGCCTGACGCTGCAGCAGGTGGCCGAAAGCAGCGGCCTGGCCGTGTCCACCATCTCCAAGGCCGAGCGCGGCCAGATCGCGCTGAGCTACGAGAAGGTGCTCATGCTGGGCAATGCGCTGGACATCGACATGACACGGCTGTTCATGGTCGGGGACGCCCAGCAGGCGGCCGGCGACACGCCCACCGTGGTCAAGGACCGTTTCGAGGACGTGCAGCGCTACGAGACCGACCAGTACCTCTACAGCGTGCTGTGCGGCGCCTTCCCGGGCAAGAAGATGCAGCCCCTGGTGGCCGTGATCAATGCGCGCGAGGCCGGGGAATTCTCGGAGACCATCCGCCATGCGGGCCAGGAGTTCGTGATGGTGCTCTCGGGCCGGGTGCGCATCCTGTTCGAGAACGGCGAATCGGTGGAGCTGGGCCGCCATGAGGCCGCGTATTTCGACAGCGGCGTGGGCCATGTGTATGTGAGCCTGAGCCGCCAGCCGGCTCAAGTCGTCTCTGTCTGCAGCTGAAATGGTTAGCACCCCCTGAGCGGCTGCGCCGCTTCCCCCGTGTGCACGGCGCCCTCTCTCGCTACGCGGGAGGGGGACGACACCCTCGGTGCGGGGCGGCGCGGCCGGCATAGGCCCTTCCTCGGTGTCTCTGGCGTGGGGGTGCGCTAGTTTCATAGGTCGCGCCTCTTGTTTGGGGCGCAGGCCGTTTTTCTGGGGGAATCCTCGTGCCCGGCACGGCCGCCCCGGAATTCCTACAATCGCTGCCCATGAGCCTGCCCCAGTACACCCGCGCCAAAGAGCTTCCCGCCATCCTTGCCAAGCGCCTCGTCATTCTTGACGGCGCCATGGGCACCATGATCCAGCGCTTCAAGCTGGGGGAGGCCCAGTACCGGGGCCAGGGCTACACGGGCCCGGGCAGCGTGGGCGACCGCTTCAAGGACTTCCCGCATGACGTCAAGGGCAACAACGAGCTGCTGTCGCTCACCCGCCCCGACGTGATCCGCGACATCCATGAGAAGTACCTGGCCGCCGGCGCCGACCTGATCGAGACCAATACCTTCGGCGCGACCACCATCGCGCAGGACGACTACCACATGGCCGATCTGGCGCGCGAGATGAATCTCGAGAGCGCCCGGCTGGCCCGCGCGGCCTGCGACAAGTACAGCACGCCCGGCCATCCGCGCTACGTGGCCGGCGCCCTGGGCCCCACGCCCAAGACGGCCAGCATCAGCCCCGACGTGAACGATCCGGGCGCGCGCAACGTGAATTTCGAGCAGCTGCGCCAGGCCTACCTGGAGCAGACGCTGGCGCTGATCGAGGGCGGCGCCGACGTCATCCTGGTCGAGACCATCTTCGACACGCTCAACGCCAAGGCCGCGCTGTTCGCGGTGGACGAGGCCTTCGAGCAAAGCGGCGAATGCCTGCCCATCATGATCAGCGGCACGGTGACCGATGCCTCGGGCCGCATCCTGTCCGGGCAGACGGTGACGGCCTTCTGGCACAGCGTGCGCCATGCCAACCCGCTGTCCATCGGCCTGAACTGCGCGCTGGGCGCGGCGCTGATGCGCCCCTACGTCCAGGAACTGAACAAGGCCGCGCCCGAGACCTTCATCAGCTGCTACCCCAACGCCGGCCTGCCCAATCCCATGAGCGACACGGGCTTTGACGAAACGCCCGAAGTCACCAGCCGCCTGGTGCATGAGTTCGCGGCCGAAGGCCTGGTCAACATCGTGGGCGGCTGCTGCGGCACCACGCCGGACCACATCGGCGCCATCGCCAAGGCCGTGGGCAGCACGCCCACGCGCCGCCTGTTCTACCCGGAATCGGCCTGATCGCGCGGGCGGAGCCTCTGACATGAGTTCGCCGCTGCCGCCCGTTCCGTCTCCAGCCGCAGGGCTGCCGCAGCCCGTGGCGGCGCCTGTGCCCGGCCCGGCCGCTGGTGCGCCGGTGGCGCCGGCTTCACCCGCGTCATCCGCCTCGCCATCCGTTCCCGTCACGCCGCCGGCGGCCACGGCCGTGCGCTGGTCGCCCGAGATGCTGCAAAGCCTGCGCCTGCAGGCCTTCGAGCAATTGGTGGCCCAGCTGGCGCGCCAGGTGCAGGCCAGCCCCGGCGCGCCTGCGCCGCAGTGGCCGGCCAGCGGCGTGTCCGAGGCGCTGGGCCGGCTGCTGCAGGCCCTGCTGGCCCAGGTGGGCACCCAGCAGGGCCAGGCCCTGCAATTGCTGGCGGCCCAGCCGGGCTCGGCGGCATTGCTCCAGGCGCTGGCGGCAGGCACGACGGCGCCTGGCGGGCAGGATCCCCGGAGCGCTCCATCGGCCCAGGCCGGACCGCCCATCCCGTCTGCATCGACAACGCCTGCGGCCTCCATGCCGCCCGCCGCTGCCGCAGTGACGCTGGCCGTGGCGGCTGCCAAGGGCAAGGTGATGGATGCGCTGCTGGCCGGATCCGGGCTGGCGCCGCAGGCCGGGGCGCGCCCAGCAGGGGGCATTGCAGGCGGCGCTGCCGGGGGGGCCACACAGACCCTGCCCGCCCTGCAAAGCTGGTGGGTGCAGCAGGGCACGCTGCTGACGCCGCAGGGCGAGCGCGGCTTCACGCTGAGCCTGCAGGTGCCCCAGGCCTGGGCCCAGGCGCAGGGCGCGGCCATGGCGCTGGCGGCCGCATCGGCTTGCGCGCCGGGTGCGGCCCCTTTCACGGCGGCGGCCCTGCCTGCGGGCGCTGCGCTGCCCTTGGCGGGCGCGCAGGCCACGGAGCCGGGCCTGCGCCTGCCGCTGGATGCATCGCTGCAATCGCTGGCCTCGGGGCCGGTGGCCGTGGTGGTGCAGCCGCGCGGCGCCGATGCGCTGCGCACCAGCGCCCTGCTGCTGCTGGAGTTGCAGCCGCTGCGCCAGCCCGGTGGCGCCATGGCATCGCCGGCCGGGCTGGCCTCGGTGGCGTCGCTGTCGCCCGCGTTCGCGCAGGAGGTGCAGCAGATGCTGCAGCAGCGCAATGATCCCTGGCTGCACATGGCGGCGGCCCAGGCTTCGGGCGCCCTGCCGCGCGAGCGCCGGGCCTTCGAGCACCAGTCGCATTTCTGTACCACCGAAGGCTGCCAGTACGAGGGCCGCGCGCCCTGTGCCCAGCCCTTTTGCAGCGAGATGAACCGGCTCTGGGACGTGTCGCGCACCGAGCGCAGCCGCTGAGACCGGCCTTGCGAAACTGACCGGGCCTGACGGTGGCGTGGTCATCGCCGGCCCCTGCTTTCATAATGCCGCCTGTTGCCCGCCACCTGCGCGGTTGACGTCTTTGGCCGGGATGTTTGACGAATGTGCAGCGATCATGCTGCGATCTGCATCCTGGCTGCCTCCAAGTCGCGGCTGGCCACCAGCCCGCCGCGCACCTTTCCAGCCACCCCCGTTGTGGCAGCCCCCGTCGCCGTTCGCGCATGCCCCCGGGCCGCGCCGGTGTTGTGCCATCTTTCATTTCAGGAACCCGTTCAGGATGCGTTGTACCTCCCGCTTGACCCTTGCCTCTCTCGCCATCGCTGCCGCCCTGCCGGTGGCCGCCCAGTCATCTGGCGCCGGCTCCAACGTCACCATCAGTGGCTATCTGGACGCGGGTGTGTTCCGGGATTTCGACAAGACCAGCAAGCTGGGAACGATTCAGCGCAGCAACCTGGCCATTGCCGGCTTCGAGGACCTGGGCGGCGGCCTGAAGGCCACCTTCCGCCTGAGCACGCGCTTCGACCTGGACACGGGCCTGACCGAGGACTATCCGAAGAAGCCCTTCTGGCATGACGAGTCCACCGTGGGCCTGCAGGGCAACTGGGGCCACCTGCGACTGGGCCGTGCGCTCAGCGCCATGTGGAGCCAGGAGTGGCAGTTCGATCCCTGGGGCAACTTCAACCGCATCGCCTCGCCGGCCTGGCACATGGCCCACTACCTGACGCCCACCGACCGCGCCAGCAACAACGGCTCGCCCGAATACGGCCGCATGTCCAACGGCGTGTTCTACGACTCGCCCAAGTTCGGCGGCTTTTCCCTGCACCTGAGCGCCTCGCCCGAACGCACCCAGGCGCCCGGCCGCCAGGGCCGTGCGCGTTCGGTATCGGTCAACTACGACCAGGGCGCGGTGGCGGCCATGGTGGCGCACGAGCGCAACGGCAGCGGCGACACCGACCTGTACATGGGCGGCAAATACCGCATCGGCACGGCAGCGGTGATGCTGGCCTATGACCGCAGCAAGTCGGGCACGCCCGGCACCGGCCCCGACAAGTCGCGCATGGTCTCGCTGGGCGCCACCTACGGCATGGGCGCGACCACGCTCAAGGCCAGCTATGCGCGCCAGCGCCTGGACCGAGACACCAACAACATGCTGTCGCTGGGCGCCGAGTACGCGCTGTCCAAGCGCACCATGCTCTACACCAGCCTGGGACACCAGCGCTACGAGAACCAGAGCTCGCGCACGGCCTTCGGCGTGGGCATGGCCCATTCGTTCTGATCAATGCGCTTCCCAGCGGCCTGACTGGGCTGCGCTGGTGATCCTGGCCAGGTCTGGAGCCGGCATGGGCTGAGGGGTGGCGGGCAGGGCGGTGAGTTCCATGCCGCGCTCCAGCTTGAAGACGCTCACGGCCTGCTGCAGGCCGTAGGCCTGTTCCTGCAGGGACTGTGCTGCTGCGGCGGCTTGCTCGACCAGGGCCGCGTTCTGCTGGGTGACCTGGTCCATCTGGGAGATGGCCTGGTTGATCTGCTCCAGGCCCGCCGTCTGCTCCACGCTGGCAGCGGTGATCTCTCCCATGATGTCGGTCACGTTGCGCACGCTGCTGACGATGTTCTGCATGGTCTGCCCGGCCTGGGCGACCAGGGCAGAGCCGGTGCTGACCTTGCCGTTGGAGTCCTCGATGAGGAGCTTGATCTCCTTGGCTGCATCGGCGCAGCGCCGCGCCAGTGCGCGCACCTCGGCCGCCACCACGGCAAAGCCCCGGCCCTGCTCGCCCGCGCGCGCCGCCTCGACGGCGGCGTTGAGCGCGAGGATGTTGGTCTGGAAGGCGATGGCGTCGATCACGCCGATGATGTCGGCGATCTTGCGCGAGGAGGCATGGATGGCGTCCATGGTGTCCACCACCTGGGACACCACCTCGCCGCCTTGCTGGGCGACGGTCGAGGCCGAGGCTGCCAGCTGGTTGGCCTGGCGCGCGTTGTCGGTGTTCTGGCGCACGGTGACGGTGAGCTGCTCCATGGAGGCGGCCGTCTCCTGCAAAGAGCTGGCCTGGTGCTCGGTGCGCAGCGACAGGTCGTTGTTGCCCGAGGCGATCTGGCTGGAGGCCGTGGCGATCGAGTCCGTGCCGTTGCGCACCTGCCTGACGATGTGGATGAGGCTCTGGTCCATGCGGTGCAGCGCGTGCAGCAGCTGGCCTGTTTCGTCGGTGGTGGTGGCCTGGATGCGGCGCGTCAGGTCGCCTTCGGCCACGGCCTGGGCTACGCCCACGGCCTCGATCAGCGGCCGCGCCACGATGCGCGCCAGCGCCAGCGCCAGCGCCAGTCCCAGCGCGATGCTGGCGGCCAGCAGCCCCACCACCCAGGCGCGCGCGCTGCGGTACAGATCATTGGCGTGCCTGTTGGCCTCCTGGCCGGCATCGTGGTCGATCTGCACCATGCGGTCGATCTGGTCGTACAGGCGCCGGCTCAGCTCCAGCGATTCACCCTGCGCCAGCACCAAGGCTTCGTCCTTTCGGCCGTTGCGTGCCAGGGTCATGATCATGGCGTGCTCCCTGGCATATGCGCTGCGCAGCCGGCCCAGCTCGTCGTAGGACGCCCTTTCCTGCTCGGTTTGGATGAAGCTGGCGTAGTTGTCGTAGTTCGTCTGGATCTTGCTCCACAGGTCGCTCATGATGGCGTCGAAGGCCTTGATATCCTGGTCGCTGGTGGAGATCAGGTACTGAAGCTCGTTGGCGCGGTAGCGCGCCGTGGTGGCGCGGATGGTGAGCAGCATGCGCGACGAGGGCATCCAGCGTGTGGCGATGTCGACGGACGCCTGGTTGATCTGGCTGAGCCGCATCACGGCATACAGGCCCACGAAGGTGGTCAGCGCCAGCACGGCCAGGAAGGCCAGCAGCAGCTTGGAGGAGATCTTGAGGTTGCGAAAGGCTTGCATGGCGAAGTTCTGAAGTCGTATCCCTTGAACGGCAAGGGAGCAAAAAAAGGCGTGCAGCAGGGCACACCTGGCCTGCGGTGCAGAGCAAGGTGGAAAGGGATCAACGAAGGCAATGACGAGGGCCGGCGCGTGCGCTCAGGGGGGGAACCAGCCCGAGGTCCGGCAGATGCGGCCCTTGATGCGGGGTCTCATGGCGCAGGCCCTTCCAGGGCGGCAGGACTGCGGCTGGCCATGCGCGGGCCTGAGGCAGGGCAGGGGCGGTGGATGCGGAAGATGCCGAGCCGTCCGCCTACACCTTTTGGCGCCCGGACGCCAGCTGCGGCCCGGTGCTTGGCGGCGGCTGCCGCCTTCTGCGCCCAGGTGCTGCGGATGGGTGTCCTAGGGATTTCGGACAGGAAAGAATTGGCTATGTGCATCTGTGGTGGGGATTATTTCCGCACCGCCAGATGATGAGAATGCTTCCTATCTGATTTTCGATAGGACGTGTCCTAAAAGCGGTTTGCGGGCGCGCGACATGGCCGTCCGCACCGTCTTCGCACCGTCTTCGCACCGGCTTTCGCTCCGTCATTTGTGCCGTCATGTGCGCCGGTGCGACGGGCCGGCCCCCAGCCTTCAGGACGTCAAGACAGCCGCGCGACAGCGTGTGCCAGGTGCCTGCCTGTGCCGGTCGTTCAGACCACGCCCTGGTCGCGCAAGGCCTGCAGCTGCTGTGCATCCAGGCCCAGGCGCTGGCGCAGCACTTCGTCCGTGTGCTGGCCCAGGGCCGGCGGCGCATGGCGCAGCGTGGTGGGCGTGTCCGACAGGCGCAGCGGGCTGGCCGTGGTCACCACGCGGTTGATGGTCTCGCCGGCAGGCGGCGTGGCGCCCGGGTAACGCTCCTGCTCCACGCGCAGGCCGCGCGCACGCACCTGCGCATCGTCGAAGGCCTGGCCGATGTGGTTGATGGGGCCGCAGGGCACGGCCTTGTCCTCCAGCAGCGCGATCCATTCGGCCGTGGGCCGGCTGCGCGTGAGATCGGACATCAGCGGGATCAGCGCGTCGCGGTGGGTGACGCGGCCGGCATTGGTGGCAAAGCGCTCGTCGCTCGCCCAGTCCGTGCCGGCCGCCTCGCAAAAGCGCGCGAACTGGCCGTCGTTGCCGATGGCCAGCAGCATGCGGCCGTCGGCCGTGGGGAAGTCCTGGTAGGGCACGACGCTGGGGTGGGTGTTGCCCTGGCGGCCCGGCACATGGCCGGTGTTCAGGAAGCCCGCGCCCTGGTTGGCCAGCACGGCCATGGCCACGTCCAGCAGGGCCATGTCGATGTGCTGGCCGCGTCCCGTGCGGTGGCGGGCCTCCAGTGCGCCCAGGATGGCCGTGGTGGCATACATGCCCGTGAACAGGTCGATCACGGCCACGCCTACGCGCAGCGGCCCGCCGCCGGGCTCGCTGTCGGCGCGGCCCGTGATGCTCATGAGGCCGCTCATGGCCTGCACCAGCAGGTCGTAGCCGGCGCGTGGCGCATAGGGCCCGGTCTGGCCGAAGCCCGTGACCGAGCAATAGATCAGGCGCGGGTTCAGCGCGCTCAGCGAGGCGTAGTCCAGGCCGTAGCGCTTGAGGCCCCCGGTCTTGAAGTTCTCCACCACCACATCGCTTTGCATGGCCAGCTCGCGGATCAGCCGCTGGCCCTCGGCCGTGGCCATGTCCACGGTGACCGATCGCTTGTTGCGGTTGCAGGCCGCGAAGTACACGGCGTTGTCCGAGGGATTGCCTTGCGCATCGGGGAAGAAGGGCGGGCCCCAGTGGCGCGTGTCGTCGCCCTCGCCGGGCTTTTCGATCTTGATCACGTCGGCCCCCATGTCGGCCAGGTTCTGCGTGCACCAGGGGCCGGCCAGCACGCGAGAGAGGTCGAGCACGCGCAGATGGCCCAGCGCTCCTGCGGTCTGGGTGGCCGTGTTGTGGATGGGGCTGGGGGAGGGGGTTGCTGTGTGGTTCATGGGCTGAGGCGGCTATCCCGGGCAGATGGGCCATGCTACGGCGCGGGGGCCCGCCGTGGCTTCGCATTTGTGAAAGCGCGCGTTCGCGCCCGGCCGGCACTGCGGTTTGTACTGACGCGCAGGGCTCAGCCGGGGCCGCTGCGGCTTTCTACAATGCCGGATGGCCATGCATTTCGATCTTGTGGATCTGCGCCTCATGGTGCACATCGCCGACGCCAACAGCATGACGCGTGGCGCGGAACTTTCCTTCATCTCCCTGCCGGCGGCCAGCACCCGCATCAAGAACCTGGAAGAGAGCATCGGCACCAAGCTGCTGTACCGCACCAGCCAGGGCGTGACGCTGACGCCGCCGGGCCAGGCCTTTGTCACCCATGCGCGCATGGTGCTGGGCCAGATCGAGCACCTGCGCGGCGACATGCAGGAGTACGTGCGCGGCATCAAGGGCCATGTGCGGGTGTTTGCCAACACCACCTCGCTGGGCGAGTTCCTGCCGCCCGTGCTGCGCCACTACCTTCGCCGCAATCCCGACGTGAACATCGACCTGCGCGAGCGCCTGTCGCACGACATCGTGCGTGCCGTGACCGAGGGGCAGACCGACATCGGCATCGTCGCCGGCCTGGTGCGCACCGAGAACCTGGAGACCCTGCCCTACCGCCGCGACCGCCTGGTGCTGGTGGTGCCGCGCGGCCATGCGCTTGATGGCGAGATGCAGATGGCCTTTGCCGACACGCTGGACCTGGACCATGTGGGCCTGCACGAATCCAGCGCCATCCACGCCTTCCTGCGCCAGGCCAGCGACCAGCTGCACCGGCCCATCAAGCAGCGCATCCAGGTGGGCAACTTCGAGACGGCCTGCCGCATGATCGAGTCCGGCGTGGGCGTGGGCGTGCTGCCCGAATCGGCCGCCAGCCGCCACGCGCATTCCATGGACATCGCCATCGTGCCGCTGTCCGATGCCTGGTCGGTGCGCGAGATGCAGATCTGCGTGCGCAGCCTGGAGGCCCTGCCGTCCTTCGCCCAGGAGCTGGTGGAGCTGCTGGTGGCCGACGCACAGGGCCGGCTCACGCTGGAGTAGGGGCCCACCGACGGCTGCCCGCCGACCGCCGACCGTTCAGTCGGCCTGGGCCGTGCCCCGGTCCAGCGTGGTCGGTGCCAGCCAGTATTTGAAGGTGCCGGTGGCCGTGGCCACCAGCTTTCCGTCTTCATCGAGCAACTGCGCCGCGCAGCTGCACAGGCTGCGGCTGGAGTGCACCACCCAGCCTTCGGCCAGCAGCGCGCCCTTGCCCGGGCGGTGGAAGCGGCTGCTCATCTCCACCGTCACGGCGGTCTGCGATGGCGCACCGGGCAGCTCGCCGGCGGCGCGCGACATCACGGAGTCCAGCAGCGTCATGAGCACGCCGCCGTGCGCGGCGGGCAGCTGGTTGAGCAGTTCCTCGCGCATGTGGGGCAGGCGAACATGGACCTTGCCGGGCGGTGCTGGCACCTGAGAGGCGCCGATCAGCCGCATGAAGGCATTGCGGTCGGGGGCCGGTGCACTCATGTGGCTCATGCGGCGCGCGCCTCGCGCACCATGTTGCGCGCGATGATGACCTGCTGGATCTGGGTCGTGCCTTCGTACAGGCGGAACAGCCGCACGTCGCGGTAGAAGCGCTCGATGCCGAACTCGGCCAGGTAGCCCGAGCCGCCCAGGATCTGCACGGCGCGGTCGGCCACGCGGCCCACCATCTCGGTGGCGAACATCTTGCAGCACGAGGCCTCGGTGGAGACGTTGCGGCCCTCGTCGCGGCGGCGCGCTGCGTCGATCACCATGCACTCGGCCGCATACAGCTCGGCCTGGCTGTCGGCCAGCATGGCCTGCACCAGCTGGAACTCGCAGATGGGCTGGCCGAACTGCTTGCGCTCCAGCGCATAGTTCAGCGCGTCGCGCAGGATGCGCTGCGCCACGCCCACGCTCACGGCCGCGATGTGGATGCGGCCCTTGTCCAGCACCTTCATGGCGGTCTTGAAGCCCTGGCCTTCCTTCAGGCCGATGAGGTTGGCCGCCGGCACGCGCACGTTGTCGAAGAATACGTCGCAGGTGTGCGCGCCCTTCTGGCCCATCTTCACGTCGTTCTTGCCGAAGCTGATGCCCGGCGACTTCGCATCCACGATGAAGGCCGAGACGCCGCCCGCGCCCTTGTTGGCCGGGTCGGTGCGCGCCATCAGCGTGAACATGCCCGCATGCGGCGCATTGGTGATGAAGCGCTTGTTGCCGTTGACCACGTAGTGGTCCCCGTCCCTGATGGCGGTGGTGCGCAGCGAGGCCGCGTCCGAGCCCGCCTCGGGCTCGGTCAGCGCGAACGAGGCCATGATCTCGCCCGTGGCCAGCTTGGGCAGCCAGGCCGCCTGCTGCTCGGGCGTGCCGTCGATGAGGATGCCCTGCGAGCCTATGCCCACGGTCGTGCCGATCACCGAGCGGAAGGCCGGCGCGGTCTGGCACAGCTCGAAGAGCACGCGCACCTCTTCCTCCATGGTCAGCTCCAGCCCGCCGAACTGCTCGGGGATGGTCATGCCGAACAGGCCCAGGTTGCGCATCTCCTGCACGATGGACTCGGGAATCTCGTCGGTCTCGGCCACCTCGTTCTCGGCGGGCACCAGGCGCTCGCGCACAAAGCGGCGCACGCTGTACAGCAGGGCTTCGAGGGTTTCTTGGTCGCGGATCATTGCGGTGTGCTTCCTGTGCGGTTCAGAGGGTTTCGGCGGTTCCCAGCACCGCCGTGGATTGGCTGGACAGCGTGCCGCCGTTGCCGTGCACCACGGCCGTGCGGTGGCGGCCCAGCTGGCGCTGGCCGGCCTCGCCGCGCAGCTGGCGCACGGCCTCGATCAGCGCAAAGATGCCGTACATGCCCGGGTGCACGCAGGACAGGCCGCCGCCGTTGGTGTTGACGGCCAGCCGCCCGCCGGGCGCGATGCCGCCCCCGGACACGAAGGCGCCGCCCTCGCCCTTGGCGCAAAAGCCCAGGTCCTCCAGGAACAGCAGGGTGTTGATGGTGAAGGCGTCGTAGACCTGGGCCATGTCCATGTCGGCCGCGGTGAGCCCGGCCATGGCAAAGGCCTGGGCGCCCGACTGCGCGGCAGCCGTGGTGGTGAGGTCGGGCATGCAGGAGATCTGGCGGTTCCAGATGGCCGTGGCATTGCCCAGCACGTAGACGGGGGGTCGCGGCAGGTCGCGGGCACGCTCGCCGCGCACCAGCACGATGGCGCCCGCGCCGTCCGTCACCAGGCAGCAGTCGCGCACGCTCAAGGGGCTGGCGATGGGGCGGGCCGAGAGCACGTCCTCGATGGTCAGCGGGTCGCGCATGAAGGCTTCGGGGTTGAGCTGGGCCCAGGCGCGCGCGGCCACGGCCACCTCGGCCAGTTGCTCGCGCGTGGTGCCGAACTCGTGCATGTGGCGCGCGGCCGCCAGCGCATAGGCGGTCACGGGCAGCACGGGCTCGTAGGGGAACTCATAGGGCTGCGGGTCCAGGAAACGCCGCGCCGCCTGGCCTTCCTTGCGGCCGAAGGTGGCCGAGCGCTGGGCGCTGCCGTAGCACACCAGCACGGCCTTGCACTGGCCGGCCTCCAGCGCGCGGATGGCGGGCAGCAGGTGGGCGATGAAGCTGCTGCCGCCGATCATCGTGCCGTCCACGTAGGTGGGGTTGATGCCCAGGTGCTCGATCACGGGCATGGTCCACATGCTGGCGTTGACGCTGCAGGTGGCCAGGCCGTCGATGTCCTGCATGGTCAGGCCCGCATCGGCCACGGCCGCATGAGCGGCGCGCACCAGCAGGGTCATGTCGTCCATGCCGGGGGCCTCGCCGCAGCCATAGGTGGCGGCGCCGGCAATGGCCACGCGCCCGCGCAGCGGGCGGTTCACGGCGGCGGCGTCCAGGGTGGATTGGGGGATGCGGGTGTTCATGCTGCACCTCCATGGGAAGCCTGTGGAGCCGGTTGCAGCGCGGGCTGGAACAGCACCAGGCCGCGTCCGTCCTTGCTCGCCACATGGGCGCTCACGCGCTGGCCTATGCGCACGTCGGCCGGCGCAATGCCTTCGACGCGGCCCATCATGCGCACGCCTTCGTCCAGGTCGATCAGGGCCACGTTGTAGTCGCCGCCGGCATCGCTCTTGCGTGCGACGGTGGAGGTGGAGTAGACCGTGCCCTGGCCGCTGGCGCGCACCCAGCGCAGCGGGCTGGCACCGCAGTGCGGGCACAGCTCGCGCGGGGTGAAGACATGGCGCGTGCATTGCGGGCACTGCTGTATGCAGAAACGGCCGGCATCGAGTTCGGCCTGGTAGTGGGTCTGTGCGCTCAGGTGCATGGGCGGTGTTTCCATTCTTTGTGTTCTTGGCGCTGCGCCCGGCGGCATGCAGGGCAGCGGCTGTCCGCCAGCATGCCCGCATCGCGGGGCCGCTTCAATTCGCCAATCTGGAAGGGTGGCTTCACCAGCGCCGGCGTCCGGCTGTCAACCCAGGGTTGCTGCCTAGGCGGGCCGGCAGGCACGGCTGCTATGGTGTTTATGCATTCCCGGCCTTTTCTTCATACCCGCCCTGCGCCGCCTGCCGGCGCACCGAGGGCGCGCCGCCGCTTTGTCACGGCGTGGCGCCACAGGAAGGCCGGCAATGGCGTGCCGCACCCCGGCCCGTTCTCCGCTGTCGATCCCCACCCACCCAGGAGGTTTTTGCACATGACGGATACGCTGATCAAGGTGGACCTGAACCGCCCGCCCACCGACAACGAAAGGGTCCACAACCGCTGGCACCCGGACATTCCCATGGCCTGCTGGGTCCAGCCCGGCGACGACTTCATCCTGGAGACCTACGACTGGACCGGCGGCTTCATCAAGAACAACGACAGCGCCGACGATGTGCGCGACATCGACCTGACCACGGTGCACTACCTGTCCGGCCCCGTGGGCGTGAAGGGCGCCCAGCCCGGCGACCTGCTGGTGGTGGACCTGCTGGACATCGGCGCCAAGCCCGACAGCCTCTGGGGCTTCAACGGCTTTTTCTCCAAGAACAATGGCGGCGGCTTCCTGACCGACCATTTCCCCTCGGCCCAGAAATCGATCTGGGACTTCAAGGGCATGTTCACCAGCTCGCGCCACATACCAGGCGTGAACTTCCCCGGCCTCATCCATCCCGGCCTCATCGGCTGCCTGCCTGACCGGCCCATGCTGGAGATGTGGAACGAGCGCGAGCGCGCACTCATCGCCACCGACCCCGAACGTGTCCCAGGCCTGGCCAACCCGCCATCGGCCGGCACGGCCCACATGGGCCAGATGCGCGGCGAAGCGCGCGACAAGGCCGCCGCCGAAGGCGCACGCACCGTGCCGCCGCGCGAGCATGGCGGCAACTGCGACATCAAGGATCTGTCGCGCGGTGCCAAGGTGTTCTTCCCCGTCTATGTGGACGGCGCCGGTCTGAGCGTGGGCGACCTGCACTTCAGCCAGGGCGATGGCGAGATCACCTTCTGCGGCGCCATCGAGATGGCCGGCTGGGTGCACATGAAGGTCGGACTCATCAAGGGCGGCATGGCCAAGTACGGCATCAAGAACCCCATCTTCAAGCCCAGCCCCATCACGCCGCGCTATGACGACTACCTGATCTTCGAGGGCATCTCGGTGGACGAGAGCGGCAGGCAGCACTACCTGGATGTCAACGTGGCCTACCGCCAGGCCTGCCTGAACGCCATCGAATACCTGAAGAAGTTCGGCTACAGCGGCGCCCAGGCGTATTCCATCCTGGGCACGGCGCCCGTGCAGGGCCATATCAGCGGCGTGGTGGACGTGCCCAACTCCTGCGCCACGCTGTGGCTGCCCACGGGCATCTTCGACTTCGACATCAACCCCAACGCCGCAGGGCCTGTCGTCCAGTTCGACGGCAGCGTGGACATGCCCCTGTCCCCCGACCTGCGCTGACGCCAAGGAGCCCGCCCATGCCCACCTACGACTACGAATGCGCGCAATGCGGCGGCTTCGAGGCCCTGCGGCCGCTGCGCCTGCGCGACGAGCCTGCGGCCTGCCCCGGCTGCGGCACGGCGGCTGCGCGCGTGCTGGCCGCCGCGCCCCGGCTGGCGCTGATGGCCGACGGAACGCGCCGCGCCATGGCCACCAACGAGCGCGCGCGCCACGAGCCCGCCAGTTCGCGCGACTATGACTATGCGCGGCTCAGGCACCCGGCAGGCTGCGGCTGCTGCGGATCGGGGCGGCGCAGCGCCACGGTGACGGCGCCCAACGGCGCGAAGTCCGCGCCCTCGCGGCGGCCCTGGATGATCAGCCACTAGGCTGCATCGGAGTGGACCGCTTCCCAGGGTTTCCACCGCTTGGGAGCCCTGGAAGCGCGCCTTCCACATTCGCGAAACACGGCGCAGGGCGGCTTGCCCAGAATGGGCCGCGCGGCAAGCCGCCGCCCGTTGCCCGGAGTTTCGCCATGCCCCCATCTTCCTTCCTGCCTTCTGCCACTTCCTCCTTCTCTTCGCGCCGCCGCCGCCTGCTGTCCGCCGGTGGCGCGCTGGCGGCCGGCAGCCTCTTGCCTGCAGTCCGGCCGGCGTTTGCGGCCGATGCCTGGCCCACGCGGCCCGTGCGCTTCATCGTGCCCTTTCCGCCCGGCGGCCCGGTGGACACCACGGCACGCGCCTTCACCCAGAAGCTGGGCGAGATCTGGCCGCAGCCCTGCATCGTGGACAACCGCGCGGGCGCCGGCGGCATGGTGGGCGCGGCCCTCGCAGCCAAGGAGCCTGCCGACGGCTACACGCTGTTCGTGGGCTCCATCCACCATGCGGTCAACCCGGCGCTGCAGCCGAAGATGACCTACGACATAGAGCGTGACTTCGCGCCCGTGAGCTTTGCCGCCATGTTCCCGGTCTTCCTGGTGGCCCATCCCTCGGTGCCCGCCCGCAACGTGCGCGAGCTGATCGCGCTGGCCAAGTCCGGCAACGGGCTGAGCTTCGGCTCCTCGGGCAATGGCGGCGGCACGCACCTGGCCGGCGAGCTGTTCAACATGCATGCGGGCATCAAGCTGCAGCACATTCCCTACAAGGGCAGCGCGCCGGCCATGAACGACCTGCTGGGTGGCCAGGTGCAGCTGATGTTTGCCGATGCGCCCAGCGCGCTGCAGCACATCAAGTCGGGCCGCATCAAGGTGCTGGGCGTGGCCAGCCGCCAGCGCTCGGCCATGCTGCCCGAGGTGCCCACCATCGCCGAGTCGGGCCTGCCCGAGTACGAGGCCTATTCCTGGGCCGCGCTGTTTGCGCCGGCCCGCACGCCGCCCGCCGTGCTGGCGCGCATCAATGCCGACTTCAACACCGCGCTGCGCGATGCCGCCGTGCGCGAGCGCCTGCTGACGGCCGGCGCCGAGGCCGACCCCGGCACCCAGCAGCAGATGCGCGAGCGCCTGAGCAGCGAGCTGCGCAAATGGGCCCAGGTGGTCAAGGTGGCCGGCATCCAGGCGGACTGAGCACGGCGGCGTGCCCGTACCCGGGACAAACCCGGCTTCGCAGCGCTGCAACCCGGTCTTTCGCAATCGCGCATAGGCGGGCCGGGCCTGCCTGCTTAGGCTTGCCTCCGGTATCCAGAAAAACAACCCCGAGACAAGGAGACGGATATGCGGAAAGGCTTGATGCGAGGCGGCTTCACCAAGGTGCGCGCTGCCGGCTGCGCGCTGGGCGCCGGCCTGCTGTGGACGGCGGCGGCGCAGGCGCAGCAGATATCGGACGACGTGGTGCGCATCGGCGTGCTCAGCGACATGTCGGGCCTGTACGCGGACACGGCGGGGCGCGGCTCCGTCGAGGCCGCGAAGATGGCCGTGGCCGACTTCGGCGGCCAGGTGCTGGGCAGGAAGATCGAGGTGGTCTGGGCCGACCACCAGAACAAGGCCGACGTGGGCGCCACCCATGCGCGCACCTGGTTCGACCGCGACGGCGTGGACCTGATCGTGGACATCAACAACACGGCCGTCGCCATCGCCGTCAACAACCTGGCGCGCGAGCGCGGCAAGATGGTGATCAACACCGGCGGCGCCTCCGACATCCTCACCAACGAGCACTGCGCGCCCACGGCCATCCACTACACCTACGACAGCTATGCGCTGGCCAACGGCGCGGTGCGCGGCATCCTGGCCCAGGGCAAGAAGGAATGGTTCATCCTGGGCGTGGACTATGCCTTCGGCAAGGCCATGACGGCCAACGTGACCGACTTCCTGAAGGACGGCGGCGGCAAGCTGGTGGGCACCACCTTCCATCCGCTCAATGCCAGCGATTTCTCGTCCTTCCTGCTGCAGGCCCAGGCCTCCAAGGCCTCGGTGATCAACCTGGCCAATGCCACCAGCGACACGGTCAACGCCATCAAGGCCGCGCACGAGTTCGGCATCGCGCCCAGGCAGACCCTGGTGCCCAGCCTGCTGTTCATCAACGACGTGCATGCGCTGGGCCTGCGCTACGGCCAGGGCATGGTGCTGACCACGGGCTTTTACTGGGACCGCACCGAGGCCACGCGCGCCTGGTCGCGGCGCTTCTTCGAGAAGATGAAGAAGATGCCCTCCATGATCCATGCGGGCGCCTACTCGGCCGTCACCAACTACCTCAAGGCCGTGCAGGCCACCAGGGGCGACGACGGCAACGCGGTGGCGCGCCAGCTCAAGCAGATGCCCATCGAGGACTTCTTCGCCCAGAACGGCAAGGTGCGCGAGGACGGCCGCATGGTGCACGACATGTACCTGGTGCAGATCAAGAAGCCCGAGGAATCCAAATATCCCTGGGACTACTACAAGGTGCTCTCCACCATCCCCGGAGACGAAGCCTTCCGCCCGCTGTCCAGGAGCAGCTGCAAGCTGGTGAAGACATCATGAAGACACGCGCCGCCGTACTCACGAGAACGGGCGCAGCCGCGCCCTATGCCGACAGCCGCCCGCTGGAGATCTGGGAGGTGGACCTGGCGCCGCCCGGCCCCGGCGAGGTGCTGGTCAAGGTGGCCGCCGCAGGCGTGTGCCACTCCGACCTGTCCATCATCAACGGCGACCGTCCGCGCGACACGCCCATCGTGCTCGGCCATGAGGCCGCAGGCGTGATCCAGGCGCTGGGCGAGGGCGTGACCGACCTGGAGGTGGGCGACCACGTGGTCATGCTCTTCGTGCCCGGCTGCGGCAACTGCCAGCCCTGCGCCGAGGGCCGGCCCGTGCTGTGCGAGCCCGCAGGCCAGGCCGGCGTGGCGGGCACCCTGCTGTCGGGCGCCAGGCGCCTGTCGCGCAATGGCCAGCCCATCTCGCACTTCGTCGGCGTCTCGGCCTTTGCCGAGCATGCCGTGCTCTCGCGCCGCGGCGTGCACCGCATCGACAAGTCGGTGCCGCTGGAGCTGGCTGCGCTGTTCGGCTGCGCCGTGATGACCGGCGTGGGCGCGGTGGCCAATACCGCCAGGGTGAGCCCCGGCCAGAGCGTGGCCGTGGTGGGGCTGGGCGGCGTGGGCCTGTCCTCGGTGATGGGCGCGGCGGCGGCGGGTGCGGCCCGCGTGGTGGCCGTGGACCTCAATGCGGACAAGCTGGCCATGGCGCGCGATTTCGGCGCCACCGACACCGTCAACGCCGGAGACGAGGATGCCGTCAAGCAGGTGCGGGCGCTGACGGGCGGCGGCGTGGACCATGCCTTCGAGATGGTGGGCTCGGCCAAGGCACTGGAGATGGCCTACCGCATCACGCGGCGCGGCGGCCAGACCGTGACGGCGGGCCTGCCCTCCAGCGCCCAGGCCATCAGCCTGCCGGTCTGGCACCTGGTGGCCGAGGAGCGCACGCTCAAGGGCTGCTACATGGGCAGCTGCGTGCCGCGCCGCGACATCGACCGGTACCTGGCCCTGCATGCGGCCGGCAGGCTGCCGGTGGACCGCCTGGTCACCGGCCACCTGACGCTGGACCAGATCAACGAGGGCTTCGACCGCCTGGCGCGTGGCGAGGCCATACGCCAGATCATCCGCATGGAGGCCTGATAGGAGGTCAGGCTGATCAGCGAGGACCGGGGCTGCTGCTGCGGCTGTGTCCAAGCCAAGCACGGCGGTCAGGTGCCGTCGGGCAGCAGCTGGTTTTCCCAGCCGGTCAGCCGCTCGATGGCCCGGGCCACCTGCAGGATGCGGGCCTCGTCGAAGTAGCGTCCCACCACCTGCACGGCCAGCGGCAGGCCCTGGGGCGACAGGCCCACCGGCACGCTGACGGCCGGGTGCCCGGTCACGTTGAAGGCATGGGTCTGCACCGGCCAGTGGCGGAAATGCGGCATGGGGTCGAAGCGCGGCGCCGTATCCAGGGTGATGGCGGTCAGCAGCACGTCGCAGCGGTCCAGCGCAGCGTCCACGCGGGCCGCCAGCATGCGGCGCACACGCAGGGCGTTCAGGTAATCCTCCGAGGACACGGTGGCGCCCAGCAGCAGCCGCGCCGCCGTGAGTTCGCCATAGTCCAGCGGGCGCGAGCGCAGGTCCTGCGCATGGATGGTGAACATCTCGGCACTGAGGATGACGCGGCCGGCCGCCAGGAACTGCTGGCTGTGGGGCAGGCTCACGTGGATGGGACGGGCGCCGGCCTCGGCCAGCAGCGCGGCCGTGCGGTCGAAGGCCGACAGGAACGTGGGCGACGCCTGGGGCGACGACTGGAAGTGGTCCTGCGGCACGCCGATGGTCAGGCCTTTCACGCCCTGCTCCAGCCCCGTGCAGTAGTCGTCCACGGGTTCGGTGGAGCTGGCCGGGTCCAGCGGGTCGTGCCCGGCCAGCACCTGCAGCGCGATGGCCGCATCCTCCACGCTGCGCGACAGCGGGCCGCAGTGGTCCAGCGTCCAGGCCAGGGGGAACACGCCGTGCTTGGAGACGCGGCCGTAGGTGGGTTTCAGCCCCACGGCGCCGCACCAGGCGGCCGGTATGAGGATGGAGCCGCCCGTGCAGGTGCCCAGGGCCAGCCGCGTGAAGCCTGCCGCAATGGCGGCGCCCGAGCCCGACGACGATCCGCCCGGGATATGGGCCAGGTCCCAGGGGTTGCGGGCTGCGGGAAACGGCAGGTCGGGGCTGGGCGCGCCGATGGCGAACTCATGCGTGGCCAGCTTGCCCAGGATGACGGCGCCCGCATCGCGCAGGCGCCGCACCGGCGTGGAATCGTCTTCGGGCACATAGTCCAGGCTCAGCCAGGACTGGCAGGTGGTCGGCAGGCCGGCCACGTCGTAGACGTCCTTGATGGCCACGGGAATGCCGTGGAGCAGCGGCAGATCGGCGCTTTCTCCGCGCGCCATGTCTGCGTTGCGCGCAGCCTCCATGGCACCGCTGGCATCGAGATTGGTGAAGGCATGGATGTCGATGTCCATGGCGCGGATGCGTCCCAGCGCCGCCCGGGTCAGCATCTCCGAAGTGGTCTTGCCGGCGCGCAGCGCGCTGGCCATCTGTCGTATCGAAAGTTCAGGACTGCCGCTCATGCTTGCTCTGACGGGAGATGGTGGTGTGGATCTGCGAGGGTCCCGCCTCATGCGCCAGTTCGTTGACGAGGCCGCGGTGCTCCATCAGCAACTGGTGCTCCGCCAGGATGGGTCCCAGCCGCTCGAAGGGGATGTCGATGCCGTGCTTTTTCAGCGCATTGAGCAATTCGTGCAGCGCATTGACATCGGGCCCTGCCAGTTTCTGCGGCGAAGGGGGTATTTCAGATTTTCGCGATGCCGGCATCACTGACCACCTTTCTCCATTTTCTGGCGTCGTCGGATACGAATGCCTTGGTGCTGTCCACGGATTTCCAAAGGGGAATGCTGCCAAGCTCCATGAATTTCTTCTGCACCTTTTCGTCG
Organism: Delftia sp.; assembly: GCF_059499305.1. Classification (NCBI taxonomy): domain Bacteria; kingdom Pseudomonadati; phylum Pseudomonadota; class Betaproteobacteria; order Burkholderiales; family Comamonadaceae; genus Delftia; species Delftia sp. The sequence continues at coordinate 304,448 of NZ_JCABYI010000022.1, forward strand.
GTCAGGATATTTTTCATCTGTGCATTGATGGCGTTCACTATCGCGGCCGGCGTGCCCTTGGGTGCCATGAGCACATTCCATGAGGTCTCGTTGAAATTGCCGAGCCGGGCCGGGCTTTGCTCGCTGAGCGTCTGCCAGTCGGGCATGAGGGGCGAGCGCTCGCGCGTGGCCACGCCCACGCGATTGACCTTGCCCTGGTGCACATACTGCTTGGCCGTGATCAGCAGGTCGAAGGCGATATCGACCTGGCCGCTCACCAGGTCGCTCATCATGGGCGCGGCGCCCTGGTAGGGGATGTGCAGCATGCGTATGTCGGCGGCCAGGCTCAGGGCCTCGGCCGCCATGTGGCCCGCGCTGCCGTAGCCCAGCGTGGCATAGGTCAGCTTGCCGGGGCTGCGCCGCGCCAGCTCGATCAGGTCCTGCACCGACGCCAGCTTCAGGCCCGGGCGTGTGATGAGCACCAGAGGACCGTCGTTGATGGTGGAGATGGCTTCGAGGTCGTTGACCACGTCATAGCCGGCCTGCGTGTACAGCGCGCCCGAGATGGTCTGGGCCGTGGAGCAGATCAGCAGCGTATATCCATCGGGACGGGCCTTGGAGACCTGGCGCGCACCGATGTTGCCCGAGGCGCCAGGGCGGTTTTCCACCACCACGTTGACGCGCAGGCGTTGTGCAAGCTCCTTGGCGATGATGCGCCCCACGATATCGGTGCCACCGCCTGCCGGGAAAGGTACAACCAGCGTGATCTGCCGGTCTGGCCAGGCCGCATGAACCAAGCTGGCAGCGATCAGGAAAATACCTCCGAAAATCAGATTGAGGATTTTTTTCATTCGCTTGATTCAAATGGTTGCGGAAATGGGGCTTGTCTTTTTGCAGACGTGAGCAGGCACATGGGATGTGCACCACTGCGGCTGCCTGCAGCCCGGGCCTGGCAAGCGTTCAGTTAATGAATCTTTTTAAACTATCGAGATATTAAGTTCCATAGTTTTACATCATGAAAGAAGGGGTGCAAGGCCTGTGCCACGCTTGGCGTAGGGGTGTTGCATCGATGCCGCAGATAAGGGTTTCCGACGGCGATGGCCTTGGCGCGCGTCGGGATTCAGGGCAGGGAGGGTGAAAGGTTGCACCGGCAGTGGCACCGGCGCAACGATTCAGCGGGCGTGTTGGCTCAAGCGCGCAGCGCCTGTTCCTGCAGCAGGCGCTTGAGCACCTTGCCGTTGGGGCTGGTGGGCAGCTCGGCCAGGGGCACGATGCGGGCGGGCAGCTTGTAGGGCGCCAGCCGTTCTCGCAGGTGGGCACGCGCGGCAGCGTTGTCCAGCGTGGCGCCGGGCTGCAGTTCGACGAAGGCGATGACCTCCTCGTTGCCATCGTTTTCGGGGCGGCCGACCACGGCGCTGCGCTGCACGCCGGGCAGCTCGTTGAGCGCCAGTTCCACCTCGGCCGGATACACGTTGAAGCCCGAGCGGATGATCATTTCCTTGAGCCGCCCCACCACGAAGAGCGCGCCGTCGGCATGCAGCTCGCCCAGGTCGCCGCTGGCGTACCAGCCGCCCTCGCGCATCACGGCGGCCGTGGCCTGGTCATCGCGGAAGTAGCCGTGCATCAGGCCGCGCCCGCGTATCCACAGCTCGCCGCGCTCGCCCACCGGCAGGGGCCGGCCCGTGGCCGGGTCCACGGCGCGCACCTCGGCGCCTTCCACCACGTAGCCGGCGCTGGTGTCGGGCCGCTGCTCGCCCTGTCGCGTGAGGTGGACCGACCCTGCGTATTCCGACAGGCCGTAGCCATGGTGCAGCGCCTGGCCGAAGGCGGCCTCCACGCGTTTCTTGAGCGTCAGGTCCAGCGGGCCTGCGCCTGTGTAGACATAGCGCAGCGCCGGCGCCTGAGGGTGTGCAATGCCCTGCTCCTGCAGATGGGCCAGCAGGCGCGCGTACAGCGCAGGCGGCCCCTGCAGTTGCGAGATGCCGTGGCGCGCCAGCGCATCCAGCAGGTCGGCCGGGTCGAACTGAGGGCGCATCACCATCTGCGCGCCCGCATGCAGCGAGGCCAGCAGCACCGTGCCCAGCCCGAAGATGTGGGTCATGGGCACGAAGGCGTAGCTGCGGTCCTGCGGGCCCAGCCCGCGCGATGCGGCCGAGACGCGCGCGAACAGCGTCAGCGCGTCATGCCCCACCATCACGCCCTTGGGCGTGCCCGTGGTGCCCGAGGTGAAGATCAGCGCCGCCACCTCGTCCTGCAGCGCGCCGGATTCGGCCACCGCCTCTGCGCGCACCGGGCTGTGCTGCATGCCGGCCAGGGCCGAGTCGCCTGCGCCAAAGCGCCGCGCGTGGCCGCTGGCGCTGTCCGATGCGGCCGAGGTGAAATACACCACGCGCGCATCGGCCTTGGCCGCAAAGGCATCGATCTCGCCGGGCGCCATGCGTGCGTTCACGCCGCAGGACCAGGCGCCCACGCGGCTGCAGGCCAGGATCAGCGCCGCATGCTCGGGGCAGTTCTCGGCCACGACCAGCACGCGGTCGCCGGGCCGCACCTGCAGCGCGCGCAGCTCAGCCTCGGCCGTGTCCGCCAGCGCGCCCAGGTCGGCAAAGCTCAGGCTGCTGCCGTCGGGCAGGTGGATGAAGGGACGCTGCGGCGCTTCGGCCAGCCAGCGGTCCAGCAGATGGTGTATTCGTTGATTCATGCTCCGCGTATCCCTCAGTCCACCACAATGCCTTGCGTGACGGTGGCCCACATCGCGCGTTCTTTTGCACCGCGCTCGGCCAGTTTCTGGGGTGCGCCGGTCCACTCTTCGTAGCCCAGTTCCTTGAGGCGCTTGCGCAGCTCCGGCTGGGCCAGGGCGGCGTTGATGGACTTGTTCAGGCGGGCCACGAGTTCGGGCGACATGCCCTTGGGCCCATAGACGCCATACCAGCCGCCCACGTCGAAGCCCTTGAGGCCTTCGATGCCGGACTCGGCAAAGGTGGGCACATCGGGCAGGGACGCATTGCGCTGCGGCGAGGTGACGGCGATGGCCCGCACCTTGCCGCCCTGGATGTAGCTGCTGGCGGTGCTGATGATGTCCAGCATCATGCTCAGCTGGCCGCCGATCACGTCGGTCATGGCCGGTGCGTTGCCCTTGTAGGGGATGTGGTTCATCTCGATGCCGCTGCGCCGCGCGAACAGCAGCGCGCCCAGGTGGTTGGAGCCGCCCACGCCGGCCGAGCCGTAGTTGAGCTTTTGCGGATGGGCCTTGGCATAGGCCACGAGCTCGGCCGTGGTCCTGTAGGGCTCGTTGTTGTTGACCACCAGCACGTTGTAGTAGCTGAGCACGGGCGCCACGGGCGTGAGGTCACGGGCCGGGTCGAAGGACATCTTGCTCATCACGTTGGGGCTGATGGTGATGGTGGGGCTGGCCGCGAACCACAGCGTGAGGCCGTCGGGCCTGGCGCGCACGACCTCGCTGCCGGCCATGGTGGCGTTGGCGCCGGGCTTGTTCTCCACCACCACCGAGGCGCCCAGCTCCTTGGTCAGCGCCACGCTGAGCAGGCGGGCGCCCTGGTCCACGGGGCCACCGGCCGAGTAGCCCACGATGAGGCGCACGGGCTGCGCGTCCTGCGCGGCGGCGGGGAGGGCGGTCAGGGTGGCTAGGGCGGTCACCAGGGACGCCAGAAGCGGGGCATGGGCCAGGGTGGCCAGGGCCTTGCGGCGGTGTTGGGCGGGCATGTGCATGTCTCCTGCAAAAGATGAATGAAGCGCTGCCGTGGCCTGCACGGCGGCGCGCCCGGTCTGCGCCGGACATGCAGGCAATGGTGCGCAGGCGGGCGCGTCTTGGGAATCTGCTTTTGCCTAAGCCGGGGTTTGCCGGCTGTTAGGACGTCCTAGGAAGACAGGTCCGCGCCCGCCTCCTCGGCGCCCGCCTGCCAGCTGGGCGCGGCGGTGACGATGGCCTCGCGCAGGAACTGCTGGAAGGCGCGGGCCGCCATGGTGGGCTGGCGGTCGGGCATGCGCACCAGGTACATGGCATTGCCCAGGCCGGAGAACACCACCTGGTCCAGCACGGCCACCAGGGTGCCGCCGGCCAGCGCGGCCGAGGTCACGTAGTCCGGGAGCAGGGCCAGGCCCAGGCCGTCCAGCACGGCGTCGTACAGCAGGCGGTAGTCGCCCGATTGCAGCGAGGGCAGCACATCGAGGGCAGCGGCGACGCCATCGTCGCCGCTACCGGCCAGCCAGGCCAGCCTGCCGCCCATGGCCAGCGGCAGGATGAGGCGGGCCTGCAGCAGGTCGGCAGGCGCGCGCAGGGGCCGGCCCAGCGACTGCTCCAGCGCCTGCAGGCAGGCGGGCGTGGCCACGAAGTTCCAGCGCACATCGCACAGCCGCGTGGCCACCAGATCGTCCAGCGGCGCGGAGGTGATCTGCACCGCCAGATCGACCTTGGAGGCCACGAGGTCGGCCATCTGGTCGTTGATCAGCAGGCGCAGGCGGATGTCGGGATGCTCGCGGCAAAAGCCCAGGATCAGCGGCTTGAGATAGAAATGCCCGAAGCCGGTGGGCACGCGCACGCCCACCTCGCCGCTCACGGTGGAGCGCAACTGGTGGATGGCATCGCGGGCGCGCTGCAGCTCCTCCATCATGGCCAGGCAGCGCCGGTACAGCAGCTGGCCAGCCTGGGTGAGCTCCACATTGCGCGTGGTGCGGCGCAGCAGCTGCGCGCCCATCTCGGTCTCCAGCGCACGCAGCCGGCGCGAGACGTTGGAGCGCGTCATGCCGCCGCGCTCGGCCGCCCGCGTGAGGCTCTTGGCCTCGGCGATGTCGATGAAGACGCGGCACAGGTTCAGGTCCATCTCGGCATTTTTTGCAGGGCCGGGGCCGGCCATTGTTGATCGGGAGTCACCAGGCCTGGCCTGCTGGCGAGGATTGTGGCGCCTGCCCTGCCTCCCTAGCATGGAGGAAACCATGGCGAAAGGCCGCAGACCGTGAACCAAGAAGCTTTGCAAACCGCGCCGCCGGCGCCCCTGGCGCACTACCGTGTGCTCGATCTGAGCCAGGGCGTGGCCGGCCCCTACTGCACCCACCTGCTGTCGCGCCAGGGCGCCGAGGTGATCAAGGTCGATCCGCCCGAAGGCGACTGGGCGCGCCACGTGGGCATCTCGCGAAACGGGCACAGCAGCCTGTCGGCCACCTACAACGCGGGCAAGCGCAGCATTGCCGTCGATGCGCGCCAGGCCCAGGGGCGCGCGCTGCTGCTGCGGCTGGCGCGCGAGGCCGACATCGTGGTGCAGAACTTCCGCCCCCAGGTCGTGCAGCGCATGGGCGTGGACTACGACAGCCTGCGCGCGGCCGGCCTGGACCCGGTGTACGTCTCCATCAGCGGCTACGGACCCACGGGGCCGTATGCGGACCGGCCCGCCACCGACTCCGTCATGCAGGCGGACACGGGCTTGATGACCAGCAACCGCGACGCGCAGGGCCAGCCCCAGCGCGTGGGCCTGCTGCTGGCCGACATCGCGGCCGGTGTCTACGCGGCACAGGCCTGCACGGCGGCCCTGCTGGGCAAGGCGCGCAGCGGGCGCGGGCGCCATGTGGAGCTGAACCTGTTCGAGGTCTGCTGCGCCCTGCAATCCACGGTGCTGGCCGAAGACACGCTGCGCGGCGGCCTGCCCGCCGAAGGCGTGAGCGCCCCCAACGGCGTGTTCGCCACGGCCGATGGCTTCATCACCGTGCTGGCCCTGAACAACGACCAGTTCGAGCGGCTGTGCCGCGCGCTGGACCTGCCGCACTGGCTGCAGGACGCGCGCTTTGCCTCCAATGCGGGCCGCATGGCCCACCGCCATGTCCTGCATGCCGGGCTGCAGGCCTTGCTGGCGCAGCAGCCGCGCGCCCACTGGGAGCAGCGCCTGGCGGCGCAGGGCGCCCTGCATGCGGGCGTGCGCACGCTGGCCGATGTGGTGGCGCATCCCCAGGCCGTGCACCGCGCATCGTTCGCCACGCTGGCGCAGCCCGGGTTCGGGCCGCTGCTGTATGCGGCATCACCCTGGCCGGCAGACGCAGCAGCCTGCGGTGCATCCCTTGGCGCCGCGCCGCGCACGGGCGAGCACACGCGCCAGATCCTGGCCGAGGCCGGCTGCACGCCGCAGGAGATGGAGCAATGGATGGCCAGCGGCGTGGTGCACCAGTGCGCGCAGGAGGTCATGGCATGAGCGCTTCCACATCCACGTTCACACCCGCCTCCCCGGACACCTGCCCGGACACCTCCATGCAGGCCCTGGTCTGCCATCAATTCGGCGCGCCGCACGAGGTGGTCCGCCTGCAGTCCATGGATCGGCCCGGCCAGCCCCTGGGCGCGCACCAGGCGCGGATTGCCGTGGCCTACGCCAACGTCAGCCACGCCACGGGCCTGCTGATCGAGGGCCGCTACCAGCGGCGCCCGCCGCTGCCCTTCGTGCCCGGCACCGAAGGCGTGGGGCGCGTGCTGGAATGCGGCAGCGCGGTGCAGCACCTGCAGCCCGGCGATGCCGTGGCCTTCATTGCCGACTGGGGTGCCTTTGCGCAGGAGACGGTGGTGCATGCATCCACCGTCTACCGCCTGCCTGCGGGCATGCCCTGGCTGCAGGCCCTGCCCATTGCCCTGTCCTACGGCACGGCCTACACGGCCCTGCACTGGCGCGCGCGCCTGCAGGAAGGCGATGTGGTGCTGGTGCTGGGCGCCGGTTCGGGCGTGGGCGCCGCGGCGGTGGAAGTGGCCCGGCAGACGCCCGGCGTGCAGGTCATCGCCTGCGCCAGCACCGAGGCCAAGCGCGCCGATGCGCTGCGCCGCGGCGCGCACCAGGCAGTCACCCCGCAGGACCTGGCCGCCCAGGTCAAGCAGGCCACGCAGGGCCGGGGCGCCTCCCTGGTCTTCGACCCCGTGGGGGGCGATCTCTTGCTGCAGGCACTGCGCGCGGCCGCGCAGAACGCGCAGCTGCTGAGCGTGGGCTTCGCCAGCGGCGCCATTCCCGCCGTGCCCATGAACCTGGCCCTGGTCAAGAACCTCACGCTGCACGGCTTCTTCTACGGCCGCTACATCGGCTGGACGCCGGCCGATGAACGCCAGGCCTTCGCGGCGCAGCTGCAGCCCGTCATTGCCACGCTGCTCGACTGGGCTGCCCGGGGATGCATCCATCCCCAGGTCAGCCAGGTCTTCGCCATGCATGAACTGCCGGCTGCGCTGGATGCGCTGCACGGCCGCAACGTGACCGGCAAGCTCGCACTCGCCATTCAAGGAGACAAGGTATGACAACGCAACGCACAGGCTCTGCGCTTTCCCGCCGCACCCTGCTGGGCGCCGCTGCGGCGCTGGCCGCATGGAGAACGGCAGGCGCGCAGCCATCCACCGGGGCCCAGGGCTATCCCAAGGCGCCCATCCGCGTCGTCGTGCCCTATCCACCGGGCGGGCCTACCGACGTGGTCGGGCGCGTGGTCACCACGCGGCTGGGCGAGGCGCTGGGCCAGCCGCTGGTCGTGGACAACAAGGCCGGCGCCAGCGGCATGGTCGGCGCGGCCCTGGTGGCCAAGGCGCCGGCCGATGGCTACACGCTGCTGGTCAACGCCTCCATCCACGTCATCAACCCCTACGTCTATGCCAGCGCGCCCTATGACGCCTTCCGCGATTTCGAGCCGGTCACGCAGCTGGTCGATGTCCCGCTGGTGCTGGTCGTGGGCAGCCAGCTTCCGGTGCGCAATGTGCAGGAGCTGATCGCCTGGGCCAAGGCCCATCCGGGACAGGTGAACTTCGGCTCGGCCGGCAATGCGTCGTCACAGCACCTGTCGGGCGAGCTGTTCCGCCTGAAAACCGGCGCGCAGATGCAGCATGTGCCCTACAAGGGCAGCTCGCCGGCCCTGACCGACCTGATGGGCGGGCAGATCCAGCTCATGTTCGACTCCATGCCCTCGGCCATGCCCTTCATCGCCTCGGGCCGGCTGCGTGCGCTGGCCGTCACCTCGGCCAGTCGCTCGCCCTCCCTGACCGATGTGCCCACCATGGAAGAGGCCGGCATGCCGGGCTTTCGCACCAGCACCTGGTACGGACTGTGGGCGCCGAAGAACACGCCCCAGGACGTGGTGCAGAAACTGTGGACCGAGTCCCGCCGCGTGCTTGCCGAACCCCAGATCGCCGCGCAATACCGCCGCCTGGGCGCCGAGCCCGTGGGCTCCACGCCCGCCGAGTTCGCGCGCTACATCCAGGCCGAGGCCCGCAAGTGGGAAGAGATCGTGAAGGCGTCGGGCGCGCGGGCGGATTGAGGCGGGAGCGTGACCGGCTTCAACCCTCGTCCCATGGCGAGTCGGAGGCCAAGTGCCGCTCCAGCTCCATGGCATCGTGCAGCACGCGGCCGATGACCAGTTGTTCGCCATGCATTCGGTAGATCAGGAAATGCCTGGGGTGGCGCACGATGCCGGTGGCTGTGCGTGCCCGGTCACGGCTCAGACGCAAATGCCATGAGCGCACGCCGTCTCCCAACTCGGGCCGCTCCATGCTGCCCGCTCGGCAGGGCTGGGCAGCAAGATCGCGCAATGCAGTCGCAATCAGGGCTTGATAGCGCATGCGGGCTGGCACGCCAAAGCGCTGTTGAGACCAAGAGAGGATGTCGACAAGGTCTGCTTGCGCTGCCGTGGAAAGGCGGTATTGCGCCATCAGGCCTTCGTCTGGGTGCGGCTGGAAGCTTCCTGTCCCAGGCTTGCGATGAAGCTGTCGAGTTGGTTGTCCGACAGATCGATGTAGCGGCCAGCGGCGATATCGGTCCAGCCTTGCCGCGCCGCCTCCTGAAGGGCCTTGAGCTTGGCAGCTTCGAGGGACTCTCGCTGCTCGACCAGGCGAAGGCCTTCACGCAGCACCTCGCTGGCGTTCTGATAGCGGCCTGACTGCACCAGTTCTTCGACAAGTTCGTGCTGGTGGTCGCTGAGCACCACATTGCGTGTCGGCATGGTCGTCTGCTCCTGCGGTGAATAGGGCTTCAGTCTAGAAGGATTGGCATAGTATGCCAATCCTTGGGAGCATCCAGCGGATACTCCCCAGACCTCACACCCGCTCGAACACCGCCGCAATCCCTTGGCCGCCGCCTATGCACATGGTCTCCAGCCCATAGCGGCCCTTGCGGCGCTCCAGCTCGTGCAGCAGGGTGGCCAGGATGCGCACGCCGGTGGCGCCTATGGGGTGGCCCAGGGAGATGCCGGAGCCGTTGACGTTGAGCTTGTGGTCTATGGCGCCCTGGTCGTTCCACTCCCAGCCCTTGAGCACGGACAGCACCTGGCAGGCAAAGGCTTCGTTGAGTTCGACCAGGTCCATCTGGTCCAGCGTGAGGTTCAGGCGCGCCAGCAGCTTCTTGACGGCGGGCACGGGGCCTATGCCCATGTGCGATGGCTCGCAGCCTGCGGCGGCCCAGCCCACCAGGGTGGCCATGGGGGTGAGGCCCAGCTCGGCCAGCCTGTCCTCGGCCACGATCAGGCAGGCGGCGCTGGCGTCATTCTGCTGGCTGGCGTTGCCGGCCGTGACCGTTCCATTGGGCATGAGCACGCGCAGCTTGCCCATGCTGTCGGTGGTGGCGTCGGCACGAAAGCCTTCGTCGCGCGTGAACAGCACGGGGTCGCCCTTGCGCTGGGGCACCTTGACGGGGACGATCTCGTCGGCGAAGCGGCCCGCCTCCCAGGCGGCGGCGGCGCGCTGGTGGCTGCGCACGGCATAGGCGTCGGCTGCCTCGCGGCTGATGCCGTAGTCGCGCGCCAGGTTCTCGGCGGTCTCGATCATTCCCGAGATCTTGCCGAAGCGCTCCACGGGCTGGGAGCGCTCGCGGCCGCGGTCCAGCCGGTCGTAGAAGCGCACATTGCCCGAGCGCGCGCCCCAGCGCATGTCGGTGCTGTAGTACTCGATGTTGCTCATGCTCTCCACGCCGCCTGCGATCACCACGTCGGCGGCGCCGCTTTGCACCATCATGGCCGCCGTGGCCACGGCCTGCAGGCCGCCGCCGCAGCGCCGGTCCAGCTGCATGCCCGGCACCGTCACCGGCAGGCCGGCCTGCAGCGCGGCCCAGCGGCCCACGCAGGGCGTCTCGCTGCTGGCGTAGGACTGGGCGAAGACCACGTCGTCGATGCGTGCGGGGTCGATGCCGCTTTTCTCGACCACGGCGCGCACCGTGGTGGCGGCCAGCTCCTCGACCGATACCGGCCGCAGGCTGCCCCCGAAGGTGCCCACGGGCGTGCGAAGGGGGGTGACGATGGCGGCTCTGCGCATGGTGTTGTCTCCTTGGGAATCAGTGGATCAGTGGATCAGTGGATCAGTGGATCGGGAAAAGGCTGCGCCGCATTGGCGCAGCAGGGTATGTGCCTGTTGTTCCAGGTCGGCGCGGTGCTCCGGCGCCGCGATGTCGATCAGCCGTTTCACGCGGCGCGACAGCGTCTGGCCGCGCAGGTCGGCCACGCCGTGTTCGGTGACGATGAGGCCGGCATCGCTGCGCGGCGTGCTGACGGGGCCGGACAGCCGCGCGACGATGCGCGTGGCCCCCCTGGCCGTGGCGGGCAGGGCGATGATGGGCAGGCCGCCGCGGCTGCGTGCCGCGCCGCGCAGAAAGTCCACGGCGCCCCCCACGGCGCCCACGTAGACGCCGCCTGCCACCTCGGAGTTGATCTGGCCCGTGAGGTCCACCTCCACCGCCGAATTGATGGCGGCCAGCCTGTGGCTGGCGGCCAGCACCTCGGGGTCGTGCGTGTAGCGCGTCTCGCGCAGTTGCAGGGCGGGGTTGCGGTGGGCCCAGCGCCTGAGCGATTCGCCGCCCATGAGGATGCCGCCGATGCCCACGCCGCGGTCCTGGCTCTTGCGCGCGTGGGTCAGCACGCCGGCTTCGGCCAGGGCTGCAATGCCGTCGCCCACGGCGCCGCTGTGCAGGCCCAGGTCGCGGTGGCCGTGCAGCGCGGCGAGCACGGCCTCGGGCAGGTTGCCCACGCCCACCTGCAGCGTGGCGCCGTCTTCGATGAGGGCGGCCACATGGCCGGCAATGGCCTGCTCGGCAGGGCCGGGCGCGCTGCGCGCCTGGTCCAGCGGAGGGTGTTCGGCATCGACCAGCAGGGCGAAGTCGCCGGCCTGCAGGTGCAGGCTGCCGTGCGTCCACGGAATGGCGGGGTTGACCTCGCCGATCAGCACGCGCGCCTTGCGTATGGCGGCCGGCAGGTACTCATGGACCAGGCCCAGGCTGTAGCGGCCTTGTGCATCGGGTGGCGAGACCTGGAGCAGCACCACGTCGGCAGGCAGCAGGCCCTCGTCGATCAGGCCGGGCAGGTGGGAGTAGTGGCTGGGCAGGATGTCCAGCACGCCGGCCTGGGCCAGCGCGCGGTGGGGGCCGCCGGCCGCGTAGCCGAAGAAGTCGATGGCGTCGGCATGCGCCGGCTGCAGCGTGTCTGATGCGCCCATGCCCACGAAGACGCGCAGCCGGCCCTGGCCACCGTGCCGGGCCAGTGCATGGCGCTGCGCGACCACGGCACGCGTGAGCGTCAGCGGCTCGGCCGTGGCCTGGCCCCACCACAGGGTGTCGCCGGGGCGGATCAGGGCCTGCAGCCTTTCTTGCAGGGCGTCCGGCGACAGCACGCTCATGGCGCGCGGTCCCAGTCGAAGCGCGTGGGCTGCTTGTCCTTGAAGCGCTGCACCGCCTCCTGGTGGTAGTCCGAGCCACGGCACATCGTCTGGGCATAGGCTTCCAGCTCGCCCATGGCGCGTGCGTCCAGCTCGAAGGCCTGGTTCATGGCCGTCTTGGCCATGCCGATGGCGGCTGTGGATGCCTCGCCGAAGCGCCGCGCCAGTGCCAAGGCGGCGGCCTGCAGGGCCTCGCCGTCTTCCACGATCTCGTAGACCATGCCCAGCGACCTGGCTTCCTCGGCCTGCACGGTGCGCGCGGTGAAGACCAGCTCCTTGGCCTTTTGCAGGCCCACGATGCGCGGCAGCATGTGCATGGCGCCCAGGTCGGGCACCAGGCCGATGCGGCCGAACACGGCGCAGAATTTCGCGCGCCGCGTGCACAGCACGAAGTCGGCGGCCAGCGCCAGGCTCAGGCCCGCGCCGAAGGCCGGGCCGTCCACGGCGGCGATCACGGGTTTTTCGAGGTTGACCAGCTCGGGGAACCACTGGTGCAGGCTGCGCATGCGCTGGCGCCAGGGCAGGCCGGCCTGGCTGGCATCCATCATCTGGCTGATATCGCCGCCCGAGCAGAAGGCGCCGCCTGCGCCCGTGAGGATGACGGTGTGCACCTGCGCGTCATCGCGCATCTGCGCCACGGCGGCGGCCAGGGCCGGGCGCATGGCCTGGTTGAGCGCGTTGCGGGCCTCGGGCCGGTTCAGCGTGATCGTGCCTATGCCGTCCTGGACGGAGGTCAATACGGGGGAGGTGTTCATGGGAACTCCAGGGCAGGGGGAAGGAGCGGCCTCTTGCGAGGCCGCCGTGCATCAGGCGAGTTCGGCGTAGCCGTGGCTCAGCACGACCTTGTCGCGTTCGAGCACGCGGGCGCGCAGTTGCAGCTGGCAGGGCTGGTCGGGCGTGCGCCAGATCTCGGTGACCAGGGTTTCGCCGGGATAGACGGGCGCGGTGAAGCGCACATCCAGTGCCTTCAGGCGCGCGGGATTGCGGTCGCCGCATTGGCGCAGCACGGCATGGGCCACCAGGCCGTAGCTGGCCAGGCCATGCAGGATGGGCCGCTCGAAGCCGGCCTTGCGCGCCACGGCCGGGTCGGCATGCAGCGGGTTGTAGTCGCCCATCAGGCGGTACAGCAGCGCGGCCTCGGGGCGTATGGCCTGGGTGTCGGTGAAGTCGGGCGCGCGGTCCTCCGGCGTGGGGCGCAGCGGCGCCAGGGGCGCGTCGCTGGGCTGGCCGCCGTCCAGCAGGCTGTAGCCGCCATCGCCGCGCAGAAAGCTGACCTGCTGCACGGTGGCCAGCAGCTCGCCCCCGGCGGTCTCCAGGCGCCGCTCGGTGACCATGATGGCGCCCTTGCCTTCGCCCTTGTCCGTCAGGTGCGTGATGCGGTTGTGGCCCACCACGTCGGCGCTGGCCGGCAGCGGGCGGTGCAGCCGCATGCGCTGCTCGCCATGCAGCAGCTTCACCCAGTCGATGCCCGTATCGGCCTCGCGCGCCCAGAAGCCCGGGTAGCCCAGCACCACGGCCTGCGAGGGCAGGGCGCGCAGCCCGCCCGGCGCCCCTTCGTAGAAAAAGGGCAGGGCGTCGGCGCACAGCGGATCGCTGCCCAGGCCCAGGCTCAATGCATAGAGCATGGTGTCGCGTTCGCCATAGTGCTGGCGCACGGGCTCGAAGGGGCGCTGTTTCAGGTGGTCGTAGCGAATGGTCATGGAACGGGTCATCTCGGTAATTGATTGCGCTGGCGCAATACCAACAGCCTTCAAAACCGGCGCACCCCAACCCAGGGGCGCCGAGCAAGAGCCGCCTCGCGGCGAGGGCGCCGTCCCCCTCCCGCGAAGCGAGAGAGGGGGAAGCGGCGCAGCCGCTCAGGGGGTGCTTTTCTAGACAGGATCCCAGCTGAACACGTCGGCGGACCGGTCCAGCGGCACGAACGACGCCTTGAGCGCAGGCATGCCGTGCTCGGCAATGAACTGGGGCGACCAGCCTTCGCTGCGGTGCACCGAGCGCAGCGGGCGCGGCTGGCTCATGACGAAGATCTCGTTGTTGCGCACGGCGAAGACCTGGGCGTTCACGTCGCTGGCCGCGTCGGACAGCAGGTAGACGGCCAGCGGGGCGATCTTGTTGGGCGTCATCTGCTGGATCTTGGCCACGCGCGCCTGCTGCTCGGGCGTGTCGGTGGGGATGGAGCCGATCATGCGGCTCCAGGCGAACGGCGCGATGCAGTTGGAGCGCACGTTGAACTTCTGCATGTCCAGCGCGATGGACTTGGACAGGGCCGTCAGCCCCAGCTTGGCCGCGCTGTAGTTGGCCTGGCCCAGGTTGCCGATCAGGCCCGAGGTCGAGGTCATGTGCACGAAGGCGCCGCTTTCCTGCTCCTTGAAATGGTTGGCGGCCGCGCGGCTCATGTAGTAGCTGCCGTACAGGTGGACCTTGATGACGGCGTCCCACTCGTCCAGGCTCATCTTGTGGAAGAACCGGTCGCGCAGGATGCCGGCGTTGTTGACCACGCCGTCGATGCGGCCGAAGCTGTCCACGGCGCACTGCACGATGCGGCCCGCGCTGGCGGCCTCGGCCACGCTGTCGGTGTTGGCCACGGCCTGGCCGCCTGCGGCCTTGATCTCATCGACCACCTTCTGCGCCGGGCCGGCGTCCGTGCCCTCGCCCGTGGTGGAGGTGCCTATGTCGTTGACCACCACCTTGGCGCCCTCGGCCGCCATGGCCAGCGCCATGTCGCGCCCGATGCCGCCGCCGGCACCCGTCACCACCACTACCTTGTCCTGCATCATTTTCTGCGCCATGGCCTGTCGTCCCCGTTCAGTGTTCGTTGGAAAGAAGTCGGGACCAAGGATGCCGGCAAACGCCGCACCGCGCCATTCGCCAATCACAAGGGCGGACTTCGCGGGAATGAAAGCAGGGGCGGGCAGGCCGCGCCGGCCCAGCCTTCAGCGCGGCCAAAGGCTTGCTTAAGAAAACGCGGATTGCGGGCCGCCGCGCTTGCACCGACCATGGCGGCCATGACAGACAAGCAAGTTACCGACACCCTCGACGCCGCCGCGCTGGCGCATCTTCAGTCCTGGCAGGGCCGCAGCGAAACCCTGGCAGACAGCATCACGGCCGCGCCCGTGGCCGCGCTGTCGGCCACGCTGGACCGGGAAGACCCTGAGCCCGCCGACGGCACGGCGCTGCCGCCGCTGTGGCACTGGATGTACTTCCTGCCCCATGCACGCCAAAGCGAGCTGGGCCCCGACGGCCACCCGCGCCGTGGCGGCTTTCTGCCGCCCGTGCCGCTGCCGCGCCGCATGTGGGCCGGCGGGCGCCTGCGCTGGGAGGCAGGCAACGCGCTGCAGGTGGGCCAGAAGGTGCAGCGCCGCTCCACCATCGGCTCGGTCAGCCACAAGAGCGGCCGCTCGGGCGAGCTGCTGTTCGTGCTGGTCGAGCATGCCTACAGCAATGAACAGGGCCTGGCGCTGACCGAGGAGCACGACATCGTCTACCGCGCCGCTGCCCAGCCCGGCGATCCCGCACCCACGCCGCAGAAGCCGCCGCTGGACGGCCAGCAAACCTGGTCGCGCACCATCGTTCCCGACGACGTGCTGCTGTTCCGCTACTCGGCCCTGACCTTCAACGGCCACCGCATCCACTACGACCGCCGCTACGTCACGGGCGTGGAGGGCTATCCGGGCCTGATCGTGCACGGCCCGCTGATCGCCACCCTGCTGCTGGACCTGCTGCGCCGCGAGCTGCCCCAGGCGCGCGTGCTGTCCTTCGAGTTCAAGGCCGTGCGCCCCACCTTCGACCTGCATGCCTTCAGCGTGCACGGCAAGCCTTCTGCGGACGGCAAGACCATTGAACTCTGGGCCCAGGACCACGAAGGCTGGCTGACCATGACCGGAAAAGCCACCCTGGCCTGAGACCCCTGAACACCGAGCCTTGAGACCACCATGATCGAACAAACGCTTTCCAACAATTTCCCCGAAATCCGCGACGCCATCCGTGCGCTGTGCGCCGAGTTCCCTGACGAGTATTTCCGCAAGATCGACGAGCAGCGCGCCTATCCCGAGACCTTCGTGGACGCGCTGACCAAGGCCGGCTGGCTGGCCGCGCTGATCCCGCAGGAGTACGGCGGCTCGGGCCTGGGCCTGACCGAGGCCAGCGTGATCATGGAAGAGATCAACCGCTGCGGCGGCAACTCGGGCGCCTGCCATGGCCAGATGTACAACATGGGCACGCTGCTGCGCCACGGCTCGCAGGCGCAAAAGGAGAAATACCTGCCGCGCATCGCCTCGGGCGAATGGCGCCTGCAGTCCATGGGCGTGACCGAGCCCACCACGGGCACGGACACCACCAAGATCAAGACCAGCGCCGTCAAGAAGGATGGCCGCTACGTGGTCAACGGCCAGAAGGTCTGGATCAGCCGCGTGCAGCACAGCGACTGGATGATCCTGCTGGCGCGTACCACGCCGCTGGCCGAGGTGAAGAAAAAGAGCGAGGGCATGTCCATCTTCATGGTGGACCTGGCCGAGGCGCAAAAGAGCGGCCTGACCGTGCGCCCCATCCCCAACATGGTCAACCACGAGACCAACGAACTGTTCTTCGAGAACCTGGAAATCCCCGAGGAGAACCTGATCGGCGAGGAAGGCAAGGGCTTCAAGTACATCCTGGACGGCCTCAACGCCGAGCGCACGCTGATTGCGGCCGAATGCATTGGCGACGGCTACTGGTTCCTGGACCGCGTGACCAACTATGTGCGCGACCGCAACGTGTTCGGCCGCCCCATCGGGCAGAACCAGGGCGTGCAGTTCCCGATTGCCGATGCCTTCATCGAGGTCGAGGCCGCCAACCTCATGCGCTGGAAGGCCTGCGAGATGTTCGACGCCAACCAGGCCATGGGCGCCCAGGCCAACATGGCCAAGTACCTGGCGGCCAAGGCCAGCTGGGAGGCGGCCAATGCCTGCATCCAGTTCCACGGCGGCTTCGGCTTTGCCTGCGAATACGACGTGGAGCGCAAGTTCCGCGAGACGCGCCTGTACCAGGTGGCGCCGATCTCCACGAACCTGATCTATTCCTACGTGGCCGAGCACATCCTCGGTCTGCCGCGTTCTTTCTGAAGGCACTGCGCATGACACAGCAACGCCTGAGGCCCCTGGACGGCACCACCGTAGTCTCGCTGGAACATGCGGTGGCCGCACCGTTTTGCACGCGCCAGCTGGCCGACCTGGGCGCGCGCGTGATCAAGGTCGAGCGGCCCGGCAGCGGCGACTTTGCGCGCGGCTATGACCAGCGCGTGCAGGGCCAGTCCTCGCACTTCACCTGGATCAACCGCAGCAAGCAGAGCCTGGCGCTGGACCTCAAGCAGGACGAGGCCATGCAGGCGCTGCTGCAGCTGCTGGAGGGTGCCGACGTGCTGGTGCAGAACCTGGCGCCCGGCGCGGCCGCGCGCATGGGCCTGTCCTATGCGGCGCTGCGCGAGCGCTTTCCGCGCCTCATCGTCTGCGACATCAGCGGCTACGGCGCAGACGGCCCCTACCGCGACAAGAAGGCCTACGACCTGCTGATCCAGAGCGAGGCGGGCTTTCTCTCGGTCACGGGCACGCCCGAGGTGCCGTCCAAGGCCGGCATCTCGGTGGCCGACATCGCGGCCGGCATGTATGCGTACACCAATATCCTGTCGGCCCTGCTGCTGCGCGGGCGCACGGGCGAGGGCAGCCACATCGACGTGTCCATGCTGGAGGCGCTGGGCGAGTGGATGGGTTACCCCATGTACTACGCCTTCGACGGCGCGCCGCCGCCGCCGCGCACCGGCGCCTCGCACGCCAGCATCTATCCCTACGGGCCGTTCGAGGCCGGTGACGGCGGGACGGTGATGCTGGGCCTGCAAAACGAACGCGAGTGGAAGCTCTTTTGCGAACAGGTGCTGCTGCAGCCCGCGCTGGCCACGGATGCGCGCTTTGACAGCAATGCGCGCCGCAACGCCAACCGCGAGGAGCTGCGTGCGCTGATCCTGGGCGTGTTCAACGCGCTCGATGCTGCCCAGGTCGTGCAGCGTCTGGATGCGGCCGGCATTGCCAATGCGCGCGTCAACGACATGGCCGGCCTGTGGGCCCATCCGCAGCTGGCCGCACGCCAGCGCTGGTGCAGCGTGGACACGCCGGCCGGTCCGGTGCAAGCGCTGCTGCCGCCCGGCGCCAACAGCGCCTTCGACTACCGCATGGAGGCCGTGCCCGCCGTGGGCGAGCACAGCGCCGCCATCCTGGCCGAGCTGGGCTGGAGCGCAGAGCGCATCCAGGCTTTGTGCCCGCAATCTGGAAAACCCACTCCCTGAAACCTGGGCGCATGCGCAGAATGCGCCGGAGACCCCCTCATGAAACATGATCCGCAAGTGAGCATCCATCCGCTGGCCCAGTTCGCCGCCACGCTGCGCTGGGACGACGTTCCCGCCGCCGTTCAGCAGCGCGCCGAAGACCTCTGGGTGGACTGGTTCGGCTCCGTGCTCGCAGGCCAGGGCGCGCGCCCCGTGCAGAGCATCACGCGCTTTGCGCTGTCCCAGGGACCGGCGCAGGGGCCTAGCGAGATCCTGGGCAGTGCCGACACCACCTCGCCCATGATGGCGGCCCTGGCCAATGCCGCGGCCTCGCATGTGGCCGAGCAGGACGATGTGCACAACGGCTCGGTCTTCCACCCCGCCGCCGTGGTCTTCCCGCCCGCGCTGGCCGTGGCACAGAGCATCGGCGCCAGCGGCGCCGAGCTCATGGCCGCCTGCGTGGCCGGCTATGAGGTCGGCATCCGCGTGGGCGAGTTCCTGGGCCGCAGCCACTACCGCATCTTCCACACCACGGCCACGGCCGGCACCCTGGCCGCCGCGGCCGCCGTGGGCCGGCTGCTGGGCCTCACGCCCGCGCAGATGCAGCATGCCTTCGGCTCGGCCGGCACGCAGTCGGCAGGGCTGTGGGAGTTCCTGCGCACGGGCGCCGACAGCAAGCAGCTGCACACGGCCCATGCGGCCGCTGCGGGCCTGATGTCGGCCTATCTGGCCCGGGACGGATTCACCGGTGCGCAGGACATCTTCACCGGGCCGCAGGGCCTGGCGGCAGGCATGTCCACGGACGCCGATCCCACGCGCCTCACGGACGGTATCGGCACGCGCTGGGCCACGGCCGAGACCTCGTTCAAATGGCATGCCTCCTGCCGCCACACGCACCCGGCCGCCGACGCGCTGCTGCAGGTCATGCAGGACCACGGCCTGGCCCCCGCCGACCTGGCGCAGGTCACCTGCCACGTGCACCAGGGCGCCATCGACGTGCTGGGCCCCGTGGTCGATCCCGGCACGGTGCACCAGAGCAAGTTCTCCATGGGCACGGTGCTGGCGCTGGCCGCGCGCCACGGCCATGCGGGCCTGGACGAGTTCGACAACGAATACCTGGCCGCCACCACGGTGGCCCTGCGCGAGAAGGTGGGCATGGTGCTGGACCCCGAGGTCGATGCCGCCTACCCGCAGCGCTGGATCGGCAAGGTCACCGTGCTCACCACCGATGGCCGCACGCTGCACGGCCGTGTGGAAGAGCCCAAGGGCGATCCGGGCAACACACTGTCGCGCGAGGAGATCACGGCCAAGGCGTTGCGACTGATCGCCTATGGCGGTGCCCTGCAGGACGACCCCGCCCAGGCCGCTGTAGCGCGGCTGTGGCAGATCGCGCACTGGCCGCGCGTGCAGCGCCTGCTTGACTGAGTTCTTGACTGAGTTTTCGCGCCGGCCCCGGCCGGCGAATCCATGGGAAAGGCGCCACCACAGAGCGCCTCCCGCTTCCACCCAAGTGCACAGGAGACAAACCATGCAACGCACCACTTCTTTCCGCCGCCGCCTCGTTTACGCAGCGGCCGCCGCCTGCGCCCTTGCCGCCGGCGGGACGACCACCGGCGCCCTGGCCGCGGCCTGGCCCGACAAGCCCGTCGTCCTCGTCGTGCCCTACAGCGCTGGCGGCCCCACCGATGTGGTGGCGCGCCTGCTGGCCGTGCCCATGGGCCAGGTGCTGGGCCAGAGCGTGCTGGTCGAGAACACCGTGGGAGCGGGCGGCACCATTGCGCCCAACCGCGTGGCCAAGGCCAAGGCCGACGGCTACACCATCCTCATCCACCACATGGGCATGGCCACGGCGCCTGCGCTGTACAAGAAGCTGCCCTATGACCCGCTCAAGGACTTCGAGTACATCGGCCAGGTGCTGGACGTGCCCATGACCCTGCTGTCGCGCAAGGACTTCCCGGCCAACAACTTTGCCGAGCTGCTGGACTACGTGAAGAAGAACCAGGACAAGGTCTCGCTGGCCAATGCCGGCATCGGCGCCGTCTCCCAGCTGTGCGGCATGCTGTTCATGCACCAGGCGGGCGTCAAGCTCACCACCGTGCCCTACAAGGGCGCAGGCCCGGCCATGAACGACCTCATGGGCGGCCAGGTGGACCTGCTGTGCGACCAGACCACGCAGACCGTGCCCGTGATCAAGGACGGCCAGCGCGCCAAGGTCTTCGGTGTGACCACGCCCAAGCGCCTGTCCTCGCTGCCCGACATCCCCACGCTGGACGAGCAGGGCCTCAAGGGCTTCGACGTCAAGGTCTGGCACGGCATGTACGCGCCCAAGGGCACGCCCAAGGAGGTGGTCATGGCCATCAACAAGGCGCTGAACGTGGCCATCAAGGACGAGAACGTCAAAAAGCGCATCGCCGAACTCAGCTCCGACCTGGTCACGCCCGACAAGGCCACGCCGGAAGGCCTGCGCACCCACCTGCAGGCCGAGGTGGCGCGCTGGGACAAGGTCATCAAGGCCGCAGGCGTCTCGGCCGAATAAACCGCTCTCCCAAGGACATCCGCATGCACGATCTGGCGCGACAGGCCACTTCCTTTCTCTTCGTCCCCGCCACGCGGCCCGAGCGCCTGGGCAAGGCCCTGGACAGCGGCGCCGACATGGTCATCGCCGACTGGGAGGATGCCGTGGCCCCGGCCGACAAGGACGGCGCCCGCCAGGCGCTGGCCCAGGCCGTGGGTGCGCTGGAAGGCCCGGCCCGTGCCCGCCTGCTGGTGCGCATCAACGCCGAAGGCACGCCCTGGCATGCGGATGACCTGCGCGCGCTGGCGCAGCTGGTGGAGCAGGGCGTGGCCGGCGCCATGGTCTCCAAGGCCGAGCGCGCCCAGACACTGCATGCGGTGGCCCAGGCTGCGGGCGCACGGGCGGCCGTGCTGCCCCTCATCGAAAGCGTGGCCGGCCTGGACGCGGCCGACGCCCTGGCTGCCGCGCCCCAGGTGGTGCGCCTGGCCTTCGGCCACCTGGACTTCCAGGTCGATGCGGGCATGGCATGCGACCAGGGCGAGGAAGAGCTGCTGCCCATGCGCATGGCCCTGGTCCTGGCCTCGCGCCGCGCCGGCATTGGCGCGGCCGTGGACGGCGTGACGGTGGACACGCGCAACCCCGAGCGGCTGGCCCAGGACGCGGCACGCGCGCGGCGCATGGGCTTTGGCGGCAAGCTGTGCATCCACCCGGCCCAGGTCCAGCCCCTGCACGCCGTCTTCGACCCCGATGCAGCGGCCGTGGCCCACGCGCAGCGCCTGCGTCAGGCCCTGGCCGAGGCCGGAGGCGGCGTCTGCGTGCTGGACGGCCGCATGGTCGATGCGCCCGTGCTCAAGCAGGCCGAACAGGTGCTGCTGCGCCATGCCTGGGCGCAACAGAGATCTCCAGCACGATCTTGATGAAAATGAGACTGAAAGGCCGTTTTACACTCAGAGTTTTCTGATTCTGGTGCAAGCAGTCCAATGATTTCCCTGATGGTGAATCCATCTGCCTCGAATACGCTTGGCCAACTCGATTGATTTCGAGACGTCGGTTTCTTGATCCGGTATCTCCACCCATGGAGGCACCCAGGCAAAGGAGCGTGTGATGGCAGTGATCTCGGGGACGACATCGAACAGCGGATTCAACGGCCAATTGAATGACCGACTTGAAGACCGAATGGATGACCGACTGGATAACCGATTGAATCGGCGCCAGGCGCTGGCCCTGGCGGCCGGCGCCGTGGCGGCAGGGCCCGCCAGCGTGCTGGCGCAGGCCGGCTTTGCCACGCGGCCCGTGCGCATCGTCGTGCCCTTTGCGGCGGGCGGCGCCACCGACGTGATTGCGCGCATCCTGGGCGAGCGCATGGCCCAGCAGCTGGGCCAGACCGTGGTGGTGGACAACAAGCCCGGCGCGGCCGGACTGATCGGCGGCGAGATGGTGGTCCGCTCCGCGCCCGACGGGCTCACCCTGTTGCTGGGCACCACCTCCACCATGCTCACCAACAAATACCTCTACAAGAAGACCGCCTACGACCCGTTGACCGACCTCACGCCCCTGTCGCGCGTGTGCATGGCGCCCATCGCCCTGGTGGTCACGGCCGACGTGCCCGCCTCCAACCTGCGCGAATTCATGGCCTGGGCCCAGGCCAACGCGGGCAAGCTCTCGTATGGCTCCTACGGCATAGGCTCGCACGGCCACCTGGCCTGCGCCGTGCTCAGCGACATGGCCGGTGCCGGCATGGCGCATGCCGCCTACCGGGGCGAGGCGCTGATGGTGCAGGACATGCTGGGCGGGCGCATCCCCATCGGCATGGGCAGCCTGCTCACGCTCAAGCCCCACATCGATGCAGGCAAGCTGCGCGCCCTGGCCGTCACCGGCACGCGCCGCGTGCCCCTGCTGCCCGAGGTGCCCACCTTTGCCGAGGCCGGCTACCGCCACGAGGCCATGGAACTGTCCGGCTGGCTGGCCATCGCCGGCCCCAGGGGCCTGCCGGCCGACCTCACGCGGCAATGGGGCGAAATCTCCAACCGCGCCGTGGCCAGCCGCGAAGGCACGGCCCGCATCATCGCGGCCGGCTTCGTCCCTGTCGATGACGACAGCCCTCAGCGCTTCGGCAAGGCCTGGGCGCAAGAGGCTCCGGTCTGGGGGCGGCTGCTGCAGTCGGCGGGGGTGCAACCCGGTTGATGGCGCACAGCGGCCCTGGTTGCCCAAGGCTGCACTCATGCCCTGTGCTGTAATCGCCCCTCCTCAGGCGGCCCCGGTGGTGCAATGCCATGACGGGACAGCCCGTGGTTTCTCAAACATTCAAGAGAGGGTATTACCGTGAGTGCATTGGTCATCAAGGCCTGGAAGGCCAGCGAGCAACCCATAGACGACAAGGGCAACCACATTGCCATCACAGGCCGCGAAGGCGGCCTGGTCGCCTGGATCCTGTCCAAGGTCAACATCGATCCCACCACCACCATCCGCGTGGGCAGCGAGCGCCTGGAGTTCAGCAGCGCCTCGCTGTCGGGCACCCAGTCGCGCCTGATCCCGCTGCAGGGCATCTGCTCCACCTACTACGGCTATCACAAGCCCTGGAAGACGGCGCTGGGCATCGGTGCCCTGTCCCTGTTCATGGGCGGGTCCATGATGGCCCAGAGCTTCTTTGCAGGCCTGGTGGTCATGCTGATCGGCTGGGGCATCGCGGCCATCATCTACTTCCTGAACCGCACCCTGACGCTGGGCTTCATCGAGAACAGCGGCGCAGTCAACGGCATCCAGTTCAAGCGCTCGGTGATCGAGAACATCGACATCACCCAGGAGCAGGCCAGGCAGGTCTGCGAACTGATGCAAAAGCTGATCGAGGCCAAGGAAAAGCGGCTCTGACGACGCGGCGGCACGCAAGTGCCGTCCGGCGCCATCCGGCGCCGCGCGTGCCCTGCGCTCAGGCCTGTGCCGGGCTGCGCGCCATCAGCTTGAAGGTGCCGGTGGCCAGGGCCACCAGGGTGCCGTCCTCGGAACGCACTTCGCCGCGCGCGAAGCTGATGGAGCGGCCGCGCCGCTCGCAGTGGGCGGTGGCGATGAGATCGCCGCTGCCGGCCGAGACGTAGTGCAGCGTGAGATCGATGGTGGCCACGCCGAAGGCCGTGGGGTCATGCGAGCGGCAGGCCGAGGCCAGGGCGCAGTCCAGCAGCGAGGCGATGGCGCCGCCGTGCACGTCGCCGCGGCTGTTGGCCTGGTCCGGTTGAAAGCCCATGCGGATCTGGGCGCGGTCATCGCCGATGCGTTCACCGCTGAGCTTCATGGCGCGGGCCATGGGCATGGGCAGGCCGAAGAGGATGCCGGGCGCCTCGCCTTCGAAGGGGTTGGCCGGGTGGTCTTTGATGGGTGTATTCATGGACATGATCATCGCATTGGGCGCGGCGCTCGAGACTGGCGTGTACCGACTCCGGGGCACCGAGGAAGGGCCTACGCCGGCCGCGCCGCCCCGCACCGAGGGTGCCGCCGGTTGCCCGGATGCCCCCCTCCCGCGAAGCGAGAGAGGGCGCCGTGCACACGGGGGAAGCGGCGCAGCCGCTCAGGGGGTGACTTTCAATCCACACGTGCACCTGTCGATTTGACGACAGTGGCCCAGCGCGTGATTTCCTTGTCGATATGCGCCTGCAGCGCCTCGGGCGTGGAGCCCACGGGCTCGTAGCCGCCGGCGGCCAGCTGGGCCTGCAGCGCGGGCTGGCGCAGGGCGGAGGCGATCTCGCGGCTCAGGCGCTGGGTGGCTTCGGCGGGCGTGCCGGCCGGCGCGATGACGGCGTACCAGCCGGTCACGTCGAAGCCTGCGATGCCCTGCTCCTGGATGGTGGGCACCTCGGGCGCCAGCGCCGAGCGCTGCGGGCTGGTGACGGCCAGCGCGTGCATGCGCCCGCTGCGGATATGGGGCATGGAGGTGGAGATGCTGTCGAAGGTCAGGTCGATGTCGCCGGCCAGCATGGCGTTGACCACGCCCGCGCTGCCCTTGTAGGGCACATGGGTCATGCGCACGCCTGCCATGGAGCCGAAGTACTCGGCCGCCAGATGCCCCGTGTTGCCGTTGCCCGCCGAGCCGAAGGTGAGCTTGCCGGGGTTGGCCTTGGCGGCCTGGATGAGTTCCTGGATGTTCCTGGCCGGCAGCTTGCTGCTGGCCGCAACCACCATGGGCAGGTTGGCCACCAAAGACACGGGCGCGAAGTCGCGGCGGGTGTCGTAGGGCAGCTTGGGATAGAGGCTGTCGTTGATGGCATGGGCGGCCAGCACCATGAGCACGGTGTAGCCATCGGGCCTGGCGCGCGCCACGTATTGCGAGGCCAGCGTGCCGCCTGCGCCGGGCTTGTACTCCAGCACCACGGGCTGGCCCAGCTGCTGCTGCAGCTGCACGGCCAGAGGGCGGCCCAGCAGGTCGGCACTGCCGCCGGGTGGATAGGGAATGACCAGCTGGATGGGCTTGGCAGGCCAGGCCTCGGCAGCATGGGCGGCCGGGGCCAGCAGGGCGCAGGTCGCCAGGGCCAGGCAGGACAGCAGGCGGCGGCGCGGGAGTGGGTGCATGGGCATGGGCATGGGGGGACTCCGTTTCATGAAGTGGACAGGGCGTCGACTTGGTACTGCTCGCGCAGCGCGCGCTTGAGCACTTTGCCGATCTCGCTGCGCGGCAGGCTGGCGGCCAGCCGCAGCTCGGCCACGCGCTGGGTCTTGCCCACGCGGGCGTTGAGCCATTCGCGCAGCTCGGCGGCCGAGGGCGTGGCATCGGGGCGCGCCACGGCGTAGGCCACGGGGGTCTCGCCCCAAGCGTCGGAGGGCACGCCGATCACTGCGCATTCGGCCACCTGCGGGTGCTGCAGCAGCACGGACTCGATGTCGCTCGGGTAGACGTTGAAGCCACCCGTGATGATCATGTCCTTCTTGCGGTCACCCAGCACGATGAAGCCGTCCTCGTCCAGGCGCCCCACGTCGCCGCTGCGGATGAAGCGCAGGCCCTGGGCATCGAACCATTCGGCCTCCTGCGTCTTGTCGGGCAGGCGGTGGTAGCCGCTCATCATCCCGGCCGAGCGGCCCACGATCTCGCCCTGCTCGCCGGGCGGCAGTTCGCGGCCCTGTTCATCGATGAAGCGGATGTCGGCGCCCGGCCCTGGCCTGCCCACGGTGTGCAGCTTATCGGGGAAGTCATGGCAGTGCAGCTCGCAGCGCACGCCGCCTTCGGTCATGCCGTAGTACTCGATGAGCCGTCCGGGCCAGCGGCGCAGCACCTCGGCCTTGAGCGCGGGATGGAACGGCGCGCTGGTGCAGAACTTGTGCCGCAGGCGGCTCAGGTCGGCGCCGTCGAACCCCGGGCACTGCATCAGCCGCTGGTACTGCACGGGCACGAGCATGGTGTGGGTGGCATGGTGGCGCTCGGCCAGTTCCAGGTAGTGCGCCGCGTCGAACTTGCGCATCAGCACCAGGGTGCCGCCCAGCCCCAGGGTGGGCAGGGCCGCGACCAGGGTGGTGTTGGAGTACAGCGGCGTGGCGCACAGCGAGACGGCATCGGGCCCGTAGCCGTTGTGGATGGCGCGCTGCACATGGGCCCAGCGCATGGCCCAGGACTGGACGATGCCCTTGGGCACGCCCGTGGTGCCCGAGGAGTAGATGACGTTGAAGGGCCAGTCGGGCTGGGGGTGGATGGGCGTGGGTGCCGTGCCATGGTCCGCTTCGTCCGCAGCCAGCCATTGCGACCACGGCATGCCGGCTTCGACAGCGCCGTCCAGGGCCACGCATTGCAGATCCTGTCCGGCCTGCAGCGGCCATTGCGCGGCGGTTTCCGCATCGCGCAGCACCAGCCGGGCGCCGCAGTTGTCCAGCATGGCGCTCAGGTGGCCGGCCGTGGCCGACGGGGCCAGCGGCGCCACGGCCACGCCCGCGCGCAACGCACCCAGGAAGGCCAGCACGTACTCGGGCGAGCTGCCCGCGCAGATGGCCACCACGTCGCCGGGGCCCAGGCCCTGGCGTTGCAGGCGCAGGGCCACGCGGTCCATGCCCAGGCGCAGCGCGGCGTAGTCGAGGCTGCGGCGGTCCATGGCCAGTGCGGTGTGGCGGGGGCGCTGGCTGGCCTGCAGCGCGACGAGTTCGGGCAGCGAGCCAAAGGACTGGCGCAGCAGGGCGGCGATGTCTTCTTGCATGGGAGGGGCGGGAGGGACGGGAGGGGAGAACTATTCCAGCGACAGGCCTGCGGCCTTGACGATCTGGGCCCAGCTCTTGCGTTCCTGGGCGATGAAGGCGTCGTACTCGGCCGGTGTCTCGCCACCGGGCACGCCGCCCAGGTCGGCAAAGCGCTGGTGCACCTCGGCCGTCTGCATGGCGCGCCGGGCCGACTGCTGGATGCGCTCGACCACGGCATCGGGCGTGCCGGCCGGTGCCAGCAGCCCGAACCAGGCCGTGACCTGCATGGGCACGCCGGCCTCGGTCATGGTGGGCACCTCGGGCAACTGGGCCGAGCGCGTGGCGCTGGTGATGGCCAGCGCGCGGAACTTGCCGCTCCTGATGTGCGGCATGGAGCTGGGCAGGTTGTCGATCATGTAGTCCACCTGCTGGCCCAGCAGCGCCGTGACCGCAGGCGCGGCCCCGGGAAAGGGCACGAGCGTGACCTCGATGCCGGCCTTCTGGCGGAACATCTCAGAGGACATGTGCGGCGACTGGCCCACGCCCGACGTGGACACGTTCAGGCGCCGGGTCCTGGCCAGCTCCACCAGCTCGCGCACGCTGCGCACGGGCGAATCGGCATGGACCACGAGGATGTTGGGCACGGAGATCACATTGGTGATGCCGCGCAGGTCGCTTTCCTTGTAGCTGAGCTGCTTGTACAGGCTGAAATTGATGGCCACCGGGCCGATGTTGCCCATGAGCAGCGTGTAGCCATCGGGCCTGGCGCGCGCCACCTGGGCCGTGCCGATGCTGCCGCCGCCCCCGCCCTTGTTCTCCACCACCACCGAGGTGCCCAGGTCCTTGCCCATCTTCTCGGCCAGCACGCGCGCGGCAATGTCCGTGGTGCCGCCAGCGGCGGCCGGCACCACGATGGTGATGGGGCGTTCAGGCCAGGCCGCCGCCAGCGCGGCGGCAGGAGCCAGGGAGAAAAAAGGCAAAGCGGCCAGCAGGGCCTGCAGGCTGCGGCGGACGGTCATGGGCAGTCTCCAGTTCACTGCCCGCAACGATAGAAAACCCTGGGCCACAGGGCACCAGGGTTTGACTGGAGATCCGCTTCGCCATTCGGAAACCCGCGCTTAGGCCCACTGGAACGGGTGCTAACCCCTTGCCAGCACCAGAAAAGAGCCCAAGAAAAAAGGCGCCGGTACGACTCACACTCATAGGTGACACATCAGTACAAGGACATGGGTAACAGA
>NZ_JCABYI010000023.1:0-52365 GCF_059499305.1 Delftia sp.
TCGATGCCGCCGCCCGCGCCGGGGGCGCAGCTTTGCACGGTGGGGTCGCATTTGCCGGAGCCGCCGCCCAGGCTGGGGGCGGCAGCCGCCAGGGTGGGCGTGGCCTGGGCCAGCAGTGCGGCAATGCATAGCAAGGCGCTGCGCAGCAGCGTGTGCCGTGGGTGCATGTGAGTTTCTCCCTCGGGATTTTTAGGAATCTCGGGCAGGAGGCGGCCATGCGTCTGGCGGGGAGCTGGTGGAGGCAAGCCTGTGTCCGGGTTGCCGGTCAATCTAGGCAGCTGCGGCGTGCTTGTCTCTAGGAATAGTCTGTTTCTGCGGCCCAAAGGGAGGAATGGGGCGGAAAAGGGGCCGGCGTGGGGCTGTGGCGCAACGGAATGCGGCCGCCCGCATGCCCCACAATCCCCGCCAAAGGAGTGCACGGGCAATGGACAGATGGCAGGCCATGCGGGTGTTTTGCGGCGTAGTGGACGCGCAGGGTTTCACGGCGGCCCAGGACCGGCTGGGCATGACGCATTCCACGGCGTCACGCCATGTCAAATGGCTGGAGTCGGAACTGGGCACGCAGCTGCTGCAGCGCAATTCGCGCGGGCTGAGCCTGACCGAGGCGGGGCGCAGCTACTACCTCAGCTGCGTGCAGTTGCTGGAGCAGCTCGATGCGGCCGAGGCCGCGCTGGCCGTGCGCCGCGCACGCGTGGCGGGCGTGCTGCGCATCACGCTGCCGCTGGCCGTGGGCGCCATCGAGCTGGGCGACTGGCTGCCCGAGTTCGAGCAGCAATTCCCGGATCTGGAGCTGCAACTGCTGTGCACCGACCGGCTGGTGGACTTGGTGGCCGAGGGCGTGGATGCAGCCGTGCGCATCAGCCGGCAATTGCCGGACAGTGGACTGCAGGCGCGGCTGCTCACGCATTCGCCTCTGGTGCTGGTGGCTTCGCCCGCCTATCTGATGCGCCACGGGGTGGTGCAGGCGCCAGAGCAACTGGCCGCGCACCGCGCCCTGGCCTTTGCTGCGGGTCCGGCCCAGCTGCGCTGGAGCGTGGTGTCCGGGCAGGGCGCTGTCACCGAGGTCCAGCCGCTAGCGGCATTGCGCACCGATTCGGTGGCCACCATCTTCGAGGCTGCACGCGCGGGGCGGGGCATTGCGGCGCTGACCTGGCATACCGTGCGCTCGGCCATCGAGCGCGGCCAGCTGGTGCGGGTGCTGCCCTGTTTTCATCTGGGGCAGTACAGCTACCACGCGCTGTATCCGCGCACGCGGCATCTGCGCCCGGCCGTGCGTGCCTTCGTGGATTTCATGGCACGGCGCTATCGGCAGGGGCCGGGGGACTGAGCATGGTGTACTGGAGCCGGCCGCTCGATGCGCAGGAACAGGCCTTTGTGCGCACGCACTTCGGTGCCTCGCTGGATGCGCTGCTGCCGCGCATGCGCCTTTATCTGCGCCGCCTGGGCGACACGCGCAGGGCGCTGTCCATGAATGGCGGGCGCATCTTCATGCCGCGTGCCTTTTTCATGCAGTCCGATCCGCGCCAGCCGCTGCGCCTGTCGCATCCGCAGATCGCAGGCATCTTTGCCCATGAGCTGCTGCACCAGTGGCAGCGCCTGCAGGGCATGCCCGTCACGCGGCAGGCGGCCTGGCTGCAGTTCAAGGCGCTGTGCACGCGCGGTGATCCCTATGCCTACGAGCGCTGCGACGATCCCCGGCGCATGCTGCAGCGCTTTGTCCATGCCCAGGTGGAGCAGCAGGGCCAGATGTGGGAGGACCATGTACGCGCCTGCGTGGCGGGGCAGGGCGATGTGGCGGGCGCCCTGATCGCGGCCCACGTGCGGGGCACGTGAGTCAGCTGGGCTGGATGCTCAGTGCTTCGATCAGGTCATGGGCCGACACATCGCGCGCCGCGCCAAAGCCCGCCACGTGCCGGGCGATGGATGGCGTGATGCAGACAAAGCGGAAGTCGCCCAGATCGGTCATGAACGCGGCTTCGGGGAAGCGCAGCACATAGCTGTCGCGCGCGCCATCGGCCAGCACGCTGCCGGGCGGTGGTGTGCTGGCCACGCCTTCAATGGCCACGCGCTCCAGTGCATGCACGCCCTCGCCGTCCACTTCGGCCGCGCACACCAGCAGGCTGACGGCCGGGTGCAGTTCCATGGCCCGCGTGTGCGCTGCCAGTGCGCTGACGTGCAGCACAAAGCAGCCAAACTGCGCATTCCAGGCCCAGGGCACCATGGACAGACGGGGAGCGGGCAGTGCATCGCCAGCCCCGGGGGCAGGGGAGTCGGCGGGCTGGGTGGCCAGGGCCGCGCTGCGGCGGCGGGCCAGCAGATCGCGCAGCGACAGCTGCAGGCGGGACAGGTGGGGCATGGCGGGCGTGGAGGGCATGGCGCCATCGTACCCGTGGCGTACTTGTGGCGTGCCCGTGGCCGGCTTGCGAAAGCACAAGGCGAGTTGCGGTGGCACCGGTATGCCATGGGCGCTCAAGCGTCACTTTGGCGACGATTCCCTGGGGCCTTCCCCAATGCCGGGAACCGGGTGTGCGCCTAGCCTCGCTGGCAAGGCGGATTGCCGCCGTCCGATCCACTCACCGACCATTCAACGCCCATCCGTCCATGTCGACCCTGCCCGCGCACCACGCCTTCTGGCCCAGCCGTCTGCCCCATTCCATCACCGTGCCCGCCACCAGCGTATGGGAGAACCTGGCCGTCAACGCGCGCCGCTATCCCGACAAGCCGGCCATCCGCTACTTCGGCAGCTCCATCAGCTACCGCGAGCTGTGCGAGGGCACGGAGCGCATGGCGGCCTACCTGCACAGCCTGGGCGTGCAGCGCGGCGACCGCGTGATCCTGCTGATGCAGAACACGCCTCAGCTCATCCTGGCGCACTACGCCATCTTCCGCGCCAATGCCGTGGTGGTGCCGGTCAATCCCATGAACATGGCCGAGGAGCTCAAGCACTACATCACCGACGCCGACGCCAAGGTCGCCATCACCACGGCCGACCTGGCCCCCGAGCTGGCCAAGGCCAGCAACGCGCTGGCGCCGGGCCAGCGGCTCGATCACCTGATCGTCACCCAGTTCACCGATGCCTTCGATGCCGGTGTGCAGGGCGACGATGCGCCGCCTGCGCAGTGGCACGACTGGCTGCTCACCCGGCGCGAGCCGGCTGTGCTGGAGGGCGGCAGCGTCCACACCTGGCAGCAGGCCCTGGCCTGCACCGACGCTGCGCCGCCCCATGTGGTGGGCCGCGACGACATGGCCGTGCTGCCCTACACCAGCGGCACCACGGGCCACCCCAAGGGCTGCATGCACCCGCACCGCTCCATCAACCACAACGCCGTGGCCGGCAGCTACTGGGGCAGCGGCACCAGCGAGGCGGTCGTGCTGGCGGTGGTGCCCATGTTCCACATCACGGGCATGGTGTCGGTGCTGCACACGGCCATCTTCATGGGTGCCACCGTGGTGGTCATGCCGCGCTGGGACCGCGAGCTGGCCGGGCGGCTGATCTCGCGCTACCAGGTCACCAGCTGGACCAACATCCCCACCATGGTCATCGACCTGCTGGGCAGCCCCAACTTCGCGCAGTTCGACCTCACCAGCCTCAAGTACATCGGCGGCGGCGGCGCGGCCATGCCCCAGGCCGTGGCCCAGCGCCTGCTGGAGCAATACGGCCTGCGCTTTTGCGAGGGCTACGGCCTGACCGAGACCGCTGCGCCCACGCACAGCAACCCGTCCGAGCACCCCAAGCAGCAGTGCCTGGGCATTCCCTTCATGAGCACGGAGGCGCGCGTCATCGATCCTGACACCGGTGCCGAAGTGCCCCAGGGCGAGCAGGGCGAGATCGTGGTCCACGGGCCCGAGGTCTTCGACGGCTACTGGAAGCGCCCCGACGCCACGGCCCAGGTCTTCATGGAGATCGACGGCAAGCGGTTCTTTCGCACCGGCGACCTGGGCCACGTGGATGAGGACGGCTACTACTTCATCACCGACCGCCTCAAGCGCATGATCAACGCCAGCGGCTTCAAGGTCTGGCCGGCCGAGGTCGAGTCGCTGATGTTCCGCCACCCCGCCATCCAGGAAGCCTGCGTGATCTCCACGCGCGACGCCTACCGGGGCGAGTCGGTCAAGGCCGTCGTCGTGCTGCGTGCCGGCAAGGAAGACACCACGGCCGAGGACATCATCCAGTGGTGCCGCGAGAACATGGCCGTCTACAAGGCGCCCAAGGTGGTGGAGTTCGTCAAGGCCCTGCCCAAGAGCGGCAGCGGCAAGGTGATGTGGCGGCAGTTGCAGGAGGCGCAGGCGTAGCCCCGCGGGCAGTTCCCATCCATGGGCAAGTCCCACACGCGCTTGCCCAGGGCGCCGTGGGGCTGTTTGCTGCAGGGGCTCTGCAAAGGCTGCGCGCGCATCTATGATCGCGCGCCAGATACGAACACCGCAGCGCACAGCACATGCATAGATTTCCTGGGACCGCTGCCACGGCCGTGGCAGCTTTTTTTTGGGTTTCCGTTCCCGTCCCCGTTGTCGCGCACGAACTGTGCACCCTCGTCGCCGACGCCGACACGGGCCAGTCCCTGGTGCACAGCGGCCCGGCCTGCGCCGAGCGGGTCACGCCGGCGTCCACCTTCAAGATCGCCATCAGCCTGATGGGCTATGACGCCGGCATCCTGCAGGACGAATCCCGGCCCGCGTGGCCGTACCAACCGGAGTATCCGGACTGGGGCGGCGATGCCTGGCGGCGCGATATCACGCCCCAGGCGTGGATGAAAGACTCGGTGTTCTGGTACTCGCAGCAGGTGGTGATGCGTCTGGGCCAGCAGCGCTTTGACGCCTACGTGAAGGCCTTCCGCTATGGCAACGAGGATGTCTCTGCCGTGCCAGTGGCCGACCCGGGCCACAACGGCGTGTGGGTGGTGTCTTCGCTGCGCATCTCGGCGGCCGAGCAGGTGGCCTTCATGCGCAGGATCGTGCGCCGGGAACTGCCCGTGAACAGTCAGGCCATCGACATGACCGCGCGCATCACCCGGCATCCAGTGGCCGTGGGCGGCTGGACCGTGCATGGCAAGACGGGCACGGGCTCGCCGGGCAGCGACAACCGCTACGACGCCAGCCGGGCCTATGGCTGGTACGTGGGCTGGGCCACCAAGGACCAGCGCAGGCTGGTGTTCGCCACGCTGATCCAGGACGAGCAGGCGCAAAAGCCCAATGCCGGCCTGCGCGCCCGCGATGCCCTGCTGCAGCGACTGCCTGCCGTGGACCGCTGACAATGCACGGGCCGTTCCTTTTCTGTACACCTTCCGCACACGAGCGACAGACCGACACCCGATGAAGACCATTGACGAAATGCTGAACCTGGACCTGCTCACCCCCGAGCAGCACGTTGAGATCAGCGACTGGATCGCCCGCGCGAACTCCCCCGAGGAAATACTGCAGATGCCGGCCCCCCTGTGGCAGGCCGTGGAGCGGGCCAGCGAGGCCATGGGCGTCAATGCCGATCTTCTGCGGCCGCCCGCGCTGGATGCGGGCGGCGCGGTCTTCGGATAGAGCGTGCTACGCCTCGTTCCGGACCCCTTTCCCGGCTTTCGCGGGCACATCAAAGTGCATAGCACGCTCTAGGGCGGGCGCCGCAGTTCACCATCCCATCATCGACCGGTGCGCGCCAATGCCGGCCATGGCGCCATCGCTCACCGCCATGGCCACGTTGCCGGCGGCGCGGGCCGCGTCGCCACAGGCGAACACGTTGGGGACGCTGGTGGCCTGGCCTTCCGCGACCTTGATGAAGGGACCCATGGGGCCCTCTTCCAGGGCGCAGCCCAGCTGTTCGGCCACGGGGCTGGCGATGCGGGTGCGCGGCTGGGTGAACAGGCCATCCATGACCAGGCGGCGGCCGTCCTGCAGCAGCACGTCGGCCCGGCCTTCCAGGCGTGCGATGGGGGTGGCCTCCACCTGCGTGCCGCGGCGTGCGAAGGCGGCCAGCTCATCGGCACTTGGCGCGTAGGCGCCGTTGAGCAGCAGGGTGGTCTGGCCCCAGTCGGGCAGCATGACGGCGTGGTGATGGGCCAGGGCCGAGCTGGCAATGATGCCGATGCGCCCCGCATTCATCTCGTAGCTGTGGCAGTACGGGCAATGGAAGACGCTGCGGCCCCAGCGCTCGGCCAGTCCCGGCACGGGCGGCAGGCTGTCATGCACGCCCAGCGCCAGGACGAGGCGGGCGGCGCTGATGGCGGTGCCCGCTGCACGGAACTCCAGCCGGCCATCGGGCGCCACGCGGGCGTCTTCGGCTGTGCCGTCCAGCCACTGCACGGTGGGGTAGGCCATTAGCTGCTGCCGGGCCTGGGCGGCGATCTGGGTGGGGGCGACGCCATCCTGGGTGAGAAAGCCGTGCGATGTTTCGCCGGCCTGGTCCACGAAGCGGTTGCGCCGCAGCCCGGCATCGACCACCAGCACCTGGCGGCGCGCACGCGCCAGTTGCAGGGCGGCGGACAGGCCGGCATAGCTGCCGCCGATGACGGCGAAATCAATGTGTTTCATGCTGGTGCTCCTGCAGTTGATACCAGCCCTGGCCGCCCGCTGCGCGGTGGCGCGCCAGGCGGGCATGGAAGTCCTGGGACAGGGCAGCCAGCGTCACCGAGCCCAGGCGCGCGAGCAGGGCGGCCTCGGCCTGCTGCACC
The DNA here is from genome assembly GCF_059499305.1 of Delftia sp. Lineage (NCBI taxonomy): Bacteria > Pseudomonadati > Pseudomonadota > Betaproteobacteria > Burkholderiales > Comamonadaceae > Delftia > Delftia sp. The sequence continues at coordinate 6,657 of NZ_JCABYI010000023.1, forward strand.
GCGTTGCTCAGCGCTTCGTTCACGGCCTGGGCGACCAGGCATTCGGGCCGGTCTTCCCTGAAGCCCAGCGACACCAGATCAGGGGCGCCCAAGGCTTCATGCACGTCGCGCAGCGTGGTGCGGTCCAGCTCGCAAGACAGCACCCAGCCCCCGCCATGGCCTTTGGCGGAGGTGACAAGGCCTGCATCGCGCAGGCCCGACATCAGCCGGCGCAGCACGACCGGGTTGGTCTGCAGCGCGGCGGCGAGCATGTCGGAGGTGGCAGGTCCATCGCCCTCGGCCATGTGCAGCAGCACATGCAGGACGTCCGAGAATTGGCTGTTCTGTTTCATGCAACATTATTTGTTGCATGAGTGTGGCCTTGTTTCGCGAAGGGATATGGACCTGCCGTCCGGGTGCGCCATCAGGACTCGCCCGTGAACCCGATCTGCTTGACCAGCGAACTCCAGCGCTCGAACTCGGCCTGCTGGTCGGCGGCCATCTCCTGCTGCGTGCTGCCGCGCGCCAGCAGGCCCAGGGCCGCCAGCCCGTCGATCACGGCCTTGTCCTTGAGCGCGGCGGTGATGGCCGCGTTGGCGTTGGCAATGGTGGCGGCCGGTGTCTTGGCGGGCGCGTAGAACCCGAACCATTCCTCCACCGTGACATCGGGAAAGCCCAGCTCGGTGAAGGTGGGCACCTCGGGCAGGAAGGGCGAGCGCTGCTTGCCCGAGGTGGCCAGCACGCGCAGGCGGCCCGCCTTCAGGTACTGCAGGTAGTCCCCGCTGGGGTTCATGGTGGCCGCGATCTGGCCGCCCACCAGGTCCGTGATGCTCGGCACGGTGCCGCGATAGGGCGCGTGCTTGAGCTCCACGCCCGAGCGCAGGCCCAGCAGCGCGCCCAGCAGGTGCGGCATGGAGCCCGCGCCCGGCGAGCCGAAGCTGGCGCGGTCGGGGTTGGCCTTGGCCCAGGCCAGGAAGTCCTTGAGCGTCTTGACCTCGGCCGGCACGGCGGGGCCCACGGCCAGGCCGTGGTAGATCACGGCGCCAATCGATACGGGCGTTGCGTCTTCGGGCCTGTAGGTCAGCTTGGGGTAGATGTGGGGATAGACCGAGAAGGCCGATACGGGGGCCAGTGCCAGCACGGAACCGTTGGGCGGGGAGTTCTTCAAGGCCTCCACCGCGATGCGGCCTCCGGCGCCGGGCTTGTTCTCCACAAAGCCCGGGCCCTTGCTGTAGGGCGTGCCGCCCAGCCGCTCGGCCACGCGGCGGGCCACGCTGTCGCCCGAGCTGCCGGCCGGAAAGCCGTACATGATCTTGACCTGGTCCAGTGCCTGGGCCAGGGCTTGCAGCGGTGACAGCGAGCCCAGGGCGGCGGCGCTGCCCAGGGCCTGGACGAAATGACGGCGATGCATCTGCATGGGATGTCTCCTGGTGAATATGGGAAAGGCAGGCGGATGGAAGCGGCTCAGAACATGTGGCGGATGCCCACGTTGATGCCGGTCTGCGAGCGTCCCGGCGCGGTGTTGCTGCCCGGCGCGCCGCCGCTGACCGAGACGGTCGCCAGGCGGTCGTTGCGGATGTGGCCGAGCTGCGTGTAGACGGCCGTGCGCTTGGACAGGTTGTAGATGGCGCGTGCCACCAGCAGGTCGGAGTCGTAGCCCGACACGCCGCGGTAGCGCAGCGTGAGCCACTGGGTTTCGAGCACCAGGGCCTCGGTGACCGGGTAGGAGGCGCCCACGTACCACAGGTTGCTGCGTGGCTTGACGGCGTCGCCGTCGTTGTCGCGGCGCAGCAGGCCGCCGCCGATCTTCACGCCGGCCAGCTTGAAGTAGCCGCCCAGGTGCAGGCGCTCGTCATGCTTGGCGCTGGAGTTCATGCCGCCGAACACCGGGTCGGTGGACGAGGCCGGCGTGCGGCCGTTTTGCTGCTCGTAGCCCAGCGCCACGCCCCAGGCCGGTGTGTCGTACTTGGCGTACAGCGACCACTGGCGGCAGGCCTGCGTGTCCGATCCGCTCTCGCCCGGGCAGTTGGTGCCTGCCGGGCTGGGGCCGGCATTGACGGTGTCACGCCCGAAGCTGTAGCCCGCGCCCAGTGCCAGCCCGCCGAAGTTGCCGCGCCAGGCCAGCATGTTGTCGGCGCGCGAGTTGGGAATGTAGGCGTCCAGCGAGCCCATGGCGAAGACGGCCGGGCCGATGATGTCCGAGTCCAGCAGCGACCAGAACAGCATGGAGTTCTGGCGGCCCATGGTCAGGCTGCCCCAGTTGCCGCCCAGGCCCACCCAGCTTTGGCGGCCAAAGCCGCGCCCGCCTTGGTTGAAGGTGCCCTGGTCGGGCGCAAAGCCCGACTCCAGCGTGTAGATGGCCTTGAGGCCGCCGCCCAGGTCCTCGCTGCCGCGCAGGCCCCAGCGCGAGGGCACCATGCTGGTGGTCGATGGCATGCGGCTGAGACCGCCGCCCGCCGCCACATTGTTCAGGTGCTCCACGCCCACATCGACGATGCCGTAGAGCGTGACGCTGGAGGTGCCTTGCGCGAAGGCGCCGAAGCTGGCGCCGGAGCCGGCCAGGGCCAGCACGGCGGTGGCCGCCAGGGTCCGCGGGGATGGGGTGGTTTTCATGGTGATGTCTCCTCTGGTTTGAAAAATCGTTGCCGTCTTGGCGTGGGTGTCCGCGCGCCTTTTCTCGGGCGCAGCGGGGCCCGGCCCCGCCGGGGGCGGGACTGCGGACAAGGGGTGGATGGGGGCGGAGGGGGCGTGCCGTTCAGGTGACCGTTCAGGCGCCGCCCGCCTTCAGTGCATGGTCAGCGGCAACTGAAGCTGGCAGCGCTTTCCATGTCGCCGCTGCCGTTGTAGCGGGCGGCCAGCGGATGGGGGCACAGCGGCCGGGTGCGCGTGGGCGACCAGTTGGCGGGCAGGTCGGCGTTGGCGCCGCCCGCGTTGCCCGCGCCGCGCGCACTGGCGATCACGCGGTCCGGCGCCTGGCCTTTCTCCACCCAGGCCACGAGGGAGCTGAGCATGTCGAACTGATCGGTGGCCGGGCCGCCGCTGCAGTGGTTCATGCCGGGCACCAGGTACAGGCGGGCGAAGTCGGCGGCGTCGCCATGGTTGCGGCGCAGCGTGTCGTACCACTGCACGGTGTCATCGCTGGAGAAGATGGGGTCGGCCGTGCCGTGGTAGACCATGAGCTTGGCACCCCGGTTGCGCAGCACGGGCAGCTTGCCGTAGTCGGGCGGCATCATCAGCGACAGGCCGCTTTCCGTGAAGGTGCCGTTGGTCGCCTGCACCTTGGCCAGCATGCTGTCCACGCTGCCGTTGAGGGCGAACTGCGCGTCGTTGAAGCTGGCGGCGCTTTCCGGCGGCGTCTGCCAGATGAAGGCCACGGCACCGGAGTCGCGGCTGATGGGGTTGGAGAATTTCCAGCCGGCCCAGCCGGCCGTATCCAGGCCCGCGTCATACGGGAAGCTGCTGTAGATGCGGCTGCCGCCGCTGGTGGTGGCGCCCTTGAACAGGCCGGCGATGGTGCTCTTTTGCTCGGCGCTGAGGCAGCTGCCGTCGCGCGCACCGCCGCAGGTGGGCACATCGCGCGACAGGTCGAAGCTCGCCTGGCAGGCTGCGCCGGCCTGCACCATGCCGTCGGTGGCCCCGTCCAGCGCATCGCACCGGGCCAGCACGGCCTGGCTGACCAGGCGGCGCTCGGCCTGGGTGAAGCCCGTGCCCAGGTCCGAGGCCGTGGTGGCCAGCTTCGCATAGCCCTGGGCGCCGGCAATGTTGGCAATGGCCGCCAGCGGCAGGCGCGTGCCGGGGTTGCCGGCGATGATGCCGTCGTACTGGTCGGCATAGCGCGAGGCCGCCACCATGGCGTGGCGCCCGCCGTTGGAGCAGCCGCCCAGGTAGGAGCGGTCAGGCCCCTTGCCATAGGCCGTCTGCAGCGCGCTGCGCGCCATGGGCGTGAGCTTGCCCACGGCCTGGTAGCCATAGTCCAGCCGCGCCTGCGGGTCCAGGCCGAAGAAGGGACCCAGGCTGCCTGCATGCCCGGCATCGGAGCTGAGCACGGCAAAGCCCATCTGCAGCGCATTGCCCAGCGGCCCGCCGCCCAGCGCGCCCACGGCCGTGCTCACGACGCCGTCCAGCCCGCCGTTGGCCTGGTAGAAGAAGCGCCCGTTCCAGTCGCGCGGCAGGCGCATCTCGAAGCCCACGGCGTAGTTCTGGCCATCCACGGTGCTGACGCGCTCGTGCATGCGGCCGGTCACGCGGCAGTGCTCGGCAATGGGCTTGCCCGCCACCGCCAGCGTGCCGGCGGCCACGGTCTCGGCGGCGGTGATGCGGGTGTTGGGAAAGGATATTTTCGCGGCCAGGTCCGTGCACGACAGCAGCGTGGCGGGGCGGGCCTCGGCCAGCTGCGCGATGCCGTCGCTCGAGCCGCCGCAGGCCGACAGCAGCAGGGCGGGCAGGGCGGCGGCCAGCGCGGCCGGCAAGGCGCGGGAACGGGTCTTGTGGATCTTTTTGTCCATGTCTGTCTCCTCGGAAGGTGGTGTGAAGCCTCAGCGCGAATCCGTTGCGTGGCAGCCGTTGCCTGCATCTGCATCGCTTTCTGATGGCCGCGATTTTGGTTATATTTAATAACCAATTCAAGCGGCCTTTGCGAATTTCTTATTGGGACTTCCCCTTGATTGCGGGGCAGGCAGCAGGCCGCACAGGAGACAGACATGGACCACGAAAAACTCATTGCCATCGACATCCACACGCACGCCGAGGTGAGCTGCTGGAACCCGTTCGACAACTACGGCGAGGAGTACGACCGCGCCGCCGACAAGTACTTCGGCAACGGCCGGCGCCCGACCATCGCCGAGACCGTGGCCTATTACCGCGAGCGCAACCTGGGCCTGGTGATGTTCACGGTGGACAGCGAATCGCAGCTGGGCCGGCGCCGCATTCCCAACGAGGAGATCGCCGAGGCTGCGCGGGCCAACAGCGACATGATGGTGGCCTTCGCCAGCATCGATCCGCACAAGGGCCGCATGGGTGCGCGCGAGGCGCGGCGGCTGATCGAGGAAGAGGGCGTCAGGGGCTTCAAGTTCCACCCCACGGTGCAGGGCTTCCATCCCTACGACCGCATGGCCTGGCCGATCTACGAGGTGGTGGCCGAGCACCAACTGCCGGCCATCTTCCACACGGGCCACAGCGGCATTGGCAGCGGCATGCGCTGCGGCGGCGGCCTGCGCCTGGCCTACAGCAATCCCATGCACCTGGACGACGTGGCCATCGACTTTCCCGACATGCAGATCGTGATGGCCCACCCCAGCTTTCCCTGGCAGGACGAGGCCCTGTCCGTGGCCCTGCACAAGCCCAATGTCTGGATCGATCTGTCGGGCTGGAGCCCCAAGTACTTTCCCCGGCAGCTGGTGCAGTACGCCAACACCCTGCTCAGGGACCGCGTGCTGTTCGGCAGCGACTATCCCCTGATCACGCCCGAGCGCTGGATGAAGGATTTCCAGGAAGCCGGCTTCAAGCCCGAGGTGATGCCCGGCATCCTCAAGGGCAATGCGGTGCGGCTGCTGGGCTTGGACCGGCCCGCCGCGCAGAAGGCGGACTGAGCGCGCTCAGTTGTAGATCTTCTGCAGCAGCTGGATCAGCGTTTTGCGCTCGGCATCGGTCAGGCGGTAGGTGGCATCCATCTCCAGCTGGGCCGCCGTTCTTTCGGCCTGGGCCGTGAGTTCGGCGCCGGCCGGCGTCAGGTGCACGCCCACGGCGCGGCGGTCTGTGGGATGGGGGCGGCGCTCGATGAGCTTGCGCCGCTCCAGGGCGGCGATCAGGCCCACCAGGTTGGGCGGCATCACGTCCAGCGCCGTGCACAGCTGGCGCGAGGTGATGCCGGGGTTGTGGGACACCAGGGACAGCACGGAGAACTCCACCATCTTGAGATCGTGGGTGGCCATGCGCTCCACGAACACCTCGATGATGGACATCGAGGCACGCCGGGCGTTGTAGCCGACCAGGGTGTGCAGGAAAGAGGCGTCGATGGACGGCCCCGGCGCTGTGGTGCCGGACGGGGCCGTGTTCTCTTCGGACGGAGCGGGCTTGGATGTGCGGGCGCGGGGCATGGGGTCAAGGAACTGAAAATCGAATCATAGTGTGGCGCGCGGCTGCCGTGGTCCGGGGCCTAAGGCCGTGGCGATTGGCCGCGTTCGCCTTCAGCCTGTCTTCAGGCGTGCTTCAGCCCCCCTTCAGCCTGCGCGTGCGCCATGCGCCCGGACGGTCCTACATTGCGGCCTGCCCCCTTGCGGGCATGACTGCATCAGCAACCAGGAGGACCATCCATGATGACTTTTCGCCATTCCCGCGCGTGGCTCGGCGCGGCCGGCATCGCCACCCTTGCCCTGGGCCTTGCGGCCTGCGGCGGGGGCTCGTCGGGCAGCACCAACCCCGGGCCGCGCATCTGGGGCTACATCCAGCTGCCTGACGGCAACAAGATGCGCTATTCGGTGGTCTTTCCCAAGGGGCCGGGGCCTTTTCCCGTGCTGATGGAGTACGACGGCTACGGATCGGGCTCGGTCACCGACCAGACCACCCAGGAATGGACCAAGGAAGGCTATGCCGTGATGGGCCTGAACGTGCCCGGCACGGGCTGCTCCACGGGCGAGAACCAGTGGGCCGACGCCTCCGTGGGCGCGGCCGGGGCGCACGCGGTGGAGTGGGCTGCGCGCCAGGCGTGGTCCACGGGCAAGGTGGGCATGGTGGGCTATTCATACTCGGGCTACGACCAGCTGTGGGTGGCGGCCCAGCGTCCGCCCAGCCTCAAGGCGATCGCGCCGGGCAAGAACGTGGCCGATCCCTACCGCGACGTGGCCTATCCGGGCGGCATCCAGAACATCGGCTTTCCCGCCAATTGGTGGGGGCAGTTCCCCGCGATATGGCGCAAGGCCGCCGAGGACGCCAAGGCGCTGGACGGCGATACCGGATGCGCCCAGGTCGTGGAGGACAACATCCGCAAGATCCAGCGCCCCGACCTGGACATGGCGCGCTGGCTGGACGAGGACCGCTTCTTCGGCGCCCGCTACGCGCGCAAGAGCGCCATGTACACCACGCACCGCATCGACATTCCCACGCTGGGCACCCAGTCCTGGCAGGACGAGCAGGTGGGCACCCGCATGGGCTACTACGAGGACAGCATCGCCCCGGACAAGATGTGGCTGATCAGCTCCAACGGCGACCACCACACCGACAGCGCCCCCTTTATTCGCGAGACCATGAAGCGCTTTTACGCGCGCTTTCTCAAGGGCGAGAGCAATGGCTTCGAGCACACGCCGCGCGTGCTGCTGGCGCAGGAAATGCAGTGGATGAACGGTGGGGGCGACTATGGGCAGCTGCGTCCCTCGGCCGTGGCCAGCTTTGACCGGCTGCCCGTGCGCGTCACGCCCATGACGCTGTGGCTGCAGCCGGGCGGCGGGCTGGGCGATGCGCCCCCGCAGGCCGAGCGCCAATCGGCCAGCTACCGCTACCCGCTGCCGGGCGCCGATGCCAACCATCCCGACGCGGACACCGAGTCCGGCGCGGGCCAATGGACGGCCAGCCCCGCCGGGCAGGGCCTGCTGCGCTTTACCACGGCCCCGCTGCCGCGCGCGCTGAGCTTTTATGGCGAGGCCTCGCTGGACCTGTGGCTCAGCGCCACGGCCGGCGACACCGATGTGCAGGTCACCGTCTCGGAGGTGCGTCCCGACGGCCAGGAGATGTTCGTGCAGCGCGGTTGGCTGCGTGCCTCCATGCGCGCGCTGGACGGCCAGCGCTCCACCGCCTTGAGGCCCTGGGGCGATTTCACCGAGGCCGCCGTGCGCCCGCTGCGCCCCGGCGAGCCCACGCTGATGCGCGTGGAAATCCAGAAATTCGCCCATGTGTTCCGCGCGGGCTCCAGCCTGCGCGTGACCCTGGACACGCCTTCGCAGACCGGGTACTGGGCCTTCGACCATCTGTCCACGCCTTCGACCAACACCGTCTGGCTGGACCGCAGCCGGCCGTCGAAGATCGTGCTGGGCCACATCGCCTATGCCCATGAGCGGCAGCTGCCGGACTGCCGGCGCATGCTGCGCCAGCCCTGCAGGCCCAACGAGGAGGCCGTTCCGCCGGGCGTGGGCCCCATGCCGCCGCTGTGACTTCGTGCCCCGGTGTTGACTATGAATGAACGTTCGTTCATCATTCGGGGCATGAAAAAGAAGGAAGACATCAGCGAGCGCAGGGCCCTCATCGTGCAGGCGGCCCTGCAGTGCTTCGTGGAGCGCGGCTTTCACTGCACCAGCATGCGCGACATTGCGCAGGCCGCCTCGGTGAGCCTGGGCAACCTGTACAACCACTTCGACGGCAAGGAGGCCTTGATTGCCGAGGTCGCCACGCAGGAGCAGACCGAGCTGCTGCCCTTGCTTCAGGCGCTGGAGCGGGCCGCAGCCCCTTCGCTGCCTGTGGTGGCGCAATTCCTGGCCGCCTACCAGGCGCTGTGCCGCCAGCGGGAATGGGCCGTGCTCAGCGCAGAATGCCTGTCCGAGATCGCGCGTTCGCCCGGGCTGGCGCCGGCCTTCGAGGCCAACCGCAGGCGCATGCTCGACGGCCTGGCAGGCTTCATGGAGCGCGGGGCGCAGCAGGGCCTCTTGCGGCCCGCCGTGCCCGTGCGCCTGGCCGCGCAACTGCTGCTGGATGTGGTGGAAAGCGATGCGCTGCGCTTTGCGCTGGCGGTGACGCCGCAAGAAGACGCGGGGGCGGATGAAGGGGTCGATGTGCTGCATCCCGCCTTACTGGCCTGCCTTCTTGGAGGCGAGGCACAGGGAGACGCGACATGAGGCATGCCACCGGCAGGGGCGCCCGCCTGGCGGGGCTGGACCTGGCGCGCTACCTGGCGCTGGCAGGCATGGTGTTCGTCAACTTCAAGCAGGCCATGCATCCCGCGCTGCAGGAGCCGGGCTGGCTGCTGTCGTTCTTCCATTTCCTGGAGGGCAAGGCCTCGGCCACCTTCGTGGTGCTGGCAGGCCTGGGCCTGGTGCTGGCCACGCGCTCGCTGGAGCCGGCCACGGCGCGCCTCTGGACGCTGCGCCGCGCGCTGTTCCTGCTGGTGGCCGGTGGCATGAACCTGGTGATCTTTCCGGCCGACATCATTCACTACTACGCGGTCTACTTCGTGCTGGCCATCGCCTGGCTGCAGGCCGGCGCAAGGGCGCTGCTGGCCGGCATGGCGGCCGTGGCCATGCTCTCCGCCTGGGCCTTGCTGCAGCTGGACTACGGCCAGGGCTGGGACTGGGCCAGCCTGTCCTACCAGGGCCTGTGGGAGCCGGCCGGCTTTGCGCGCAACCTGCTGTTCAACGGCTTCCATCCGGTGCTGCCGTGGTTTGCGTTCTTCCTGTGCGGCATGCTGCTGGCACGCCTGCCGCTGGCCGAGCCGCGCGTGCAATGGACCTTGGTGGCTGCGGGTGGCGTGATGGTGGGATTGGCCTGCGCCGTCTCGGCGCTTGCGGCCCGCAGCGCTTGGGCTCCCTGGCTGGCCACCGGCCCCATGCCGCCCGGCCCTGCCTACCTGCTGATGGGCCTGGGCTGCGCCAGCATTGCCATCGGCGCCTGCCTGCGGCTGGCCGACCGCTGGCCCGGTGGACCGTGGCGCGGCCTGCTGCCGGCCGGGCGCATGACGCTGACCCTGTACCTGGCCCACATCCTCATCGGCATGGGGCTGCTGGAGGCCATGGGCGCGCTGGACGGATCGCGCAGCCTGCGCGAAGTGGCCGTGGCCGCCGCGCTGTACGTGATCATCGCCAGCCTGGCCGCCTGGGCCTGGAGCAAGAAGGTGGCGCAGGGGCCCGTGGAATGGGTGATGCGGCGGCTGACGGCACTGGGCTGACGCAGTCTTGCAGGGCGATGGCCCCGGGCCTGCGGCGTTGGCGACCCTGCTGTAAGATAGCCCTCCGCTCCGGGGTGCACGCCAGTGCTGAGATCCACACCCGAGAACTTGAACCGGGTCATTCCGGCGGAAGAAGAGCTTGCACCCCTGCGTGGCCGCCCATGCGCCACGGGCGGGGCGCCTTCGGAGCATCACGTCCCAGCTCTCGAAGGAATTCCATGGACAAGGCCCGGCCCCAGGCGGCTTCTCTGGTCGCAGACCTGCTTGCATTCATCGCCATGGACGGCTGCACCGACGAGCAGTTCGATGCACTGGCCCTGCGGCTGTTCGCCTACCAATACGAATCGAATGCGCCGTTTCGCAGCTTCTGCCAGCGGCGCGGCGCCACGCTGCGCAATGTGAAGACCTGGAGCGACATTCCCGCCGTGCCCATCGATGCGTTCAAGGCCATGGAGCTGCGCAGCGAGCCGGCCTCGCCCGCGGAGCGCGTGTTCATGACCAGCGGCACCACGGGCCAGGCCAAGGGACTGTCCGCGCGCGGGCGCCACTTCCATCCAGCGCTCGATGTCTACGATGCGTCGATGACGCGCAACTTCGCGCAGCGCTTCATGGCCGGGCACGAACGCCTGCCCATGGGCATCCTCTTTCCCGACGAGCAGGCCATGCCCAACTCTTCGCTGGCCCACTACCTGGCGCTGGCCAAGACGGAATTCGGCACTCCCGACAGCCGCTACTTCCTCACCCCCGACGGCCTGGACATGCCCGGCCTGTGCGCCGTGCTGGAGGAATCCGAGCGCAGCGGCCGCCCCTATGCGTTGCTGGGCGCCAGCTTCAGCCTGGTGCATGTGATGGACGCACTGCGCGAGCAGGGCCGCAGCTTCCGTCTGCCGCCGGGCAGCCGCATCCTGGACACGGGCGGCTACAAGGGCCAGTCGCGCGAGCTGCCGCTGGAGGACTTCTACGCCGACCTGTCCCGGCTGCTGGGCGTGCCGCGCAGCCACTGCATCAACATGTACGGCATGACCGAGTTGAGCACGCAGTTCTATGACGACGGCAATGCCACGCTGCCCTCGGTCAAGTCGGGGCCGCACTGGATACGCTCGCGCCTGGTCGAGCCCGTCACCGGCCGCAGCGTGGCGCCCGGCGAGCGCGGCATTCTCGTGCACTGCGACCTGGCCAACTACAACGCGGTCACCACCATCCTCACCGAGGACGTGGGCCTGTGGGCCGGCCATGGCGAGAACAGCGGTTTCCTGTTGCTGGGGCGTGCCGAGGGCGCAGCGGCCAAGGGCTGCTCGCTGGCGGTCGATGAATTCGTGAAGGCCGCTGCTGCATGAACATCGAGCGGATCACGGCCGGCTACCTGCCTGAACTGCCTGGTTTGCGCGAGGACGAGGTGCAGTGGCATGTGCTGCCCTTCGAACGCGGTGGCGTGCGGCTGGAAGTCTCCGTGCCCCTGCTGACCGGCCCGCAGATGCATGCGCTGGCAGCCCATGTGCGCCGTGCCGCCGACCGCCACCTCAGGGCCATGCCCGTGGCCGAGATCATCGACGCCATCGACCGCGCCATCGCCCGCCTGCTGGACCGCAGCGATCCCTATCGGCGCCAGGCCGAGACCTGGCTGCCCGTGGTCAGCGGCTATGACTCCGACATGGTGCGCCTGGGGCTGACGGGCTTCTTCAAGACCTTTCGCGCCGCGCAGCTGCGGCGCTTCGTGGCCGAGGACTTTGCCAACCCGGCCGTGCTCGACGGCTTCCAGCCCGCGCCCAAGGGCGGCGCGGTGCGCGCCTTCGGGCCCGACCTGCTGATGCACAGCTGGGCCGGCAATGTGCCTGCGCTGTCCCTGTGGAGCCTGGTCTGCGGCCTGCTGGTCAAGGCGCCCGCCATTGGCAAGCTGGCCAGCGCCGAGCCGCTGTTCGCGGGCTGGTTCGCACGGCTGCTGGCCGAGGTGCATCCGCCGCTGGCCGATTGCCTGGCCGTGGTGTGGTGGAGCGGTGCGGGTGGTGTGGATGGGGCGGATGGCGCCGATGGCGTGGATGGCGGTGGAGCCGCCGCGCTCCATGCCGAGGCCGACACCGTGCTCGCCTACGGCGGCAACCAGACGCTGCAGGCGCTGCGCCAGCGCCTGCCCGTGACCACGCGCTTTCTGCCGCATGGCCACAAGCTGGGCTTCGGCATGGTGGGCGCCCAGGCGCTGGACACGCTCAAGGCGCCCGCCGTGGCGCGGCTGGCGGCCTGGGACGTGATGCGCTACGACCAGCAGGGCTGCTACTCGCCCCATGTCTTCTACGTGGAGCGCGGTGCCCCCGTGCCGCCGCGTGCCTTTGCCGACTACCTGGCGGCCGAGCTGGCCAACCTGCAGCGGCGCTTTGCGCGCCGGCCGTTGGAGCTGGAGGAGGGCGCCGCCGTGGCCCGCTGGCAGCAGTCCGTGGAATGGTCGGGTGACGAACAGCAACTGCTGGGTCCGGTGGACGCGCCCTGGAGCGTGGCGTACAGCGACAGCCTGCAGCCGCTGGCGCCCACGGCCCTGTACCGCACGATTGCCGTGGTGGGCGTGGACCGCCTGGATGACGCCGTGCCCGTGGTGGCCGCGCAGCGCGACTACCTGCAGACGGCCGGCATTGCCGCCTCGCCCGAGCAGCTGTACCGCCTGGCCGGCCTGCTGGGCGCGGCCGGCGTCACACGCATCAGCGCCATCGGCTCCATGAGCATGCCCGAGGCCGGCTGGCACCATGACGGCCGCTTCAACCTGCTGGACCTGGTGCGCATGACCGAGATAGAGCAATCTGCCGAGGCGGCGGCGCAGCCGTTTGCGCCGTATGCGGACTGACATGGCGAACCTGCAAGAGGGGACGGACGGGGCTGCAACCATGGCGTTTCTCGATGTCGAGCAAGTGGTCTTCACCTACCCGGGCCGCCCGCCCGTGGTGGACGGCGTGGACTGGCGCGTGCAGGCCGGTGAGGTCCACTGCCTGCTGGGCCGCAGCGGCTGCGGCAAGACCACCTTGCTGAAGCTGGCGGCGGGGCTGCTCAGGCCGCAGTCGGGCCGCATCCTGCTGCGCGGCGCCGAGCTGGCCGAGCCCGGCCCGCAGCTGGGCTTCATGTTCCAGGCGCCCACGCTGCTGGAGTGGCATACGGCGCTGGGCAATGTGCTGCTGCCCGTGTCGCTGCAAAGGCGGCCCGCGCCGCAGGACGAGCAACGCGCCCTGGCGCTGCTGCAGCAGCTGGGCCTGGCCAGCCATGCGCAGCGCCATCCGCGCCATCTCTCGGGCGGGCAGCAAAGCCGCGTGGCGCTGGCGCGGGCGCTGGTCCTCGATCCGCCGCTGCTGCTGCTGGACGAGCCCTTTGCCGCGCTGGACGCCATCACGCGCGCCGAGCTGCAGGACGACCTGCTGCGCACCTGCCGCGAGCGCGGCACCACGGTGCTCTTCGTCACCCACGACATCAACGAGGCCGTCTACCTGGGCGACCGCATCGCCCTCATGCACGGCGGGCGCATCGTGGCCGATATGGCGGTCGATCTGCCCGCGCCGCGCACCCAGGCCATGCGCCACGGGCCGGCGTTCAACGAACACTGCGCCCGCGTGCGCGCAGCCCTGGACAGGACGGCGGCATGACGGTGTCCTTGTTCCATGCCCGCCTGCTGGCCGCCGCGCTGGCGCTGGTCCTGCTGGGCCTGTGGGAGCTGCTGGTGCGGCAATGGGGCCTGTCCGCCCTGGTGCTGCCGGCGCCCTCGGCCATTGCGGCATCGCTGTGGACGGGGCTGGCCACGGGCTATTTCTGGCCGCACATCTGGGCGACGCTCCAGGCCCTGCTGCTGGGGCTGGCGGCCGGCAGCGCGATCGGCCTGCTGGCGGGCATGGCCCTGGCTGAATCCGAGCTGCTCGAGCGTGTGCTCAAGCCCTACGTGGTGGTCAGCCAGGTCGTGCCCAAGCTGGCGCTGGCGCCGCTGTTCGTGCTGTGGTTCGGCTTCGGCATGCTGCCCACGGTGCTGATCACGGCGCTGATCTGCTTTTTCCCGCTGATGGAAAACACCCTGACCGGCCTGCGCCAGGTCGATGCCCAGCGGCTGCAGCTGTTTCGCATGCTGGGCGCCACGCGGCTGCAGACGCTGCTGCGCCTGAAGCTGCCCACGGGCCTGCCCGCCATTCTTGCGGGCCTGCGCGTGGCCGTGGTGCTGGCCCTGGTCGGCGCCGTGGTGGCCGAATTCATGGGCGCCAGCCGGGGCCTGGGCGCCGTGGTCATTGCCGCCCAGGGAATGATGGACACCACCCTCATGTTCGCCGCCCTGGTGCTGATCGCCGCCATGGGCCTGCTGCTGTACCAGGCCTGCCTGGTGCTGGAGCGCCGGCTGCTGCGCTCGCGCGCCGCCTGACCATCCTGAACACTTCCGAAACCTTTTCCCCAAGCGCCATGCACACACCGCAATCCCCCTTCCTCACCCGCCGCAGCCTGCTGGGCGCCTCTGCCGGTTTTGCCGGCCTGGCGCTGGCCGGCAATTGCCTGGCCGCTCCTGTGCAAGGCAAGATCCGCCTGGCGGGCTGGAGCAAGCCCATCAGCGAGATCACCAACATCCTGGCCGAGCCCGACAAGGGCTTCTTCAAGGCCCAGGGCGTGGAGCTGGCCTACCTGCCCGGCGCGGGCGGCGGCGACGCCATCCGCAACATGCTCAGCGGCCAGGCCGATGTGGCCTTCACCGATCCCGGCTCCTTCTTCATGGCGCTGGACAAGGGCGAGAAGCTGGTCGCCATCTACGACATCTACCCGCAGAACGTGTTCAACGTGGTCTCGCTCAAGTCGGCCGGCATCCGCAAGCCGGCGGACCTCAAGGGCAAGAAGATCGGCGTCTACAGCCTTTCCAGCGGCACGCGCCAGAACCTGCTGGTGATGCTGCACCAGGCCGGCCTCAAGGAGTCGGACGTGACCATCGTCGTCACCGGCCTGCTCAACTTCGCGCCGCTGATGCAGGGCCAGGTCGATGCCACGGCCGCCACCGACACCGGCCTGGCCGTGGGCCTGCGCAAAGGCATTGGCGAGGTCGATGTGATGCAGGTGCGCGACCACCTCAACATCTCCAGCGACATGTTCGTGGTGCGTGAGGACACGCTGCGCGACAAGAAGGACCTGCTGCGCGCCTTCCTCAAGGGCTACCGCGACAGCGCCGCCTGGATGATGGCCAACCCCGACGAAGCCGCCACGCTGGCCGGCAAGCACGCCATCGACGGCACCCAGCGCGACATCAACCTGGACGTGATTCGCCTGCGCAATGCGTCTTCGCAGCCGCTGCAGGCCGGCAAGCCGCTGGGCAGCTTCGACCTGGCCGCCCTGCAAAAGGGCGCCGACGCCTACCGCGCGCTGGGCATGGTGCAAAGGCAGATCAAGGTGTCCGACGTGGTGGACACCAGCCTGCTGCCCGGAGCCTGAGATGGCACAGCCGTCTTCCCTGGGCCTGCAAGGCAAGGTGGTGCTGGTCACCGGCGCCGGCCGCGGCATAGGCGCAGCCATTGCCACCGCCTTCGCGCGCGAGGGCGCCCTCGTGGCGGTCAACCACCTGTCCAACGACGCTGCCGCCGCCCGCACCGTGGCGGCCTGCCAGGCTGCGGGCAAGCAGGCCGGAGGCGATGCCTGGGCCATCAAGGCCGATGTGGGCTCGCAGCCTGCCGTCCAGGCCATGGCCGAGGCCATCGCGCGCGAGGCCGGCGCCATCGACATCGTGGTCAACAACGCCTTCAGGCCCTACGCCTTCGACCCCGAGCGCCGCCGCCGCTTCGACGACCTGGACTGGAGCGACTACCAGGCCCAGTACGACGGTGCCGTGGGCGCGGCCTTCAACGTCTGCCGCGCCGTGCTGCCGCAGATGCGCCAGCGTGCGCGGGGCAGCATCGTCAACATCGCCAGCAACCTGGTGGAGCACCCCGTCGTGCCCTACCACGACTACACCACGGCCAAGGCCTCGCTGGTGGCCTTCAGCCGCAACCTGGCCAGCGAACTGGGGCCCGTGGGCATACGCGTCAACTGCGTGGCGCCGGGCCTGGTCTATCCCACGCAGGGCACCCAGGACACGCGCGAGTCCTTCCGCGAATCGCTGATGGCCGCCACGCCGCTGCGCCGCCTGGCAAGCCCCGAAGACGTGGCGGGGCCGGTGCTGTTCCTGGCCTCGGAACTGAGCGGCTTCATGACGGGACAGGTACTGTTCGTCGATGGCGGCCTGGTGATGCGCTGAGCCTGTTCTAGAACTGCTCCCACTCATCGGTCTCGGCCATTCCGGCCGCCGTGGCGCGGCGGGGTGTTGCCGCCTTGGCGGGCAGCGCCACAGGCGC
Source organism: Delftia sp. (assembly GCF_059499305.1). Lineage (NCBI taxonomy): Bacteria > Pseudomonadati > Pseudomonadota > Betaproteobacteria > Burkholderiales > Comamonadaceae > Delftia > Delftia sp. Next base: position 22,821 of record NZ_JCABYI010000023.1, read on the forward strand.
GCTGGAGGCCGCAGCCGCTGCCGCGCGCAAGGGCTTGGCGGGGCGGGGCACGGCAGGGGCCAGCGCTGGAGACGGCCTGGCGGTCTGTGCGCGCGCCAGACCGGCCGCTGCCACCGGCGCGGAAACGGCCTGTGCCCGGGCATCGCTCTCATCCAGGCGGAACACGCTGACCAGCTGCACCAGCTGCGCCGCCTGCTTGTTCAGGCTGTCGGCAGCGGCGGCGGACTCTTCCACCAGGGATGCGTTGTGCTGCGTCACCTGGTCGAGCTGCTGCACGGCGTCGCTGACCTGGGTCACGCCCTGGGACTGCTCCTGCGTGGCGGCACCGATGTCGGAGATCAGTTCGGCCACGCGGTGCGTCTGGGTGACGATGTCGTTCATGGTGCTGCCGGCCTCGGCCACCTGGCGGGAGCCGGCGGCGACCTTGCCCACGCTCTCGCTGATCAGGCCCTTGATCTCCTTGGCCGCATTGGCGCAGCGCTGGGCCAGGGAGCGCACCTCCGAGGCGACCACCGCAAAGCCCTTGCCCTGTTCCCCGGCACGCGCGGCCTCCACGGCGGCGTTGAGCGCGAGGATGTTGGTCTGGAACGCAATGGCGTCGATCACGCCGATGATTTCCCCGATCTTGCGCGAGCTGTGCGTGATGTCCTCCATGGTGCTGACCACGCCATGCACCACCTCGCCGCCGTGCACGGCCGTGGCGCTGGCCGACTGGGCCAGGCCCGAGGCACTGCGCACCGTGTCCACGTTCTGCTGAATGGTGGCGGTCATCTGCTCCATGGAGGCGGCCGTCTCCTCCAGGTTGGCGGCCTGCTCCTCCGTGCGAGCGCTCAGGTCGGCGTTGCCCGAGGCGATCTGGCTGGCGCCCGTGGCAATCGATTCGCTGCTGTGGCGCACCTGGCTGACGATGCCGGCCAGGCTGGCGCGCATGGCCTCCAGGCTGGCCAGCAGGCTGGTGGTATCGCCCCGGCGCAGCTGTACGTTCACCGCCAGGTTGCCCTTGGCCACTTCCTGCGTGACCTGGGCCGCGTAGGCCGGCTCGCCACCGAGCAGGCCCTTGATGCGGCGGGTGATGGCCCAGGCCACCAGCGCACCCAGCAACAGCGAGGCCAGGGCCAGCGACAGCATCTGCCGGCCGGCGGCCAGCGATTTGCCTTCGGTGGCCTGGGCCGTTTCCGTGGCACGCACCTGCTGGTGGGCCAGCATGTCGTTGATGGCGGCAAAGAACGCGTCCTGCTGCCTGCGGAACTCTCCGCTGCTGCCCAGCATGGCCGAGACAGTGGGCAGGTCATGCCGCATGGCCGCGGCCATGAACTGGTCCAGCAGCGGCAGGTAGGCGGTGCGCGCATTCCTCATGCGGTCGTACAGGGCGATGCCCTGCGGCGTGGTCAGTCCCTCGCGGAACTGCTCCATGAGCTGGCCTATCTTCTGGCGCTGCGTGTCCAGCGTGGCCTTGGCCAAGGCCTTTTCCGCAGGGTCTTCGATCAGCGCCAGACTGCGCACGCCGCGGAAGATGAACTCCACCGAGCTCTTGACCTCCACCAGCCTGAGCAGGCTGGTGATGCGCGTGTCGGCCAGGTAGGAGACATCGTCCGAGGCCTGGATCAGCCGCGCTCGGCCCAGCAGCGCAATCGACAGCGCGATGAGGATGAGAACCGAGAAACCCAGACCCAGCATGGAGCCCGTTTTCATATTCTTCAGATATTTCATGCGTCTTCCTTTGCGTCCTACTTTGCGTGTTGCTTCGGGTGATCGGTAGGGCCTGAATACACGCCCGTCATATGCATTCCAGGATTTTTCAAATCACGTCAGCCGGTGGTGCCGAACCCAGGCCGATGGCGGTATCCCATAATGGCCGGAAAAATCCCTGGAAAATGTGGAGAGGGAGGAATATCCAAGCCGGGAGGAAATTTGTCCTATGCTTTGATCCGTGGTCAGCAAGGATTCCGCAGCCAGGTGGATACGGCTTTGTCTTATATATTCACCAATGCTGCATGATCGGCTATGGCGAAATGAAACTTCCAGCGTGCGGCGGCTGACGCGGCAATGGTCGGCAATGGACTGCACCAGCAGTTTCTTGTCCAGGTTGTCTTCTATGTATTGAAGGGCGCGTTTCACATAGGCAGGTTCCAGGTCATGCAACCGCGCCTTGTCCATGGCCGTGAATCGTGATTTCTCCAGATAAGGACTGATGGCCATGCTCTTGAGTCGCATGATGTTCAGCGCCTTCAGCGTGGACAGTGCGCCCGCGAAATCGCCCTGCGTTTCCTGTATGTGGTACTCATAGACCAGCGCATTGCGGTGCAGGCCCTCCAACTGGTAGGTCTGCGCCGTGGACTTGGCCAGTACGGCGGCCTGCAGCGCCTGTCCGTACTGGCGCTTGCTGCAATGCACCAGCGCACTGCTGAGCCAGGCCCAGCCTGCAATGGGCGGGTTCTTGGCCTGGTAGTGGATGCCGATGCGCTCAATGGCGCGGACCACGGCGGCAGCCTCGCGCCGGCCCGACTCCAGCCCCTTGAGCGACAGCCGCAGCAGCTCGCTGTACGGCCAGGCCAGGCCCGCTGGCAGCTGGCGGCCCACATTCCCCAGCAGGTCCTGCAAGGCAACGCTGTCGGGCGCAGCGGCACCCAGCTGGACCAGGCCTGAATCGGGCGGCGGCCCGCACCACAGGTCCTGGTGGTTTTTATAAAGAAAGACCTTCCATAGGATTTGCGCCCTGGCCCAGGTGATCAGGGCGGGGAGCCAGGGGCTGTCTCCGGGCGCCATTTGCGCAAAATCATGGTCCTTGCCTTCGATCAATTGCAGGGCGGTATCGAGCTCGCCCAGCCGGCCATGCGCCAGCGCCAGCACATAGGTGGCGCGCACCAGGGCCTCGGGCGGCAGCAGCGCGGGATTGGCCATGGCCGCCGTGGCCAGTGAAATGGCATTGCGCTCCTCACCCAGCTGGCAATGGATGAAGGCCGCTGCGATGCGCGACGACACCGCGCGGTCAGGCATGCGGTGCAATTCGAAAATCGCCTGCGCTTCCTGAATATGCCTGAGTACCAATGATGGATATATCGGCGGCTCCGGCCATTTGCAGGCCTGCAGCAATTGCTCGGCCCGGCTGATTTTATTGTTTCCCTGATCAGGTCGCTGGTGATGGTCGGATATTATTCTCCACAATCTGGATGCGCTCTCATCTGGGTGGCCGTGGATGTTGTGCGTCAAAAGATGGATTGAGTAAGAATTCTTGCATGAAAAAATCAATGATCCTGCTCGATTGATGCATTTTCATGATGAATGCATCTGTGGGGTGGCGCAGGCCTGTCCCATGGGAAACACTGATTGACTGGAGGAATCTTACAGGCTGAATAAACAATTGTTTACATTTGGAAAAGCTTTCTCTTGTCAGATTGCGCAGGCGTTTGTCTTTTTGCGAAACTTTCTCCGGCTCCATTGACTTAATTCGCTGATGCGGCTCGGTTTTTCTGATGGGAAAAATCACAAAGGCCCGCGAGAAAATCCCTGGGTTTTCTAGGGTTGTCACAAGTCGAGTGATATGCGGCCCGCATGTGGGCGGGGTGGATCTGGGCCGGTACCTGCCAGGCAAGGGCGGGCGGTCGGACGAGCTGGGCGCATTGGAGGGGTCGTGCGGCCTTCGAGCGGCCCTTGCCAGAGCCGGTGCCCGCTGGCCAATTACCTGCTTTCAGGGATATGCGCTGCGCAGGCCGTCGTCTAAAGTAAGAAATTGTCGGCAGCGCAGTCATTTGTGGCCTGCCTGAAGGCAGTGGCGGGGACCGCTCCCCGCCTGTTCGGATCTTCGGATCTTTTCTTCCAGGCCAGACCCATGCTGCAACTTTTCCAATTCCTTGCCCGCGGCACGTGGCTCGCACAGGCGTTGGGCGCCTTGGCCGTGGCCTGTGCCGTGCCGGCAGCCCAGGCCCAGAGCATCACTGCGGCACCGCTGGCGGCCGTGGCGCCGGCGGCGATTCCTGTGGACCACCCTGGCGCTCTTGCGCTGCTGGCACTGGCCATGGGGGCCTGCCTTGCATGGGGGGTGCGCACAGGGCGGATTTCCCCGGCCAGCCTGCGCGCCTGGGCCCTGGGCGGTGCTGTCGTGGCGACAGCGGCCACGGCGGCCTGGGGCGACCGGGTGCAGGCCCAGATACAGGAATTGCAGGAAGCCTTCAACCAGGCTGCGGGCGAGACGCTTGTCATTCCCGTGCAGGCGAGCGCCCTGGGCGCCGCTGGAGCGCCGCAGGGCTTCCTGCCCGTGGTCTACCGCAATCAGACATCGCTACGGCTGAAAATCACCGGCATCACGGACCCTGTGTGGAACACCTGCTTTCCGCTGGGCGTGCCGGGCACGATTCCTACGACGGCCCCACGTCCCGGCAGCGCCTGCGCGGTCGGCGCCGCGCTGGAGGCGGGCGGCTCCTGCTGGGTGGACGTGGCGCAGCTGTGCGCCAACGCGGCGGCCGCCGCGCACGGCAGCCACGCCAGCGTGCTTGCGCCCGACAGCGTGCAGGTGGACACGGCCGGGCAGCGCACGGGCAATGTGCTGTCCAACGATTCCGATGCCGATGGGGCGCTCGTGGTCGCCAGCTTCACCTATGAAGGCCAGACCGTGGCGGCCGGCAGCTCCCGGAACGTGGCGGGGCGCGGGACCTTCGCGCTGCAGGCAGACGGCAGCTTCACTTTCCAGGCGGATGCGAACTACAGCGGCGGCCATCCGCTGGGCATCGGCTACACCGTGCAGACCGGCGCGTCCAGCACGCTGAGTGTTTTCGTGAACCGGGTGCCCGTGGCCGGCAACGATACGGCCACCACCGATGCCGATACATCCGTCGCCATCGCCGTGCGCGGGAACGACAGCGATGCGGATGGGGACAGCCTGACCGTTTCCGGCATCACCCAGGGCACCCACGGTTCCGTGGTCGTGGATGCCGTCACGGGCAATCCGGTCTACACGCCGAACGCCAACTTCACCGGCAGCGACAGCTTCACCTACACCATTGGCGACGGCAGGGGCGGTTCTGCCACGGCCAGTGTGTCGGTGACGGTTGCTGCTGCACCCTCCGGCAATCAACCGCCAGTGTCTGTCTCCGATGCGATAATGGTGGCCGAGGGCGCTGTGGCCACGGTCCTTGCCAGCGGTGCAACCAGCGTGCTGGCCAACGACACGGACCCTGACGGCAATCCGCTCGTCGCGGTGCTGGTGACGGGTCCGGCGAACGGGTCCCTGACGCTGAGCGGCAATGGCACCTTCACCTATATCCACAACGGCAGCGAGACGGTTTCCGACAGCTTTGCCTACCGTGCCAGCGATGGGCTGGCCATGGGAAACATCGTCACCGTTTCCATCACGGTCACTCCCGTGAACGATGCACCGGTTGCCGTGGCAGATCAATGGATGGTTGCCACGGACATCCCGCGGAGCATCAGCTTTGCCACGTTGCTGGCCATCGCACACGGCACAGGCGGGACCAGCGTCAGGTTTCCGATAACCACGAAGCTGGTGGATACGGATGGCTCGGAAACCCTGTCGATCAGGATCAGTGGACTGCCCACCAATCTGTCCTTCAATGCGGGCACGAACCTGGGTGGTGGTGTCTGGCAGTTCACCGAAGCCGACCTGCCCAATCTCATCCTGAATCTGCCTGGCAGCTACACCACGAACGCCACCAATCTCACGGTCCAGGTCACGGCGACGGAGGTGAGCGGCGGCTTCACGGCATCGACATCCACCGTGGTCACGCTCAAGGCCTCATATACGACCGTGGATGTCACCACGACCCATAGCGGCAGCTATACAGGCAGCTCGGCCAACGAGTACATCACCGGTGGCAACGGCGCCAACACCATCAGCGCCAACAACGGAAACAACATCGTTTTCGGAGGCGCTGGCGACGACAACCTGTCGGCGGGCGCAGGCTCCGATGTGCTGATGGGCGGCAGCGGCGACGACACCCTCAATGCGGGGTCGGGCACGGACCTGCTGGCCGGTGGCCCCGGCAACGATCTGATGAGCGGCGGTGATGCGGGCGAGAACTTCGTGGATGTCTTTGCCTGGTCGCTGGGAGACCAGGGGGCGGCAGGAACGCCGGCCATGGACCGAATCCAGAACTTCGCCATGGCGGCCGCGGGAGCCAACGGCGCAGGCGGTGATGTACTGGACCTGCGCGACCTGCTGCAGGGTGAATCCGCAGGCCCCGGCAATGCCGCAGGCAACTTGGCCGACTACCTGCACTTCGAGATCACGGGAGGTGATAACTGGGTCCATGTCAGCCACACGGGCGGCTTCGGTGCGGACTCCCATGCGGTGGGTGCAAGCTATTCGGCATCGGCCGAGACCCAGCAGATCATCCTGGAAGGCGTGAATCTGCAGACGCTGTATTCCGGTGCCGCCACGGATCAGCAGATCATCACGCAGCTGCTGAACAACAGCAAATTGATCGTGGATTGACCGGCGCCGGTCCTATGGCCACCGGGCACCGCGCACCGGGTCCGTTTCTCGTGCCTACATGAAATTGCGCGTATGCAGCGAAGCCAGCCGCTCCGCATGCCCACGCTCGAACCCCAGCCGCAGCAGCTTGGAAAACCGGCCGTCTGCCATGTCGCGCATGAGCTGCTGCACGCGGGCGGCGCCACGGGCCAGGGCCTCGGGGGTGAGGGTGCCGGCCGCGATGAGGATCAGGGCGTCGAAGACTTCCTCGTTCAGCCCCGAGGTGCCGGCCAGGTTGTCGAAGCGCTGCTCCACGGCCTGGGCCAGCTGGTGCTGGAAGCCGGGCTCGTGCTGCAGGCGGTACAGCAGGTGGGACATGCCCAGGGCCACATGGCGCGCCTCGTCGCGCGCGGCCAGGCGGCAGATCTGGCGTGTGAGGGGGTCGGGCGCCTCGGTCTGCAGGAACTGCAGCAGGTGCACGAAGGTGCCTTCGCCCAGCACCGACAGCAAAAAGCCCGCTACGGAAAAATCCGTCTCGTCCAGCAGGCTCTTGAGCGAGGCCTGTCCACCCGCCGTGGACAGCGCGGGCTCGCGGCCGTGGCGGCGGATGCGGCGCGTGAAGACATCGATATGTCGCGCCTCGTCGGCCACCTGGATGGCCAGCGCCGCCTGCAGCTCGCGGTAGTGCGGGTGCAGCTGGCCCAGAAAGCGCGCAGGCACCAGCAGGGCCGCATTCTCGTTCTCCACCATGTAGGTCATGAGCTGGACGATGGCGTCCTCCACGGGCGCGGGCAGCTCGGGTGCGTCGTTCCAGTCGATATCGGTGTCGGCATTCCACTGCGCGGCCACGGCCTGGGCGTAGAGGTCGGAGGCGCTGTCGGTCCAGACCTGCAGCTTGTCGCTGAGCCGGAAATGGAAGGCCGGCGCCCCGGCTTCCACCTGCGCGCCACGCGCGGCCAGGCCCCAGAAAGGCTGGGCCTGCGCGGCCACGGCACCGTCGCCCGAGCGCGCATCGCTGCGGCCCGTCTGCGCCGCGCCGCGCCAGCGCCCGGCCTGGGCGCCGCCGCGCGCCACGATGGCCATGGCCTGTGCTGCGTCCACGCCATCCTCCCAGCGCAGGCCATGGCCCTGGTCGCTGCACCAGCCCGACAGCTGGGCCTGCCAGCCCGGCGCGCTGCCGGTCACGCGCAGTTGCCCGCCCACGGACAGGGCGGCCAGCGCGTGCTTGACCAGCAGATGGGCGCCGGCATCGAAGCCCAGGCCCTGCAGGTCGATGACAGGCAGGGTGGAGGCGGGCTGGGTGGAGGCGGGCAGGGCGCCGCTGTCGGAATCAGGCATGGCCATGGCGCGTATCAGTAACGGTAGTCCTGCACGGTGATGCGGCCTTCGGCGTCGTAGAAGGCCTCGTCCGTCACCGCGCGCTCCAGCAGGCCGTAGCCCGTGCCGCGGCCCGGGTGCCAGACCTTCAGGCCTTCCAGCTCCAGCAGCGGGCGCACTGCCGCGTCGTCCCAGGACATGGCCAGCAGGATGTCGCGGAAGGCGGCGGCACGCCCGGCATCGATGTGCGGGCCGGCCGTCATGTTGCAGTGGTCGAAGGCGCCCGAGGTGGCCAGCACGCGCGTGCCGCCGGCCGGCAGCGTGCCTTCGCGCGCAAAGGCCAGGTAGTTCTTGCCCACCATCCATGAAGCCTGTATCTCGCCGGCCACCATGGCGGCGGCGGCCAGGCGCTCGCCGCCGATGTGGTCGCCATGCTTGCCTCCCAGCACGTCAAAGCGGCGTGCCGTGTAGTCGCGCCCGGCCACCAGCCCTTGCTGGCGCAGATGGTCCAGCGGGATCAGCGTGGCCTGGGGCGAATCCACGGCACCGAAGCCCACGGTCTTGCCGCGCAGGTCCTGCACGCTCTGGATGGGGCTGTCTGCTGGCACGACCAGCAGCGAATGCAGGTCCAGGTCGGTATCTCGCATGGCGATGGACTCCACGCGCAGGCCGCGCGCGCGGGCCATGCGGTCGGCGCGCACAAAGGCCAGCGGCGAGTTCCAGGCCAGGTGCACATCGCCTGCCATCAACGCCTCGGTCAGCGACTCGTAGTTGGAATAGAGAACGTAGTCGAAGTAGTAGCCGCGCTCGATGAAATACGCCTTGAAGCCTTCCCAGATGGTGATCACCTTGGGGGCGTAGGCCACGGCGCCGAGCTTGATCACGGGGGCGGTTGTCGTCATGCGGAAGTCCTTTGCTGGATGGGGGAGGAGGGGTGAAGCGATCGACGGGTTCTGCCGTTCAGGCTCAGGCGGCGGCGTCGCACATGCCTTTGCCCAGCATGTCGTAGATCACATCGGTGGTGGGCGCCATGACCGAGGCGGCGCGCGCATCGCGGAACAGGCGCTCTATGCCCAGCTCCTTGCGGAAGGCGGCGCCGCCGCACACGCGCATGGCAATGTCGGTCACTTCCAGTGCGGCCTCGGCGGCTGCGGCCTTGCTCTGCAGCAGGCGGGTGCGCGCATCGGCCCGGGCCGCCTGCACGGCGGCCACGGTATCGTCGCGCAGCAGGCGGGCCTGCTCCAGGCGCAGCTGGGCACGGGCCAGGTAGGCGCGGATGGTGGGCAGGTCGGCCAGCGAGCTGCCGCTTTCCGCAAAGCGCGTGCCCGCCACATGGGCCACGGCGCGGCGCAGCGCGCCCTGCATCAGGCCGATGGACGTCGTGGCGATCAGCGTGGGAAAGAAGGGCATCAGATAGCGGCCCTTCACGGCCTCGCCCTCGCCGTCGGCGCCCAGCATGCGGGCGCGTGGAACGCCCACGTTGCGTGCCTCGATGGGCGAGGACGCATTGCCGCGCAGCCCCATGCCGTTGAAGCGTCCGGGAATGGACAGGCCCGGCAGCCGGCTGTCCACCAGCCACAGCGTATTGCCCTCGCCCTGCGTGGCGCGCGAGATCCAGACATAGGAATCGGCCTCGCCGGCCGACGTGATCATGCTCTTGAGCGCGTTCAGGTGGATGACATCTTCAGCGGCGGTCGCCGTGCCCGTCGGCGCCCAGATATGGCTGCGCGAGCCGGCTTCGGACACGGCCAGCGTGGTGAGGTGGCGGCCGGCCGCGATCTCGCGGCGCACAGGGGCGTCGGCAAAGGGTTCGATCAGCGCCACGCCGCAGTAGTGCATGGTCAGCACCATGGCCGTGCAGGGGCAGTCCTGGGCAATGCGCTCGACGACCTGCACCGCTTCGGCCAGGCCCTTGCCCAGGCCGCCCACCTCGCTGGCGCTGATCAGGCCCAGCAGGCCGGCTGCCGCCAGTGCATCCAGCGCGGCACGCGGGTAGCGTGCCTGCTCGTCGATCTGCGCGGCCTGGGGCGCGATGATGTCGCGCATGAGGGGTTCGAGTTGCTTCAAAACTTCCATCTGGGTTCACCGTGGGCATGCCCATGACCGCCTGCCGGGAGGCTGTTGCTGGAAGTCTGGGGAAATGCTGGGGCGCCGCGATGGCCGCTGGACGCGCCTGCCGCATGCAGACCTGCAATGGCGGATGGGCTGGGGAAAGAATGCAGGCGATTATGCGCCGGGTGCACTACGGCTTCGCGCAACGGGCGCCTTGCTCGGGCACCATGGCTGGTGTGCGCTTGATCCCGGTCAAGGTGGCGGGAGAACGCTGCGTCGCCACAGCACATTCACGCATTCACGCATTCACGCATTCACGCAGGCTCGAAAGCTTGAACGCCTGGGCCCTAGGCCCTGGCAAGTCCCATGGCCAGCGCCTGTGCTGACCCCATCGGCTTGGCAAAGAAGTAGCCCTGGGCCAGATCCACGCCAAGGCTTGCCAGCGCATTGAATTCCTCGGCAGTCTCCACACCTTCGGCGACCACCACGCTTCCTATTTCGTGCGCGAAACTCGTGAGCCCCTTGGCGAGCGCACGGCGGCTGCGGTCGGTATCGACGTCGTGCGTGATGCTCATGTCCAGCTTGATCATGTCCGGTTGAAGATGCAGGATGTGCCGCATGCTGGAGTAGCCGGCACCGGCATCGTCGACTGCCAAGGTCGCGCCCCGGCGCCGCAGCGGAGCCAGTGCATCGGCCAAAGCCCTGTAGTCATCCACGGCGGCATGCTCCGTGATTTCCAGCGTCACGCGCGACAGATCCTGGTCCGAACCCAGAAGCCGGGGCAGCTGCCCCGACTGGATCAGCTGCGGCGAGCAGTTGACTGCGAGCAGCCAATCGGTTGGCAGGCGACCGAGCGCGCCAAGCGCCGTGTCGATTGCATGGCGCTCCAGCTCCAGCCCCAGGCCGACTTCGTGCGCTGCCTTGAACCATTGGTCTGGCGGGCGAAATGGCTCCAGGTCAAAGCGCGACAAGCACTCAAAACCGTGCAGCTTGCCTGTCGCGATGGTGTATACGGGCTGAAATACAGGGCGCAGCGCATTGCCCTGCATGGCAAGGTGGATTTCGTTGGCCGCTTTGTCCCTTGCATGCTGGACCGCAGAAGTTGCACTGAAATGCAGTCCCAATAAATCGGAGAATGCCCGCAATAGCGACATATCGTGCTCACCCAGCGCGGGATTGGGCTGGTGGCTGAAGCAGCACAAGGTGCCGTACAGACGGTTGTCATCCAGGCGGATTGGTACGCTCAGGTGCGAGCCGATGGGAATGGTGTGCGTCTCCGGTATTCCCTGTGCAGCGGGTAAACGGGACGTGTCTGGAATCAACTGCGGCAATTCGCCATTGACCACCTTCTGGCAATAGCCCTCGTTCAATGGAATCTTCTGCTGCCGGAAAATCACACCGCCAGTGCTCTCGTCCACATGCTCCAGCACCCGATCCGCTTCGCGGAATCGGGCCACAAAGGCCACATCCATGCCCAGATGCCGCCGGACCACGGACAGCACACGGTCCACTCCATCCAGTTCAATGGCGAAAGCAAAAATTCTGCTCAAAGGTGCGAATGTGGATTTTCGAGGGGTCATTTCATTGATCTGCTCTATCAGATGTGTACGCACATTGAATTGACGCGCTGCTGGCGGATTGACGGTCCTCAGTTCTGCCCGACATGGCCGAGCGGCACGATATGCCGTTGATAACGGGAATGAATTATCGGTAGTCCGCTCCATTGGCAGGAACACGGCAAGGTTGGGGTTGCCGCGCCATCGCAAATCAGAACAGGGGGAGAGCAATGGCCCTAAGTATGCGCGGTTGAAGTGCGCAGGTCGAGTCCGTCTGTTCGGATTGACAATGGGAATGAAAAGCCAACGCGGGAACTTGCAAGTTCATTGCACCGCCTGGAACACCGGTCATGCCGCATGCCCCGGGCGTGACGGGTCCAGGTGCTCCATCGGTCACTGCCTGGCCGTATGGCGAATGCGGGCCAGGTACTGGCTGGGCGTCAGCCCCAGATGTTTGCGAAACGCGGCTCCCATGTGCGATTGATGGCTGAAGCCGCAATCGTGGGCGATACAGGCCAGCGAATCGGCATCCGCCCGCATCATGGAGCGGGCCGCCTGTATGCGGGTCTCCACAAGATAGGCATGCGGAGTCATGCCAAGCAGCTGGGAAAACTCACGCAGAAAACGCAGCGGGGTGCGACGGGTCATCCGGGCCAGCTGGGCAATGCTCAACGGCTGTGCAAACTCGGCCGCCATGCGCTCCAGAACCGGCCGATACACCGGGCGCAATGCATCGATGCGCGGGATGGGCGCATGGGGCACATCCCTCGCATCGACGCATTGCCGGGCCATGAAGTGCAGGACTGCCTGCTCTATTGCCAGGGTGTCCGTCTCGGGGCAAAGCAGCAGTTGCCGCAGCTGGTGCGCAATCTGCAAGGCGGCGCGCTGGCCAGGGTGCACAACGCGCCGGGCTTCGGTGTGAGGCACTGCGTCGTCCAGCCATTGCTCCCATTGCGCAGGGGTACAGCGAACCACCAGGTACTCGCCGCCCGTGGCCGATTCGGAAAACACATCCACCCCCGGTGGCGTGCGTGCCACCGTGCCGGGCCATGTGTCGAAGTCCACGCGGCGGTCGCTGCCAATGGCATGCACGCCTTGCTGGCGCTCCAGCGCAATGCCCAGCGAATGAAGGCGGGTCGGGTCATGGCTGCTATAGGCGGCGCGGCCCAGCAGCTGCACCTCGAATCCCGGTAGTTCCTGAACTTTCATCACCCTGGCGCCTTGTGTCTTGAACTGAAATTTCTTGATAGACGGGAAACCGGGCGCTGCCCACACTGAAGGCATGAACGCGAACCACACGGAAATTCACCGCATCATCGGTCTCATCGGGGGCATGAGCTGGGAGTCCAGCGCCGAGTACTACCGGCTCATCAACCAGGGCGTGCGCGACCGGCTGGGTCCGCTGCGCTCTGCAAAACTGCTCATGTACAGCGTGGATTTTGGCCCCATCGAGCTGGCCCAGCATGAAGGCCGCTGGGATGACGCAGCTGCCTTGCTGGAAGATGCCGCGCGGCGGCTGCAGGATGGCGGGGCGGATGGGGTGCTGCTGTGCACCAACACCATGCACAAGCTGGCAGACCGCATTGCGGCAGCGGTGCGCATCCCTTTTCTGCACATTGCCGACCCGGTGGCCGATGCGGCCCGGGCGGCAGGCTACCGCAGGCTGGGGCTGCTGGGCACCCGCTTCACCATGGAGCAGCCCTTCATGCGCGAGCGCCTGCAGCAGCAGGGGCTGGAGGTGATGGTGCCGCAGGAGGCGGACCGCGCCGAAGTGCACCGCATCATCTACGAGGAACTGTGCGCAGGCCGGATACGGGAAGAGTCGCGGCGCACCTATCAGCGCATCATGGCGCAGCTGGCCGGGCAGGGCGCCCAGGCCATGGTGCTGGGCTGCACGGAAATCAGCCTGCTGGTGCAGCAGGCGCATTGCCCCGTGCCCGTGCTGGACACCACGGCCTTGCATGCCGAGGCTGCGGTGGACTTTGCATTGACGCCTTGAGGCGCCAAAACGACCCGGACTGAACCGGCCCGGACCCCTATCAGCGGCAGATGTGACCTGCAAGCGCACGCAAGCGGCCCACCTGCGGCAAGCAGATCATCCGTGGGGCCGCCCTGGGGCAAGCGGGGCGAGTTCCATCCGGTCCCGTCCCTTGCGCTTCGATGCATAGAGGGCCTCGTCGGCCTGCTTGAGCCAGTGGGACAGCTCTGTTCCGGGCTGGTCGAACAAGGCCGCACCGATGCTCAGGGACACGGGCTGCGGCGTCGCGAACATCGCGCGCGCCTGCTGCACGAACGCCTCGCGCAAGTCCTGGCCCAGCGCCTGCGCGGCCGTGCCGCAGACGTTGTGCAGCAGGATCACGAACTCATCCCCGCCCAGCCGCGCGGCCAGTGCGCCGCGAGGCAGCACGCTGCGGATGAGGTCGCTCAGCGTCATCAGCAGGCGGTCGCCGGCATCGTGGCCGTGCAGGTCGTTGACCTGCTTGAAGTGGTCGATGTCGATCAGCAGCAGGGCGCCGGGGCGGGCCGGCGAGGCTTGTGCCAGCAGCGCCGGTGCGCGCAGATAGAGCGCGCGGCGGTTGTCCAGGGAGGTCAGCGGATCGCGGGCGGCAATCTGCGCGATGCGCTCCTCGCGGCGATGGCGCTCCGTCCCGGTCATGGACATGGCCAGCAGCATGATCGCCATCACGCCCTCCACCAGCGAGATCAGGATCACCGTGCCGCGGAAACTGCCCAGGTTGACGAAGGCGTCCAGCGCCACGGTCGATCCTGCCTTGGCGAGGTAGAACAGGCCGTGGGCCAGCAGCACGAAACTCAACTGCGCCGCGCCCATGCCCAGCGCGCCGCCATGCGGGCGCAGCAGCAGGCCGGCGCGCAAGGTGGTGATGGCGATCAGCAGCGACTGGATGCCCAGCATCGCCTTGGACCACCAGGGCCCGTCTGGCAGAAACAGCATGGCCAGCCAGACGACGGCCAGCAGCCACCAGAAGTGCGACAGCCGCACGCGCATGAATCCGGCGACCCCGGCCAGGAACAGCCAGTGGGCGGCGATCAGCAGGCCGTTGGGAAACCAGATGCCCAGCAGCACATGGCCGCTGGAACGCAGCAGGGCCAACACGCAGCCCACGACGATGATGGCGAACCCCGCGCTCCACAGCAGCAGCGAGCGTTCGCGCACGCTGCTCCATTCCGCAGCCAGATACAGCGCCGAAGCGGCCGCCATGGCCGTGGTGAGAACGAGCAGGGTGAAGGGGTCGAGAGCCATGGGCGATGGAGGTATCGGCGCAGGCGCGCTCCTTGTGAGAGCCGCCAGACAAGGAGCAATGCGGCGACGGTCCGTGCCGTCGCGATGCAGTGGAGCAAAGCGAGCGGGGCGGATTGTCGCAGGAAGCGGGTTTTCAGGCTTGCCCGATCACCCGGCTGCAGCGATTCCGGCGTCGGCCGCGTTGCCAAGGCCACGTCGCGGAGGCGAACGCCGGGTCCTTGCACTGCGCAGGCATCCCGCCGCTCCAGACCATGGCGAAGCCGTCTTCACTGCTGGGCTGCGGGCTCTGTTGGAAGCCCGGGGCCTTGTGGAAGGCGGTGGATTTGCCGAGCTCGCTTGCCGGCAGGCTGATGAAGAGGGACCTGGTCATTCTGGACCAAAAGGAAGCGGCCACGGCTGCGCGCGGGGCCGTCCATGCACCTGCCGCTCCCCGCTTTGCCATGGTGGCCCGGGGGCGGCAAGGCGGGAGCACCGGGACAAGATGCCCTATGGGGCGTCAACCGTGACCGGGGGAGCCGGCCCTGTCAGACGGCAACGGCGTGCAGGCGGGTATTGAAAAGCGGCCCTTGGGTGAAGGTCGCCAGGCGCTTGGCCAGCCACAGCACCGCCAGGTCCACCAGGGGTTCCACCAGCACGACGCACATGTAGGCAGCACCGAAGCTTGCCACCTCGGTCAAGGTTGCCAGGCTGGCACCGTGGCCGTAGATGGCCCAGAACGCGACCCACAGGACAATGCCGCCCTGGTAGGTGGTGGACAGGGCCAGGGCCTGCCTGTAGCTGATGTCCACATAGGCCGTGCCGGCGGGAATCAGCCGGCGCGCCAGTTGGTTCACCGCATACAGCGGCACCAGCAAGGTGGTGACGTTCATGCCGTACTGCGGCAGGTCGAAGGGGGCAAAGAACAGGCCCTGCACCAGCAGGCCGAACGCCAGGCCGATGGCCGCAGCTCCCGCGCCGAACATCAGCAGCAAGGTCGAGCCCAGGATCAGATGGACCTCGGACACGCCGACCGGCTCGTGCGGAAACACCTCGAAGAAGCTGAACACCAGCGCGGTGGTGATGACACTGCGGGCCAGCAGCGCGAGCCAGCCGCCGTTGTCGCGCAGGCTTTGCCGTGCCAGGGCCGCGGTCAGGCCGAAGGCCGCTGCGGCGGTGACATAACTGAGGGCGATTTTTTCGGGGCTGACGACGCCGGGTTCGATGTGCATGGGAGGTCCTGAACAGTCAAGGTCCGTTGCAGGGCGGGCGCCGGCTGCGCAACGGCAAAGGTATTGAGCATAGCCGTGGATGAATGGCTGCGCCATGCCTTGGCGCGGCAGATACGTTTTCTGTCCAGGCTGCGCGGATGTACTCGGGTGATGCCGGGAGCAGCCATGCAGCGATTGCCGCTGTTGTCTGGATGCCGACAGCTCACTTCAAGGCGTTGTTGAGTCGCTGAAGCTCAAGTTGCTGGGCAGCACTGGCCTCGAGATTTGCACGCTCCTCGTCCAAATACCGATAAATGCTTTTGAGCTCAGTGATTTTCTTTCTGATTTCCAGCATTTTCTTTTCAATCAACTTGGCACCCTCGGCACAATCGATTGACTTGTTTCTCTGAGCGTCCAGAATTTCGCCTATTTCCGCAAGAGAAAATCCCATGCTTTGTGCGCGCTGGATAAATCCAAGATCCTGCAGGGTTTGTGGTGTGTAAACACGGTAATTGTTGTTTCGCCGCAATGGTGCGATAAGGCCGATCTTCTCGTAGTAGCGCAGGGTATGGCGGCTGGCGCCGCTGCGGACCTCGAGTTCGCCGATATTCATGAGAAAACGCTTGACTATAGAGTTGGGTCGACAGTCTACACTCGATTTTTCATCGTGCCAAGGAGCAGAAAAATGAGCGTGGAGTGCTTTGTTACGGGAGGGACCGGCTTCATCGGCCAGCATCTGGTGTCATGCCTGAGCGCGAAAGGTCACACGATTCGGGTGCTGATGCGTCGCCCGGAGCGCCTGGCGCAACTGCGGGAGCAGGTCGACAATCTGGGAGGTGTCGCAAACCGGGTCTTTGCCGTGGCTGGCGATCTGGAGCAGGAGAGCCTCGGCTTGAGTCTTTCCGATCGAGAGGCTTTGCGGCAGGCCGAAGTTGTGTTCCACCTGGGCGCCCACTTCGCGTGGGGCCTTTCAATGGAGCATTCGCGTGCAGTGAATGTGGAAGGTGCAAAGCGCGTGGCGTTGTTGGCAGCGCAGCAAGATAGCCGGCTGGTGATGATCGGCGGCTATATGCTGAAGAACAATGAACATCTGCAGCGCATCGGAATTGATCCCGGCCATCCGGAAAGGACTCATTGGCCTGCCGTCTATCGGCGTGTCGGCGCTTACGAGGGGAGCAAACTGGAGGCGCATTTCGCGACCCTGGAGTTCATGGCTGCCAAGGGAGGGAAAATGACCGTCGTGCACCCCGCAACGGTCTGTGGTCATAGCCGCACGGGACATATACCTTGCAGCCAGCCACTGGTGGATCTGATACGCAATCTGGCGCAGGGAAAACTGGCTGCAGTGCCCGGTAGCGCAGAGCACTGGTTGCCATTGGTCACTGTGGATTATCTGGTCGAGCTGGTTTCGGCTTGCGCTTTTGATCCTTCCATGGCCGGTCAGGAGCTTCTGGCGCTTGACGACCAAAGTCCCAACTTGCGAGAACTCCTGGCAGAGGTGGCACAACCTCTTGGCATAAAGTCCCCAAAGCATCATATTTCGCTCCGATTGCTGAAATGGCTTTTGAGCATTCCTCCGGTCGCGCGGTTTTTGAATACGGATGCCGAAGCCCTGGACTTCATCCAGACTACGCGTTTTGACACAGCGGCGGTCGAGCAATTCGCCAAAAGGCACGGAATATCAAAGCCGGATATTCGTCAATCGTTACGGAATACTGCAATGTTCGTCAACTCATATTGCATGCCCAATGAAAGAGTCCACTGACGTGTATTGTGCCGGGATGAATACTGAGAAACTATCAAGATGCATTGCACCTATGCACGCACAGCCAAGAGCAGCCCTCCACTGCGCCCGTGGCACTCCATAATTGTCCTTTTCAGGTGTCGAGGCCGGCGCCGAGCATCCGTTTCGAGGAATCCGCTTCAGTGAATCAACAAGTCCATACAAGAATCGCTGTCCTGGGGCCCGGTGCGATCGGGACCACCGTCGCTGCTGCGTTGCACGAAGTCGGCCGCACGCCCATGCTTTGCGGCCGTACGCCGCGTGACAGCCTGGTGCTGCAAGGTAGCGGTGTTCGCATCGTTGTTCCCGGGCCGGTGAGAACGGATCCAGCACAGATTGCACGCCCGGTGGACCTCGTTTTTCTCGCGGTCAAAGCGACTCAGACCGCTGCCACTGCGCAATGGCTTGCGGCGTTGAGCGGCCCGCAAACCGTCGTGTGTGTCCTGCAAAACGGGGTCGAGCAGTTGGAGAGTGTCACTGCGCTGTGCCCTCAGGGGCGAGTCGTTCCTGCAGTCGTGTGGTTCCCTGCGCAGGCGCAATCCGATGGGTCGGTGCTCCTGCGCAGCGATGCTCGGATCAGCCTGCCTGACGAAGCGGCCTCCCTCGTGGTTGCGCAGGCACTGCAAGGCTCCCGGTGCCTGGTAGACCTGGTTTCGAATTTCAGATCTCTGGCCTGGCAAAAGCTGCTGCAGAACGCGGCGGCCGGGCTCATGGCGCTCACGCATCGCCGCTCGGGCATGTACGGCCGGCACGACATTTCCAAGCTCACACTGGACTACCTGCAGGAGTGCCTGGCCGTGGCACGCGCCGAAGGTGCTGAACTGGGCGATGAGGTCCCGCAGGCGATCCTCGACAAGTTCCAGGCATCCCCTGCCGACCTGGGCACGTCCATACTGGCGGATCGCGAAGCAGGCCGTCCGCTCGAATGGGATATCCGCAACGGCGTTATCGCGCGCCGCGGCCGGGCGCGCGGGGTTCCGACCCCGATCGGTGATGTCTTGGTGCCGCTTCTTGCTGCCGCGAGCGACGGCCCCGGCTGATCACCCATGCCTTGACGATAAGGCCTGTGATCACAGGCCTGCCATCCGCATTCAGCCTGAAACTGCCGGCAGCACCCCCCAATCCCAACCCTGCCGGCCGATTTTTCCGAAGCCGGGGACAATACCGGGTTCGCGGGTTTTTCCGGCTCGACCTGGGTCGAGGACGGGAATCGCTTGCGGAAGGAAGCTGCACTGGCGTTGAACCCGGACGCAGAAAACCCCAAGATCGGACGGCGGCGAGACCGCCGAGATGGCGCAGGTGCATGTGACGAAGAGGGATTGGTGGACAAGGGCCTGCCGCAGCCGCAGCGGTCGGCCCGTCAAACGCGATACCCGCCTGGTGGGCTGGCTGCTGGCCGTGGTGTTCGTGTCGGTGTCGGCGGCCACGGTGTGGCAGTTGGTGGCTGCACGCCAGCGCACGCTGGCCGAGGTGGATACCGTCAACCGCAATCTGGCGCAGACGCTGAATACCTATTCCGAAGGCGTGATCACCCAAAGCTCCATGCTGCTGCTGGGCATTGCCGAAAGGCTGGAGCTGGATGGCGCCGGTGCCGCGCACCTGGAGCGCGTGCTGCATCTGGTCAACCGCCAGGAGCAGCTGCTGAACCAGCTCAACGAGCTGCTGGTCGTGGACGCGCAGGGGCGCTGGCTGATGTCGTCCAAGGGGACGTTTCCCCCAGGAACGCAAAGCGCGGACCGCGACTTCTTCACGCACCACCGCGACGACCCGTCGTCAGGCATCTACATCGGGCCGCCGATCCGCAGCCGCTCCACAAGCGAATGGGTGATCACCATCAGCCGGCGCTATACCGACAGCGAGGGCCAGTTTGCCGGCGTGGTCGTGGTGACGCTGGGTGTGGAAAATTTCCTGCGGCTGTTCGGCAAGATCGACATCGGCGAGCAGGGCGCCATTTCACTGAGCACGCCGGGCGGGCAACTGCTGGTGCGCCACCCCTTCCGTGAGCAGGACCTGGGCCGGGACTTCTCGCAGTCGCCCAATTTCCTGCGCCACTATGCGGGGGCGATGTCGGGCACGGCGTCGTTCCGCTCGGGCCTGGATGGCACGGAAAGAATCTATGCCTTCCTGCGCAGCGAGCGCTATCCGCTGGTGACCACGGTGGCCCTGGGCCGCGACGAGGCGCTCAGTTCCTGGCAGCGCCAGGCGCAGCTGACGCTGGCCGTGGTGCTGGGGCTGTTTCTGGCGATTGCGCTGATCGGCTGGCGGCTGACGGCGGCGATGCGGCTGCGCTCGCGTGCCGAATGCTCCCTGGTCAGCGCGCGCGAGGAATTGCTGCAGGCCAACCGCCGGCTGGAGGTGCTGGCCGCCCAGGACCAGCTCACGGGCCTGGCCAACCGGCGCCGCTTCGACGAGGTGCTGGAGCGCGAGGCACGGCGCGCCGTGCGCGAGGGCACGCCGCTGTCGCTGCTGCTGATCGATCTGGACCATTTCAAGGGCTACAACGACGCCTACGGCCATGTGGCAGGCGATGCCTGCCTGCAGACAGTGTGTC
Source organism: Delftia sp. (assembly GCF_059499305.1). Classification (NCBI taxonomy): domain Bacteria; kingdom Pseudomonadati; phylum Pseudomonadota; class Betaproteobacteria; order Burkholderiales; family Comamonadaceae; genus Delftia; species Delftia sp. The sequence goes on from NZ_JCABYI010000023.1 coordinate 42,956, forward strand.
GCGCCCTGGCCCAGGCCGTGCAGCGGCCCGGCGACATGGCGGCGCGCTACGGCGGGGAGGAGCTGGCCGTGGTGCTTCCCAATACGGACCAGGCCGGCGGGCTGCAGGTGGCCGAGCGGCTGCGTGCGCGCATCGAGGGCCTGGGCCTGGAGCACCGCAGCAGCCGCTTCGGCCATGTGACGGCCAGCATCGGCGTGGCGACAGCGCAGTGCGGTGAGGCTGGCGCGACACAAGGCGCTACACAAAGCGCTACACAAAGCGCTACACAAGGCACTACCCACGGCTCCACCCAAGGTGCCGCCGTGGCGCTGGTGGAAGCGGCCGACCGTGCGCTGTACCGCGCCAAGGCCGCAGGGCGCAACTGCGTGCAGGGCTGAATGGGGGTGGGTCTGCGTGCGCTCAGTCCGTGGGCGAGCGGTGGGCCACCACCTGCTGCTTGAGGTCGCCCAGCGCCTGGTACAGCTCGTTGCGGCTGGCCTGCGGCATGTCGCCGAACATGCCCATGACCCAGGACTCATGCGCCTTGGCCATGCGCGCAAAGGTCTTGCGGCCCAGCGGGGTGAGGTGCAGCACGGAGCTGCGCCGGTCGGACTCCACCTTGGTGCGCACCACCAGGCCTTCTTTCTCCAACTGGTCGGTGATGCCGGTGATGTTGCCGTTGGTCACCATCATGTGGCGCGACAGCTCGCCCATCTTCATGCCCTCGGGCGCGCGCTGCAGCTGGGCCATGAGGTCGAAGCGGGGCAGGGTGGTGTCGAATTCGCTGCGCAGGCGGTTGCGGATCTCGCCTTCGATGAGGTTGCAGCAGGTGAGCATGCGCAGCCACAGGCGCAGCGCATGGTGGTCGTCGGGCGCGGCGCGCGACTCCAGGTCGGGAGCGTGGGTCATGGCTGGTTCTGCGGTGTGGGGGCGCTCAAGCCCATCTGCGCGAGGATGGCGCGCGTCAGCGGGCTGGCCGGGTCGTTCAGGGTGAGCACGATGTCGAAATGGTTGGTGCCGGGCATGGCCACGTACTGGCCTGACGATGGACCGGGGCCACAGCGCTGGTTCCAGGCGGCCAGGTAGTCGTCGCTCTGGCGCTTGAATTCATCGGTCTCGCTCTCGCCGTAGCTGACGATGAGCGGGCAGGCCGCGCCGTGCGGCAGGAGGGCGGGGCTGTTGCGAATGGCGTCCTGCTCGCTCAGGCGCATCCATTCGTTGATGTGGGTGTGCACCAGCGGGCGCAGGTCGAACAGGCCCGACAGCGGTGCGGCGCCGCGCACCACGTCCTCGGGCACGCCGTAGTCCGCATGCCAGCCGCCGGCCAGCAGCATGCCCGCCAGGTGGCCGCCGGCCGAGCTGCCGCAGACATGGATGCGGCCCGGGTCGCCGCCGTAGCGGGCGATGTGGGCATGCACCCAGGCCAGGGCGCGGCGTGTCTGGTCCACGATGTGGTCCAGCGTGACGGCGGGCGCCAGTGAATAGTTCAGGGCCACCACCACGGCGCCGGCGCGCGTGAAGGTGGGCGCCATGCTGCTGGAGTCGTCCTTGGACAGCAGCCGCCAGTAGCCGCCGTGGATGAAGAAGAGAACAGGGGCGCCTGCCGCCCCGGTTGCTGCCGGGAAAATGTCCAGCAGCTCGTCGGCATGCTTGCCATAGGCCACGTTCAGCGCGCAGGGCAGGCTCTGGCGCGCGGCCCGGCTGTCGTCGGCATAGGCCTTGATGATGGGGGTGATGTCGCGTACCGTCGCGCGGGCGTTGTACTGGACATCGAGTCCGGCGCGGTCGTAGTGACGGTAGAGTGCGGGCATTGGAACGGAGATGGCGCGAAATGGTTTGTATGGCAGGTATTGGTACAAGTCCCAGACTTGTTCTGCAAAATACTTTAAACCTAAACTAAGACCCGCGCCAACCGTTCCAGCCCTTACAGAGTTTCCCGTCCAGCGTGACGGAAGACTGCCTCACCACCGATTGTCATCCGCGCGGCCCGCGCAAGGAGCACAGCAGCATGCGTTTCCTCACCCCCTTCCTGGCCGCAGCGGCCCTGGCCCCTGCCTTTGTTCCCGCGCTCGCGCAGGCGGACACCATCAAGGTCGGTATCGCCAACGATATTTCCGGGCCGTTTGCCGCGCTGGGCGCCGAGGCGCGTGACGGCTTCAACCTCGCCATCAAGCAGCTGGGCGGCAAGCTGGGCGGCCAGCCGGCCGAGTTCCTGCAGACCGACATGGGCGGCAACCCCGACCAGGCGCGCCAGCTGGTCACGCGCTACATACAGCGCGACAAGGTGGATTTCTTCACCGGCCCCATCGGCTCCAACGTGGCCCTGGCCGTGGGCCCGGCGCTGTTCGGCGCCAAGGTGCCCTACCTGTCCAACAATCCCGGCCCCAGCCAGTTCGCGGGCGCGCAGTGCAATGCGTTCTGGTTCGGCACGTCCTACCAGAACGATGCCTTCCACGAGGCAGCCGGCAAGCTGGCGGCCGACCGTGGCTTCAAGAAGATGTTCATCATGGCGCCCGACTATCCGGCCGGCAAGGATGCGCTGGTCGGCTTCAAGCGCGGCTACAAGACCGCGCCCGGCGAAGAGGTCTACACCAAGCTGGGCCAGATCGACTACGCGGCCGAACTGGCCCAGATCCGCGCGGCCAAGCCCGATGCGGTCTACATCTTCCTGCCGGGCGGCATGGGCATCAACTTCGTCAAGCAGTTCGTGTCCACGGGGCTGTCGCAAAGCGTCAAGCTGATCGGCCCGGGCTTCTCGGCCGACGAGGACGTGATCCAGGCCGTGGGCGAGCCCATGCTGGGCATGGTCAACACCGCGCAGTGGGCGCATGACCTGGACGTGCCGCAGAACAAGGCCTTCGTCGAGGCCTTCCGCAAGGAGTACAAGGGCCGCAACCCCTCGGTCTACGCGGCCCAGGCGTATGACGTGATCATGGCCATGGATGCGGCCGTCAAGCAGGCCGGCGGCAAGGCCTCGGACCGCCAGGCCATCGTCAAGGCGCTGGAGAAGGCCGACTACGCCTCGGTGCGCGGCCCCTTCACGTACGGCAAGAACCACTACCCCATCCAGGCCTACTACCAGCGCGTGATCGAGAAGGATGGCAGCGGCCGCATCACCAACAAGCTGGTGGGCAAGGTGTTCGACAAGTACCAGGACGTCTACGTCAACGACTGCAAGATGTGACCCCGCCGCCGCGCCCCCGTCGGGCGCGGCGTGCCTTGATCTTGATTTTCAAAGCCGGATGATTTGTTGACCGCGCGCGGGCCGATGCGCCTGCGGCAGGGGGCGTGTGGATGACGTGGACGCTGCTCTTGGAGCAATTGCTCAATGGCCTGCAGTTCGGGCTGATGCTGTTTCTGATCGCGGCCGGGCTGACCCTGGTGTTCGGCATCATGGACATCATGAACCTGGCCCATGGCTCGCTGTACATGGCGGGCGCCTATGTGGCGGCCGAGACCCTGCATCGCACGGGCTCGTTCACGGCGGCGGTGCTGGTGGCGGCCGTGGCCACGGGCGTGGCGGGTGTGGTGCTGGAGCTGGTGCTGATACGGCGCCTTGCCGTGCGCGACCACCTGGCCCAGGTGCTGGGCAGCTATGCGGTCATCCTCATCGCCAATGACCTGGTCAAGATGGTCTGGGGCCCGGCGCCCGTGATGCTGAACATGCCGGCCGCGCTGTCCGGGCCCGTGCAGCTGCTGCCCGATCTCATGTACCCGGCCTATCGGCTGATGATCATCGTCTTCGGCCTGGCCGCCGCGTTGGGCCTGTATTGGTTCGTGACGCGCACGCGCGCCGGCGTGCTGGTGCGGGCGGGCGCCTCCAACCGCCAGATGGCCACGCTGATGGGCGTGCGCGTGCCGCTGCTGTTCCTGGGCGTGTTCACGCTGGGCGCCATGCTGGCGGCGGTGGCGGGCGCGCTGCTGGGACCCATCACCTCGGTGCAGGTGGGCATGGGCGAGGACATCCTGATCCTGGTGCTGGTGTGCATCGTCATCGGCGGCATAGGCTCCATACGCGGCGCCCTGGTGGGCGCCTTGCTGGTGGGCATGGTGGATACGGCGGGGCGGGCCTTCCTGCCCATGCTGCTGCGCCAGGTGTTCTCCCCGGCCGTGGCGTCCAGCGTGGGGCCCACGCTGGCGGCGATTTCCATCTACGTGCTGATGGCGGTGGTGCTGGTGTACCGTCCTTCCGGCCTTTTCCCTGCGCGAGGCTGAGCATGGAACACAGCACATTGCAAGGCAGGTTCCAGGCCCGGTTCTTCTGGACCGTGCTCGCGCTGCTGGCGCTGGCGGTGTTCCCGCTGGTGGCTCCGGCGCTGGGGCTGGACTTCTACATCTCCTTCGTGCGCCGCGTGCTGATCTACGCGCTGGCCGCCACCAGCCTGAACCTCATCCTGGGCTATGGCGGCATGGTGGCCCTGGGGCACGCGGCCTTCTTCGGTGCGGGGGCCTACGCGGTGGGCATCCTGGCCATGAACGGTGTGACCTCGGCCCTGGTCGCCTGGCCTGCCGCCGCGCTGCTGGCCGGGCTGCTGGCCGCCGCCACGGGCGCCGTGTCGCTGCGCACGCGCGGCGTGTACTTCATCATGATCACGCTGGCCTTTGCGCAGATGCTGTTCTATATCTTCATCTCGCTGCGCCAGTACGGCGGCGAGGACGGGCTGAACCTGCCCGGCCATTCCGTGCTGCCCGGGCTGGACCTGGGCCACGACGTTTCTTTCTACTACGTGGTGCTGGCGCTGTTCGCGGTGCTGATGGCCTTGTTCGGCCGGCTGGTGGATTCGCGCTTCGGCAAGGCGCTGCAGGGCGTGCGCGAGAACGAGTCGCGCATGGAGTCGCTGGGCTACCCGGTCTACCGCCTGAAGCTCGTGGCCTTCGTTCTCAGCGGCGCGGTGGCGGGGCTGGCGGGCGCGCTGCTGGCCAACCACAACCTGTTCATCTCGCCCAGCCTCATGCACTGGACCCAGTCGGCCAACCTGCTGATCATGGTGCTGGTCGGTGGCGTGGGCCTGCGCTGGGGCGGCGTGGCCGGCGCCGTCGTCATGCTGACGCTGGAGGAAGTGCTTCGCATGTGGACCGAGTACTGGCACTTGCCGCTGGGCCTGCTGCTGCTGTGCGTGGTGTTCGGCGCGCCACGCGGCCTGACGGGCCTGTGGTCCGCACGCGGGAGGCAGGCATGAGCGGCGCGGCCACACCTATCTCCATCCCCACCCCGGCCCTGGAGGCCAAGGGCCTGGTGCGCCGCTTTGGCGCGCTGCTGGCCACCGACCATGTCTCGCTGTCGCTGGCGCCTGGCGAGATCCATGCGCTGATCGGCCCCAATGGCGCGGGCAAGTCCACGCTCATCCATCTGCTGTCGGGCACGCTGGCGGCCGACGCCGGCACCCTGGCACTGGCCGGGCGCGACGTGAGCGCGCTCAACGCCCACCAGCGCGTGGCGGCGGGGCTGTCGCGGTCGTTCCAGATCACCAACATCTTCAAGCAGTCCAGCGTGCTGGACAACCTGGCGCTGGCCGTGCAGGCGCATGCGGGCAGCAGCTTCAGCTTCTGGCGCCCGCGCGCGGCCGAGACCGCGCTCTATGAGCAGGCCCGCGAGCTGGCGCGCGAATGCGCCATTGACGCCAGCCTGCTGCAACGCCCCGCAGGCACGCTGCCGCATGGCGAGCAGCGCAAGCTGGAATTCGCGCTGGCCCTGGCTGCGCGCCCCGGCGTGCTGCTGCTGGACGAGCCCATGGCCGGCATGGGGCCTGATGAAACACTGCGCCTGACCGAGCTGATCGAGTCCCTGCGCGGCCGTGCCGCCATGCTGCTGGTGGAGCACGACATGCAGGCCGTGTTCCGCCTGGCCGACCGCATCTCCGTGCTGGTCTACGGCCGCATCATCGCCACCGGCACGCCCGACGAGATACGTGGCAACGCCGATGTGCGCCAGGCCTACCTGGGAGACGAAGAAGTGAAGGAGGGCGCGTGATGCTCGAAATGCAGGCCGTGCAAAGCGGCTACGGACCCAGCCAGGTGCTGTTCGGCGTGGACCTGCGCATCGAGGCTGGCCAGGTCGTCACCCTGCTGGGCCGCAACGGAATGGGCAAGACCACGCTGCTTCGCACGCTGCTGGGCCAGCTGCCGCTGCGCGCTGGCTGCATGGTGTTTGCCGGGCAGGACATCGCCGGCTGGGCCACCGACCGCATCGCCCGCGCCGGCGTGGCCATCGTGCCCGAAGGCCGCCAGTGCTTTCCCAACCTCACGGTGCGCGAGCACCTGACGGCCTTTGTGGCCCATCGCAATTCGGGCAGTCCCGGCGCGGCACAGCCCTGGACGCCCGAGCGCGTGTTCGCGCTGTTCCCCCGCCTGGGCGAGCGCGCCTCCAACATGGGCAACCAACTGTCGGGCGGTGAACAGCAAATGCTGGCCATAGGCCGCGCCCTGGTCACCAACCCGCGCCTGCTCATCCTGGACGAAGCCACCGAGGGCCTGGCCCCCCGCATCCGCGAAGAGATCTGGTCCTGCCTGGCCCAGCTGCGCGCCGCTGGCCAGACCATCCTGGTCATCGACAAATACGTGGAGCGCCTGCTGGGCCTGGCCGACCGCCACCTCATCCTGGAGCGCGGCAAGGTCGTGTGGAGCGGAGACTCGGCCGCGCTGGATGGGGACAGAGCGCTGTGGGAACGGTATTTGGGAGTGTGAGCACGCGCAATGCATTCGCAGTTCAAGGCGAATGCATTGCGCGATGGAGGGTTGAATGGCATTGAAGATCAATGGGTGGCATGCCATTCAAATACATGCCTGTATCCAAGATGGGAAATTGCTTACATTTACAGAGTGTATCTGACCCTGCATTTGATTGCCCTATAGCCATCGGCTTGTCTATGATCCCCGCTCACCAAGAGACGGGAGGCCGCCCCCAGGGCGGTTCATACAATGACACGCCGAGTCACCATCCATACGCCATTGGGCGATGAACTGCATTTCCGTGAATTGCGCGGCCAGGAAAACATCAGCCAGCTCTTCAGCCTCGATGTGGAAATGCTCAGCGAAAACGAAAGCATCGATCCCAAGGCCCTATTGGGAAAAAACGCCACCATAGAAATTGAAACCCAGGGCGGCGGCAGGCGCTTCATCGACGGCATCGTCACCCGCTTCGGCATGCAGGGCCAGGACCACCGCCACTACGCCTACAAGGCGCGCCTGAGCCCCTGGCTGTGGCTGGCCACGCGCAAGAGCGACTTTCGCATCTTCCAGAACCTCAACGTGCCCGACATCATCGAGCAGGTATTGGGCGTCTATGGCCATCCCCTGCAAAAGAAACTCACGCGCGCCTATCGCAGTTGGGATTACTGCGTGCAATACAACGAAAGCGATTGCGACTTCGTCTCGCGATTGATGGAACACGAAGGCATCTACTATTTCTTCGAGCACGCATCGGGCCAGCACACCCTGGTGCTGTGCGACGACATCATTGCCTCGCATGGCGCATTGCCCGGCGGCGAATCCATTCCCTTCTATCCCCCGGAAAAAGCCGCCGCAGGCGACCAGGAAAACATCCACGCCTGGCAGCTGGAGCAGGAAATCAAGCCGGGCCGCCATTACATCGACGACTACGACTTCAAAAAGCCCCGGGCCGAACTGTCCCACATGCGCCGCGATCCACCGGGCCATGCGCACGACGGCCATGAAACCTACGAATGGCCGGGCGGCTACACGGAGTACGGCGATGGAGATGCCTACATCCGCGTGCGCCTGAAGCAAGGCCTCACGGGCCACAGCCGGGTGCGGGGCCAGTCCTGCCACCGGGCGCTGGCCACGGGCTACACCTTCAGCCTCTACAACTACCCGCGTGGTGACCAGAACCGGCAGTACCTGATCACCGGCCTGAGCTACCACCTCAAGGAGAACCCCCGCGTCAGCGCTGTGGCCCCGGGCGCCAAGGGCAGCGCCGCCGAAGACGGCTCCTTCCAGCGCTACGAACTGCAGGCTCAGCCCACCAGCCTGGCCTTCACGCCGCCGCGCACCACGCCCAAGCCGCGCACCACGGGCCCGCAGACCGCCGTCGTCGTGGGCCCGGCCGGAGAAGAAATCTGGACCGACGAATACGGCCGCATCAAGGTGCAGTTCCACTGGGACCGGCTGGGCAGCAAGGACCAGAACTCCAGCTGCTGGATCCGCGTGGCCACCAACTGGGCAGGCCCGGGCTTTGGCGCCATCTCGATCCCCCGCATAGGGCATGAGGTGGTGGTGGACTTCCTCAACGGCGACCCGGACTATCCCATCGTCACGGGCTGCGTCTACAACGCGGCCAACATGCCGCCCTGGGCGCTGCCGGCCAATGCCACGCAATCGGGCATCAAGACCCGATCGAGCAAGGATGGCAACCCGGGGTCAGGCATGAAGAACGGCCAGGGCGACGCCAACGCCATCCGCTTCGAGGACAAGGCGGGCGCCGAACAGCTGTGGCTGCACGCGCAAAAGGACCAGCTCACCGAAGTCGAGAACGACGAGGACAAATGGGTGGGCAACGACCGGCGCAAGACCATCGACCGGGACGAGACCAGCGTCATCCACCGCGACCGCACCGAGACCGTGGACCGCGACGAGACCATCACCGTGCACAACAACCGCACGGAGCGGGTGGACCACGACGAGAAGATCAGCATCGGCGACAACCGCAATGAAGACGTTGGCATCGACGAGAACATCTCCATCGGCAAGAACCGCAGCAAGACCATCGGCAAGACCGAGACCGACAAGATAGGCCAGAACTGGCACGTCACGGTCGGCCTGCTCAAGACCCAGACCATAGGCATGGCCTACATGCAGAACGTGGGTGGGATGAAGATGATGAACATCGGCGTCAACTACATGGAAAACATCGGCGTGGCCATGCAGACCCATGTGGGCATGAACCAGAGCCTCACCGTGGGGCAGGAGCGCCAGGTCAAGGTCGGCAGCAAGCAAAGCACCGAAGTGGGCTCGCAGTACTCGCTGACCGTGGGCGGTGGTGGCGGAGGTGGCGGTGGCGGTGGCGCGGGAGGTGGCGCCGGTGGCGGCATGGCCATGAACATCACGGCGCCCGGTGGGGGCGATGGCGGCGGTGGTGGGGGTGCAGGCGGAGGTGGCAAGGCCTCGCAGCTCACCATGGATGGACAAAGCATCCAGCTCAATGCCGCCAAGATCCGGCTCGAAGCCCAGCAGGAAATCCTGCTGACCTGCGGCGAAAGCACCATCCGCATCACGCCCGGCGACATCCAGATCCTCTCGCCCATGGACCGGCTCAACTGCTGAAGGCAGACAGCCCGTACCGCGTTCCCCGTATCCGCATTCCCGTTCTCCCCCATCTCTCCAGGAGCAGCCTCGCATGAGTGGCAAACCCGCAGCCCGCATCACCGACAGCGTCGTCAAGGGCAAGATCGTCACCGGCTCGCGCACCGTGCTCA
>NZ_JCABYI010000024.1:0-67675 GCF_059499305.1 Delftia sp.
TGCGCTGGGACCGCAGCGGCAGCCACGTCACGCGCGTGCTGCAGCCCGATGGCACCGCCGTGGCGCTGGAGCATGACAAGGCCGGGCGCATCATCCAGATGCACAGCCGGGATCCCTCGGCCAAGGAGGACGAAACGGGCTGGCGCACCGAACTGCGCCACGACGCCCAGGCCCGACTGGTGGCCATGCGCAGCCTGGCCCCCGACGCCAGCGTGCTGCAAGAGCAAAGCTGGCGCTACGACGCGCTGGGCCACCTCACGGAAACCGGCACCGGCGGCTGGCCCGGCAACGGGGACAAGACGGGCAATGCCGCCTATGCGGCCCAGACCCGCCAGCACCATGACGCCCTGGGCCGCCTGCTGTGGAGCGCCGATGTCCGAGGCAGCTTCACACAGCACCGCTACGACACGGAAAGCCGCCTGCTGCAGTCCGGTCGCTACGGTGGCCGCGCCGATGACGGCAGCCGCCTCATGGCCCAGGTGCAGACCTACCAGCCCGGCGCGCCAGAGCAGCCGCCATCCGCCGCAGACAAGGCCGGCACTGAAACTGCACCGCAGGCACGCCAGTTCTACGACGACTTCGGCCGCAGCGTCGCCACCCTCAGCCCCGACAGCGGCCTGAGCATTCGCGGCTACGACGCCACCGACCGGTTGGTCTCGGGCCGCGACGCCCTGGGCCAGCAGGCGCGCTACGAATACGACCTGCGCGGCCGCATCCTGCGCCAAACCATCACGCAACTGCCGCAAGATGGCGCGCGGCCACGCACCACCACCACCCGCTGGCGCTACCAGGGCCCCAGGCTGGTGGCGCTGGAGCATCCCGAGCAAAGCGAGGCCTACGAATACAACGACAGGGGCCTGCGCGTGCGCAAGCGCATCACCCGCCATGAAGAAAGCGGTGCAAACGGTGAAAGCGGGGAGAGCAGCCAGCACCACACCCTCCACTACGAATACGACAGCCACGGCAGACTCTCCGCCGCCAGCCTTCCCGACGGCAGCTGGCTGCACTACCTGCGCGACGGCCATGGCCAGATCACCGGCCTGCAGCGGCAGCGCGTGCGCACTCCCTGGCTGCGCTGGCTCAGCCCGGCGCAAACCATTGCCACCGGATTCGAGCGCGACCTGGTGGGACTGCGCAGCTGGCAGGCAGGCAACGGCATCGAGGCCCGCTATCAGCGCAGCCGCGAAGGCCTGCTGGCGCGCATCGTCTACCGCCAGACCGGCAAGAACAACACACGCACTGCCTCTGGCACATCCCATGACTGGATGCTGGGTGCCCGGCCCACCGACATTGCAGAGCAACTGCTAGGCCTGACCCCGGCCCATGCGGCCGAGCCCATGCAAGCCAAGGCACAGGCCACTGCAGCAACTGCCGCGCAAACGACAGCCGAACCGGCGCCCGACCAGCCGGGAGCCCTGGGCCAGCCCACCGCCCCCCAAGCCCTGCTGGACATGCGCTACCTGTGGGACAGCCAAGGCAACCTGCTGCTGCGCCAGGACCACTACAGCCAAGCCCCGCAGACTTTGCACCAGGACAGCCATGCCTACGACATGCACGACCGCCTGATCGTCCAGGTCCAGCGCACTGGCCAGGAACTGCGCTCCAGCCGCTACCACTATGACGAGGCCGGCAGGCGCACCCTGGACCAGCAGAACGTGTCCTCCGGCGATCTGCAGGCGGGCACGCGGGCCATCGCCTACCTGCCAGGCAGCCACCGCTGGAGTGCCGAGCGTGCAGCGGACCAGAAAGACACAACCACCCAGCGCACCCAGTACAACGCCAACGGCCAGCCCCTGCAGGCAGGCCCGCACAGCTACCGCTGGGACGCATTGGGACGGCTGGAACAGGTCAGCGAACAGGGCGCCCCGCTGGCCCGCTACCGCTACAACCACCGGGGCGAGCGCATTGCCAAACACACCGGCAAGGCCCAAGGAGGCAGCCGGGCGTACCTCTACGAATCTGGCCAACTCAGCGCCGAACTCGATGCCCAGGGCCGCATCACGCGCCAGTACATCCACCTGGGCCAGTGGCCCCTGGCCGTCATCGACACGCCCCAAGGCCGCAAGCCTGCGGATGGCCCCGGCACGCTGGGGCGCATCGTGCAGGACCTGGGCACCATCGCGGGCCGTTGGGTGGGCGGCGGCGAACGCCTGGCCTGGCTGCACACCAACCACCTGGGTGCCGTGGAAGCGGCCACCGACACGCAAGGCCAGTTGATCTGGCGTGCACGCTACACGGCGTTTGGCCGGCAGCAGGTGATGTCCCAACCTTCAGCCCCGGGCTTTGAAATGCCGCTGCGCCTGCCGGGCCAGTACCACGATGCCGAAACCGGGCTGCACTACAACCTGCACCGCTACTACGACCCGGACCGGGGCCAATACCTCACACCCGATCCGTTGGGCATGCCGGATGGACCCAATCCCTACAGCTATGTGCGGGGCAATCCGCTGCGGTATGTGGATCCGGAGGGGTTGATTCTTTTTGCGTTTGATGGGACCAATAATTCCAATCCACCGCCAGATAAGGATACTTGGTCCAACGTCTATAAATTCTATTTAGCGTATGACCAAAATATCAATGGAAAATCATGGTACATGAACGGCGTTGGCCGCTATGACGACGAAAGCAAAATTACAGCACCATGGAATGACCACATGGTAGCCAGTACAGCACGTGCGCGCGTAGACCATATGCTGAAAAATCTGGATAAATTCATGGAAGAGCATACGTTTGCAGAAGGAAAAAAGGTCAGTATCGACATCATTGGGTTCAGCCGTGGCGCAGCCATGGGCCGGGACTTTGCAAACAAGGTTGCCACCCGTATCAAAGAACAGCATTGGAAAGATAAGTCCGCATGTATGGAGCTTCGGTTTCTGGGGCTGTGGGATACGGTGGCGCAGTTCGGCGCAAATGGGCGCCTCAACGAACAATGGCAACTAGCCATTCCTTCGGAAGTGCAGCATGTTTTTCATGCAGTAGCACTCAATGAACACAGATATCTATTCCCCGGAGAGGACATAAACCGAGGCACTCAACTCGGATTCATAGGCAGCCATGCGGATATTGGTGGCAGCTTTGGGACTGGGGATTTATCGAATGTGGCGTTGAATTGGATCGCTGAGAAGGCAAAGGAAAGCGGTTTGAAAATGAAAAAATGGGATGAATCTGGCAATGAGGCTTGGGGAAGGGTCACAGAGCCAGTTCTCCACGATAAAAGCTACATCTATTCTGACCCACCTGACGACAGTGCCTTTTGCATAAGAGACAACAATGCAAAAGAAAAAAATTGTGTCCCTAGAAAAAAGTTCAGTCCTGGCGGCATGAGTGCAGAGGAGAGTCAAAAATTTATCATATATAGAACCAGACCGGGAATGGATTTGGACGGATCTTCACGCATTACCGGAGATATCAACATGAAGGAGTACGTCAAATGGCTGAAAGAAAATTACGGACTGACCGTCGCACTGCAATAAGTTATTGTTGCACAGCAATTTCATCCTCTCTGATTGGTTGTGCACATCGGGAGCCAGGCATCGGTTTATCACTGGAATTTTACAATAAAGGCTCTCACCCGCTAGCAACCAGGAGATTTGATTTTGATGGAAAAAGAGGACCAATACCGGGCTATCTTGGTCCAAGCTTAACGAACAGCAAAAATATGGGATTCATGCCAGGAGACATTAAAAGTGGAGTTCCGAAATTCGTAGAGGCAGAGTGGGTTCTTCATAGTGAGGAGTTTCTAGCTTGGTCAAACAATACTCCAGACAATGAAAGATATTCAAAAGAAAATCGTGAAATCTATAGAAAACTCTGGGCCGCCAACCCCCATTACGTACAGCGCATAGAACTCACCCCCATGCTGACGCCAGAACTCATCGCGAAAGTCCAAGCAGACCGCTCAAACACACAATTGAAGATGATTGTCATATTTCGGGATGACAAGGTAGAAATTACTGCGAAACCTTATAAGTGGCGATGATTTTATTCTCTCACAACAATCCCAAATATGACGTGGTAGGCCGGCGCATCCTGAAGCAGCAGGACATGGCGCCCATGTGGAATGCATCTTGGCAGCAGCAGGTGCTGTCAAAGGGATCGCACTGCGCCTGCTGGGCCATTACCGCGACGCCCAATATTCCCAGGCGAATCTATTAATCGAAGGGTAAAACCGGGATTTATTGGAAGCCATTACGATATTGGCGGCAGCTTTGGGACGGGCGACTTGTCCAATGTGGCGCTGAACTGGATTACAGAGAAGGCAAAGGAGAGTGGTTTAGCAATGAGAAGCTGGTAGGAGGCTGGTGACAGAAAATGGGGCACAGTAACCGAGCCCGTTCTTCACGACAAAAGCACTACACCTCCCGGCGGAATTCCAGAAGACAGCCTTTTTTGTTTAAAAAAGAACAATGAAAAGAAAGGTGATTGTATCTATCGACGTGTTGCAGAGATAGAAGGACTGACGCACGCCGAGAGCCAAAAATTCATCAAATATAGAGACAGGCCGGGATTTGATAGGGATGGTGTATCAGCTATTACTGGAGATATAGATATAAGGGAATATGCAAAATGGCTACAAGAAAATTATGGACTAACCGTCGCACTGCGATAGTTTATTTTTCCTCATCATTTTTATTACCATTAGCCAGTTGCGCAAATAGAAAGCAAGGCATTGGCTTGTCATTGTCTTTTTACAACAAAGGAATAAGCTCATTATTAGCAAAGCGTTTTGATTTTGACGGACGACGAGGACCATTTCCTGGTCCACTTGGCCCAGGAGGAGGAGGATCACATATGAGTTTTATGCCAGGAGATACACAAGGAGGAATACCAAGATCTGTAGAAATAGAGTGGCTTATTTATAGCAATGAATTTCTCGATTGGTCAAAAAACACTCCGCAAGAAATAAAGTACTCGAGCAAAAGCGAAGAAATTTATGAGAAACTCTGGGCCACCAACCCCCATTACGTACAGCGTGTGGACCTGACTCCCATACTGACTCCAGAGCTTATTTCAAAAATCCGAGCAGACCGCCCAAATACCCAATTGAAGATGATTGTCATATTTCGAGATGACAAAGTGGAAGTCACCGCTGAACCTTATAAGTGGCGCTAGACAGAAGCAATTACTCAGGACATTCAATAAGGGGTATATGCAGGAAAATAAACTCCAGCCCATCCATGACGATATGGATGCAAACCCGTAGGCCTGTGTTCTTTCATGTTGTACTTTATGCCTATGCATGAACAATCCAGAACACATTCCACAACATGTCGTACGCCAGACAATCATTCATCAAACCATTCGGAATATTTCATGAAAATATTCCAATTATTGATCATATATTTTGCGACCAGCATCACTCAAGCGTACGCAAAGTTAAATTTATCCACTACAAATACAAAGCCAGCACATCCTCCGTATGTACAATTAATCTCACGAAATGGCACCTCGCATCTAGTCAAGTCAATATTAAAAACACACTCATCTGAAAACACCCCATCTCTATATACCCAGGAGATGAGATGTGGCTCAGAAAAATCCACCGAGATAATAAATTCACCGATCAGCCTCTATATTCTCCCGTCATTTGCACAAACCACCCAATACCGTCCATTACTAGTTCACATGGGCCACAAAGGCGATTCGACAATTCTGCAATTGAAGAAAGACTTGTCAATGGTATCGCGCACCAGACCATTGAGCGAAATGACACTTGTCCGCAGCATCGCCGCAAGTGCCAAGGGCTATTTCATAGGAGGAATAACAGAAAAAGATATGCCATTCCTACAACATCTCAGCCATGACCTACAGAAAAGCAAGCCACTAAAAATACAAGGCAATCGCCAAGGGGAGATAACGGCGCTGTTCGAAAGCCAGGGGCGCATCATCGGAATCATCAACTATTACGTAGAAAAAATCTCTCAGCAATCTATCGGATCGGCACTGAGAGTCTATGGTGCCACAGGAAATCTGTTGATTGAAATCCCTTTGAATTCAACTGCAACCACAGGCATTGCACTCAAAGATGGAGGCCTGGCCATCAGCTACTGGATCGGCGAGCAGCTCTATGTAGAAAAACGTTCGGAGAATTTTGGATTTCTATGGAGAACCAAGCTTCATCAACGCCAGAACATCGCTTCCATTTTTGGGAAGATGGTAGAGGTGGGCAAAGACATTGCCTGGGTTGGCGTAAATGATAGGAAGCTCCTAGTGCACCGCATCAGTCAGCAAGACCAATCAGTCCATACAAGCATAGATACAGAATCAGGTGTAGTGGCATCCGGCAATGATTTCAACTACGTGCATGCTTATGGCAACGAGCTGCATATCGTCAGCGCGGACTCTCGCCTCAAAACCGACTCAGGCGCGAACCGCACCGAATTCTGTTTTATCGAAAGCCGGGATTTCTGAACTGTCCCGGCATTTCAAGGCAGTCACAGCCCATGGCCTGACTGTGGCCTGCCCCAAGCAGGCCCCCTCCTACCGGCCCCTCCCCCTCACCTCAACGTAAACACCTCCAGCGACCGCTCCAGCGACTGGGCGCTGGCACGCAGCGAGCCCGCCGCGCCGGCCGATTGCTCGACCAGGGCGGCGTTTTGCTGGGTGACGGAGTCGAGCTGGGCCACGGCGTCGTTGACCTGGGCGATGCCTACGGATTGTTCGCGCGTGGCGATGCTGATCTGGTGGACCAGGTCGCTGACGCGGCCCACGGCGTCGACCATGCCGTCGATGGTGCGGCCTGCGGCGTCCATGCGGGCGTTGCCATCGTTGATGCCGTCCACGGTGCGGTTGATGAGGCCGCTGATTTCCTTGGCGGCCGAGGCGCTGCGCTGGGCGAGGGCCCGCACTTCGCCGGCCACGACGGCAAAGCCGCGGCCCTGCTCGCCTGCGCGTGCCGCTTCGACGGCGGCATTCAGGGCCAGCAGGTTGGTCTGGAAGGCAATGCTCTCGATCACGCCGATGATCTCGCCCATGCGGCGCGAGGAGCCGCGGATGTGCTCCATGGCAGCGCCCACTTCCTGGATGGCGGCGCCGCTCTTGCCGGCGACCTGGCGGCTCTGGTCGCTTTCATGGGCCATGAGCTGGGCCGTGTCGGCGGTCTGTGCGACGGTGCCCGATATCTCTTCCATCGAGGCCGCCGTCTGCTGCAGGCTGGTGGCCTGGGATTCTGTGCGCTGCGCGAGGTCGAAGCTGCCCTGGGCGATCTCGTGGGCCGTCGTGGCAAAGCCGCGCATTTCGGTGCGCACGTCGCCGACCACGGCGCGCAGGTTGATCTGGATCTGCTGCAGCCGCTGCATCAGGGCGCCCATGGGGCCGCTGTAGTCGTGCTGCATGTCCGTGCCCAGCTGGCAGCTGGCAATGTCGGCGGCAAAGCCGCTGGCCTGCTCCAGGCCCGCCACGCAGCGCTGCTGGAAGCGCCACAGCACAAAGCTGCCACCCGCCAGCAAGGCGGCCAGGCGCGTGCCCCAGGCTGCGGCGCCCTGCCAGCCCAGCAGGTCGGGCAGCATGGCCGCCAGGCCCACGCCGCCCAGCATCAGCGCCATGCGGGCTGTCAGGCCCAGGTCGCTGCGGCGGTCCCACAGCCCGGCCAGGCCCAGGCGGCGCAGTTCGCCGCCGCGCAGTCGCAGGGTTTCCTGGCCGGCATCGGCTTCGGCGCGCATGCGGGCATAGAGGGCTTCGGCGGCCTCGATCTCGTCCGGCCGGGGCTTGGTTCGCACCGACAGGTAGCCGCGCGGCCGGCCGCCTTCCATGATGGGCGTGACGTTGGCGCGCACCCAGTAGTGGTCGCCGTTCTTGCGCCGGTTCTTGACCAGGGCAGTCCACGGGTAGCCGTGGGCGATGGTGCGCCACATGTCCTTGAAGGCGGCGGCCGGCATGTCCGGGTGGCGGATGAGGTTGTGCGGCTGGTCGATCAACTCCTCGTAGGTATAGCCGCTGACCCGCACGAAGGCAGGGTTGCAATGGGTGATCTCGCCCTTGGTGTTGGTGACGGATACCAGCAGCTCATCGCCCGGAAAGTCGTAGTTGAGCTGGCTGACGGGCAAATTCACGCGCATGGGTACCACTCCTTTGGGATGTCTCTTGTTCTTGTGAAATGGCAAGGCGAAGCGCTCTGAAGCCACCGGAATCCATCAAACGGAAACACAAATTCACATTTCCAAATCATCTCACAGCACGGCAACCCCAGTCCCATGCTCGGAACTGGTGCATGGTTTTACAGCGTGTGCGCCAGATTTGTGGTGATGATTCAGAACAGTTGAGGTGTAAAGGGATCGCTGTCCGGCGCGGGCTGGGCCGGTCCCCTGAGCAGTTGCTCGCGCGCCAGCGGGTCGTGGGCGGTGGCGTTCCAGTCGGCCGTGCGAACGAGGTTGCCCACGCGCACGCCCAGCAGGCGCAGCCGCTTGGCCAGGGGCACGCGCTTGAGGCATTGGCCTGCGGCGCGGCGCAGGGTGGCGGCATCGGCCATGGGCAGCTCCAGCGTGTGGTCGCGCGTGGCGGTCTTGAAGTCGTCGTAGCGCAGCTTGATGCCCACGGTGCGGCCCATGTAGCCCTTGCGCTGCAGGTCCTGGGCCAGGCGTTCGCACAGGTCGGTGAAGATGGCGCTCAGTTCGGCCCGGTCGCGCACGGCGTGCAGGTCGCGCTCGAAGG
Source organism: Delftia sp. (assembly GCF_059499305.1). Classification (NCBI taxonomy): domain Bacteria; kingdom Pseudomonadati; phylum Pseudomonadota; class Betaproteobacteria; order Burkholderiales; family Comamonadaceae; genus Delftia; species Delftia sp. The sequence continues at coordinate 8,650 of NZ_JCABYI010000024.1, forward strand.
TGGTCTCGCGGCTCATGGAGACGGGCTCGCTGTGCGTGACCACGGGCCGGTCGTCACGGCCCCAGGAGGCACCATGCAGCCAGTTGCCGTAGGCGCGGCCAAACCATTGCACGAGCTGGGGCAGGCTTTGCGCGGCCAGCTCGCCGATGGTCCGTATGCCCAGCGCCTGCAGCTTGGCGTCGGCCTTGGGGCCTATGCCATTGATCTTGCGGCAGGCCAGCGGCCAGATGACGGTCTGCAGGTCCTCGGGCTGGACGATGGAGATGCCGTTGGGCTTGTTGAATTCGCTGGCCATCTTGGCCAGCAGCTTGTTGGGGGCCACGCCGATGGAGCAGGTCAGGCCCGTGGCGTCGGTGATGGTTTTCTGGATCAGCCGAGCCAGCACGCGCCCGCCTTCGCGCTGGCCGCCAGGCACGTCGGTGAAGTCGATGTAGACCTCGTCCACGCCGCGGTCCTCCATCAGCGGGGCGATGGAGACGATGATCTCCTTGAACATGCGCGAGAAGCGCCGCACCTCGGCAAAGTCCACGGGCAGCATGATGGCCTGCGGGCACAGGCGCGCGGCCTTCATCATGCCCATGGCCGAGCCCACGCCGAACTGGCGCGCCGGGTAGGTGGCCGTGGTGATCACGCCCCGGCCGACGTAGTCCTTGAGGCGCGAGAACTCGTCCACCGGAATCTCGTGCAGCCGCCCGGCGTAGCGCGCATCCAGCGCCTCGTCATGCGCGCGGCGCCCGCCGCCGATGACCACGGGCAGCCCCTTGAGCTGCGGATAGCGCAGCAGCTCCACCGAGGCATAGAAGGCGTCCATGTCCAGGTGGGCGATGCGGCGCGCAGGCGCAGCATCGGCAGGGCTTGCGGGTGTCGTGGGTGTCGTTTCAGGCACGCCGCCATTATTGCGGCAACTGTGCATTCATACAGCCTGCAGGGCTTGTTCCCACAGGCCCTGGACCATTCATCCCTGCAGGCAGATCAGCACCAGTCCCAGCACCATCAGAGCCATGCCGATCTTCTCCTGGCGGCTCAGGCTTTCGCTGAGCACGCGGCGCGAGACGATGTAGCTGAACACCACCTCGACCATGCCCAGCGTGCGCACGGGCGCGGCGCCTTGCAGGGCGTAGGCGGTGAACCAGGCCAGCGAGGCGGCCGCGCCCATGCCGCCGGCCAGCAGCGACACGCGCCAGGCGCGGAAGATGGGGCGCAGGCCCTGCGCGTGGGTGCGCGCAATCCAAGCGCCCAGGCCCAGGGTCTGCATGAGCTGGGCAATCAGCACGCCCCAGGCGCCCGACAGCCAGGGAGATATCTCGCCCAGGCGCGCCAGCTCCACGGCGCCGCCCCGGTAGCCCACGGTGGCGATGGCAAAGCAGGCGCCACAGGCCAGGCCATAGAGCGCCGAGCGGCTGGCCCAGGCCGACAGCGACAGCATCTGGCCGCGCGGCGGCAGCGACAGGATGAGCACGCCCAAGGTGGCCAGCGCCATGGCCAGCAGGGCCACGGCCGTGGGCAGCTCGTGCAGGAAGAGGCCTGCGAACAGGGCGACCTGCAGCACCTCGGTCTTGGACAGGGTGACGGCCACGGCGAAGTTGCGCTCCTTCATGGCCAGCAGCAAGGCCGCCGTGGCCGCTACCTGGAAGAAGGCGCCCAGCGCGATCCAGCCCAGGTAGGCCCAGGAGAACCGGGGCAGCGCCCAGGCCCCGTCCCCTCCCAGGTACAGCGCCAGCAGGTAGATGCCGGCAAACGGCAGGCCGTAGAGAAAGCGCACCAGGGTGGCCGGCAGGGTGCCGAGTTCGGAGGTCAGCGAGCGCTGGGCCGTATTGCGCACAGTCTGGGCGGCTGCGGCGAACAGCACCACGGGCACCCACAGCCAGGTCAGGTCTTGGAGGGAAGAAAGCATGTCGGCAAAAAAGGGAAGGCACCGCCGGCATGGCGCGGGCGACTGAGTGCCGGCCAGCATAGCCGCCGGTCGGGCACCAGGCGCACGCACTTGGAGAAGGCTGCCGCGCCCGGCAGCGAAACAGAGGCCGGCCAGCCAACGCTGCACGCGCGCCCTGCTCTGGCCAGGGCAAGCAGGCTGCGTTGTGCAGCAGCACGGCCGTCGCCAATGGCGAGCGGGCCTGCGCGGCGCGCTACAGGTCGCGCCGGATCAGCGCGCCCTTGAACAGCACCGGTCCCGTGGGCCCGGTCTGGCTGGGCACGCCGCCCTTGGGCTCCAGGCTGATGGCCAGGGCAGGCACGCCCTGGACTTCGGCGGCCGCTGCCGTCAGCTTCACGAGCTTGTCGCGTCCCAGCACGCCCAGCGACTGCGGGCCGCCCTGGGGCGGCAGGGCCCACAGCTGCAGCGATTTGTCTGCGGCCTCGTGGAAGTCGCCCACGCGCTGCAGCACCAGGCTGTTCTTGCCGGGGTCGAAGGTCACGAGCATGGAGGCATCGGCCTTGTCGTCGGCCAGCACGGCCACGTACTGGATCTGGGGCGTTGCCTGCAGCGCGACCTGGGCGGCCTGCAGCTGGTTGCGCAGCACGGCCAGCTGGCGCTCACCGCTTTGGCGCAGGTCCTGGTGCGACCACAGCCCCACGGCCACGGCCGCCACGGTGGCGCAGGCGCCCAGCAGGGCCGCGCCGCGCCACCAGGCCAGGGCACGGCCCACGCCGGATTTCGCGCGTTCGTCCAGGCCTTGCCCATCAACGGCGCGCCGCCGGTGCGGCTGGGCGGCGCGGGCCTTTTCGGCCTGCAGCAGGTTGTCGATGCGGACCCAGACCGCATCGTCGGGGCGCACGGGAGCCTGCATTTCGGACAGGGCCGACCAGCGGCCCTGCCACAGCAGGGCGGCGGCGCGCACCGGGGCCTGGTCACGGGCCAGTTGCTCGAAGCGGCGGCGTGCCGCACCGCGCAGCGTGCCCAGGGCGTATGCGGCGGCCAGCCGGTCCAGCAGTTCGGGGTGTCGGGAAATATTCATGGCAAATCCTTGGGCCGCTCAGAGCATGTCATCTGCATCACGCATGGCGCGAGAGGCAGCGGCGCAACTGCTCCAGGCCGCGCCGGATCCAGGTTTTGACCGTGCCCAGCGGCAACTGCAGCTGGCCGGCCAGTTCGCCGTGGCTGAGGTCACGCAGGTAGGCCAGGCTGACCACCTCGCGCTGGCGGCCTTCCAGCCGCTCCAGGCACTGGTACAGCGCCACCGCCTGCTCGCTGGCCTCGGCCAGTTGCAGCGGGCCCTGGCTTTCATCGCTCCCGCCGCCATGGGCCGCCAGTTGCGCCTCATCGAACTCCTCGTTCAGGTGCAGGCGTTCGGCGCGGCGCCGGCGCAGGAAGTCCAGCGCCCTGCTGCGCACCACCAGGCCCATCCAGGCCAGCGGCGGGCTCAGCGAGCCCCGGTAGCCCGAGGCGCTGCGCCAGATGTGCAGGTAGCTGTCCTGCAGCACGTCTTCGGCCCAGTCCTTGTGCCGCAGGATGCGCAGCGCAAGCCCGTACAGCCGGGACGAGGTGGCCTCGTACAGGCTGCGGAGCGCGGGCTCGTCCTGCGCTGCGATGCGGTCCAGAAGTTCCATCAGCTCTTGGTCGGTTGGTGTGGTGCCCATGCACGCATTGTGGGCGAGCGGGCGGCCCCGTGGCCCGCACTGTTGCGTCGCCGCCCCGGGGGGCTTGTCGTGTCCTTCAATCGGCTGCAGGGGTCATATCGGTGGCCTGCAGGGGGTCTGGTACCGGTCTGCCGGCCTGCGCCGGCTCTCACTGGGCAATACGCAGCACATTGCGAACCGGATGCGGATAAATTTTTTTTGCACCCAGGTGAATCCAACCTCACCCATGCTGCGTATTCCGTGTGTCGCGCCCCGGACAGCGGTCCAAGGCGACATCCCTCAACCCCTCGACCTGGAGAACCTCATGAGCTACATCCTCCCCCTCGGCCTGGCCACCATGGCTGCACTGACGCTTGGCGCCTGCTCCTCCATGGACATGAGCAAGAGCTATTCCCAGTCCGGCCTGCCGGCCGCCGTGCAGGTGCCCGCAGGCCACAAGGTCGCCATGGAAACCGTCGGCATCGGCCAGATCACCTACGAGTGCCGCGCCAAGAAGGACCAGGCGATGGAGCAGGAGTGGGCCTTCGTCGGCCCCGATGCCCGCCTGACGGACCGCCAGGGCCGCGTCATCGGCCGCTACTTCGGCCCGCCCGCCACCTGGGCGCACCAGGACGGCTCCAAGGTCACGGCCACCCAGGTCGCGGTGGCTCCGTCCAGCGCAGGCAACATCCCCCTGCAACTGGTCAAGGCCGAACCTGCCACCGGCATGGGCGCCATGCAGGGCGTGACCTATATCCAGCGCGTGGCCACGCGCGGCGGCGTGGCGCCGGCCATGGCCTGCAACAGCTCCACGCTGGGCCAAAAGCAGGTGGTGCAGTACCAGGCCGACTACATCATCTGGAAGGCTTCCTGATCCGCCGCCACCGGTGCCGCTACGGCTGCCCGCCCCCTGCCCCGAAGGCCGAGGGCGGCATGCCGAACTGGCGCCTGAAGGCCAGCGAATAGGCGCTGTGGCTTTCATAGCCGGCCTCCAGCGCCACCTGCACGATGGGCCGGCCGGCCAGCAGGGCCTGCATGGACGACAGCAGCCGCGCGCGCTGCCGCCAGCGGCCGAAACTCAGGCCGGTGGCCTGCAGGAAATGGCGGTGGAAAGTCTTCTCGCCCATGGCCAGCCGTGCGGCCCAGTCGGCGGCCGTGGCGGCCAGGTTTTCAGCCCGTTCACCGCCCTGGCCCACGGCCTGGCCGCCTTCGGCCAGCGCGCGGCAGACAGCCGCCATGCGCGCATCCTGCGGCCAGGGCAGGTGAAATGGCACGACAGGCGGCTGGCGCAATTCCTGCAGCAGCAGTTCGACGACCAGCCGGTTCCTCGTTTCATCCTGTCCGCGCTGCGGCGCCGCCGGCCAGCGCGCGACCTCGCTGATCAGCTCGCGCAACAGCGGCGAGACCTCGATCACGCAGTCCGCCACCGGCAGCCCCTGCGCCGCCTGGGCATCCACGAACAGGCTGCGCACCTGCACGGCACCACGCATGCGCAGGCTGTGCGGCACGCCCGAGCACAGCCAGACGCCGCGCGTGGGCGGCACCACCCAGCGCCCGCTGCGCGCGCGCACCTCCAGCACGCCCTGCACGGCATAGAGCAGTTGGCAGCATTCGTGGGAGTGCTCCTGCACTTCCATCCCGGCCGGATAGTCACCGGCCACGCCCGTGACGGGCAAGGGCGCGGCAGCCTGCAGCTCAGGCAGGCCGGCATGGCCACAGGGCACGGCGGGAAGGTCGGCGGCAGTGCGCATGTTTGTCCAGATCCATGGAGAAAATGAGAAATTCTATAAAGACAGACAAATGCCCTGCCCGCAAACTGGCACCCGTTCCCTGTGATTCACCGCCATCGCACCATGCACCGCCTGCCCTCGCCCTCCCTACCATCCCTGGCCCATGGCCGGGGTCCGGGCGCCTGCGCAGGCGCCGCATTTCGCACCGACTCTCCCTGATCCCGGCCTGGCGCAGCTTCCCCACACCGGGAAGCCAGGAGAGCGGGGCTGCCGGCCGATCCGGTGGCTGCATACCCAGCGTTTCCTGCGAGGCCCGCATGCTGAAGAATCCCGCGTCCAGATACCTTCCCTTCCCCGCCGTCGACCTGCCCGACCGCCAATGGCCTTCGCGCCAGCTGAGCCAGGCGCCCGTGTGGCTGTCCACCGACCTGCGCGACGGCAACCAGGCCCTGTTCGAGCCCATGAACCGCGAGCGCAAGCTGCGCCTGTTCCACGAGCTGGTGCGCATAGGCTTCAAGGAGATCGAGGTGGGCTTTCCCTCTGCCTCGCAGACCGACTACGCCATCGTGCGCCACCTGATCGACGAAGGGCTGATCCCCGCCGATGTGACACCCATGGTCATCACCCAGCTGCGCGAGGACCTGATCCGCGCCACTGTGGACAGCGTGGCCGGCGCGCGGCGCGCCATCGTGCACTTCTACAACGCCGTGGCACCGGCCTGGCGCGAGATCGTCTTCGGCATGCAGGTGCCCGAGATCATCGCCATGGTGGAGCACCACATCGCCCTGCTGCGCGAACTCACCGATGCCCACCCCGAGACCGAATGGGTGCTGCAGTACTCGCCCGAGACCTTCTGCATGGCCGAGCTGGAGGTATCGCTGGCCGTGTGCAACGCGGCCATCCGCGCCTGGGATGCAGGCCCCGGGCGGCCCATGATCATCAACCTGCCGACCACGGTGGAGGTGAGCACGGCCAATGTCTTCGCCGACCAGATCGAGTGGATGCACCGCCGCCTGGAGCGGCGCGAGCACATCGTGCTGTCCGTGCACCCGCACAACGACCGGGGCACGGGCGTGGCCTGCGCCGAGCAGGCGCTGCTGGCCGGCGCCCAGCGCGTGGAAGGCTGCCTGTTCGGCAATGGCGAGCGCAGCGGCAACCTCGATGTGGTGACGCTGGCGCTCAACCTGTACACGCAGGGCATCGCGCCGGGACTGGACTTCTCGGACATCGCCGCCGTGGCGCGCATTGCGGAGGAATGCACGGCCCTGCCCATCCACCCGCGCCACCCCTATGTGGGCGACCTGGTGTTCACGGCGTTCTCGGGCTCGCACCAGGACGCCATCGCCAAGGGCTTTGCGGCGCAACGGCCCGATGCGCCCTGGCGCGTCCCCTACCTGCCCATCGACCCGCAGGACCTGGGCCGCACCTACGACAGCATCGTGCGCGTCAACAGCCAGTCGGGCAAGGGCGGCATCGCCTTCCTGCTGCAGCGCGACCATGGCGTGACCATGCCCCGGCGCATGCAGGTGGAATTCAGCGCCGTGGTGCAGCGCCAGGCCGACGCCAGCGAGGCCGAGCTGGCCAGTGAAGACCTGTGGGAGCTGTTCGAGTCCACCTACCTCGCACCCCGGCAGCTTCCCTGGCGCTACCACAACCACCATCTGTTCGACAGCGCCAAGGGCCAGGGCATTGCGCTGGAAGTGGTGCGGACGGACGGGCTTCGAATGCAGCTGCATGGCGATGGCAGCGGTCCCATCGACGCCGTGGCCGCTGCCATCGGCCAGCACCTGGGCGTCGCGCTGCGCATAGACCACTACGAGGAGCGCAGCCTGGGCCAGGGCGCCGGCGCCACGGCGCTGGCCATCGTCGAGGCCGCCCTGCCCGGCGTGGCGGGCACGCGCTTCGGTGCGGGGCGCCATGCCAACATCGTGACCGCCTCCATCCTGGCGGTGCTGCATGCGGCGGGCCGGCTGGTGGCGGCGCAGCCGGAAAACCGGTGCGTACCTGCCCAAGCCTGAGGCGCAGCCTGAAAGGAGAAAAGGACCGCCGAGGCGGTCCTTTTCTCGTGCAGCTTTTGCCGGTTCAGCGCACGGCGCCCGGATAGGTTCCGCGCAGCAGGATGCTGCGGTCCACGGTATCGATCTGCGTGTGGCCGCAGAAGGCCATGGTGGTCTCCAGCTCCTTCTGGATGATCTGCAGGGCGCGCGTCACGCCATGCTCGCCGTAGGCACCCAGGCCGTAGAGGAAGCTGCGGCCGATCATGGTGCCCTGGGCGCCCAGGGCACGCGCCTTGAGCACGTCCTGCCCGCTGCGGATGCCGCCGTCCATCCAGACCTCGATGTCCTTGCCCGCCGCCTCGGCAATGCCCGGCAGCGCCTCGATGGACGAGGGTGCGCCATCGAGCTGGCGCCCGCCGTGGTTGCTGACGACGAGCGCGTCAGCGCCGCTGTCGGCCGCCAGGCGCGCGTCCTCGGCGTCCATGATGCCCTTGAGGATGAGCTTGCCGCCCCAGAGCTTCTTGATGCGCTCCACGTCGCCCCAGTTCAGGCTGGGATCGAACTGGCTGGCGGTCCACGACGACAGCGAACTCATGTCGGCCACGCCATCCACATGTCCGACGATGTTGCCGAAGGTGCGGCGCTTGGTGCCCAGCATGCCCAGGCACCAGTGCGGCTTGGTCGCCAGGTTGGCCAGGTTGCGCAGCGTGGGCTTCGGTGGCGTGGACAGGCCGTTCTTGATGTCCTTGTGGCGCTGGCCCAGGATCTGCAGGTCCAGCGTCAGCACCAGGGCCGAGCAGTTGGCCGCGCGGGCACGCTCGATCAGGCGCTCCATGAACCGGCGGTCGCGCATCACATAGAGCTGGAACCAGAACGGATGGCGGCCCGTGTGCTCGGCAATGTCCTCGATGGAGCAGATGCTCATGGTGGACAGCGTGAACGGAATGCCGAAGGCCTTGGCCGCGCGCGCGCCCAGGATCTCGCCGTCGGCATGCTGCATGCCGGTCAGGCCCGTGGGCGCGATGGCCACGGGCATGGCGACCTGCTCGCCGATCATGGTGGTGCGCGTGCTGCGCCCCTCCATGTTCACGGCCACGCGCTGGCGCAGCTTGATCCGGTGGAAGTCGTCCTCGTTGGCGCGGTAGGTGCCCTGGGTGTAGGAACCCGAATCGGCGTAGTCATAGAACATGCGCGGCACGCGGCGCTGGGCCACGACGCGCAGGTCTTCGATGCAGGTGATTTTGGAAAGGTCGGTGGACACGTTTTCTGGCTTTCTGGAACCCGCATGCCGCGGGACTGCCGAGCATGGTAGTGCCGTGCGCGGGCTCCGGCCACCCGTTCGGGTTTGAAGTGATTTGTGCGCCGATTGAAATTTTCTCTCTCGCAGCCCAACCCAGGGCTAACGCTAGTGCGCCAAACCGCCATGGGAGTAACGATCCGCCCCGCACAACATCCTAAAAACTCTTCAGGAGAAGCTCCTATGGTTTGGCAACAGGTCTACGACCCTCTTTCCAACATGTGGCTGTCCACACTGCTTGCGGCCATTCCGGTCGTGGTCATGCTGGTGGGACTGGGCTTTTTGCACATGAAGGCCCATCTGGCGGCCGGCGCCGGGCTGGTTGCCGCGCTGGTGATCGCGGTCTTCGTCTACAACATGCCGGCCGGCATGGCCGGGCGCGCGGCGCTGTTCGGCGGCTTCACGGGGCTGCTGCCCATCGGCTGGATCGTCCTGAACATCATCTTCCTGCACCAGCTGACCGAGAAGAACGGCAGCTTCAAGATCCTGCAGGACTCCATTGCCGGCATCACCGAGGACAGGCGCATCCAGCTGCTGCTGATCGCCTTCGCCTTCGGCGCCTTCTTCGAGGGCGCGGCCGGCTTCGGCACGCCCGTGGCCGTGACGGCGGCCATCCTCATCGGCCTGGGCTTTTCGCCGCTGGCCGCCTCGGGCCTGTCGCTGATCGCCAATACCGCGCCCGTGGCCTTCGGCGCGCTGGGCACGCCGGTGATCACGCTGGCCAAGGTCCATGGCTACGACCTGATGGAGGTCACGGCCATGGTCGGCCGCCAGCTGCCGTTCTTCTCGGTGCTGGTGCCGTTCTGGCTGATCTGGGCCTTTGCCGGGCGCAAGGCCATGATGGAGATCTGGCCCATCATTTTGGTGACCGGCGTGTCCTTCGCCATTCCGCAGTACCTGGTGTCCAACTTCATCGGACCCGAGCTGGTGGACATCATCGCGGCCATCGTCTCCATGGTCTGCACGGTCGGCTTCCTGCGCATATGGCAGCCCAGGACCATCTGGCGCTCGACCTCGCTCAAGGGCCATGAGAGCAGCGGCGGCGAGGCCCAGGCGCCCCGCGCCGTGACCCAGCACCCGCGCGCCGACGTGATCCGCGCCTGGACGCCCTGGGCCATCCTCACGGTCTTCGTCTTCATCTGGGGCCTGCCCTCGGTCAAGGCGGCGCTCAATGGCCTGTTCGCACCGGCCTTTCCCATGGAAGGCCTGCACAACATGGTCGAGAAGGTGCCGCCCGTGGTGCGCCAGCCCACCAAGGAAGGCGCCATCTACACGCTGAACCTGCTGTCGGCCACGGGCACGGGCATCCTGCTGTCGGCCATCGTGGGCGGCCTGGTCATGAAGTACAACCCCGTGCAACTGGTCAGCCAGTTCGTGCGCACCCTCTGGCTGGTGCGTTATTCGCTCATCACCATCGTGCTGATGCTGGCGCTGGGCACGCTGACGCGCTACTCGGGCACCGACACCACGCTGGGCCTGGCCTTCGCCAACACCGGCGTGTTCTACCCCTTCTTCGGCACGCTGATGGGCTGGCTGGGCGTGGCGCTCACGGGTTCGGACACGGCATCGAACGTGCTGTTCGGCGGCATGCAGAAGGTGGCGGCCGAGCAGCTGGGCCTGTCGCCCAACCTCATGGGCGCGGCCAACAGCTCGGGTGGCGTGATGGGCAAGATGATCGATGCGCAGTCCATCGTCGTCGCCTCCACGGCCACGCGCTGGTTCAACCACGAGGGCGACATCCTGCGCTACGTGTTCTTCCACTCCGTCGCCCTGGCCTGCCTGATGGGCATCTTCGTGACGCTGCAGGCCTATGTCTGGCCGTTCCGCCTGATGGTCAATTGAGCCTTGCGCATCTGCGTCAGGCCCCAGCCGCCCGCATGCGCCGGGCGGCTTTTTTGCGCCTGGGGTACGCATCGCTGCATCAACAGATGCGCAGCGGCATTTATGGTTGTACCATGCAACCATATTCAAACCCTGCACGGCCCCAAGGAGCACCCATGCCGCAGCACGATCTTTCCCTGGTGGACGACATCCGCGCCGCCTCGCGCCAGATGGTGCGCGAGCTGGGCTTCATGCAGGCCACGCTGGCGGCCACGGACTATCCGCCCTCGGCCGTGCACGCCATCCTGGAGATCGGCGCGCAGGGGTCCATGGCGGCCTCGCAGCTGGCCCAGGCGCTGGGGCTGGAGAAATCCAGCGTCAGCCGCATGGTGCGCAAGCTGGTGGAGGCCGGCGAGCTGAAGGAAACCGCCGATGGCGAGGACGGCCGCGTCAAGCGGCTGGCCCTCACCGCCAAGGGCCGGCGCACGCTGGCCGCCATCGAGGCCTTCGGGCGCCAGCAGGTGACGGCCGCGCTGGACCGCATGCAGCCGCCGCAACAACAGGCGGTCTCGCGCGGCCTGGCCCTCTACGCCCAGGCACTGCAGGCGCATCGGCAGGAGGAGCCCCTGCCCGCACCCGCGCAGATACAGGTCCTGCCCGGATACCGGCCCGGCTGCATCGGCCGCATCGTGGAAATGCATGCGCGCTTCTATGCACGCCACGCAGGTTTCGGCGTCTTCTTCGAAAGCCGCGTGGCCAGCGGCCTGGCCGAGTTCGCTAGCCGGCTGGACAAGCCCTGCAACCAGCTGTGGACAGCGCTGGACGGCGACCGCGTCGTGGGCTCCGTGGCCATCGATGGCGAAGACCTGGCCAAGCACCCCGAGGACCGCCAGGCGCACCTGCGCTGGTTCATCCTGGACGACGGCCTGCGCGGCGCCGGCACGGGGCGCCAGCTGCTGCAGCAGGCCCTGGCGTTCTGCGACCAGCAGGCCTTCGAGGCCACCCAGCTGTGGACGTTCAGCGGCCTGGATGCGGCACGCCGGCTCTACGAATCGTCAGGCTTCACCCTGGCCGAGGAATGGCCGGGCCAGCAATGGGGCGAGACCGTGACCGAGCAGCGCTTCGTGCGGGCTCGGCCCTGATGCTGCCCTGAGGCTGCCCTGGGGCCGCACTGCGGCGTTCAGCGCCCGCCCGCGCGCGAAGCCACCACGCCGGCGCCGCGCACCTCCACCTGCACGCTGTCCAGCACCTGCCCCTTGGCATCGACCAGTTCCAGCCGGTGGCGGCCGGGCCAGGGCATCCAGGCGGCGGCAGCCCCCCGGCCGATCTCCTTGGGCGGCGGCTCGGCCGCGCCGGGCGCGGCAGCACTGACCATGCGCCAGCGCAGGCTGGCGTCCTGCCATTCCTGCGTGGCGGCCGTGCCTGCGGGGCGGGCCGACAGCTGCACGCGCTGGCGGTCCGGCGGAATGTCGGGGTCCAGCGCGAGGATGGTGCCGTTGGCCGGGCGCGCAATGCGCACGGGCGAGGCGGCCGAAGTCCCGCGTGTCGATGCGGATGCGGCAGGCAGGCCGCTGCCCGCCATGGCGAACAGGCTCTGCTGCGTGCCCGCCACGAACCACTCGCTGCGCGCGCTCTCCAGCGGCAGGCCCGACGCATCGGGACCGAAGCGCACGGCCTGCTGCAGCACGCCCGCCGGCGCCTTGGGCGCGCGGCTGGGCGTGTGGGCGTGCAGGAAGCCCATCACAGCGGCCCAGACAGGTGCCGCGCCGCTGGTGCCGCTGACCGAGTGCATGGCCTCGCCGCGCGCATTGCCCACCCACACGCCCACGGTGTAGCGCTGCGACCAGCCCACGGCCCAGTTGTCGCGCATGTCCTTGCTGGTGCCGGTCTTGACGGCCGTCCAGAAGCGCGTGGCCAGCACGCTGTCGGTGCCGAAGGTGGGCGCGCGCGCCATGGGATCGGACAGGATGTCGCCCACGATGAAGGCCGCGCGTGCATCGATGGCCTGCACGGGCGCAGCCGGCTTTTGCGCTGCGGACCCCGCGCCCGTGGGCTGCGCCGCCCAGCGCACGGGCGTCAGCTGCCCGCCGTTGGCCAGGGCGCGGTAGGCGTTGGTGAGCTGCAGCAGCGGCACCTCGGCACTGCCCAGCGCCAGGCTGAAGCCGTGGTAGCCGCCGCTTTCGCGCAGCGGCAGGCCCAGGCGCTGCAGTTGCGAGAAGAAGGCATCGGGCGTGACCATGACCAGGGTGCGCACGGCCGGCACGTTGAGCGACGACGCCAGCGCCGTGCGCGCCGAGACCCAGCCCTTGAAGCGCCGGTCGTAGTTCTGCGGGATGTAGAGCCCGTTCTGCGTGGGAATGTGGGCCGATGAATCCTCGATCAGCGAGGCCGCCGTCAGCCGCCGCTCGGCAATCGCCTGGGCATAGAGAAAGGGCTTGAGGGTGGAGCCGGGCTGGCGCATGGCCGTGACACCATCCACCTCGGCCGCCTGGCTCAATTCGCCCGACGAGCCCACCCAGGCCAGCACCTCGCCCGTGGCGTTGTCCAGCACGACGATGGCGCCGTCCTCCACGTTGCGGCCCTGCAGCTCGCGCAGTTGCTGCTGCAGGCTTTGCACGGCAAAACGCTGCACGGGCGCGCTCAGCGTGGAGCGCACGCGGGCCTGGCCTTTGGACTGCGGCTCGGCCAGCAGGCGGCGCGCCAGGTGGGGGGCCTGGCCTTCGCTGGCCGCCCATTGCCGGCGCAGCAGCACGCTGGCGGTGAGCAGTTCCATGGCCGTGCAGTCGCGCGCCGCCGCATCCTCGGGCGCCAGCGACTGCAGCACGCCGCAGGCGCGCCGGCCCACGCGCTCGGGCGAGGCGTTGGGGGCACGCACCAGGGCGGCGGCAATGGCGGCCTCTCGCGCGTCCAGCCCGTGCGCGGCCTTGCCGAACAGGGTGCGCGACAGCGCATCGATGCCCACGATCTCGCCCCGGAAGGGCACCAGGTTCAGGTAGGCCTCCAGGATCTGGTCCTTGCGCCAGCGCCGGTCCAGCACCTGGGCCGACACGGTCTGGCCCAGTTTCTGCACCACGCTGCGCCCGCCCGGGCCCTGGCGCCAGTCGCCGTCCAGCAGGCCCGCCAACTGCATGGTGATGGTGCTGGCGCCGCGCGTGCGCTGGTTCCAGAGGTTGCCCCAGGCGGCGGCGGACACGGCCGCCCAGTCCACGCCGCTGTGCTCGTAGAAGCGCTTGTCCTCGCTGAGCACCAGGGCCGTGCGCAGCGCGGGAGAGATGTCGGCCAGGGCCACCCAGTCGCCACGGCGCACGCTGGCGTCGGTGCGCTGGCGCTGCAGCACCTCGCCCTCGCGCGAGAGCAGTTCGGTCTCGGAGGAGCGGTGGCCTTCGCGGACTTCGGAAAAGCTGGGCAGCGCCTGGGCGGCACCGGCCGCCGCGAACAGCAGCGCGGCCGCCAGGGCCGCGCGGGGAAGACGCATGAAGGGGGAAGGTCGCCGGGATTCGATCATGGAGCCGGCATTGTCCGCCTTTGAGCCAGCGGCTCAGGAAGAATGGCGTATGCCCTTCTTGAGCTTGAAGGACAGCAGCACCATGAGCACGCCGAAGACCACCGTATACGTGGCCAGCACCCAGAGCATGGCCATCATGCCCGCGCCCGGCTGGGCCAGCACGAAGGCGCCGAACAGCACAGACAGCACGCCGCCCAGGATCAGCAGCCACTCGCCCGTGATCTCCTTGCGCAGCCGCACGGCCGCCACGATCTGCAGCAGGCCCGTGACCAGGGCCCAGGCGCCGATGTACAGCGTCATCACCAGGGCCGTGACGCCGGGCGCGACCACGGTGAGCACGCCCACCACCACGCCGGCCAGACCCCACAGCAGCAGCACCCACCAATGGCGCATCTGGTCGCGCCCCTGGATGGCCGAATACACGCCCAGCAGGCCATCGACGAAGGTGAAGGCACCGAAGGTCAGCACCAGCGCCGCCAGCGATACCGCCGGCTGCGCCCAGGTCAGCACGCCGAAGGCGATGGCGACCAGGCCGCGCAGCAGCAGCACCCACCAGGTGCGGTGAAGAATCGTGGACAGCGGATTGGGGCTCATGGATGCTCCTTCAAAACAGTCCCCATGACCTTGGAGCAGGCCCGCCACACTGTCTGTAGGCGAAGGCCGGCTTGGCGGCGGACCCTGACCTGGATCAATCCAGCTGCAGCAGCACGGGCTGGTGGTCGGAGAGCCTTGTGTCGCTGTCCACGGCCCAGCCGCGCACATGGCCGCGCAGGCTGTCGCTGACCCAGGCGAAGTCGCAGGCGCCGGGCTCGGGGCCCCACTGGCGGTCGAACAACCGGAAGGTGGGCGGCTGGGGCTGGTCCGGGTGCAGCACGCTCCAGCTGTTGTGCCATTGGCCTGCGCTCAGGGCGCCCTGCTCGCCGGCCGCCCAGGGGGCGGACAGGCCGGCGTATTCATCCTCGTGCGGCTCGAAGTTGAAGTCGCCGCAGAGCACGGCATGCGGCGTGTGCGGCTTGGTCTGCTGGGGCGAGCCGTCGCTGGCGGGCTGGGGCGGCGCCTCGGCCTGGCCCAGGGCCTCGATCTGCAGGGAACGCAGCGCCAGCGCCTGGGCCATGCGCTGGCGGCGCGAGAAATATTCGAGGTGGGTGCTCATCACGCGCACGGGGCCCAGTGCGGCATCCATCACGGTCACTGCCGTGCAGCAGCGCGGCATGCTGCGCACGCCGCCATCGTGCGGATACGGCAGGCGGTGATGGGCCACCTGCAGAGCAGGCAGGCGCGTGGCCACCAGGTTGCCGAAGCGCTGCCGGCCCACGGCCGTGAATTCGTCCACGGCCGCGCCGAAGAAGACCTTCCAGCCTTCGGGAAGGGCCGCGCGCACCTGCTCCACCTGGTCGCCGGGCGCGCCCTGCAGGCCCGGATAGTGGACGGCGATTTCCTGCAGGCACAGCACGTCGATATCGGCCATGGACAGTGCATGCGCCACGATGCGCTCCGGGTCCATGCGGCCGTCCAGGCCCAGGCACCATTGGGTGTTCCAGGTGAGGATCTGCATCATGCGGACAGCGGCTCGCGCAGCTGGAACAGGTTGCCTTCGGGGTCCATGGCGTTGCAGACGCGAAAGCCCGGGCCCAGCCAGGACTGCTCCCACAGCTGGCCGCCATGCGCGATGACCAGGGGGCGCACGGCCGCAAAGCTTTTCACGGTGGCAAAGAACTTGATGGCCACGTTCTCGCGCGGCTGGGGTGGCTCGGTGATGGTGATGTGCCGCGCAATCGCCTCGGGAATGGCGTGCAGCACCAGTTGCAGGTCCGGCGACTGCAGCACCATGAGCTCGCTCGTGTGGTGCAGCATGCGCATGGCCAGCACCTCCATGTAGAACAGCGCCAGCCTGTCGGGCTGCTTGGCGTAGATGAACAGACCTGCGGATGCGGGACCGGACATGGTGGACCTCGGGGTGAAAGGCTGGGACAAGGAACTTTAGCACCGCCCTCACTTGATCCCCGCACGCATGAAGCTCTGCACGAACTGGCGCTGGAACAGCACGAAGGCCACCAGCAGCGGGCCCGAGCTCAGCAGCGTGGCGGCCGTGATGGTGGCCCACTCCACGCCAGACTCCACGCTGGAGAACACCTGCAGGCCCACAGTGAGCGGGCGCGCCTGCACGCTGTTGGTGATGATCAGCGGCCACAGGAAGTTGTTCCAGTGAAAGCTCACCGACACCAGCGCAAACGCCAGGTACACGGGCCGCGCGAGCGGCACGTAGACGCGCCACAGGATCTGCAGGGTGCTGGCACCCTCCACCCGCGCGGCCTCGTCCAGTTCCCGGGGAATGCCCAGGAAGGTCTGGCGCAGCAAAAAGATCGCGAAGGCCGATGCGAAGTACGGCAGGCCTATGCCCAGCAGCGTATCGACGGCGCCCAGTCGCGACACGGTCTGGTAGTTCGCCACCAGCAGGATGTCCGGCATGATCATCAGCTGCACCAGCACCAGCGCAAAGGCCAGGCCCTGGCCGCGAAAGCGGTAGCGCGCAAAGGCATAGGCCGCCAGCGTGCCCAGCACCAGCTGGGCCGCCAAAATCATGACCACCAGCACGGCCGTGTTCAGGAAATAGCGCGCAAAGGGCGCGGCCTGCCAGGCACGGCGAAAGTTCTCCAGCGTCCAGGGCGCGGCCAGGTCGAAGCGTGCCGAGTATTCGGGCGGATGGAAGGCCGTCCAGAACGCATAGGCCAGCGGCAGTATCCACAGCAGGGCCAGCAGCCAGGCGGCCAGCGTGTCCAGCCAGGTGGCGCCGTACAGCGCGGGCGGCGCATGGCGCGGGGCAATGGGTGCGGCGCTCATTGGTAGTGCACCTTCTTGTCGAGCACGAAGAACTGCAGCAGCGCCACGGCCGCCAGCACGGCGACCAGCACCACGGTCAGGGCCGCCGCATAGCCCGTGTCCCAGAACTTGAAGCCCACTTCGTACAGGTGATAGAGCAGCAGCGTGGAGGCGTTGTCCGGCCCGCCGCGCGTGAGGATGAAGAGATGGTCCACCAGGCGGAAGGCATTGATCACCGCATTGACCAGCACGAACAGCGTGGTCGGCATCAGCAGCGGCCACTGCACGCGGCGCAGGAAGTACCAGCGCGAGGCGCCTTCGATGGCCGCAGCTTCCCTGAGGCTGGGATTGAGCGTCTGCAGCGCGGCCAGGTAGAAGATCATGAAAAAGCCCGCCTCCTTCCACACCGCCACCACGGTCACGCAGGCCAGCGCCGTGGACGGGTCGCCCAGCCAGTTGTGCGCGGGAAGGCCCACTGCGCCTCGCAGTTGCTCCAGCAGCCCGTACTGCGGTGTGTAGAAGAACAGCCAGATGTTGGCCACGGCAATCATGGGCAACACCGTGGGCGTGAAGTACGCCATGCGCACGAAGGCGCGGCCGGCCAGCCTCTCGTTGACCCACAGCGCCATGGCCAGCGCCAGCGCCATGGACAGCGGAATCGTGGCCGCCGCAAACCACAGGTTGTTGCGCACGGCCTGCCAGAACACCGGGTCGTCCAACATCACGGCGTAGTTCTCCAGCCCCACCCACGGCCCCGGCTGGCCGCCGCGCGGCGTGGCACGCAGGCTGTCGATCAGCGTGGCCACGGCCGGCCAGTGCGTGAAGGCCACCAGCAGCACCAGCGCCGGCAGCAGCATCAGCCAGGCATGGACGGCCTGGCGGCCGCTCGCAAAAGAGGAGGAAGCGTGGCTCATGCGGTCAACGGCGCGAGGCCATCACTTGTAGCGGCGCAGGATGCGGTCGGCCTCCCTTTGCGCATCCTGCAGGGCCTGGGCCGAGGTCTTGCTGCCGTTGAGGGCGGCCTGCACGGCGTCGTTGAGCACCTTGGTCACGCGCTGGTTCTCATGCGTGGAGAACTCGGCCACCGACACGGGCAGCTGGTCGCGCGCCACCAGGGCCTGCGGGAAGTCCTGGCCGTACTTCTTGAGCGCGGGCGTGTCATAGGCGGCGGGCGAGACGGCCACGTAGCCGCTGTCCATGCTCCACTGCGCGGCCAGCGGGGGCTGGGTGACCCACTTCATGAACTGGAAGGCCGCCTCCTGCTGCTCCCTGGGCGCCTTCTTGAACAGGTAGAAGTTGCCGCCGCCCGTGGGCGAGCCCTTGCGCACGTTGCCTGCGATCTGGCCCACGCCGAAGTCGAATTTGGCATTGGCACGGATATTGGTCAGGTTGCCCGTGGTGGTGACGATGATGGCGGCCTTCTTTTCCATGAAGTCCTTGGGCGTCGTGCCCCACTCCACCACGCCGGCAGGGTGCACGCCTTCCTTGACCAGGCCCACCCAGAAGTCCAGCGCCTCCACTACCTTGGGGCTGTCCAGCGTGACCTGGGTGCCGGCCTCGTTGGCCAGCAGCACGTCGTTGGGCGTGGTCAGGGTCTGCAGCATCCAGTAGGCAAAGCCCGTGGACGGGATCTGTATGCCGTACTGCACGACCTTGCCGCCGGCGTCCTTCTTCGTCAGCCTGTGGGCGGCTTCCTTGAGTTCCTTCCAGTTCTGCGGCGCCTTGTTCGGGTCCAGGCCGGCTTCCTTGAAGGCTTCCTTGTTGTAGTACATGACCACGGTGGAACGCTGGAAGGGCACGCCCCAGGTCTTGCCGCCCGCCTGGCTGTTGGCCATGAAGGCCGGGTAGAAGCCCTTGAGCCAGGCCCGGTCGGCATCGGTCTTCACGAAGTCGTCGATGGGGGCGATGGCGTCCTCGTCGATCAGCGTGAACATGTCGGTGGACAGCAGCACCGAGGTGGCCGGCGGCTTGCCCGACTTGTGGGCCGTCAGCGCCTTGACGATGGTCTCCTGGTAGGTGCCTGCATAGACGGGCGTGATCCGGTACTGCGGATGGGCCTTGTTGAACTCGGCCGCATAGCCGTCGATCACCTTGGTGATGGGGCCGCCCACGGCCACGGGAAAGTAGAACGGCACCTCCAGCGGCGTCTGCGCGCTGGCGGTGTGCAGCAGGCCCGTGGCGGCCAGGGCGGCAGCGGCTGCGAGGGTTTTGAGGAAGGCATGGCGTTGCATGGCGGACTCTCCTGGAAGGTGCTTCGGGTGCGAAAGCCGGAACGGCTGAAACGGTGGAACTGCGGAGGAAGATAGGAGCGGTGCCACGGCCTCAGGCCGTGCAGCGCCGCCCCTGTTCGTCAAAGAAATGCGTGGCCTCGCGCGCCCAGCGCAGGCCCACGAGCTGGCCCGGCTGCAGGCCGCCGAGCTGGCTGCCAGCGGTGCGCACCATCAGTTGTTCGCTGCCCACGCGGCAGCGCAGCACCAGGTCGGCGCCCAGGTATTCGAGGCCTTCGATGTCGGCAGCGACCACGGGGCCGCTGCCGACATCGCCATGGAGCGACAGGCGCATGTCCTCGGGCCTGACGCCCAGCCAGCGCGCCTGGCCCGGCTGCTGCAGGCCGGCGGGCGCGGCGCTGGCATGGCTGCCCGCGATGAGCAGGCCGTCGAGGCGCGCGATGTTCATGGCCGGCGTGCCGATGAAGCGCGCGGCAAAGGTGGTGGCGGGCCGGCGGTAGATCTCCTGGGGCGCGGCGCACTGCTCCACGCGCCCCTGGCTGAGCAGCACCACCTGGTCGGCCATGCCCATGGCCTCGGCCTGGTCGTGCGTGACATAGACCACGGTCAGGCCCAGGCGCCGCTGCAGCTCGCGCAGCTCGGTGCGCATTTCCTGGCGCAGCTGGGCGTCGAGGTTGGACAGCGGCTCATCCATCAGGCAGACCCGGGCGCGGGCCACCAGGGCGCGGCCCAGCGCCACGCGCTGCTGCTGGCCGCCCGACAGCTGGCCGGGCCGGCGCGCCAGCAGCGCGTCCAGGCCCAGCAGCGCGGCGGCCTCGTCGATGCGCCGGCGCGCCTCGGCCGCCGGGACCTTGCGCACGGACAGGCCGAAGCCGATGTTCTGCGCCACCGTCAGGTGCGGGAACAGCGCGTAGTTCTGGAACACCATGGCAATGCCGCGCCGAGCGGGCGGCAGTTGGGTGACATCCTGCCCATCGATGCGCACGCGGCCCGAGGTGGCGCTTTCCAGGCCCGCGATGATGCGCAGCGTGGTGGACTTGCCGCAGCCCGAGGGACCGAGCAGCACGCAAAAGGATCCGGGTTCAATGCGCAGATCCAGCGCCTGCAGTGCCGTGGTGCCGCCCCAGGACTTGGCGACACCTTCCATCTCGATCAAGGACATCACGCCAGTCTAGGAAGGCTGTGTGACAGGCCCGTGTCGCGCCACCGGACTGGCGCCCCGCGCAGCTCAGGCAGCTCAGGCAGCAGGGTGCCGTCTGTGCCAGTCCGTGGCCTGCTGGAACGCCCAGCCCGCGCGCACCAGCAGGTCTTCGCGGAAGTCGGGGGCCACGAACTGGAAGGCCACGGGCGCGCCCTCGGGAGTGCGTCCGCCGGGCAGCGTGATCGTGGGGCTGCCCGTCAGGTCGAACGGGCAGGTGTAGCGCAGCATGCCCGAGAACAGCTCGGCATCGGAGCCGAAATGCGCCATGCGCTGCAGCGTGGGGGCCGCAAAGGCCGTGGCGGGGACCAGCAGCAGGTCCACCTGCGCGAAGAGTGCGCGCACCCGGCCCGTGAAGTCCGCGCGGCGCAGCAGCAGCCGCTGGTAGTCGGTGGCGGACAGGCCCAGCCCCAGGTCGATCAGCCCGGCGAGCCCGGGGCCATAGGCCTCGCGCCGTGCAGGGAACGTGGCGCCGTGCGCCACGGCGGTCTCCACCGCGCACAGCGCCGGCCAGTCCTCCACCGCCTGGGTGGCATCGGGAAAGCGGACCTCCTGCACGCTGGCCCCCAGGCGCTGCGCCACCGCCAGGGCCTGCTCCACCGCCTGGCGGGAGGGGGCATCCACGCCGTCCAGTGCCCATTGCCGGTCCATGCCCAGGCGCAGGCCGGAGAATCCGCGCGTCATCATGGCCAGATAGTCGGGCACGCTGCACTGGCTGGCCGTAGGGTCCAGCGGGTCCGCCCCGGCGATGGCCGCGAGCATGGCTGCGGCATCGGCGGCACTGCGCGCCATCGGGCCTATGTGGTCCAGGGACGCGGCCAGTTCGAAGGCGCCGTGGCGGCTCACCCTGCCCCAGGTGGGCTTGAGCCCCGTGATGCCGTTGGCGGCCGATGGAAAGCGGATGGAGCCCCCGGTGTCCGTGCCCAGCGATCCGAAGCACAGCCCCGCCGCCGTGGCCACGCCCGAGCCGCTGGACGAGGCCCCGGGCCATAGCTGGGCGCCCCAGGGGTTGACGGGGGCAGTGATCTCGGGATGGTGGTCGGCGAAGGCGCCTTCGGTCTGCTGCAGCTTGCCCAGGATGACGGCGCCGGCCTCGCGCAGCCTGCGCACCACGGTGGCATCTTCCGTGGGGCGATGGTCGCGGTGCAGCGTCATTCCATGCGTGGTGGGGACGCCCCGGGTCCACAGCAGGTCCTTGAGCGCCAGCGGCACGCCGTGCAGCGCACCGCGGCGGCGGCCCTGCGCGATCTCGGCGTCGGCGCGGCGGGCGTCCTCCAGCGCCTGCTGCGCCATCACCGTCACGTAGCTGTGCAGCCGCGCGTCCACGGCCTCGATACGCGCCAGCATGTGGCGGGTCACCTCTTCCGAGGAAATGCGGCGGGACTGGATCTCGCGCCCCACCTCCAGCAGTTCGAGATGGTGCAGTTCGCTGTCGTTCATGGCATGTCTCCCGGCGCCCGGCTCCGGGGCGCCACCGTTGTTGCACTGGAAAAGCCGCACGGGACGCGCGGCAGCCCCATGCTAGGGAGCCGGCGGCACCCACGCTTGTTCGGGAGGGTCAGCGACCTTGCTCAGGCGGCCAGCAGGCTGCGGGGCGTGCAGCCGAACGCCTTGCGAAAGGCTCGGCTGAAGTGCGCCGCATCGGAGAACCCATGCGCGAAGGCCGCCTCGGTCACGCTGGAGCAGCGCCCCTGCATCAGGGCCTGGCGGCTGGCCTGCAACCGCAGCTGCCATACCAGGCCCATGGGCGTCTGGTTGTGCCGCGCAAAGGCCCGCGTCACGGTACGGGGCGAGACGTTGTGCTGCTGCGCCAGCCATTGCAGCGACAGCTCGGGCGAGCCCAGGTTGTCCTGGATGAACGCCTGGATGCGGCCATGCAGGTCCCTTTCCGCGCGGGGCTGCACGGCCATTTCCTGCATCTCCAGCGCCAGGGCCAGCACGTCGAGCAGCGCCATGCCGAAGCGCTGCGCCAAGGCATCACCGTGCGGCGCAGGCGGCATGGCCATGGCCTCGCCGAGCATGGCCCGCAGCGGCGCCACGGCCGGGGCATGGCCATGCAGCGCCCGGCCCGCGTGCAAGGGTGCACGGGCAAAGCGATTCAACAATTCGCTGCGCGGAATGCGCATCAGCAGGATATCGCGGGGCGCCACCGAGAATTCGAAAGGCTGCGCAGCGTCATAAAGCACCAGATTGCCCGCACTCAGCCGGGCCACTTGCCCGCCCTGGCGCACCTCGGCCTGGCCCTGGAGCAGATAGCCCAGCCACAGCTCATCGCGGGCATGCAGGCGCAGGTGGGCTGCGTTGCGCACCCAGCGGTGGCTGGGCGCCGACATGGCACTGATCTCCAGCAGTCCCAGGGACCGCACGGACAGCGTGGCCCCGAAGCCGCCGGGACCTGCACCATCCCCCTGCGCGCGGTGGCTGTCGGCCGGGATGCAGTGGCGGCAGACCACCTCGTGCCAGTAGTCGAAACGATGGCGTGGCTCCTGCGAATGGGTAGAGTATTCGAGCTGCATGGCAGCGCCCAGTATCCGCAGGCTGCCGCCGGCTGGCACCCCGGTGTTTACCCAAAGGCCCGGGGTGCCGCGACGGCGGCGCTGCCAAGCACGGCTCAGCTGTGGCCCGGCGCCCGGTTCAGCAGATGCGTGCGCTGGTCGGCGCTCAGCGACAGGTAGCGCTCGTAGTGGCGCAGGATGTCGGCGATGACTTCCTCGCTGCGCAGGTACTGGATGTCGTGGCCCAGGCGTCCGTCCTCGAAGAACGTGATGGGCTCGTAGACATGGCGGCGCTCCTGCTCGTTGGCCGCCTCGCTCACCAGGAAGGTGGGCACCGTGCGGCGCGTGGCGCGCACGCCGTAGACGAAGTCGCGCAGCGAGGGATCGGGCACGGTCAGGCGCACGGCGCCCTCGCCGTCCAGGTCCTCGGTGACCACCGCCTCGACGCCGCGCTTGTGCATTTCGGCTGCCACCTCGTTCATGGCGGGCAGCACCACGCCGGCCAGGAACCTGCGCACATCGGCGCGCGAGGGCTGGTGCACGATCTGCTCCAGGCGCTTGCGCCAGTGCTGGCCGCTCCAGAAGCTGGTGGCCGGAGCCAGGTCGGGCGAGAAGTGCGCGCGGTCGGCCAGCAGGCCGCGCCACAGCCCGTAGCACAGCGCCAGCATGATGACGGCCACCGGCAGGGCCGCCACCAGGGTCATGGCCTGCAGCGCCTTGAGGCCGCCGGCCAGCATCAGCACCATGGCCGTCGCGCCCAGCACGGCAGCCCAGAACAGCCGCTGCCAGACCGGCGAACGCGCATGGCCGCGCGAGGCGATGTTGTCCACCACGAAGGCCCCGGAGTCCGCCGAGGTGACGAAGAACACCGCGATGAGCACGATGGTGAGCCAGGCCACGGGCTTGAACCAGGGCAGGTACTCGAAGAAGCGGAACAGCAGCGCATCCACGTTCGAGGCCGTCTGCCCCAACGCGCCCATGGCCACGTGGGTGTCTATCCAGATGGCGCTGTTGCCGAAGGCCGTCATCCACAGCAGGTTGAAGGCCGTGGGCACCAGCAGCACGCCGGTCACGAACTGGCGGATGGTGCGCCCGCGCGAGATGCGTGCGATGAACATGCCCACGAAGGGCGACCAGGAGATCCACCAGGCCCAGTAGAGGATGGTCCAGCCGCCGAACCAGCCTTCCTGGCTGGGCGGCTCGTAGGCAAAGGTGCGGAACGACAGCTGCACCAGGCCAGACACGTAGTTGCCGATGTTCTCACTCAGCGCCTCGAACAGGAAGACCGTGGGCCCGGCGACGATGACGAAGGCCAGCAGGATGAAGGCCAGCATGAGGTTGAACTCGCTCAGGCGCCGCACCCCTTTGTCCAGGCCCGAGACGGCCGACAGCCCGGCCAGGCAGACCACGATGACGATGACCGCGATGCGGAAAGCCGCCGCAGAGGTGTCCCAGCCCGTGAGGGTGTGCAGGCCGGCGGCCAGCTGCAGCGCGCCGTAGCCCAGCGTGGTGGCGATACCCGCGATGGTGCCCACCAGCGCGAAGGCATCCACGCTGTGGCCGATGGGGCCGTTGATGCGCTTGCCCAGCAGCGGGTACAGGCCCGAGCGCATGGTCAGCGGCAGGTTGTAGCGAAAGCCGAAGTAGGCCAGCACCAGGCCCATGGTCCCGTAGACGGCCCAGGCATGGAAGCCCCAGTGGAAGAAGGTGGACTGCAGCGCCTCGCGCGCGGCGGCCGGCGTGGAAGGCACGGCCGTGGGCGGCTTGAGGAAATGCTGCAGCGGCTCGCCCACGCCGAAGTACATCAGGCCGATGCCCATGCCGGCGGCGAACAGCATGGCGGTCCAGGAGATGAAGCTGAACTCGGGCTCCGCATCATCGGGACCCAGGCGGATGTCGCCGAAACGGCTGGACGCGACGAAGATCAGAAAGACCAGGAACAGCGTGACCGAGACGGCATAGAACCAGTCCATGTGCCCCACCACCCAGGCCTGGGCGCTGGAGAACAGCCGGTCGGCGCTGTCGGGCATGAAGCCGCAGTACAGCAGCAGCAGGCCCAGCACCAGCAGGGAAGGAATGACGACGGGGCCCGAGAACGTGATGCGCGGTGCAGGCTCTGCAGGCGATGGCGTGGCCGCCTGCGGCGCATCCGGTGGCGGAGCCGCCGGTGGCGCCGTGCGGGGATCGGTGTTCATGTCTGGCATAGACCCTCTCTCTCTTGTGATCAATGGTGTGCCCGGGAACCGATTCGCAATGGTGGCAGCCTTGCCCTTGTGGGGCGGGCCGCGTTCCCTGCTCGGGGTATGTCCGCCGGGCAAAGGCCGCAAGTATCGTGACTCTTCGCGTCTGCCCGCGTCGGACGCAGGCCCTGAAGGCTTCCGTTTTGCTGACGTGATGCCTTCAGGCCAGGTCAGCCGGCCAGCCTGGCCACCACGGCCGGGGCGATGACGCGGTGGGCCGGCGCCACGCCCAGCATGTAGATACGGCCCAGGGCATTGTGCACATGGACCACGGTGGACATGGCGGCGGTGAAGGTGGCGGACGGCGCGCCCTCGGGGCCGGGCAGCCGCATGAGGGAGACCTGCACGTCCAGGTGCCGGTCGCTGTCGCCCAGCACCACCTCGCCATCGCTCAGCGCATGGATGCGGAAGATGCCGGCGCGGTCGCCCACGCGGTAGCTGGATGCGGCGCGCTGCGCATCGACGCCGCTGAGCGTGCCCAGGTCCTTGATGCCGAAGGGCGCCACCACGCGGTTGCGCAGGCGCATCAGAAAGTCGATCCAGCCCGGCGTGCGGCCCACGCAGCGCAGGTACAGCGCCATGGGGCTGCTGCCGTCGTCCGGCAATTGCAGCTGGTAGCTGTCGTGGAAATAGGCGGTCTTGAGGCGGTCCTGCAGGGCGCTGCCCGCGGGAACCGGGGAGAGGATGACTTGTGCCATGGAGCGGAGGGTGATGAAAAAAGGGGGCGGTCCTGCAGCCATCATAGGCCGCAGGGCCGCCCCCTTGTCATGGCGCCATCAACGCTGCATCAGCGCTTGTCGCCCACCTTGATGCGGGCGTTGGGAACCTCGCCGAACATCTCGGGCGCATACAGTGCCTCCACCCGCGTGGGCGGCAGCGCGAAGTCGCCGGCATTGTTCAGCCGCACGGTGTACTCCACGCGCGTATTGCCCTTGGGCAGGTACTGGTAGTAGGCGCGGTAGGCCTCGAAGCTGCGCTCTTCATAAGCCAGCCAGCCCGCGCCTTCTGCGCGCTCGCCGCCCGAGGCGATCTCCGAGTCGCGCCCCAGACCGCCGCCCAGGATGGTGGCGCCCGTGGGCACGGGGTCGGTGATGGCCACCCAGGTCATGTCGGTGCGGGCCTGCACCTCCAGCGTGACGCGCAGCACGTCGCCGCGCGAGTACTGGCCTGCGGGCAGGCTCTTGTCGGCCTGCTCCACGGGCTTGACCGTGCGCGTGACGGTGTAGCCGGCACTGAACGGCGCCTTCAGCTGCACGGCCGCCACAGACTGCAGCGTGAGCCAGGGCTTGCCGGTGCCCTGCTGGGTCACCGTCAGCTGGCCCTTGCGGGCCTCGCCCACCGCGCTCCAGGGCAGGAACATGGTGTTGTTGCGCAGGCCGCCGACCACCGTGGTCGCGCCGAAGCTGGACGCCTGGTGCGCCGCGCCCTCGCTGTCGCTGGCGCGCATGCGCGTGACCTGGCTCCACTCCACGCGGGCCTGGGACGCGCCCAAAGCCGCCTGGGTGGCGCCCGTCACGGGCGTGGCCTCGAACTGCTGCGAGAAGCGCTGCAGTGCCAGCGCCCCCCACAGGTTGGCCGTGGTCGTGCCCCAGGCGCCATTGCTCTGGCGCGAGATGAAGCCGTTGGCCAGGCGCGGCAGCTCTTCCTTCCACGTCGGGTCGTCCATGTTGACCAGCATCAGGCGGGCCAGGTTGACCTCGGGGCCCTGCATCAGCCACCACCACTGGTCGTCCTGCTCGTTGCTGAAGGCCACGCGCGTGCCCTGGTAGCTCAGGCGGGCGCGCAGGATCTGCTGGGCCTGGGCCAGCTGCTGTTCGCGCTGGGGCAGCTCGCGCATGTGCTTGAGCAGGGCCACCCAGTCGATGACGGCATGCGTGGGCCAGTCGTTGGGCGCGATGGTGATGCTGTCGAGCATGCGCGGATTGGCGCGGCCCGTCAGCGCCAGCGCCTGGATGGCGGCCAGCTTGCGCATGTCCAGGTCCTTGCGCGGGCTCCAGAAGCTGCGCTGGATGCGGCCTTCGACGAAGGCGATCAGGCCGTTTTCCATGCGCTCGCGCTCGGCCGCCGGCAGCACGAAGCGCTTGTCCACGCCCTGTGCCAGTGCCGAGAGGTTGAGCAGGTGGGCCGTCAGCGTATCGCTGCCGCGGGCCGCACGGCCCGAGCCGTCGCCGGCCAGCGGGAAGTAGCTGGCCAGGCCGTCGCTGTCCAGGTAGCTGGGCAGCTGTCCCATGGTGGACTGCCACAGCGTGGCGTCGCTCATGCCCACGGCCTTGCTGGTGACCTGCTCCAGGCAGCTGTAGGGATAGCGCGCCCACCAGTCGCGCACGCCCGGCAGGCCTTCGGCCAGCTTGGGCGCCAGCGACATGCGCAGGCCGCCGCGGCCGGCCAGCGCGTCGGCCGGCAGCTGCACGGGCAGGTTGATGCTGCCATCGACCTGCATCAGCGTGCCCTGCTGCACCGTCAGCGGCACGGCCGGGATGATGCGCTGGCTGACCTTCAGCCTGTCGCTGGCGGGCTTGTCTCCACCTGCGGTGTCACGGGCCTCGATCTCCCAGATCAGCGACTCGGCGCGGGTCTGGCCCAGCTGGGCCGGGGCGGTGACGTTCCAGCCCACCTCGCGCGCCTCGCCCGCGGGAATCTCCACGGTCTGCGCTGCCAGCTCCAGCAGCGTGGCGCGCGGCGTGACCTGCACCTTCATGGCCTTGGCCGAGGTGTTGCGCAGCGTGACCATGGCACGGAACTGGTCCTCCTCGCGCACCAGCGGCGGCAGGCCGCTGATGATCTGCAGGTCCTGGGCCGTGCGGATGGGCGCCTGGCCCGTGCCGAACATCGACACGCCATGGTCGGCCACCGCCACCACCTGGAAGGTGGTCAGCGAGTCGTTGAGCGGCACGCTGACCTGGGCCTTGCCCTGGGCATCGAGCACCACGCTCGGATTCCACAGCAGCAGCGTCTCGAACAGCTCGCGCGTCTGGCTGCGGCCACCGCCGCCGCCAGCGGCCACGGCCTTGCGGCCGTAGTGGCGCCTGCCGATCACCTCCATCTGCGCGGTCGAGGTCTGCACGCCCCACTCGCGGCGGCGCAGCATGGCGTCGGCCAGCTGCCAGCTGGTGTTGGGCATGAGCTCCAGCAGGGCCTGGTCCACGACCGCCAGCGCCACCTCGGCGCCAGCGGCGGGCTTGCCGTCGGGCAGCGTGGCGCTGATGGTGACCTTGGCGGTGCCGCGCACCTGGTAGCTGGCCTGGTCGGCCGTGACCTTGACGTCGATGCGATGGGCCTTGGTGCCCACGCGGATCTCGGCCATGCCCAGGCGGTAGGCGGGCTTGGACAGATCGACCAGGGCCGTGGGCGCGATGTATTCCTTGCCCTCATGCCAGAAGGCATTCCACCACTCGCGCGGCGCCTTGAAGCCCCAGGTGAAGAAGCTGTACCAGGGCACCTCGCGCAGCCGCCCGCGCAGGGCCAGCACGCTCACGTAGACGTTGGGCCCCCAGTCGGGCTGGACCTTCAGCTCCACGGTGGGGTTCTGGCCATTGAGCTGCATGACCTGGGTGCTGACGATGCCTTCGCGCTCCACGGCGACCAGGGCCGTCGCATAGCGGAAGGGCATGCGCACCTGAAAGCGCGCGGTCTCGCCGGGCTCGTAGCTGCGCTTTTCGGGCAGCACGTCCATGCGGTCATGGTCCTCGCCGCCGAACCACAGTTCGCCCTGGCGCGTGACCCAGACGCTGGAGGCGGCCTGGGCGGGCCGGCCGTCCTTGTCGGAGGCGGTGACGATCAGCTCGACCTCGCCGGGCTGCGACAGCTGGGCCTCGCACTGCACCATGCCCTGGGCATCGCTGTTGCCCGTGCACACCGTGCCCATGGATTGGAGCGCGGTCTGGTTGTCGTAGCTGTAAAAGCCCCCCACCAGGCGCTTGCGGCTGCTGGTGGTGACGCGGGAGATGGCCTCCACCTTGACCGGCACGCCGGCCTGGGGCTTGCCGTCCACGCCCAGCGCCAGCGCCTGGAACTGCAGCTTGCGGCCCGTGGTGATCCAGCTTTCGGCGCGCACGCCGGCCACGATGGCCGCGGGCCACAGCATCTGCGTGCTGCGCAGGGTCTGCACCTCGCCATTGGGGTCGGCATAGGTGGCCTCGATCAGCAGCTCGCGCGGCTCGCGCAGCTTGGGCAGGTTCTCGATCTTGAGCTTGCCCAGTCCTTCACGGTCCAGTGTCACGGGCAGCTTGTCGGCCACCACCTTGCTGTCCTGGGAGGCCGTGGCCTCCTCGTCATCGCTCTGGCCCGTGTCCTGGGCGCTGCGCGGTGCCGAGAAGCTGAAGCCCTGCCAGTCGCTGCGGTCCATCCAGGTGGAGCGCACCAGGGCGGACACGCGCACCGGCAAATTGGCGGCCGGGCCGCCGGAGACGTAGTTCACCTGCACCTGCACCGGCAGGCTGGAGACGCCGACCAGGGCCTGCTTGCCCTCGGGGCCCACGCGGCCTTCGAGCACGGGCAGGCGGAATTCCTCGACACGGAAGCTGCCCGTGCCAAAGCGGTTGTTGCGCCCGCGCGAGCCGTTGCCCTCGCCGCGCAGCTCCACGGAGTACGAACCCAGCTTGGCGCCCTTGGGCACGGAGAAGCTGTTTTCCGCACTCAGGCCGCCGGTGCCCGTGGAACGCCACTGCAGCGGCTGCGTGTACTGCTGGCCGCTGCCTTCATGGGTGATGACCAGTTGCGTGGGCCGCTGCTCGGGCAGCGCAAAGCCGCCCTGCCCCTGGCCGATGCCGGTCTGGGTGCGCATCAGGTGCTTCATGGACACGGTCTCGCCGGCGCGCAGCAGCGTGCGGTCGAAGATGGTGTGGGCCACCTCGTCGCGCTGGGCGCTGCGGCTGGTGGGCACGTTGAAGCGCCAGGACTCGATGCCGCGCTGCCAGTCGCTCCAGGTGAAGGCCAGCTCCTGCTGGCCGTCCTTGCCCTGGGCGCGTGCGCTGACGAAGTAGGCCGGCGAGCGGTAGCCGACACCGCCCGTGCACTGGGGCGGCTCGGGCGACAGGCCGTCCAGGCGCGCCACGCCGCTGGCATCGGTGGTGGCCGAGGTCAGCACCTTGCCATTGCAGTCGGAGACCTGGACCCTGGCATTGGCCACGGCCTGGCCCTTGTCCAGCGTGGTGACCCAGGCGGCCGCGTTCTCGCGGCCGAGCTTGAAGTGCACGGACAGGTTGGTCACCAGGGCCGAGGTGCGCACATACATGCTGCGCGCCGAGCCGTAGCGCTCATCGAGCAGCGACTGCCCCAGCAGCGGCGAGGCGATCTCGACCACATGAAAGCCCGGCGTGAGCGGAATGCCCACCACCTCGAAGGGGCGCGGATCGCCCTTGACGGGCTTGGGCAGCTCCAGCGTCTTGACGTCGCCCTGGCCGGCCAGCAGCGACAGCATGCGCGTCTGCACATAGTCGCGGTTTTCGTTGTCGATCACGGGCGGCAGCGGGCCCTTGATGTCGCGCGAGGCGCGCTTGCGGTCCATGTCGGAGGACTCGTAGTCGGCCACGCGGCGCATCCAGGCGATGATCTCGGCATCGCTGCCGGGCTGCTTGGTGCTCACGCGGCTGGCATCCAGGGACCTGGTGGCCAGCTCGGACTCCACATTGCGCAGCGTCACGGGCAGCAGGGCCGGGCCGTCCGGGCCTTCGGCGTAGCGCTCGACGATGCCGAAGGGCGAGGCCGCGAACTTGGCCAGCGGCGGCAGCGCGCCCGTGGCCACCTGCAGCGGGAACATGTCGGCATTGCTCAGGCTGCGGCCTGCCGCGTCCTTGAACTGCGGAGGCAGCTCCACCGTGTAGCGCGCCTGGGACTGCATGGTGGCCGGGAAGCTCAGGTTCTGCACCAGCGAATCCTCGCTGAGCTTTTCGCCGTATTCGCTGTCGATCACGGGCGCCACCTTGGAGGCGCCGCTGCTCAGGCGGATGCCCTCGGCCAGCTTGCGCGGCACGGGGGCATTGAAGCGCAGGCGCATGGGACGGATCGGCAGGCAGGCGGCCTGGGCGTTCTCGCGCTCGCAGCTGAACTCGGCGGCGAAGGGCTCGCGCACGCGGTACTCGAAGCGCTTGTCCTGGCGGCTGGCCACGCCGTTGGGCGTGGCAATGCCGGCGCCGAAGACCAGCTTCATGGTCGTGCCCGCCGTCAGGCGGCGGTTGCAGGCCAGCGTGGCGTACTGCAGCGGGTTCTTGGCAGCGGCCTTGTCCCAGCCGCGGTGCTTGAGCAGCTCGTCGCGCTCCTTGCCTTCGATCAGGCGCACGGGAATGCGCTCGCCCACGCCTTCGGCCGTGCACCACATGTGCTGCTGCAGGCTTTGCACGGTGGCCGGGCCCGACAGGCGCAGCGCGAAGTACTGCTCCTCGTCGATCTGTTCATAGGTGTCGGGTGCCATGTCCAGCACGGCCGGGCCGCCGGTCTGGAACTGGTAGCTGGCAGCGCCCGTCACGGCCGTGCCCGCAGGCGACTTGTAGCCGGCCACGAGCTGGGCCGTGCAGCGCACGCCGGGCGGCAGGGCCTGCTTGAAGTCGAACACCCATTCGCGGTCGCTGTTCCAGCGGCCCGTGCCCTGGGTGGCCGCCGCATCGCTGCAGCTGAGCGTGACCGGCGCGGCGGCCTTGGGGTCGCCAAAGCGCACGGCCGTGCCATCGAACTGCACCACCACCTGCTCGACCTTGGCCACCTCTCCCTGCGGGCTGAACTGGCGCACGCCCACGGCCTGCGCCGCCAGCGCCGCCGATCCCAGCAGCAGGCCCAAACCCCACCGGCCCCAGGCCCGGCCGTGCGCCGGCGGACTCTGGAACCCCTTGATCGCTGTCGTGCGAAGCACCCCCATGGCAATCCCTTCTGTCGGGCTCAGATGGCCCGGTGTTTTCTTGGAATGAGCAGGCTTTCAGCGCTGCGGCGCGCGCCGTGCACGGTGCACAGGCTGCAAATGAAAAGCCCTGCGCTGCGGCAGGGCTCGGCGGCAAGGGCTGCAACGAGGCAGATGCCCGCCGCCCGCATGCGCCGAATGCAGGGCCGCATCCGCTGCGGCTGAAAACCACTGCGCGGGATGATACCGGCCCGCATCCGCTGCAGGCCCTGCTGCGGGTGCCCGGAACCGGGTCTGCGGTGTATCCATCTGTAAGACGTCGGCGCATCAACACGTCATATCCGCGCAATCACAGGGCTCACGTCCCACCACAGGCCCGTCAGACTACATACAGCGTGCTGCCTATACTGCGCGGATACAACACAGGGAGAGAGTCCGTCCATGAAGCCGAACCACGTTGCCGTGCCTCAGCCGTTCTGGCACCGGATCAACCAGTTCTTCGCCTTTCCGTTCCAGTCACAGCCGCTGGGCTATGCGCTGCTGCTGTCGCTGAGCAGCCTGCTGTTCAAGGCGCTGTTCTTCCTGCCCGCACCCCTGGCCATCGGGCTGGTGCAGATCGGTATCCTGCTGGCCGCCAGCCGCTATGGTTTCAAGGTGGCAGCGCTGGGTTCGCAGGGCATATCGCGCGCTGCGGACTATCCTCGCCACCTGGACCCGGACTGGACCCATCTGCCCTGGAAGCTGTTCGCCATTTTGGTGGTGCACGGCATCATCGTCGGATGGTGTGCGCGGGTGAGCCTGGGCATGGCGCAGCTGGCCCTGCTGCTGCTGTCCTTTTTGCTGCCGGCCAGCATCATCGTGCTGGTGCAGACGACGGGCTTTTTCTCCGCACTCAATCCGCTGCTGATCCTGGACACGGTGCGCATCATCGGCAAGCCCTATGCGCTGCTGTGCTTTTTTCTGTTCCTGTTGAGCAGCGGTGCGCAGATCACCATGTCACTGCTGCTGCCGCTGTTCAGCGGGCTGATCCTGCTGCCGCTGTTCAACTTCGCCATGATCTATTTCGGCTGGGTCATGGCCAGCCTGCTGGGCTATGTGATGTACCAGCACCATGAGGCTCTGGGCATCGACGCCGCGCCCCAGGCAGACAGCGGGCCCGACGGGGCGCCTGCGCGCACGCCCGAACAGATCGCCCGCCAGCAGCTGGACGAGGACGTGGCCGAGCATGTGGCCGCTGGCGACCTGGCCGCCGCGCTGGGCCTGGCCTACGAGGACCAGCGCACCCACCCCGACGATACGCATGCCCAGCGCCGCTACCACCGCTTGCTGCTGCTGTCGGACAAGACGGCCACGCTGCTGGACCACGGCCGGCGCTTCATCGCCCTGCTGCTGCGCCAGGGCCAGACCGCCGAGGCGCTCAAGGTGTTCCAGGCCTGCCGCGCCAAGGAAGCGAGCTTTGCGCTGGACGATGCCGACCAGACACTGGCCCTGGCGCGCAGCACCTGGCGCGCGGGCGATGCACAGGCGACGCTGACCCTGATCTCGGGCTTCGACAAACGCTTCAAGGGCCATGCCGCCGTGCCCCATGCCTATGAACTGGCGGCGCGCCTGATGCTGCAGGGATTCGGGCGCCGGGACATGGCCCAGGGCATCCTGGCCACGCTGCAGGCGCGCCATCCCGACAGCGAGGCCACGCAGGAGGTGCGGTGGCTGCTGCGTGACCCGGAACCGGAACAGGGACCAGACCCGCGCCCGGCCCCGCACTGATCACGCCGTGGCCTGGGACCGGGCCTGCCCGTCGAGCAACAGCCGGGTCACGGCCTCATCGGGCGCCCAGCGCTGCAGTTGTGGCAGCCAGGCGCGGGCGCGCTGTGCCAGCCCCTGCTGCAGCAGGCCGTTGACCAGCAGGCACAGCGTCTCGCCCAGGCCCGGCTGGCCGGGTGCTGCCTGCAGCAGCGCGTGGCACAGCTTCTCGGCATCGTCGAACGCACGGGCACGCGTGAAGCGGCGCACCAGCCTGGCCATGTCCTCGGGCGCGATCCTGGCGCCTGGGCGGGCCAGGTCCAGGTAAATGCGGTAGCTGTCGTGCTGCCAGGCCAGGGTGGCGGCATCACGGGCCGGCAGCCTGAAGATGCGCCGGGCCGCACGGTGGAAGTCCTCGCTGGCAGGCGCATAGCGGGCTGCTGCAAACCAGGCGCGCAGCACCTCGGTGTCGGCAGGCCGCAGCTGGGCTGCGGCGCGCCAGGCGCGCAGGGCGCCCTCCATGTCCAGCGCCTGGCCCAGGCGTCGCGCGTTGGCGACATGTGCGTCGAAGCCATCGTCCGGCGCCGAATGGCGGCCCGCCAACGCCGCCCGTGGCTTGCGGCGCAGATGCAGGGCCATCAGGGCTGCGCCCGTCAGCAGACCGCCCAGATGGGCCATGTAGTCCACGCCCCGGCCGCTGAAGAAGTGCTGCAGCACTTCATTCGCAATCCAGGCCGGCAACAGGATTAGGGCCGGTGCCGTGACGTAGTTGAAGTAGAAGAACAACTGGTAGAAAAAGCGGATGCGCCGCAGCCGGTACATGACGGCGTACATGCCCATCAGCGCTGCGACCGCGCCCGAAGCGCCCAGCCCGTGACCATAGACGCCCGCACCCCCATGGACCCAGGAGGACAGCAGCGAAGCCCCGACGGCCCCCAGCAGATAGAACAGCAGATAGGTGGCCCGCCCCAGTGCCAGCTCCACCGAAAAGCCGAACATGAAGAGAAACAGCATATTGCCGACCAGATGGCCCGTGCTGGCATGCAGGAAGGCCGACGTGATCCAGGTCACCGGGCGCAGCGGCGCGTCCTCGCCATAGTCTTGCGCCCAGCGCGTGGTGAAGGGCGGCGGCTTCAGGGCCTCGTAGCGGCTGCGGTCCGTCTGCCACTGCCCGTGCAGGGGATCGCTGGCCGCAACGATCTGGCCGCTGCGCAGCAGCGCCAGGAAGGCGGGCTCCTGCTCCATGCGCTGCAGCAGCGGCTCGACCAGGCCCTTTTTCTGCAGCACCTTCGCCTGCTTGGCAATGGGCGAATCCGTGCGCTGCAGCCAGTCCACGAAGCGCGGCAACTCGATGCCCGGCAGCGCGCTGGCGGCATAGAACTGCGCTGCCGCCTGCTGGGCGCGCTCCTCGGAGCGCTGCGGCCCGAAGAACACCAGCACGTTCACGAGGATGATCAGCAGCGTCATCCACGGCGGATTGCTCCAGCGGGGCCGGTCCTCCAGCGGAATCGCGTAGAACATGCGGGACCGCTGGACGCGCGCTTACTGCGGCTGGAAGCCGCTGGTCTGGATGATGCGTTTCCAGACCTGGGTATAGGCCTGCTCGCGCTCGGCCAGTTGCGCGGGCGGCATGTGGCCCACGGTCAGGCCCAGGGCGGTGAGCTGCTCGTGCACATCGGGCTGCTTGAGCACGGTGGCCACGGCGGCGGAGAAGCGGTCGATGAAGGCCTGCGGCGTGCCGCGCGGCGCATAGATGCCGTAGTAGGGCGTGTCCTCGAAGCCCTTGACGCCCTGCTCGGCCAGCGTGGGCACTTCGGGCATGGTGGCCTGGCGGCGCGTGCCCAGCACGCCGATCACGCGCAGCTTGCCGGCCTTGTGGTTTTCCATGAAGTCCTGCACCGAGGCGATGCCGGCCGGGATCTGGTTGCCCAGCATGTCGGCCAGCATGGGCGCGCTGCCCCGGTAGGGCGCGGCCACCAGGTCCAGCCTGTAGTGCTCGCCCAGCAGCCTGACCAGGAATTCCGGCGTGGACGCGGGCGCGGGAATACCGATGCTGCCGCGCTTTGCGCCCTGGCGCACCCACTCCACATACTCGGCAAGGTTGCGCGCCGGCGTGTTGGCGGAGACCGCCAGCGCGTTCACGAAGGTGGCAAAGCCGGCCACGGGAACGAAGTCATGGGCCGGGTCGAAACCCGGCTTCTTCACCACCTGGGGCAGGATGGAGATGGTGTGGTCATGCGTGAGGAACAGCGTGTGGCCATCGGCCGCAGCCGCCTTGAGCTGCTGCGCCGCGATCTGCCCGCCCGCGCCGGGGCGGTTGTCCACCAGCACCGTGGTGCCCAGCACGTCCTTGAGCCGGTCGGCCAGCAGGCGTGCGATGGCATCCGTGCCGCCGCCCGGCGGAAAGCCCACGAGGATGCGAATGGCCTGCCCCGGCTGGGCCCAGGCCAGCGGGGCCAGGGCGGACGAGGCGGCAACGGCGGTCACTGCGCCGGCGGCGCGCAGCGCCCCCGTCAGCAGTTGGCGGCGGGAGGATGTCATGGCGTGGCTCCGGCGAACGGGGGGATCAGCCCAGGCGCGCGTTCAGGCGTGCATTCAGGCGCGCCTGGTGGCCTGCCAGCTGCTTGCGCACCTGGGCCGGCGCCGTGCCGCCCAGGGTGTTGCGCGCATTGAGCGAGCCTTCCAGGCTGAGTGCCTCGAAGACATCGGCCTCGATGCCGGGATTGAAGGCCTGCAGTTCGGCCAGCGGCAGCTCGGTCAGGTCCACGCCCTTTTGCGAGGCCAGCTTGACGGCATGGGCCACGGTCTCGTGCGCGTCGCGGAAGGGCAGGCCCTTCTTGACCAGGTAGTCGGCCAGGTCGGTGGCGGTGGCGTAGCCCTTGAGCGCGGCGGCGCGCATGGCTTCGGCGTTGACGGTGATGCCGCCCTTCTTGCCGCCCGTGGCCGGGTCGGCCTGGCCGCCGATCATCTCGGCGAAGATGCGCAGCGTGTCCTTCAGGGTGTCCACCGTGTCGAACAGCGGCTCCTTGTCTTCCTGGTTGTCCTTGTTGTAGGCCAGGGGCTGGCCCTTCATCAGGGTGATCAGGCCCATCAGGTGGCCGACCACGCGGCCGGTCTTGCCGCGTGCCAGCTCGGGCACGTCGGGGTTCTTCTTCTGCGGCATGATCGACGAGCCCGTGGTGAAGCGGTCGGCGATGCGGATGAAGCCGAAGTTCTGGCTCATCCAGATGATCAGCTCTTCGGACAGGCGGCTCACGTGCACCATGCACAGGCTGGCGGCCGAGGTGAATTCGATGGCGAAGTCGCGGTCGCTGACGCCGTCCAGCGAGTTCTGGCAGACGCCTTCCATGCCCAGCGTGCGGGCCACGCGCTCGCGGTCCAGCGGGTAGGTGGTGCCGGCCAGGGCAGCACTGCCCAGCGGCAGCACGTTGACGCGGCGGCGCAGGTCCAGCATGCGCTCGGCGTCCCGCTTGAACATTTCCACATAGGCCAGCAGGTGGTGGGCAAAGCTCACGGGCTGGGCCACCTGCAGGTGGGTGAAGCCGGGCAGGATCACGTCCACGTTCTTCTCGGCCACTTCGACCAGGGACAGCTGCAGCTCGCCCAGCAGTCCTTCGATCAGGTCGATCTCGCCGCGCAGCCACAGGCGCACGTCGGTGGCCACCTGGTCGTTGCGGCTGCGGCCCGTGTGCAGGCGCTTGCCGGCGTCGCCCACCAGCTGGGTCAGGCGGGCCTCGATGTTCAGGTGCACGTCTTCCAGGTCGAGCTTCCACTCGAACTGGCCGGATTCGATCTCCTGCGTGATCTGCGCCATGCCCTTGCGGATGGCTTCATGGTCGGCGGCGGCGATGATGCCCTGGGCCGCCAGCATCTCGGCATGCGCCAGGCTGCCCGTGATGTCGGCCTGCCACAGGCGCTTGTCGAAGAACACGCTGGAGGTATAGCGCTTGACCAGATCGCTCATCGGCTCTTCGAAGAGAGCGGACCAGGCCTGGGCCTTGGTATCGAGCTGGTTGTGCGAGGCGGACGTTGGTTGATTGGCAGACATGTGAGGACGCGATCTTCGATGGGGCTGTGCAGGCAGCGCAGGCGGCGGGCGGCATCGCCCCCCGGCGCAGGCAGGAAGCGAAGATTCTATCGACCTGGGCGGCGCCACGCCCGTGCAGGGGCCTACACGGGCCTGCATGGGCCTGCATGGGCGTGCATGGGCGTGCATGGGTGTGCATGGGCGGTGTGACCGCTGTGCAGGCCCGCCCGGCATGACCATAATCCGGGCATGCGGCGCGAACCCCACCCGCCGAAACACTACCTGCCGCCCCTTGCCGACCCAGCCGACCCCCACCACTGCCCCCCCGCCCCTGCCCGCGGCGCTGGTCTTTGACGCCTGCAACGTAGGCGTGGTGCTGCGCGCCGTGCTGTTTGTGCAGGCCGTGGTGGCAACGGCCTCGATGTTCGGCGCCGACTCGCCCCTGCAGTGGCTGCAGGGCATGGCCCTGCTGACCGGCGCCTGCCTGCCCGGCACGCTGGTCTGGCTGGTGGCCGCCTGCCTGCTCAAGCACCCGCTGCAGCGGCTGCCCGCCTCCGGCCAGTACGCGGCCGGTGTGCTGCTGGGCATGGCGGCCGGGCTGTATGCCTGCGCCATGCTGCACCTGGCCGGCGGCACCAGCGCCCCCTGGCTGGCCAGCGCCGTGTCCGGCGGACTGCTGGCAGCCCTGCTGGTCGCAGCCCTGGTGCTGCGCGCACGCGGCCACGCACCCGCCGACACGCAGGCGCGGCTGGCCGAGCTGCAGTCGCGCATACGCCCGCATTTCCTGTTCAACACGCTCAACAGCGCCATCGCCCTGGTGCGCGCCGAGCCCGCCAAGGCCGAGGCCCTGCTGGAGGACCTCAGCGACCTGTTCCGCTATGCGCTGGCCGAGCCGCACAGCACGACCACGCTGGCCGAGGAGATCGAGCTGGCCCAGCGCTACCTGGCCATCGAGCAGGTGCGCTTTGGCGAACGGCTGCAGGTGCGCTGGCAACTGGACCCTGCCGCCCACGGCGCCCTGCTGCCGCCGCTGCTGCTGCAGCCGCTGGTGGAAAACGCCATACGCCATGGCGTGGAGCCCAGCGCACGCGGCGGCAAGCTGCAGGTG
Source organism: Delftia sp. (assembly GCF_059499305.1). Taxonomy (NCBI): domain Bacteria; kingdom Pseudomonadati; phylum Pseudomonadota; class Betaproteobacteria; order Burkholderiales; family Comamonadaceae; genus Delftia; species Delftia sp. Next base: position 47,243 of record NZ_JCABYI010000024.1, read on the forward strand.
CGCACCGAGCGCCGTGGCGATCTGGTGGAGGTGCGCATCACCAACACCCTGCCCTCCGAGATCGATTCCGCCAGCGCAGCCGGCACGCGCGGCAACGGCATTGCGCTGGCCAATGTGCGCGCCCGGCTGTCGCTGCTGCACGACCTGCAGGCCCACCTCACGGCGCGCACGCTCAACGGGCATTTCGTGGTGCGCATCAGCCTGCCGCTGGCTGCGCCTGCCAGCCAACCCACGAAGGCTTTATCGAAGAAGAAGCACCATGCACATCCTGATCGTTGACGACGAAGCCCTGGCCCGCGCGCGGCTGCGCACCCTGCTGGCCGACGTGCAGGCATGCACGGGCAGCGGCCCGCACCAGGTCAGCGAGGCGGCGGACGCCCGCCAGGCCATGGCCGTGCTGCAGGCGCCGGGCCCGCGCCCCGTGGAGCTGGCACTGCTGGACATCCACATGCCCGGCCAGGACGGCCTGGCCCTGGCCCATATGCTGCGCCGCCTGCCGCTGCCGCCTGCCGTGGTCTTCGTCACCGCCCATGCCGGCCACGCGGTCGAGGCCTTCGACCTGGATGCTGCCGACTACCTGACCAAGCCCGTGCGCCGCGAACGCCTGCAGCAGGCCCTGGCCAAGGCCGCGCGCACGGCCGCGCACCAGACGGCCGAACGCGACAGCGGCCCCGTGCTGCTGATACAGGACCGGGGCGCCACCGTGCGCCTGCCCCTGTCGGAGGTGCTCTATCTCAAGGCCGAACAGAAATACGTGACCGTGCGCACCGTGGGCCGCAGCTACATCCTCGACGGCGCCCTGGCCGAACTGGAGGCCCGCCACGCCGACCACCTGCTGCGCGTGCACCGCAACGCGCTGGTGGCCCGCAGCGCCCTGCGCGCCCTGGAACGCCACGACGACCCCACCGAAGGCGAAGGCTGGGCCCTGCGCCTGCACGGCATCCCCGAACTGCTCATGGTCTCGCGCCGCCAGCTCCCCCAGGTCCGCGCCGCCATCCGCGACGAAGGACAGCCCGGCTGAGGCGCAGGGCTCAAGGAGCCCGGCCCAAGACAGCCCCCTGCGCCAGAAAGCACGCCCCCAACACAAGCATGGCCCAACGCGAGGGACACCGAGCAAGGGCCGCCCCGCAGCGAGGGTGTCGTCCCCCTCGGGGGGAAGGCGCGCAGCGCCTCAGGGGGCTACATTTTTCTAGACAGATCCCACATCGCATCCACCAGCAGATCGATGTCCCGCGCGTCATGCCACAGGTGCGTGGACACGCGCACGCCGTAGTGGTCTGCCGCCGCGCCGATCACGGGGAAGTTGGAGTTGCGGATCACGAAGCCCTGCGGATAGTCGCTGAGCATGCGCGCCACAAAGGTCGAGGACTTGGTCCCGTTCATCACGTCGTCCTTGTTCTGGAACGGGTTGAAGCAGGTCAGCGCCGACAGCAGCTTGGGATCGTCCTTGGGCGAGTACAGCGAGTCCACGCCCCAGCGCTCGACGATCTTTTCCTTGAGGTAGGACGACAGCGTCAGGTCATAGGTCTCGATCTTCTTGCGGCCGATGCTGTCCCACTGCGCGCAGGCCTGGGCCAGCGCCATGAACATGGGCGTGTGCACGCTGCCGCAGGAAGTGACCGAGGCGGCGATGTCGTAGGTCTCCTTGGCCGTGGTCGTGCGCTCCAGCGCCGGGTAGGCGCTGGTGTGCACCGGGTACCACTTGGGCAGGGGCAGCGGGTTGGAGGCGCGGATCTTGTTGCGGATGATGAGGATGCCCGTGGAGCCCGGGCCGCACTGCCACTTGTGGCCCGCGCCCGACATGAAGTCCATGCCCAGCTCCGCATAGTTGTAGGCCATCATGCCCGGCAGGTGGGCGCCGTCCACGATGCTGATCAGGCCGTGCGCCTTGACCACGCCCATCAGGTCGGCAATGGGCAGCATGGTGCCGGTCTTGTAGGTGGGAGAGGACCACATCATGGCGCGCACGCGCTTGCCCTGGGCCTTGAGCGCGCGGATGCGCTCGTCGAACAGGTTCACGTAGGTGGCGGCCGTCTGGTTGTTGCCCACGGGCAGCGCAATGCGCGAGACCTCGATGCCGTAGCGGTCCTGGGCGATCTTCAGCGGCGTGTCGCCGCCGCCGTGCTCGTGGTTGGTGGTCACCACCACGTCGCCACGCTGCCAGTCGATGCCCAGGATGGCGTGGCACATGCCCGAGGAGGTGTTGGCCGAGAAGGCCAGCTCGTCGGCATCCACGCCAAAGCCCGGCGCCACCTGCTTGCGCAGGTCCAGCAGGTTGCTGTAGCCGTTGCCCGAGTCGGCGGCCTTCTTGCGGTTTTCGGTATCGAACACATCGAGCACCAGCTTGGGCATGGAGCCCGCCGTGCCGATGTTCATATAGGTCTTCTCGGGCTTGAGGATGAACATGCTCTGCACGTCGGTCCAGAAGGCCTCGTCGCGCATGAGCTGCTCGCGCAGCGCAGCGGCCGAGGTCTGGGCATTGCCGCTGCCGCAGGCAGCCAGCAGCGGGCCCAGCGTGGCTGCGCCGGTGCCGTAGCCCAGCATGCGCAGGAAGTCGCGGCGCTTGGAAGTCCAGCGCGCGGGATAGCCGGATTCGCCGGCGGCCGCAGTGGCGGTCAGGGATGTGGCCTGCTCGGCCGCGATCTGGGGGTGTCGTGCGTTCATGCGGTCCTCCTGTCGTTGCGCAAGCGGTCAGCGGCGGCCGACGATGGCCGAGATTTCGATCTTCACATCGCGCGGCAGGCGCGCCACCTCCACCGTGGCCCGAGCGGGGGCGCCGGTCTTGAAGTACTCGCCATAGACCTTGTTCATGGCGGCGAACTCGTTGAGGTCCTTCATGAAGACCGAGGTGGACAGCACATCCTCATAGCCCAGTCCCTGGGACTTGAGCTTGGCGCCGATGTGGTCCAGCACGGCGCGCGTCTGCTCCTCGATGGTCGTGCCCTGGATGGCCGTGCCCTGCGCGTTCAGCGGCAGCACGCCCGAGAAGTAGATCGTGTTGCCATGCGCCACCATCTGCGAATACGGGCCGATGGCCGGATAGATCTGCGTGGTGGACAGCACCTCGCGCTTGTGGGGCGCGGCGCAGCCCGCCAGCGTCGCTACCGCCGCCGCCACACCGCATGCCAGCGCCACGCGCCGCAGGTTCGATCGAATATCCATGGTATTGCCTTTCTGAAACAAGAATACAAACTGCCACTGCCGTGCCGCGCATTACTGCAACGGCGCCCCGGAAACACTTCGTCACCATTTAATTGGGTCATCGAAGGCGACATGAATCATTGACACAAAATGATTCGAATCAGTGATTTCACGGAGAAATTCTAGGCAGGGATCTGGAGCATTCGATAATGAATTTTCCCCTACGCACCACTACGCAGGACCGCTTGCGCAGTGCTACGCAGCAGGATAACTCTCTTCTGAAACAACGGCTTGGCACGGAACCTGCTCAACCGTAGCCAGGCATGTCAGACAGATGAGGGACGGCGCACCACAATACGGCAAAACCATTATTCAAGACCCCAAAAAGGGGACAACGCACCAAGAAAATGCATATCGGACTCCCTATGTCAATGGGATATTCTTTCGTGCGCGAAATATATTATCCATGGCATTTTCCTTGGGATATTCAAATTCCTTTTCCTGCGCGCGTGGATATGCAGCGCGCACAGGCCATTGGCAGATACGACGCCCGCCATTCAAGGTCCGCTGCCGGGCCCCGGCGCCATGCGCGCAAGCCCTGTTGACAAGGTCCGTGCACTGGGCGGAAAAGATCGTCGGTGCACCCCACACAGGCTCCCATGCAACTTCCGCTGAAACTTGCGCTTCTGTCGATTGCCGCCATCGCGCTGGCCCTGGGCCTGGTCGCGGTGACCGTGCAACACCAGACACTGGAGCTGGCCCACCAGGAACGGGAACTGGTCGAGACCGCCTACCTGCACAGCAAGGAGACCGAGCTGCGCCACTACGTCCAGCTGGCGACCACGGCGCTCACGCGCATCCAGTCCAGCGGCGAGGAGCCATCCGTGCAGCGGCGCCAGGCGCTGGATACGCTGGCGCGCATGCAGTTCGGCGAGGACGGTTACTTCTTTGTCTACGACGAACACGGCAACGTGCTGCTGGATGCACGGCAGATGGGCCTGTCGGGCGTGGACCTGTGCGATCCCAACAGCCCGGGCGGCGCAGGGCCCGCCAGGATCATCCTGGATGCCGCGCGCAGCGGCGGCGGCCTGGTGCGCTACCAGTGGCAAAAGCCGTCCTCGCTGCGTACCGAGGCCAAGCTCGCCTACGTGGCCACGGTCCCCGAATGGGGCTGGTCGCTGGGCACGGGCCTGTACCTGGACGATGTGGAGCAGGCGCTGCGCCAGATCGACGAAAGCGCCCAGGCCAATATCGCGGCCACGCGCTGGCGCATCTTCGGCATTGCGGCGCTGTGCATCGTGCTCATCGGCGTGGCGGGGCTGGCGTTCAATCTCAGCGACCACCGCGTGTCCAGCACCAAGCTGCAGCGCCTGGCCCAGCGCGTGGTGCATTCGCAGGAGGAAGAACGCACGCGCGTGGCGCGCGACCTGCATGACGGGGTGGTCCAGGTGCTGGTCTCGTCCAAGTTCCTGCTGGAGACGGCCCAGGCCCAGCTCAGGCGCCTGGCCGCACAGGACCCGGCCACGGCCCAGCGCATGGTGGACCAGGGACTGGAGCAGCTCAACCACGCGCTGGTGGAGATACGGCGCGTCTCCCACGGCCTGCGCCCCGCCCTGCTGGACGACCTGGGACTGGCCCCGGCCCTGGCACTGATGAGCCAGCAGATGCAGGCCGAGGACGGCCTGCGCATGCAGTTCGGCTGCCGGGGCGAGACCCGCTTTCTGCCGCCCAGCCACGCCACGGCCCTGTTCCGCGTGGCCCAGGAGGCCGTGACGAATGCGCAAAACCATGCGCAGGCCACGCGCATCGACGTCAGCCTGCACTTTCAGCGCCGCCGCGTGGTGCTGCAGGTCAGCGACGACGGCCAGGGCTTCGACATGCGCCGCGTGCAGCGCGACCGCCAGGGCGGCATCGGCCTGCGCAACATGCGCGAGCGCATCGAGGGCCTGGGCGGCCATCTGAGCATCAGCTCGGGCGCCCGGGGCACCCGGCTGGTCGCCGTGCTCTACCGCAGCGGCGGCATGCCGCTGTCTCCCTCACCGGAATTCGAACTCCCACAGGCCGCTGCATGAACCCCATGATCCGCATCCTCCTGGTGGACGACCACCCTCTTGTGCGCGACGGCGTGTCCATGCGCCTGCAGGCCACCGACCATATCCGTGTCGTGGGCGAGGCCGCCAGCATGGACCAGGCCCTGCCGCTGGCGCGCGAGCTGTCGCCCGACCTGGTGGTGACCGACATCCGCATGCCGGGCGCCAGCGGCATCGACCTGGCCGCGCTGTTCCGCGATCAGTTCCCCCTGGTGCGCGTGCTGGTGCTGTCCATGCACGAGGACCCCGAATACGTGCGGCGCGCCGTGGCACTGGGCGCACGCGGCTATGTGCTCAAGGATGCACCGGCGCAGCAGCTCATCGAGGCCATAGACCGGGTCTACGCGGGCGGCCTGTATTTCAGCCCCGGCCTGCAGCCCGTGGTCGAGGACGACGGCGCCGGTGCCGGCCCCCGGCGCGCCCTCACGCCGCGCGAGGCCAGCGTGCTGCAGTGGATCTCGGAGGGCCGCTCCAACAAGGAGATTGCGGCACTGATGGGCACCTCGGTGCGTACCGTGGAAACCCACCGGCTGCACCTGCGCCGCAAGCTGCGCATCGACGGCCATGCGGCCTTCATCAAGTACGCCGTGGACTATGCCGACCTGCTGGGCAGCACGCCCGTGCAGGCCGGTGCGGGATAGCCTGAAACGCCGCCCGCTCAGTGCGCGTGGGCCGCGCGGCTGACCACGGTGACCAGCACGATGCCCAGCATCAGCCAGCCCACCTGGGCCACGGTCTCGCGCGCGCTCAGGCGCTTTTGCAGCTGGGGAATCAGGTCGGCCAGCGCCACATAGATGAAGCTGCTGGAGGCCACGGCCAGGAAGTACGGCAGCAGCTCCTGCAGCTGGCCGACCAGGAAATAGCCGCCAATGCCGCCCAGCGTGGTCACGGCCCCGGCCATGGACACCTTGATCAGGGCCACGCGCCGGTTGGAGCTGGACTGGCGCAGCACCACGATGTCACCCATGTGGTGTGGCACCTCGTGGGCCAGCACCGACACCGCCGCGATCAGCCCCAGGCGCATGTCGGCCATGAAGGCGGAGGCGATCAGCACGCCATCGCCGAAGCAGTGCACGCTGTCGCCGGTCAGCACCGCCCAGCCGCCGTGGCGGTGGCCATGATGGTGGCCATGGGAATGGTCATGGGCGTGGCCCTGGTGATCGTGATGCTCGTGGTGATCGTGCTCATGGGCCGGCGGCGCGCCGTGCTCATGCCCGTGGTGCCACAGCTCGGCCTTGGACAGCAGGAAAAAGAACACCAGGCCCACCAGCAGCGTGACGAACAGGTCGTGCGCGCCGGCCTCGCTCTCGAAGGCTTCGGGCAAGAGGTGCATGAAGGCCGTGGCCAGCAGCGCGCCCGCCGCCAGGCTCAACAGCCGCTGCGGCATCATGCCCGGCGAGCGGTTGCCTCCCAGCCCCATCAACAACGCGGCCACCCAGACGCTGCCAATACCGGCGGCCAGGGTGGCCAGAATGATTGCTACCAATGTCATAGCGATTTGTGCTTCAACCGTATGCCCTTGCAGGCGAAACCCGCGAATTCTCGCAGAAAGACCGGCCCCATCGCAGCCGTGGCCTGCGATCCCATGAAGGAAGCAGGCCACGGTGTCGGGCGCCCTCGGTTTCAGCCTACAGAAGCTGTCAAGCCCCCCCTGCGCGAATAAAGTTGAAAGCTAGTCAGCAATACCTTAAAAACTGGCGCGTCCTCACACCAGGGACACCGAGGAAGGGCCGCCCCGCACCGAGGGTGTCGTCCCCCTCCCGCGAAGCGAGAGAGGGGGGAAGCGGCGCAGCCGCTCAGGGGGTCACCCCATGCTTATTGAACCAGGCCAGCATTTTTTGCCAACCGTCGCGCGCAGCCTGCTCGCGGTAGCTGGGCCGGTAGTCGGCATGGAAGGCGTGTGGCGCCTCCGGGTAGATCACAAACTCCGAGGCCTTGGCCGCTGCCGAGCCCTGCTTGAGCGCTTCGCGCATGCGCTCCACGGATTCCAGCGGAATGCCCGTGTCCTGCCCGCCATACAGGCCCAGCACCGGCGCCTTGAGGCTGGAGACCAGCTCCAGCGGATGGCGTGGCTGCAGCGCGGTCTTGGCGCCTTCCAGCCGGCCGTACCAGGCCACGCCGGCCTTGACCGGGCCATGGGCCGCATACAGCCAGGTGATGCGCCCGCCCCAGCAAAAGCCCGTGATGGCCACGCGCGCCGTATCGCCGCCCTGCGTGCCCGCCCATTGCACGGCGCCGTCCAGGTCGGCCATGACCTGTTCGTCGGGCACCTTGGAGACCAGCTCGCTCATGAGCTTGGCGATCTCGGTATAGGTCTTGGGGTCGCCCTGGCGCGCATACAGATCGGGGGCGATGGCCAGGTAGCCGGCACGCGCCAGGCGGCGGCAGGTGTCGGCAATGTATTCGTGCACGCCGAAGATCTCGGAGATCACCAGCACCACGGGCACATTCTTCTTGCCGGCGGGCGCGGCGCGGTAGGCCGGCACCTTGAAGCCGTTCACGGTGAAATGCACCTCGCCGGCCGTCAGGCCGTCGGCCGGCGTGGAGATGGCGGTCTGCGCCATCAGCGGCGTGGCCGCGGCGGCATAGCCCAGGCCCAGGGCCGTCTGCAATGCCAGGCGCCGCGTGGGCCCCTCTTCGCTGCTGCGCCCCGGAACCAGGGCCTTCAGGTCTTGCTGCTGATCGTCACGCATGCATCTCTCCTTGGTGGTGGTTGAGAACCGGCCAAGTCTACGATGCGCGCGTGAAGCTCAATGTGCCTTGTCCCAGTTGGGGCCGACGCCCACTTCGGCGAGCAAGGGAACCTTCAGTTCCGCCACGCCGGCCATCAGGCGCGGGATCTCGGTGCGCACCCAGTCCGACTCGCCTTCGGGCAGCTCGAACACCAGTTCGTCGTGCACCTGCATGATGACGCGGACCTCGGACTGCCTGGCATCGAGCTCGGCCTGCACCGCCACCATGGCCTTCTTGATCAGGTCGGCCGCCGTGCCCTGCATGGGCGCGTTGATGGCCTGCCGTTCGGCCGCCTTCTTGCGCGGGCCGCTGCCGCCGTTGATGTCCACCAGGTACAGGCGGCGGCCGAAGACGGTTTCCACGTAGCCGTGGTCGCGCGCGAATTCCACCGTCTCGTCCATGTAGCGCTTGACGCCCGGATAGCGCTGGAAATAGCGGTCGATGTAGGCGGCGGCAGCCTTGGTCTCTATGCCCAGGTTCTTGGCCAGGCCAAAGCTGCTCATGCCGTAGATCAGCCCGAAGTTGATGACCTTGGCATAACGGCGCTGCTCGCTGCTGACCTGCTCCAGCTCCACGTTGAAGACTTCCGATGCCGTGGCCCGGTGCACGTCGCGGCCTTCGTGGAAGGCGCGCAGCAGCGACTCGTCGCCCGACAGGTGGGCCATGATGCGCAGCTCGATCTGCGAGTAGTCGGCGCTGGCGATCACATGGCCGGGCGCGGCAATGAAGGCCTCGCGCACGCGCCGGCCTTCGGGCGTGCGGATGGGGATGTTCTGCAGGTTGGGGTCGTTGCTGGACAGGCGCCCCGTCACGGCCACGGCCTGGGCGTAGTGCGTGTGCACCCGGCCCGTGCGCGGCAGCGCCAGCTGGGCCAGCTTGTCGGTATAGGTGCCCTTGAGCTTGGACAGGCTGCGGTGTTCCAGCAGCTTGGCGGGCAGCGGATAGTCCTCGGCCAACTTCTCCAGCACCTCTTCGTCGGTGCTGCGTGCGCCGGTGGCCGTCTTCTTGACCACGGGCATGCCCAGCTTGTCGAAAAAGATTTCGCCCAGCTGCTTGGGGCTGGCCAGGTTGAAGGGCTGGCCCGCGATGTCGTAGGCCTCCTGCTCCAACTGCACGATGCGCTGGCCCAGATCGTTGCTCTGCCTGGCCAGCGTGGCGGCATCGATGAGCACGCCGTTGCGCTCTATGCGAAACAGGGCCTCGCTGGTGGCGATCTCCAGCTCGTAGATGCCGCGCAGGCCGTCGTGCGCCTGCAGCTGCGGCCACAGCACGCGGTGGACGTCCAGGGTCTGGTCCGCATCCTCGCAGGCGTAGGCGGCAGCCTTGTCCACGGGCACCTGGGCAAAGGGAATCTGGTGGGCGCCCTTGCCGCACAGGTCTTCGTAGCTGATGCCCGTGCGGTTGGTGTGGCGCAGCGCCAGGCTGGCCAGGCCATGCGGGCGGTGCACTTCCAGCACATAGCTTTGCAGCATGGTGTCGTGCACATAGCCGTGCACCTCGATGCCGGCATTGGCGAAGACATGGCGGTCGTACTTGACGTGCTGGCCCAGCTTGGGCCGGGCCGCATCCTCCAGCCAGGGCTTGAGGCGCTGCAGCACTTCGTCGGCCGGCAGTTGCTCGGGCGCGTCGGGGCCGGCATGGCGCAGGGGGATGTAGGCAGCGGCGCCGGGCTCCACGCTCAGCGAGATGCCGACGATCTCGGCACGCATCTCGTCCAGCGAGGTGGTTTCGGTATCCAGGGCCGTGAGTTCGGCGGCGTTGATCTTGGCCAGCCACTGGTCGAACGCTTCCCAGGTCAGCACCACGTCGTAGTCCAGCGCACGCTGCTGGGCGGTCTCGGCCTCGGCGGTGGCGTCGTCGGATTCGGCCTGCTCCTGGGCAAACATGTCGCCCGTGGACTGGTCGGCACGCGGCTTGGCCGCTGGCTTGCGGCCGGCCTTGACGGCTTGCAGCGCATCGGGCTCGGGCGCGGCACCGCCGAGCATGCGTGCCAGCCCCTTGAAGCCGTAGCGCTCATAGAACTCGCGCAGCGGCGCGGTATCGGGCTCGCGCGGCGCCAGCGCGTCGAGCACGGGCAGGGTGGGCACTTCGGCGCTCAGGTCGCAGTCGGTCTTCATGGTGACCAGCTGGCGGCTCAGTGCCAGCTGGCCCGAGGCGATGGCATCGCGCAGGTTCTGGCCAGCCACGCCCTTGATGCCGTCGGCCGCAGCGATCAGGCCGTCGAGCGAGCCGTGCTCGGCCAGCCACTTGACGGCCGTCTTGGGGCCGACCTTGGCAACGCCGGGCACGTTGTCCACGGCATCGCCGACCAGCGCCTGGTAGTCGATCATCTGCGCAGGCGGCACGCCGAACTCGGCCGTCACGCCGGCCACGTCGCGGCGCTTGCCGCTCATGGTGTCCATCACCATGATGTGGGGATCCACCAGCTGGGACAGGTCCTTGTCTCCACTGGAGATGACCACGTTCACGCCCTGGGCGGCGGCCGTCTTGGCCAGGGTGCCGATCACGTCGTCGGCCTCCACGCCCTGGATGGCCAGCACGGGCCAGCCCATCAGGCGGACCACTTCGTGGATGGGCTCGATCTGCGAGCGCAGATCGTCGGGCATGGGCGAGCGGTGCGCCTTGTATTCGGGATAGAGCGCATCGCGGAAGGTGGGGCCGCTGGCGTCGAACACGCAGACCGCGTAGTCGGCCGCCACTTCCTTGCGGATCGCCTGGAGCATGTTGATCATGCCGCGGATGGCGCCCGTGGCGGGGCTTTCCGGGTTGCCGGGCTCGGCGCGCAGATCCGGCATGGCGTGGTAGGCGCGGTAGAGGTAGCTGGAGCCGTCGATCAGCACCAGGGTCTTGGAATTGCTCATGCGCCGATTGTGCACGCGCCGGCAGGGGGACAGGGCGGGACAGGGCCCGCCGCAAGACCTACAATGGAGCCCATGCGCGCCGCTCCACTTCTCATCCTCCTGAGCCTGGCCGCCAGCCCCGTGCTGGCCCAGAACCCCACGCCTGCCCCGGCTGCCTCCACCGCCCCCGCGGCGGCGACCGCCGGGCAGACCGCGCCGGACACGGCCAGGCCCGAGGCCCGCGACCGAAGCAACCAGCGCGTGGAACGCATCCATGTGGAAGACGAAGGCAGCCGCGTTGACGAACTGCGCGTGGGCGGCCAGACCCGAAGCATCACCGTGCAGCCCAAGGTCGGCGACATGCCCTCCTATGAGGTGCAGTCCAACGACGGCGCCCGCTCCTCCCGCAACCGCGGCGATGGCGACGGCACCAACGGCACGCGCGTCTGGAACCTCAAGAAGTTCTGATCCTCACCGGACTGTCCGGGCCCCGGGCCCGGCGGCATCCCAGGGGGCAGCACCTGACGGCGCTGCCCTCTTTCCATATCTGACGACAACGATTTCCGCCGAGCCGCGCTGGCCGGCAATGCAAACATGGCCGTTTTCACCGAAGTCTCCGACAAAGATGCGCGCGAGCTGCTGCGCCGCATGTCCCTGGGTTCCTTCAAGGAGCTGCGCGGCATCCAGGGCGGCATAGAGAACACCAACTACTTTCTCACCACCGAGCAGGGCGAGTGGGTGCTGACGCTGTTCGAGCGCCTGACGGCCGAGCAACTGCCCTTCTACCTGTACCTGATGAAGCATCTGGCGCAGGCCGGCATTCCCGTGCCCGACCCTCAGGCCGAGACGCGCAGCGGCGACATCCTGCTGCGCGTGTGCGGCAAGCCCGCCTCCATCGTCAACCGCCTTCCCGGCAGGAGCGAGCTGACCCCCCAGCCCGCACACTGCGCCGCCGTGGGCGAGATGCTGGCGCGCATGCACCTGGCCGGCCGAGACTACGATCGCCAGCAGCCCAATCTGCGCGGCCTGCCCTGGTGGAACGAGACCGTGCCCACGGTGATCCCGCACATCGACGCACCCACCGCCGACCTGCTGCGCTCCGAACTGGCCTTCCAGAACCATGTGGCCGCCTCGCCCGCCTATGCGGCCCTGCCGCGCGGCCCCGTGCATGCCGACCTGTTCCGCGACAACGTGATGTTCGAGGGCGAGCGCCTGACCGGCTTCTTCGATTTCTACTTCGCAGGCGTGGACAGCTGGCTGTTCGACTTGGCGGTGTGCCTCAACGACTGGTGCATCGAACACGCCACAGGCGCCCATGACGCGGCCAAGGCCAAGGCCATGATCGATGCCTACCAGTCCGTGCGCCCCCTGACCGCCGCCGAGCGAGAACTGTTCAACCCCATGCTGCGCGCGGGCGCGCTGCGCTTTTGGATCTCCCGCCTGTGGGATTTCCACCTGCCGCGCGAGGCCTCCATGCTCGTTCCCCACGATCCCACGCATTTCGAGCGCGTGCTGCGCCAGCGCCTGGCCCGCCCCGTGGCGCTGGACTGACGTCCCAGGCCGGCCACGACGCGGCTGCCGGAGGGCTTTGCGGTCCACGGGCCGCGCTTCCTCGGGTACAGTCCCCGTTCGGGCGCCAGCGGCGCGGCCCATGCCAGAGGCCATGCCCCATCCAGGCGCCCCGACTTCCTCACCCCATGAAACTTCTCATCGTTCCCGCCCGTACCGGCCTGCAATGGGTGCAGCAGGGCATCCGCACCTTCCGCCAGCAGCCGCTGGCGCTGGCGGCACTGTTCTTTCTGTCGATGGCGGCCATGTCGCTGGTCACGGTGCTGCCGCTGATCGGCCCCGTGATCGCGCTGGGCCTGCTGCCGGCCACATCGCTGGCCATGATGGTGGCGGCGGCCGAAGCCTCGCACGGGCGCGCGCCCACGCCGGCCCTGCTGCTGGTGGCCTTTCGCACCGGGCGCCAGCGCCTGAATTCCATGCTCACGCTGGGCGCCATGTATGCGGCAGGCTTCTTGCTGATCATGGGCCTGTCCATGCTGGTGGACGATGGCCAGTTCGCCAATGTCTACCTGGGCGGCGAGCCGCTGACGCGCGAGATCGCCGAATCGCCCGACTTCCAGGCCGCCATGTGGCTGAGCATGGGCCTGTACCTGCCGCTTTCGCTGCTGTTCTGGCATGCGCCGGGCCTGGTGCACTGGCACAACGTGCCGCCGGTCAAGGCCGTGTTCTTCAGCCTGGTGGCGTGCGTGCGCAACATCGGCGCACTGGTGGTCTTCGGCCTGAGCTGGATGGGCGTGTTCATCGTGGCCGGCATCGTGATGGCACTGATCTCGGCCGTGCTGGCCCAGGTGCTGGGCGGCATTGCCAACGGCCTGATGATTGCCACGGCCATGCTGCTGGCCGCCATGTTCTTCACCTCCATCGTCTTCACCTTCCGTGACTGCTTTGCGGCGCCCGATGAAAGCGATGGCAGCGACGCCATCGGCACCGAACCGCCGCAGCCGCCCGGACTGTCCGGCTGACGCCTGCACGGCACCAGATCACCAGGCCCCTTTCGAGGGGCTTTTTCTTTGCCGTTTCTCTGTCGTGCCAGCGGCCACCTGGGCGTCCACATGACGCAGTCACTGTTGTGTCATACGGATGCCATCGCTTTGTCACAGTGCCTGCCTAGCATGCCGTGCGGATGCATAGCCAGCGAGTGCGCAGCGGCATCCCGGCCCATCCCGCCCCCGATGGGCTGATGCAGACAACCCCACAACGGAAGCCCCATGTCCCAATCCACGATGCTCTCCCGCCGCAAGGCGCTGCAATTCCTGACCGGCGCCCCCCTGCTGCCGCTCGGCTCCGCCGTGTCCGCCGCCGGCCTGCTGACCGCCTGCGGCGGTGGCGATGACGGTCCCGCGAAGAACTATGTGGCGGCCAGCTTCACCTCCATGGCCGCGCCCACGCTGGCCAACCCCCAGGCCATGGCCCGGATGACCGTGGCCTCGCAGCTCAAGGTGCAGTACAGCGACAACAGCGAGCAGAGCTTCGACCTGGGCTACCAGCCCTTCTTCGTGACCGGCGACGAAGTGCCGGACGGCAAGGGCGGCAAGATCCTGGCCGGCGGCTACTACGACATCAACAACAACAAGATCATCGACCGCACCGTGGCCGGCAGCGAGCGCCACTTCTTCTCCGATGCGCCCGACGGCACCTCGCTGCTGACCGTGCCCAATGCCAAGGTGGATGGCGTCAAGGGCAAGCCCGTGTTCGCCGTGGTGCAGTTCGAATACACGACCTGGGCGCAGGATGGCAAGACCGACATGTACGGCAAGCTGCCCTCGCCCATCGCCGTGCTGACGCTGGACCAGGACCAGACCACGGGCAAGCTCAGCCTGGTCAAGTACCACAACGTGGACACCTCCAAGGTGCACGGCCTGTGGATCACCTGCGGCGCCAGCCTGTCGCCCTGGGGCACCCATCTGTCCAGCGAAGAGTACGAGCCCGACGCCTTCGCCACCGGCAATGCGCAGTTGCAGGCCTTCAGCCAGAACCTGTATGGCGACCAGACCAAGGCCAACCCCTACCACTACGGCCACATGCCCGAAGTGACGGTCAACGTGGACGGCACGGCCAGCATCAAGAAGCATTTCTGCATGGGCCGCATCTCGCACGAGCTGGTCCAGGTCATGCCCGACCAGCGCACGGCGCTGATGGGCGACGACGCCACCAACAGCGGCTACTTCGTCTTCGTGGCCGACAAGGAAAAGGACCTGTCCTCGGGTTCGCTGTACGTGGCCAAGGTGGGTGCAGGCTTCTCCATCGACCCCGCATCGGGCAGCGCCGCCGCGCTGACCTGGATCAAGCTGGGCTCGGCCACCAGCGCCGAGATCGAGCAACTGGCCAACACGCTCAAGCCCACGGACATCATGACCGTGGCCAAGACCGATCCGGGCGACGCCAGCTACACCAAGATCACCGCCAACGGCAAGGTGGAGTGGATCAAGATCAACCCTGGCATGGAAAAGGCCGCCGCCTTCCTGGAAACGCACCGCTACGCCGCCTTCAAGGGCGCAAGCATGGGCTTCACCAAGATGGAAGGCACGACCGTCAACGCCAAGGACAAGGTGGCCTACTCGGCCCTGCAGAACTGCGAGAAGTCCATGGTGGCCGGCGATGCGCTGAACGTGGCAGGCAATGGCGTGTCCATCCCCAAGCAGCTCAAGGCCGGCGCCGTGATGGCACTGAACCTGCGCGGTGGCCAGAAGGACACGGCCGGCGCCGCCATCAACAGCGAGTGGATGCCCGTGGACACCAAGGCCCTGCTGGCCGGCGAGGACATCAGCGCCGACGCGCTGGGCAACACCGGCAACCCGAACAAGATCTGCAACCCCGACAACCTCAAGTTCTCGGAGAAGATGCGCACCCTGTTCATCGGCGAGGACAGCGGCCAGCACGTGAACAACTTCCTGTGGGCCTACAACATCGACACCAAGCAGCTGTCGCGCCTGATGTCGATTCCCGCAGGCGGCGAATCCACGGGCCTGCACGCCGTGGACGAGATCAACGGCTGGACCTACATCATGAGCAACTTCCAGCACGCCGGTGACTGGGGCAGCATCCACAACGTGGTCAAGTCCACGCTGGACCCGCTGATCAGCACCAACTATCGCGGCAAGTTCGGCGCCGCCGTCGGCTACCTGACCGGCACCGCTTCCCAGCCCAAGCTGTCGGCCTGACCGCCGCCACAACGCCCCGCCGCCCTGCGGCGCGTGGCGCCACAACAAGAAGGCCATGGATTTCCATGGCCTTTTTGCATGCCTGCGCCGCAACTGCATGGATGTCATGAACCCGACTCTTAGCGTGCAAAACAAGAGTCATTCTCACCTGCTCGCTATAATTTCTGATGCATTGCGGCGTCGCTAGCCCGCCATCGCACCATCTTCAGCCCCGCCGGATCACGCCCCTCAAGGCCCGGCAGGCGCACGCAGAGCCACACCACAGGAGAGACTCCATGACCCCAGCTTCCCGCATCCTTCGCAGCACGGCCTCCGCATGGCTGGCGGCCGCTGCCACCCTGGCGGTGCCGGCTGCACATGCCGACTATCTCTGGCTGCAGCAGGACGCAGGACAGGCCCGGGCCTATGCCGGAGAACTGCGCAAGCCGCTGCAACAGCTGCCGGCCCTGGAGGACGCCAAGCAGGTCCTGCCCGACGGCAAGAGCCTTCCCCTGAAGGCCGAGGCCAATCATTTCACCGCGGACGCAGGCCAGGGCGATGTGCGCATCGCCGCCACGCGCCCCGGCGCCAATGGCGTGCTGACCTACTACCAGGCCCGTTTCGGCCGCAACGACACCAAGGCCGTGAACGACCTGGAGCTGGTGCCCACCACGGCGGGCGGCGATACGTTCCAGCTGGTGTTCAAGGGCCGCAAGGTCGCGGCCAGCCAGGTCAATGTGCAGACCAGCGAGGGCTGGTACCGCACGCTCACGCCATCGCAGGACGGCACGGTGAGCTTCAAGCCCTACTTCCCGGGCCTGTACGTGCTGGAGGTGACGGCGCGCGTGGACAACGGCTCGGTCACGCTGGACGGCAAGAAATACACCGACGTGCGCCACACCACCACGCTGAGCTTCGAAGTCAAGCCCTGACCGCCGGACACGACGGCCCGGCCCTCACTCCACGACCGTGAGCTTGGCAATGGACAGCGCCAGCCACTTCGTGCCGTGGCGCCCAAAGCTGACCTGGGCACGCGCGTCGTCGCCCGTGCCTTCCAGGGCCAGCACCTTGCCTTCGCCGAACTTGTTGTGGAACACGTTCAGGCCCACGCGCAGGCCGTGGCCCGGGTCGGCCTTTTGCGGCGGCACGGGCGGGCTGGCGAAGACCTCGCTGCGCCAGCCTTCGGCCTTGCTGCCGAAGCCGCCGCGATCGCGTGAGCCATAGCCGCCACCACCGCCGCCACCGGGGCGGGGCGCGTAGCTGCCAAAGCCGCCCTGCTTCGGCGTGATCCACTTGAGCGCCTCTTCAGGCAGCTCGTCGAAGAAGCGGCTCTTGACGTTGTAGCGCGTCTGCCCGTGCAGCATGCGCGTCTGCGAATGGCTCAGGTACAGGCGCTTGCGCGCGCGGGTGATGGCCACATAGGCCAGGCGGCGTTCTTCCTCCAGGCCGCCCCGGTCCATCATGGCGTTCTCGTGCGGGAACAGGCCCTCCTCCACGCCGCCGATGAAGACGGCGTCGAACTCCAGGCCCTTGGAGGCATGCACGGTCATCAGCTGCACGGCGTCCTGGCCTGCCTGGGCCTGGTTGTCGCCAGCCTCCAGCGCCGCGTGCGTCAGGAAGGCGGCCAGCGGCGACAGGGTCTCGCCGGTATCGGCATCGACCATGCCGGCCACGGTGCCGGCCGGCGGCGTGAGCGGCGTGTCCAGCAGCGGCAGCGCAGGGTCCAGGCCCTGGCTGGCGGGGCTTTGCGTCAGCGCCCTGGCGCCGTCGTGCTCGTCCAGCGGCAGGGCCACGGCATCGCGGCCAAAGCCTTCCTGGGTGACAAAGCTCTCGGCCGCGTTCACGAGTTCCTGCAGGTTCTCGATGCGGTCGGCGCCCTCCTTTTCGTTGCGGTAGTGCTCGAGCAGGCCGCTTTCTTCCTCGATGGCCTCGATGATCTCGCGCAGCGTGCGGCCCTGGGTCTGCTCGCGCAGCACGTCGATCTTGGCGACAAAGCCTGCGAGCTTGGCGCCCGGCGCGCCCGCCACCGCCGAGACGGCATCGTGCAGCGAGCAGCCCGCGCTGCGCGCCGCGTCCTGCAGCGTCTCCACGCTGCGCGCGCCGATGCCGCGCGGTGGGAAGTTCACCACGCGCAAAAAGCTGGTGTCGTCGTGCGGGTTCTCCAGCAGGCGCAGGTAGGCCAGCGCATGCTTGATTTCGGCGCGCTCGAAAAAGCGCAGCCCGCCGTACACGCGGTAGGGAATGGCGGCATTGAACAGCTGCGATTCGATCACCCGGCTTTGCGCATTGCTGCGGTAGAGCACGGCGATTTCCTGGCGCTGCCAGCCGTCCTTTTTCACGAGCTGCTGGATTTCCTCGACCATCCACTGCGCCTCGGCCATATCGGTGGGCGCCTCGTAGATGCGCACGGGCTCGCCCGGGCCCTGGGTGGTGCGCAGGTTCTTGCCCAGGCGCTGGCTGTTGTGGCTGATGAGCGCGTTGGCGCAGTCCAGGATGTTGCTGTAGGAGCGGTAGTTCTGCTCCAGCTTGATCTGCTGGCGCACATCGAACTCGCGCACGAAGTCCTGCATGTTGCCCACGCGCGCACCGCGAAAGGCGTAGATGCTCTGGTCGTCGTCGCCCACGGCGATCACGCTGCCCAGGGCCTGCAGGCGGCCATCCACCACGTCGCCCGCCAATTGCTTGAGCCACTGGTATTGCAGCTTGTTCGTGTCCTGGAACTCATCGACCATGATGTGGCGAAAGCGCCGCTGATAGTGGGCGCGCAGCGCGGCGTCGTCGCGCAGCAGCTCGAAGGAGCGCAGCATCAGCTCGCCGAAATCGACCACGCCTTCGCGCTGGCACTGCTCCTCGTAGAGCTGGTAGATCTCGACCTT
Organism: Delftia sp.; assembly: GCF_059499305.1. NCBI lineage: Bacteria > Pseudomonadati > Pseudomonadota > Betaproteobacteria > Burkholderiales > Comamonadaceae > Delftia > Delftia sp. Next base: position 65,632 of record NZ_JCABYI010000024.1, read on the forward strand.
CTTGCGCGTGTCCGGGTCATTGGCCACCACGTCGCCGGGGCGCATGCCCTCTTCCTTGCAGCCGGCAATGAAGTACTGCAGCTGCTTGGGCGGGAAGCGCTCGTCGTCCACGTTGAACTGCTTGCACAGGCGCTTGACGGCCGACAGCTGGTCCTGCGTGTCCAGGATCTGGAAGGTGGACGACAGCCCTGCCGCCTGATGGTGGGCACGCAGCAGCCGGTTGCACAGGCCGTGGAAGGTGCCTATCCACATGCCGCGCACGTTGTAGGGCAGCATGGTCGACAGGCGCGCCAGCATTTCCTTGGCCGCCTTGTTGGTGAAGGTCACGGCCAGGATGGAGCCCGGCGTGGCCTGGCCCGTCTGCAGCAGCCAGGCGATGCGCGTGGTCAGCACCCGCGTCTTGCCCGAGCCGGCGCCGGCCAGGATCAGCGCATGGCCGGCCGGCAGCGTGACGGCAGCGAGCTGCTCCTCGTTGAGGTTGGCCAGCAAAGGGGAGTTGGAGGCGGGTGCGGCACCGGAGGCGCCGTCGAGCAGATCGATCGGGAACATCCCGGCATTGTAGGAAGCGCCCCGGCCTGCGGGGAAAGCCATGCTGCATTTCCCGCATTCGACACATGCAGCGCATCTTCCCGGTCCATAACGCCATTGCTATAACCGCTATATCGACAGGGCGCCCGGGCCCGCCGCCGGCAACGTATAGAATCAATCACCGGGCCCAAGTTTCTTGCGGTCCGGTTTTTTGTGCCCGGGCCACAGCCGCCCTGGCGACGCGGCCCGCCCGCGCCGCCCGCAAGACCGGCCTCCAAGCCAAGCGCCCCATCGCGGAGGGATGTTCCTGCCGCGACCTTTCATGGAGCTTGGAATCAAATGGAAATCTTCGACTACGACAACATCCTGCTGCTGCCGCGCAAGTGCCGCGTGGAAAGCCGCTCGGAGTGTGATGCCAGCGTGGAGCTGGGCGGTCGGTCCTTCCGCATCCCGGCCGTGCCGGCCAACATGAAGACGGTGGTGGATGAAAGCATCTGCACCTGGCTGGCCCGCAACGGCTACTTCTACGTGATGCACCGCTTTGACCTGGACAACGTGCAGTTCGTGCGCGAGATGCAGGGCAAGGGCTGCTTCGCCTCCATCTCGCTGGGCGTCAAGAAGCCCGACTACGACACCGTGGACCGCTTCGTCGCCGAAGGCCTGTGCCCCGAATACATCACCATCGACATCGCCCACGGCCATGCCGACAGCGTGAAGAACATGATCGGCTACCTCAAGGAAAAGCTGCCCAAGTCCTTCGTGATCGCCGGTAACGTGGGCACGCCCGAAGCCGTGATCGACCTGGAGAACTGGGGCGCCGACGCGACCAAGGTCGGCATCGGCCCCGGCAAGGTCTGCATCACCAAGCTCAAGACGGGCTTCGGCACGGGCGGCTGGCAGCTGTCGGCGCTCAAGTGGTGCGCGCGCGTGGCCACCAAACCCATCATTGCCGACGGCGGCATCCGCAGCCACGGCGACATCGCCAAGAGCGTGCGCTTTGGCGCCACCATGGTGATGATCGGCTCGCTGTTCGCGGGCCATGAGGAATCGCCGGGCCAGACGGTCGAGGAAAACGGCCAGCGCTTCAAGGAGTACTACGGCTCGGCCTCGGACTTCAACAAGGGCGAGTACAAGCACGTCGAAGGCAAACGCATCCTCGAGCCCGTCAAGGGACTTCTGGCCGACACCCTGATCGAGATGGAGCAGGATGTGCAAAGCTCCATCAGCTACTCGGGCGGCAAGAAGCTGATGGACATCCGCAAGGTCAACTACGTGATCCTGGGCGGTGACAACGCAGGCGAACATCTGCTGATGTAAGCGCAGACACCAAGGCAAGGCGGCTTCGGCCGCCTTTTTTTGTGCCTGCGTTCCCGACGTCACGCAGGCCGCGCATGCCGAGATCGCGCCATGAACCAAAAAATTGGCGTGTCTTCCTGCAAGCACGCCAAAAATGCCGCATAATTGCGGTCTCGTTTGCAGCGCAGACTTGTTTTTGGGGCTCTTAGCTCAGCTGGTA